>JBKCTT010000184.1:0-68532 GCA_046318795.1 Pirellula sp.
AGAAGTTTACAATCATGATCGGCCTCATGAAGGATTGTAGGACCAAGTTCCTTCCAGTCGGTATCAAGTAAGTGATCGTGAGTTCCGAAGCAAAATTGTCCCTTACCAATACAGCAGTCGCTTCGAAACACGGGTCGCTAACCGCGCTGGTGAAATCAAATTTAAAGGTAAATCGTATCGACTCAGTGACGTGTTTATAGATGAACAAGTTGGTTTACAACCAAGCGACACCGATGGAGTATGGGATGTTTTTTACTATCGATTCGTGGTAGCGCAATTGGATGCGCGTCCTGGCAAGATTCGGCGAGCCAGCAGCTTGTCTGAATTCCGCTGCGCTCCATTCAGATACACTGTTGGTACGAGTAAGAAATAATCGACAAGCTGAGTGTTACCTATGTCTCCGGCCTTTTCACGACCTTGGCCCCCCCCGGGGCCATTCTTTTGAAGCGAGTCAAGGAGCCAATCACGCTGCGCAATATCGTTATACTGGATACAAAGTCCGGAAATCGTGTTATAACCGCGATCGAATTCCTGAGCCCATCAAACAAGATTGGTCGCGGCCGAGAGAACTTTCTAACGAAACAAGAAATGTTCTACGACGGTGGAGTTAATCTCGTCGAAATCGATCTGATACGCGATGGAGATTGGTCGGTAACATTACCCCAGGATTTGATTCCCCCTTCGCAACAAACACTTTACCGCGCCGTGGTCGTTCGCGGTGATGTCAAGAATCGTTGTTGGTATTACCCAATCACTATTAGCTCGCCCATGCCAAAACTGAGCATACCGCTGCGTTCAGGAGAACCGGACATTCTGCTCGATCGTCAGGCCTTATTGGATCTCTCATACGTCAATGGTGGATACCATGGTGCGATCGACTATACCAAGCCACTTCGAAATCCATTGCCACCAGAGATAGCTTGCCTGGATAGAAACGTGGCTCAAAGCGAACGGCAATCAAGAATCGAACTCGTAATACCGAATTAAAACGATCGTCGTACCGCGATCACACTAAGATCGTCCGGTTTGCATGGTGAGTCTCCCTGGCCACGCATACGCTGCGAGGCTGCATCAGTGAGAGACTGCAATGATGTGGCGAGTCGTCCTTTTCGCATGAATTCAATAACCTCCTTTTCCAAGAGATTATCAAACAGCCCATCGCTAGCGATAATGAGAGTGTCTCGGCTCCCCATCTCTAAACAGGGACCAATCTCCATTCGCATCTCTTGGTATCCGAGAAAATTAGAGATGACATGCCGATCGTCGTGGCGGATCGCTTGTTCGGGTGCGAGCAGACCTGCTTCCACCGCAAAACCAACCGGGGAATGGCTAACCGATTGGTAACGAACGCGACCTCGATTGCTGACTAATAGAAGTTGCGAGTCACCGACGTGGTAAGTTCGCACCCAACCTTTTTGAAACTCGGCAACCGCGATTGTGCAAGCGGCCCCGATTTTGAGCTCTTGGATCAATCGATTGGCATGGTCAATGCCATCCATAATCGCAAGCCTGAGATTGGAGCGATCCGTTTCCTTAGCAATCGAATCAGCTAGGCACTTTAGGGCCAGTGAGGATGCAATCTCTCCCCCTCGTTGACCGCCGCAACCATCTGCGACCGCAAACACGGCCGTTTCTTCATCCAAAGGGATGACGACGGTGGCATCCTCGTTAGGGGTTTCTTTCTCTGGTGACCTTTGAGAAAACACCGATGCTACCCAACAGGAGCGAGCCAGGGACGTAACGGCCCCTAGTTCCTGCTGAAATAGAAAGTGGTTCTCTGTCGTAGAAGACATGATTGGCTTCGGTCAAAAACGGTTAATGATCTCTCAATAGCCCCTAAGAGGGACTCCAAAATGTACGAAGGGATCGCGGTAGTTTGTTCGAAACCCGTTAATTCGAGAGGAATTTGGCACGTTTTCGTCTCCAATTCTACCAAATCTCCCGGTTGGTCGGGCAGTTCCAAAATCGGCGAAACGGTAAGCTAATGCAAAAAACCCCACTTTCGGGGGGGGTGAGTGTGCGAGTTAGGCAATTATGGGACGGGAGCGATTCAGAGTCGGTCGATCGACAGTCCTGCGAAAACTCAATCGATGCTAGGGTCTGTGCTCTTTGGTCGGAGCAACATCGCTAGCCCCAATAGAATCCAGCCGATCATAAACATGACACCCCCCAAAGGAACGATCGCCCAGTGTCCCAAGGTGTTGAAGAGAGACAGGCTATACAAACCACCGCAAAAGAAAATCGAGCCTGCGAGGAACATGCCGCAGGCTGCTCTGGCTAATGCGCTCCTGCTTGGCAATGCCGACAACCCCACCGCCAACATCGCCAGCGCGTGGTACATTTGATACTTCACTCCGATTTCGCATTGTTCAAGCTTCTTGGCCACTTGAGCTTCATCGAGCCCAGATTTCTTCAGCCGATCCGGCAAACTGTGCGAGCCCATTGCTCCAATGCCGACGGCCATCAATCCGAATATTGCTGCAACAAACGCGATCCAGCGTGGTCCCATTCTTTAATCCAATCCTAATGCAAGTCCGTCGTTTCTGCTCTCCGTTGCCCCTTGTAAGGTCCCGCGAGCGGCGTCGATCAGTATACCTTGATAGCCACCCATAGAACGTCGAGCAAACTCGACTGAGTGACCCATGCGTTTCAGTTCATCGATTGCATGTTGAGGAATTCCTGATTCGACATGAACAATACCTCCCGGAGGCGTTTCTGGGACGCCGGTTGGGGTGGCACTTCCCTCATGTCTAACTCTCGCCGCATCGCCAGCCAATTGAATATTCATTCCGTAATCGATCCAATTAACCAATACCTGCACCTGACCTTGAGGTTGCATATCACCTCCCATAACACCAAAGACAAAAACTGGCTTGCCATCCTTGGTAACAAGCGACGGGATAATGGTATGGAACGGCCGCTTACCTGGCTCGAGTCGATTCGGATGATCTGGATCAAGAGAGAAAAGATTACCTCGGTTTTGAATCGCGAAACCTAAGTCACCCGGCACCATTTGGCTACCAAATCCATAGTAATTGCTCTGGATGAGTGAACAACAATTGCGATCCTCATCTACGACGCATAGATAAACTGTGTCTCCGTCGACTAATTTCGGATCACCGGCGATCAAGTTCACAGAGGATTGTGTCGGATCGATTCGTGTTGCTTGTTGCTTACCGTATCCAATCGAACTCAACTGCTTGACTGGCACATTCTCAAAAGCCATATCAGCGTAGTAACGAGCTCGATCCGCGTAGGCTAGTTTTTTAGCTTCAATCAGCAAGTGCAGATACTCGGCCGATCCCCACTTCATCTTAGCGACGGGAAATTGGCTCAGAACATTCAGCATCTGCAAAACCGCCAGCCCTTGTCCATTGGGTGGAATCTGCCAAACATCATAACCGCGATAGTTGGTCGATATGGGGGCCACCCATTCATTGCGATGATTGGTGAAATCCTCCTTGGCAAAGTAGCCGCTATTGCTGTTACTGAATTGAACAATTCTATCGGCTATCGAACCGGTATAAAAACTCGGTAGTCCTTGCTTGGCAAGCTGTTTATAGGTTGCGGCCAAATTGGGATTGCGGAAGACGTCACCCGTTTCAGGCGCCTTTCCAAGAGGAAGAAAAGTTGCTGCCGAGTCGGGATGTTTTCTCAGATTCTCCTCCGCTGCTTTCCAGAACCCCGCAATAACCGGCGACACAGCGAATCCCTCTTCGGCCAATTGAATTGCTGGTGCGAGAATCGATTCCATGGGCAGCTTGCCAAACTTTGTATGGAGATCATGCCAGCCAGCCACGCAACCAGGCACACTCCAGGACAATGGCCCATAAAGTGGAATTTCGCTGAGGTTCTGTTCGGCGAAAACGGATCGTGTTAGTCGCGAGGGACTGCGGCCACTCGCATTTAGTCCATAAAGCTTCTCTGTTTTTGCATCCCAAACGATGGAATAAAGATCTCCACCGATACCGCAACTCATTGGCTCCACGACCCCTAATACCGCATTGGCTGCGATGGCCGCGTCAATGGCATTTCCACCTTGCTTCAAGATCTCGATCGCAGCTTGTGTGGCCCGTGGGTCACTCGTGCACGCCATCCCCTTGCGAGCAGTGACAATCGATCTGCTTTGATGAATTGGTCCGAATGGGCGGTCGTAGATACCGATTGACGTTTCTTCGGAAACGACTGGATTCGAATCTTGTCCTAAGCTATTGAGCATACTGCAATGAGCCAAAACACTAACAACCAGGAACCGACACGCCGCAATTCGCATTTTATTCATCGGTTCATCCACCTACATCATCAGCGCGATAATCATCGAGTGCTTCTTGCCAAAATGTCTGAGCATCGCCGATCAAACGAGCCCCCACTTGGGTAATCACTTTCATACAAAGATAGTTAGCAGCTCTCGCAGCCACAGCGGGCGCGTAGCCGTGAGTAATACCGTAAAGGAACGCACCCGCAAACATATCACCAGCACCGGTTAAATCTTTCGGTTGACATACGAACGAAGGCACATGGCACTCGGTCCCCTCATAATTAACAAAGGCACCGTTAGGTCCATCGGTAACAACGCAGTTAGGAACAATCGTCTTCAGCGCGTTAAAGGCTTTGGTGCTATCATCGGTTTTAGTAATCGCCATAGCTTCAGGGGCATTGCAGAACAGTAACGTGCAATCCTTGAGCGCCGCATGGAGTGCGTCCCCGAAGACTTGTGGAATAAAGCCATCCGAGCATGTGATCGCGATTTTCGTACCCGATTGTTTCGCACATCGGATGGCTTCCCGGATCGCATGTTGGCCTGTTTCCGGATTAGCAAACACGTAGCCCTCGATAAAAAGCCATTCCGATTGAGCAATGCGATCGGCATCAACATGTTTTGCAGCCAAGTGACTGGAGACCGCCAAACATGTCCGCATGGTCCGTTCAGCATCGGGGGTAACCAACACCAAGCTCGTTCCGGTAGCTTCGGAAACGATCACAGGGTTGCCGATATTGATTTTGAGATCCGAGAACTCTTCAACATAGTGAAGGCCGTATCGATCGTCGCCAACACATCCGATGAATGCTCCTTTGCCACCTAATTGGGACATACCAATGATCGAGTTAGCCACTGACCCGCCACTGACCAATCGAAGCTCATGGCCTTTGGTATTGAGTTGTTCCAACAAGGACTTTTGTTCGGCGGCATCGACCAATCGCATCGTGCCACGTTCGAAGCCCAACCCCGCGAACTCTTCGTCTGAGGTTTCTAAAAAAATATCAACAATCGCGTTGCCGAGACCGCAGACGTTATACAAACGCATCAAAAACACCTTGGGAAATATTCGAAACGGGAGCAGCGGTTTAAAACCGCTAGGATAAACCTCCAGTTTTATCCGGTTGTCAGTAACTGTCGATCCAAAACCGGCTCTTTCACCCTCCGTTTGGGGCGATTTCCCGATCGTCCCCATTGTCGTGGATCGCTCCGCCGATCCAGCACCCCAATCACATCACTGGGGTCCGGGCTCTCAGTCCCTTTCGATTCCGCGATTTTCTTGAGCGTTGCAAATTGACGTGTTGCAGGTTGCAGTCCGATGACTTCGATAGTTGTTGTAGCCCTGCCATGCATTATACTTCAACTGAAGATTGTCCGATGTCTTATCCCCAGTGAGTTCTTAGTATGAAGAAAAGTCTTTTGCCGCTGTTCACGGCATTCACATTGTTTGGTTCAATTGCATCGATTAATGCACAAGACAAATCGAGTCGATTTCAAACGATACCAGCTGATTCTATCGCAATCGTTTCGGTTGATTTGGAGGCGGTTAAGAAGATAAAGGAGCTTGAGTTTGTACCGTGGGAGATCCTCAGTGTAGGTTCGAAAGAACAAATGGGTATCGATGTTTTATTAGCTAGAACTCTCGATGTAGCGATCGGTATGCCTGGCCCGTCAGGTCCAGAGTTCGGTGCCTCGATCATGACATCACAAGATGTCGATATTGCCGACTTGACCATTCCCGACTTAAAGGAGGTTCAAACCTCGCCACGTCGCGCGGATCTTCGCTTTCGAGAAATGAATTACTCACCTGTTCGATTTGCGCAGCAATCTAGCAAGCAAATGTTTATGGGAACAGACGGCATGTTGCGACGAATGCTTGCCACAAAAGGCACCTCATCACCTGCACTCAAAATTGCGAGTGAAACAAAAGAGCCCCTCTTCGCGGTTTTATCGCTCGAACCTATTCGACCAATCTTGATTGGTTTCCTAGAGGATAATCCGGCTCAGCTTCCTGAACCTATGCTCGATCCCCTTATGACTTTAGCGGAGGAAGTAGACAATGTTCGATTAATCTCCACCCCTGGCTTCAATTCCAAGCTAACGCTCGATTTGTTCTCCGAATCGAAGGAATCGATAGCAAAGATTGCTTCCGCACTAAAAGCGATTCAATCGATTGGGTTTGAGCTTGTCGAAACCCAAATGAGAGCAAGCATGGCACAAGGCCCCGGCGTATCGCCTGAGATGTTAGCTGCTGTGGATGCGTACACTGCGCGAGTCAAAACGCTGCTCAACGAAGGCTTCTGGACGGAGTACGATGATCGATTGTCGATGAGTGTAGATTCGAATGGAACGGCGGCAATTGGTGTTGCGGTCGGCTTACTTTTGCCTGCCGTTCAAGCAGCTCGCGCCGCCGCGCAGCGCATGTCCAGTTCTAACAATATGAAACAAATCTTGTTGGCGAAGCTTAATTACGAGTCAGCCTATAAGAGATTTCCTGGACGCGTCTGGAAACGTGATGCGGAGAAGAAACCCCTCCTAAGCTGGCGAGTCGCTATCTTGCCATTCATTGAAGAAAATGCTCTATACCAAGAATTTCGCCAAGATGAGCCTTGGGATAGCCCGCACAACATCAAGCTACTTGAACGGATGCCTCCCACGTTCCGTAATCCACAAGTTCCAACGGAATTGGGATACACGACCTACGTGATCCCTTATGGTGAGGGGACTGCAGGGTCGGTTGAGGGTGGCATCAAATTCGGGATGATGACCGACGGTTCCTCCAACACGATTGCGGTTGTTGAAGTTGACTCAGGTTATGCCGTACCATGGACAGCCCCAGATGATATTAGCATTGATGAGAATGATCTGACTGATGCATTTCCTCCCCGAGGATCAAACGTCGGATTTTTTGATGGTTCAGTACAATTCGTGAGCAAATTTATCGACCTAGAAATACTCGAAAAAATGCTTACCTACAACGGGGGCGAGGTCGTAAGCTTGCCATAGCTCGCTTGCTTCGACGTTCCCGGTGTAGGCAGATCGAATTGGAATTCGTAGGCTCCGCCTGCATGATTCTCCCCAGCGGTTTTTGGCTGACTCTTATCCCCATGTGAATTCTTATCATGAAAAAGTGTGTGTTCAAGTTTCTAGTCGCGATATCACTGTTTGGTGCCTGCAGTTCATCGAGAGCACAGGAACCGAGCAATCGATTTCAAGCCTTACCGGCAGATTCGATTGCGATTGTATCTGTGGATTTGACTGAAATCAGAAAGCTCAAAGAGCTTGAGTTCGTGCCATGGGAGATCATCAGTGTCGGCTCAAAAGAGCAAATGGGTGTCGATGTACTTTCGGCTAACACCGTCGATGTGGTCCTCGGTATGCCAGGACCATCGGGAGTTGAGTTTGGAGCGTCGATACTCACGTCGGCCGATGTTGATATCGCCGATTTGAATCTACCTGATCTCAAAGAAGTACAAACATCGCCGAGACGCGCTGAACTTCGATTCCGCGAAATGAACTACTCTCCAGTTCGATTCGCTCAGCAAACGGGAAAGCAACTGTATTTTGGAACAGACAGCATGTTGCGCAGGATGCTCGCTGCCAAGGATTCTCAAACACCCGCGACCAAGATTGCGGGTGATACGAAATCGCCATTATTTGCTGTGTTGTCTCTCGAACCGATTCGCCCCCTGGTTATCGGTTTCTTAGAAGACAACCCCGCGTCGCTGCCTGAACCACTATTGGCTCCGTTGATGACGCTGGCTGAGGAGGTAGACGTTGTTCGAGTCACTTCAACACCGGGAATTAATGCGAAATTGGTTCTCGATCTATTCTCCGATTCAAAAGAATCGATAGGCAAGATCGCTTCGGCGCTCAAAGATGTTCAATCGATTGGATTTGATCTGTTCACAACTCAGATGCGAGAGAGCATGGCTGAAAGCCCCGATGTTTCCGAAGAGATGATGGCGGCGGTCGACAAGTACACAGTACGATTGAAGAGTGTGTTCGAAAAGAGCCTTTGGACTCAGCACGAAGATCATCTTTCACTCGACTTGCAATCTAATAGTGCAGCGACTGTTGGTATCGCGGTTGGAATGTTGTTACCCGCCGTGCAATCAGCCAGGGTATCGGCTCAACGGATGCAGAGTATGAACAACCAAAAGCAAATCATGCTCGCATTTCATAACTTTGAGTCTACATATCGACAGTTGCCGAATCGAGCTTGGAAGAAAGACGCCGACGGTAAACCACTTTTGAGCTGGCGTGTTGCATTGCTACCTTTTATCGAACAAGGAAGCCTCTATGAGAAATTCAAGCTCGATGAGCCATGGGATAGTCCGCACAACATTCAACTCCTTGAGTTAATGCCAGACTTTTACCGTAATCCGAAGATACCAACCGAGCCGGGTCATACAACTTATGTGATGCCCTACGGT
Source organism: Pirellula sp. (assembly GCA_046318795.1). Taxonomy (GTDB): domain Bacteria; phylum Planctomycetota; class Planctomycetia; order Pirellulales; family Pirellulaceae; genus JBKCUI01. The sequence continues at coordinate 8,695 of JBKCTT010000184.1, forward strand.
GCAGGGACTCCGGGATCGGAAGAGGGGAGGCTCCGGTTCGCTATGTTTACCGATGGTCTTTCGAATACGATTTCGGTCGTAGAGGTCGATTCCGAATATGCCGTTCCATGGACGGCTCCTGATGATATCAACATTGAGGATATCGACCTGACCGATGCTTTTCCGGAAAAAGGGGCGAACGTTAGCATCTGGGATGGATCGGTAAGATTCTTCTCTAAGACATTTGATCTCGAAGTCTTAGAGAAGTTGTTAACTCACCGAGGTGGTGAGTTAGTCACGATACCTGATTGATATTCCTTATATGGTTTGAGCGATTCCATTCGGCAAGTACTAAGAGCTACTTGCCGACCGAGGCACCGCGGGCAAAGGCGACAATATCGACCCGTTTCGCGCCCGCGTCTATAAGCGGCTTAGCTGCTTCACTCGCGGTCGCTCCACTCGTAACAATGTCATCAATCAGAAGAAATGACTTATACTTTACAAAGTCAGGTTTCGTGCACGCAAAGGAGTCGATGAGGGAGAGTTGTCTTTCTTGAATCGTCTTGGTTCCTTGTTTGGCCGTCAATCGAGTCCGTTTGAGTAGATCATCATGAACGGCTATATCGCACTCGGTTGCAATCTTTCTCGCTAATACTTCGGCTTGATTGTAACGCAGAGTGGCTCGTCGGTACCAATGTTGAGGGATAGGTATCAGAGCATCGTAATGAATGATATTAATCGTTTCGTTCAACCACTTACCCATATGCACACCAATCTCGGCAGTGAGAGGTTCGTGATTGGCTGATTTCATACGTCGAGCCGCCTTTGCTGCAGCAGCTCGGTAGGTGCACAAGCAGATCGCGCGATGAAAGTGCCACGTCTTTTTGCACAAATGGCATTTCTTAGGGTTAACCGCTACGGAGCGAGGGATCGGCGCGCTGCACCGCTGACAACGATTTTCGTCTGGGGCAAAGCTGAGCAAACATTCCTGGCAGATCGATTCGGAAATGGGATCAAGCAGAACGGTATCGCAGATTTGACAGATACGAGGAAAAAACGCATCTACAAGTGGGCGGACCGTCCGAACGATTCGGTGCAGCCTTTTGTGGATTATTGATGATTTGAATGTCACGGGCGGATTAATTCATGTTGAAAATCGGTTCACGATGCATAGTGCACAGATAACGTGATCGAAGACGTATCCCGGTTGTTCTCGAGTATAAATCATTTGGCGACCAGTTTGTACCAGAGGATTTCGAACGGAATTCTGAGTAAAACTTAAAAACTCAACAAAGGTATCTTACCTAAGCAGCACCGAAAACGGATAAGATGACGGCTGGCGATCCTCCAGAGAATTGCAACGGCAGGATTGGGTCAGGCATTTGCTTGACACGCGTTGAGAACCAAATTGGGAAGTGCAATAATGTTGCGAAGGTATTCTGGATTAATCGTTTTGGCACTCGCTGTCGCTTGTAACGAATCGATGGCGAATGACTGGTGGCAGTTCCGCGGGCCGGAGAGCAACGGCGTCGTACGCGACCTGAAACTACCCGAAACGTGGGGAGTGGACTCGAACCTTCAATGGAAGACAAACATCCCTGGTGAGGGATGGTCAGCGCCTGTCGTGGTCGGCAAAAAGGTCTTTGTGACGACTGCAGTGTCGTCTGCAAAGAAAGACAAAAGCTCGGATCACGCATGGAAAGTGCTTTGTCTCGACGCAGATACGGGAAACATCCTCTGGACCAAAGATGCTCTTCAAGGCAAACCGCGATTGGGGACACATCGCGATAACACCTACGCATCAGAAACACCAGCCACTGACGGGACTCGGATCGTGGTTTATTTCGGAATGATGGGGGTCTTCTGCTACGACTTGGACGGCCAGGAACTTTGGCAAAAAGACATTGGAAACTATCCCATGAAGAATGAGTGGGGGACCTCGAGTTCACCCGTCATTCACAACGGTATGGTTTTTATACAAGCGGACAACGAACAGAAGTCATTTGTCGTCGCACTCGATCTCAACAACGGAAAAGAGGTGTGGCGTCAAGAACGGGAAGAGGTATCGAATTGGGGGTCCCCGATCATTTGGACGAACAGTCTACGAACGGAGCTTATAACGGCCGGGAAAACGATTCGATCTTACGATCCAAAAGATGGAACATTGCTATGGCAAGCGACATCGAGCGTTGGTGGCTATAGTTCGACACCATCGGCGAATTCCGATCTCTTAGTCGTAGGTCATCAAGGCCGTGACGGGGCAGGCATGATGGTCGTTAAGGCTGGAGCCACGGGAGACATTAGTTTGACGCCGGGTGAGACGGGTAATTCACACATATTGTGGAGCACGACTAAGTTTGCTCCACAACGCTCTTCACCGTTGATGGTTGACGATAAGATCTATTTGTTGGCTGGCCGAAATGGCATGATGAGTTGCGTCGATGCAAAATCGGGTGACGTACTGTATCAAGATCGATTACCGGATGCGGGTGCGTTTTGGGCATCGCCGTGGCTTTACAATGGTTTGGTTTATTGTCCTGACGAAAACGGAAACACGTTTGTACTCAAGCCCGGTCCTAAGCTGGAACTGGTACGTGTAAACAAGCTACCAGAGGATAACGCACGATATTGGGCAACATCAGCCGCTAGCGATGGAACTCTTTTTATTCGTTCGTCGAACACTCTGTACGCCTTATTCGCCAGGTAGTTTCGTCTTGCACTGGTCTTTTCGTCTGGTGACTTGTTTCAGAAGGCAGTTTTTCAAGATAGCGAGTTGCTTCAGATGGGCTTTTTTGATTGGCTTAAAACCAAATTTTCACGTCGAGAGAGTCATCTCGCTCCGTATCGAAGCGGGATGTTAAAGGCCAACAAAGGTGACTTTGCAGGAGCAATTCAGGACTACACTACAGCGATCAAAGCTGAGGGATTGCCAGCAGATGTACTAGGAATGACACTATTTAATCGATCGCTTGCATACTCCGCATTACACGAAAACGAAAAGGCTGCGGAAGACCTAGCCAAGGTTTTAAAGATGCCTGGACTACCAGAGAATATAAAAGTAGCAGCAGGTCAGCGGCAGGAGCGATTGCGACGCCGCGAAGCCTAGCTATAGCGAAATCCACATCCATCGTTACGATCTTAATATCGATCAGTATGTGTTTACAGCACCCTAACGCATCGCGTTTCCCATAGTAGAACAATTGCCTCAATTGTTTCTGCACGTAGGCCGTAACAAATCGTGAAACGATGCAGAGACGGCAGGCACCATAGTAGAACAATTGCCTCAATTGTTTCCGCACGTAGGCCGTAACAAGTCTCAACGAGACGCAGTTACGGCAAGGTACGCCGGAGATCAATCGACTTGCCAGCTTAGCCCTGAAAGAGATCGAGAGTTGCCGTAACTTCGCAAAGCCTTGTTACGGCCTACAAGAGTTGAGACTAGATCGCTGGGTGGTATACCATCACAACCAATAGATCTACTTCGGCTCCGATTCTATTTCCAAAAATTTCTTCATCACGGGGTATTTACCCAACGTCTCCATCCACTGCTTTTCTGCATCCCGATACTGTTTAGACTCCGGCTCGAAGAACTTTAAGTCAACATCGAATTTCAGTTCGGTAAAGTTGCTTGGAGGTGCGTCCGCAAAAACGATTCCAGAGATCTTTGACGGCACATTAATTTGCTTAAACTTAACCCACTCCAATTTAAAAGACCTTGTTTGTCGGCATTGGCTCGTCGCGGGGACATCTTCTGCCTTAAAATATCGATTTGCTGTGTAAGATTGTCTCTCAATCGGCAGGCTATCTTTGAACTTCCCTTCCTTGAAAGCAATATGTGTACCGTCTTTCCTTGCGATCTTTCCAATCCATCTGGTGAAAACAACTCCTGAAGCGTCACGTGTTGCACGAACGCAGTTTTCGTGAAATGAATCCACAAACGCTTGTCTCTGGCAATCATCATACTTATCGGTAGCAAAAGATCGAGGTACTACCGCAGTCCATGCAAACGGATCAATAAACAAACAATTATTAAATGTGGGGTTAAACGGGACGAGTCCTTCGTCAATCACCGGCTGTAACACATATCTTTCTGAATTTAATTCCGCGATCGTAACATGAAAACTACCTCTTCGAAACGCCTCTCCCGATTGAGGAATGTAGTCTCCTCCAATCGATGAATTAACCCAACTGGCGTTGTTTATCCGTATCTTCCGATCTTCGTCATAAAATTGAGACAGCTCTCCCTTGGAATTAACCCAATTGATGGAATCAGGAGAGGTTTCGATCGTCACTCGATAATCAACGTAATAAGAGCCGAGGCCATACTCGATATCATTTAGCATATCGGCTACCCAGCCCTCGGCTTCATCCGTCAGGTCATCGGCATGTATCGCTACCGGTTTAAGTAGGCAAAGAAATGACAAGCAAGCAGTAACCCACCTGCTCTTTTCATCAAAGAATATCGACAAGACAAGCGAGGCAAGGCCGCGAAAAAATCGACATGATTGGCTGACAAGACTAAAAGCCAGCCTATAGCACTGGGCATAATTGGGCATAATTGGGCAAATCCTCGGGGTTACGGATAAATTTCGCTCGCGTGGTCGGTAAGCTGCTCGGGATACAAAGTCAAGCAAATTTTTGATCGATCTTTTTTGCAGTAGGTTCACCCCGAGTTTGCATTTTGCTGGCCGACCCACAGTAAAGCAATTGCCCTCAATTGTTTGTGCACGCAAGGCTGTTGTAGTGGACGACGCTAGGAGGCCTTTTGCACTGGTGACTGCTTGCTTTGAGGCCTGACATTCATATTGCATTCCTGCCGTATTCGTGCCAGCGTGCAAGGTCTCGTAGCCTCGACCACTACGGTAGAGCCCCCATAGTAGAACATTTGCCCTCAATTGGTTCTACACGTAGGCCGTAACAAGTCTCAACGAGACGCAGTTATGGCAAGGTACGCCGGAGATCAATCGACTTGCCAGCCTAGCCCTGAAAGGGATCGAGAGCTGCCGTAACTTCGCAAAGCCTTGTTACGGCCTACAAGAAACGCAAAGCTATTCATTGCAAATGTAGAGATACCGTGCATTTCTGAACACTGGAATGTTCGGCTGATTTGCCAAGTAGATCTGTTGTGTTCGCACGGAATGGACAAATGCGGTTATAATAGGGTTTCCCTACCAACCCAACCCTGCCAATATGTTTGCTACCGATTCAAGACTCGATGCCTGCTATTTCAGGCGTCATTTCGAATCAAGCAAACGGATCCTTCCCACCGCCTTAAACGTATCTGGCCCTAAGCATCATGGTCGCGAGATTACTGAAATCCGTTTATTATCTTAGGCTGCAAGCGTCTTTGTACGTGATCGCATGGGCTTTATTGCTGCATGATGTCTCTCTCGCCTACCAAGTTCCAGCCTCCTCCGAGTTGCAGGTGACTCAAGGCTTTGAAAAGTTCGCAAAACCGTTTCTAAACAAATACTGTTCCGAATGCCATAACGCAGATCTGCTCGAGTCCGGAATACGCGTCGATCATCTCACGGGAGCGATGGAAGAAAGCACGTTGAAACTTTGGGATGCAATCCGTAAACAAGTTGCTGCGCAGGAGATGCCGCCGTCGGACGAGTCGCAACCAACAGCCCAGGAACGTACCCAGTTTGAAGACTGGTTAAAAGTCGCAATGGAAATGGCTCGATCTCGCGACGTCCCAAGAAATGGCATTGTACGCCGTTTGACTGTTGCCCAATTTCGAAACACCTTGCGCGATCTACTCAAGATCGATGACAACCTGACAGATATCCTGCCGCCGGATGCACTCTCGAAAGATGGCTTTACGAATAACGCCTCCGTCATGCAACTCTCCCCGTTGCAGATTGAATCGTACTTTCAAATCGCGGAACGATCTCTCAACATTGCGTTGGTTGACGAAACATCGACGCCGACGATTCAACACTTCCGAATGGATTTAGGACGAGGTATCAATCACGAGCCATGCCCCGATTCTTTGATTCTCGGTGCCAATAGTTTGTTGCTCAATAACGCAGACTTCGTAGTTTCAGAACCCAAGCTAAAGAAGCCTTTTGCCTTTACTCCATTCGCGATGCAACGAAAGTTTCGGTTCATCGAAGGGTACCAAGGTAATGATACGGTACGAGATTGGCGAAACTATGACAGCATCTACCACGCTGTCTTTGCTTGTATGAGAGGATCGGAAGGATATCCCAAAGGTCGAGCTTATGAAACCGTATCCGAGGGATTGCTGTTAAGACCTGCGATCCCAAGTCCCGAGATCTTCGGCGAATCGAATACGTACGGTCCTCATGCCAATTTCAAAATATCGCTTCGCGAGCTTCCCGATCATGGACGATTCCGAATCAAGGTCCGGGCGGCAAAGTATGATGACGGCCTTTTGCTCGACCACCAATCGCCAATCGATGAAAGCAGTGGCTCAGAGGTAATCGAGCTTAAAGGAAGCTTTCATGAACCTCGACAGGTCTCTATTACGCAGGAAGGGATCTATCAAGTCGACGTGCAACTGACTGGAAGCCAAAGCGGGTTGCCCAAACCAGATGCGAGTCAGCTTGATAAGGATCTTGCCGTCAAATTAGCGTTTGATGATGACATATTAGAAGGTAAACCCGATCCAAAAACGCTAGAGGATTCGACCCCTACAGGACAAATTGAGTTGGTAGGAGGTTCCCGAATTGTTCCTTCGCCGTTCGGACACGCACTATCGGTGGATGGCAATTCGGGGTTTGCGACAGTGCCGCGCACCGATGCGATGAATGTTGGTGCAGGTGATTTTTCCGTGGCCGCTTGGATCAATCCGCATGAACTGAGGCAAGGTGGAATTCTATGTTTGGGAGGTTACGGTTACACACATGGTTGGATCGTAGACATGCCCAACAACCTCGGTGTTTTGCGCATCGAAACTGCGAATCACATTGGACAACACAATGGTACCGTCGAGTCTCCCGCCGGAATCATACGGGTTAACCAATGGCAGCATATCGCCGTGGTAGTGAAACGAGGTGACAAACAAACGAAATTGTATGTGAACGGTTTCGAGGTGGCTGAAGGGACTATCAATCTCACTGACTTGGACAACCCAGCAATCAAGCTTCACATTGGGGCAGTCCAGAATGCTCAAAAGTTCTATGGTGAGATCGACGAAGTTCGGCTCTATAAACGAGCGTTAAATTCGGCGGAGATTCAGGCTTTAGTAGAACCGGGTAGAAACTTTGCGACTGCTCCCTTTCCACCCGGTACTCATGAAGTGCAAATGAAGGTCGGGGATCGATTCTTTTCCAGTAACTGGATACAACCAGCCTTCGTAGCACTAAGGTTGAAGGAAGGGGAACATCAGGTCAACGTTCGATTCGCCGGGCCACAGCCTATTGAGAAGGTTTCATTTCGCAGACTGAATTCCGATAGTCTGTTAGCCAAACAATTTCAGTCGTTTGAAAATCGCTTTCCTCACATTGGGGTGCATTTAGGATTACGTCGTGACTGCGGGAGCACGTTAACCCAAGTGGGCGAACCGCAAAAAGTCGCATCGTCGGAACTGAAAGAGTACATCTTCGAAGGAGCTATCAACAATTACCCCAGCCCTGATGTCGAAAAAGATAATGTCAACTATTTAGCCGGTATTCGCGAGATCGGAGTGCGCAACGAGTTTACCGACGGCCGTGATATGCCCCGATTGCTCATTCGCAGCATCGAGTTCGAAGGTCCCTTTTACGAACAGTGGCCACCCGAGTCGCATAGAAACATCTTTCGAGAGTCTGAGAGTCGGGATCAACCTGAACGTTATGCGCATCAGATCCTCGAAGACTTCGCATCCCGTGCCTTTCGCAGGCCTGTTAGCAGCGATGAAACTCAGCGATTGTTGTCCATATGGCGGGATTCTTACGCCAGTAGTAAAGATCTCCAGCAGAGTATCGCAGAAACCTTGGTCGTGGTGTTAACTTCGCCTCAGTTTCTGTTTCATATTGAACAGAGCCAAGGACCCGAGCTAGAAGATCTCAACGATTGGGAGTTAGCATCTAAGCTTTCCTATTTTCTATGGAACACAATGCCTGATGAACGTCTCATGCAATTAGCATCGAACGGGCAACTGAGGCGTTCGCTCGATTCCGAGGTGGATCGAATGATTGCAGACCCTCGCTTTCGGCAGTTCACGAACGAGTTCGCGTCGCAATGGCTAAGCCTGGATAAGTTCGCTGTTGTAGAGATCGATGCCAAACGATTTAGCAAACTGACGCGAGACGTCAAAACCGAGTTATCTAAAGAACCAGCTAGGTTTATTGAGCATCTGATTCGAAACAATCTCTCAGCAAAGAACTTGGTCCGATCAGATTTTATCCTGGCCAATGAAGCCGTAGCAAGCTACTACGGGTGCGGCGATAAATTGGAAAGCGGTTTCGAATTTGTTCCTATCGAGCACCATGCCGGGCACATGGGGGGAGTCTTAACTCATGCAGCTGTTCTCGCAGGATTGTCCGATGGACGAGAGAGCAATCCGGTCAAACGAGGTGCATGGTTCGCGCGACGCATCATTGCAGAACCACCCGATGATCCACCACCAAACGTTCCCAAACTCGAAGACTTGTCCGAACTTACCTTGAGGCAACGGCTCGAACAACATCGAAACGTACGGGGTTGTATCAAGTGTCATATGGGAATCGATCCATGGGGATTACCGTTTGAGCAATTTGATGCTGGAGGCTTGTCCAAGCGAGAGGCAGTCGATAGTCAATCGGAATTGCCCGACGGCAACAAGGTAAGTGACTTTAACAACTTTCGCGAGTATCTGATTAGGGATCGGCTCGACCAAGTTGCATTTAGTACCATAAAGCACTTAGCCTCGTACGCCCTCGGACGAACCCTCACGTATAATGAAGAGCGACAGTTACGAGTCCAGGTGGGCGAACTTCGCATTCACGATTATCCCATGTGTGACATGATTAAGGCGATTGTTCAAAGCGATCTCTTCTTGAAGAAGTAATCCAGACCAACGGAGTTACCAAATGAATCTCAATAGTGAATTCGAAGATCGATACGACCGGGAACCGGGTAGTCTGGCTCATGGACAACGCATACACCGGCGAGCGGTGTTGCGTGGTATTGCTGGCGCGGCGTTAGCTTTGCCAGCCTTAGAAGCGATGGGTGAGATCGTCACAGCACAACCGCCACGTCGATTTTGTGCACTGTATACCGCCAATGGCATGTCATTACCAAAGAAAGAGCATGGCATCGATGAGTGGAGTTGGTGTCCGACGATCGAAGAGAATGGGACGTTTCAATTTGGCAAATCAACTGAGCCTTTAGAACCATTTCGCAAGTATGTGAGTTTTCTTGGGGGGCTGTATCACGAGAATGGAACCAAAGCGGACCCGCACGTTTGTTCTGATATGTGGTTAACAGGTGCACCGTTGCACAATCCTAAGCCAGGTAGCTTTAATTCCGTCGCTTTGGATCAGATGATTGCCCAGCATACCAAGCAGTATTGTCGTCAACCGTCATTGGTTCTTTCGATTGATGCGGGCGTGGGCTTTTTGTCACGAACAGGAACGATCTCGTATGATGTTCAGGGTCGACCGGTACCGGCGGAGAATAACCCAAGGCGAGTATTTGATCGATTGTTCCGAGTTGATCGCACATCCTTGGAATCGCAGCGCCAACGACTGCAATCTCGAACAAAGCTGGTAGACGCAGTATTGGAAAGTGCCAATACCTTTAATCGTCAATTGGGTCGTTCAGATCGCGAAAAGATGGATCAATATTTGGCATCGCTGAGTGAAATTGAGTCCAGGCTGATCGCGTCCGAAAAGTGGATTGATGTACCGCTCAAGAATCAGGACTATTCTCATCTAAATTTAGATGCAACGCCTGAGGGTGAGCCAGCCGAGTACTATCGCAACATGTTCGATTTAATCGCGTTAGCTTTTGATGCCGACATAACACGGTCGGTTGCGTTTATGTTAAACCGAGAAGATGGGATGGGGATAAGCGATACGTTTCCGCTCAAACTGGGGTTAACGCGAACGCACCACAATTTGTCTCATGCAGGGGATAAAGATGGGCAGCTTGAGTTCGCTAAATACGATCGATTTCTCAGCGAGCAATTGGCCCACTTTTGCCAACGGCTAGTCGGCTACCAAGACATAGATGGCAACGTGCTAGATAACACGATTGTACTTTATGGAAGTGGAGCGAGCACGACGCATTGGCCTCGTAATTTGCCAACGATGGTCGTTGGTGGTAACAACATGGGGATTCAGCACGGTCGATATTGGCGTCAGGGAGAGACCCGAATGGCGAATCTTTTCTTGAGCATTTTGCACACCATGGGAATCGAGCAGCCTGGCTTTTCGGATAGTACAGGAACGTTGAGCGATTCGATCTTCGCTCGCGTATAATAGATCGATCAGATTCGCCCTGTCATCAAAAATCCCATCTTGTTTCCAACCTTATCATCAACAACCCGAACCTCTCCCGGTCTGAAATGCGTCTTCTTGAACAAATCTCCTACCACCATCTTGGTTGTAATTGCCTGAGGTCACTCTACCGATTTTGCTTGACGTTAATCGCGTTGGGGGCCTTTGGTAATGTCCTGTTAGCTGTTGACGATAGCGACAAAAGCCGGACCACCGCGCAAACTGGGAAAGCGACAATCGAAGTCTACGACTCTCAGGTTACCGATACACCGCGAATGGATGCACAAGCGGCAGCCGCGGCAGCTAAACTCCCTGCAGGGTTTCGTTTACAGGTCGCAGCCCAGCAGCCTGATGTCGCTCAACCCATTGCGATGGCTTGGGATAGCCGCGGCCGTCTTTGGATTGTCGAGAACTATACCTATGCGGAACAGAAAATGAAGTTTGAAGATCGCCTAAGCGATCGGATACTCATATTCGAAGATCGCGATAACGACGGTACACTGGAAACTCGCAAAGTTTTCTGGGACCAAGGCAAACATGTAACGAGTATCGAAATCGGTTTCGGCGGTGTCTGGGTGCTCGGACCTCCGCAACTCCTTTTCATTCCTGATCAAGATCGTGATGATGTCCCTGACGGCGAACCTCAAGTCGTGTTGGACGGATTCGATGCCTTGACCACTCATCACAACATGGCAAACGGCCTTCGTTTTGGTCCCGATGGATGGCTATATGGTCGGCACGGTATTCAAGCTATTTCCAAAGTGGGTGCACCAGGTTCATCGGATCTAGAACGAAAGAGCTTTTCCTGTGCGATTTGGCGATACCATCCTCAACAGAAAATTGTAGATGTTGTTACACACGGAACAACCAATTCCTGGGGTATGGATTGGGACAAGAATGGGCATCTATTCTTTATTAACACGGTTATAGGCCATCTATGGCACGCTCTTCCTAACGCACATCTTCGTCGCATGTACGGTGAGCATATTGCCCCAGACATCTACGAATCGATGGAAATGGTGGCTGATCACTTTCATTTTGATCAAGGAAAAGAAGATTGGACAGCGGTTCGTAAAGGAGTAAGCGACGCTACTGATGCAGCGGGTGGTGGACATGCCCATAGTGGAATGCTCATCTACCAATCGGATCAATGGCCACAAGAGTATCGAGATAAGCTTTATACTATCAATTTCCATGGTCGCCGCTTAAACGTCGAACGTTTAGATCGAGGTGACGCCGGTCTCATCGGGCGTCATGAAGCGGATTTCTGTTTTATGGCAGATCCTTGGTTCCGAGGTATTGATCTATCAACCGGTCCCGATGGCAGCGTCTTTATTCTCGATTGGTCTGATACTGGGGAATGTCATGAAAACGACGGAGTGCATCGCCAAAGTGGCACGATCTACCGCCTAAGTTACGGAACGAATTCCCCCCAAACCGTGGAAGATTTGCGTACTGCAAGCGATAAGGCCCTTTTGAGTTATGCAAGGAGCAACAATGCTTGGTACTCCCGACAAGCACTACTCATTTTGCGAGAAAGACAATTTGCTAATCGTCTGAAACCGGAAACTCTCGATAGCATTAAGCAACTGGTTGCGTCCGAGCATCGGATGCAAGTAAGTCTTCGTGAGCTCTGGGCTGCCCAGGCTTGTGGCTGTGTCGAAATGGAAACACTTTACGATTTGCTTGCACATCCCGATGAGCATGTCCGATGTTCCGTGATTCGGTCTTTATCGGATCCGAGTATCTCGGCTCTGGTCGATGTATCTAGACTTCTATCGAGTGCAGAAAAGGAGACCAGCAATCTGGCACGACTCTATTGGCTAGGTGCGATGCCTAGTTGGAATGGCGACGGATGGTGGAGCATCGCAACCGCCATGATTCAGCCCAAGTCGCTCGACCAAGACCGCGACTATCCCCTCATGTTGTGGTATGCCATTAAGGATCGACTCGTACAGCAACCCATACAAGGTGCCGCGTTCCTGTCTAAGATTTATAGCGAGACAAACGCGCACCAGGGCGAGTCCGTCCCTTTTGCCAAAGTCGTACGATTTGCTTCACGGCGTCTTGCTTCCATCATGCAGCAGGATCCGTTGGGAATCGAATCACTAGTCGGTATCGCCAATCGAACGGGTTTATCGATGCAGAACGACGTCATTTTTGGAATGTTCGACGGAACAAAAGGTCGTAGTAGACTGATGCCGCCAGACGGCTTTGGCAAATTAGTTGAGGCGGTTGGTGGCGTAATAAAAACACCGAGCGATCAAGACAAACTAAAACGTCTACGAACGATTTTTGGCGATGGGCTTGCCCGCGACCAGTTAGAATTCATGGTTAACGATCCGTCACTGGATAGTATTTCGCGGCGTGAGGCTCTGCTTTCACTCGATGCGACTAAATCCGAGGGAACATACGAGCTTGCAAAAAAATACGTGAAGGATCTAGCATTGCAGGCTGCTGCTATTGAGATTGTTTTACGAACTGGTGCTATTAATGACGCAAAAGAGATATTGGATCTCTTTACCCAACCCTTTGCGATTCGAGGAGAGGCTCGCGACTTGGTCATTCGCGGTTTAGCGAATCGACGAGACACCATTCCGTTGCTGATCGAAGCAGTCGAAGCGGATCGGATTGATTCGAAATTGGTTGACGCCACAATGTTGCGGCAGTTCGTGATGTTAGAGGATCCCGTCATCACATCGCGTGTCGAGAGGATTTGGCCGCAAATCACCTCGTTTGGCAAAGACAAGCTTGCAAAGATTCAGACCTTGGAGAGGCTCGTGAATGAATCAGACAAGAAAGCGAGCTTAACGAATGGACGGCAATTATTTCGTCAGCATTGTTCGAGTTGTCATAAGTTGTTTGGAGAGGGTGGAGCGACCGGCCCCGATTTAACGGGTGCTCAGCGATCGAATCTCCGTTATCTTAGTGAAAACATTATCGATCCGAGTGCTAGTGTTGCAGACAATTATCGCGTCACTCTTTTCCAAATGGCTGATGGAACTCTCGTTTCAGGGGTTGCGGTTCTCGAAGATGCAGCGACCGTAACGGTGCAAACTACAAAAGATAAGATCGTGATTGAAAAAGGTGAGATTGAATCGCGCAAGCGATCGACGCAATCACTTATGCCTGAAGGATTGCTGGATTCGCTAGACGATCAAGCGAGAATCGATCTTATGGCTTATCTCAAGAGCAGTCATCAAGTGCCGTAAGAATACAAAAATCTATATGCCAAGTCGTCCGGTGACTGCCCGACTATTTAGCGAGTCGTTAGCCACTTAATGCCATTGCAGGAATTAATGTGGCAGAAGTTAAAGGGTTTGAAGTCGGAGTGATTTGTTTTGTCGACTGCGGAGATATCATTCCACTCGCGATGCATTCCATAATGGCGAAAACCGCCAATTCGTCCCACGTCGATCCAGCCTCTTTGCAAAGTATTGATTCCGCCTTCTCAGATGGCATACCTTTTCGATAGGGTCGATCACTGGTCATAGCGTCATAAGAATCTGCGACGGCGATGATTCGACCTTCGAGCGGAATTTGTTCTCCCACCAGACCATATGGATAGCCTTTACCGTTCACTGCTTCATGGTGATGCAGGACTCCGGGCAAAACATACGCCAACGGTTTCAAATGTTGGAGGATATTAAAGCCAATCTCGGGATGCTTTTTAATTATCTCAAACTCTTCGTCAGTCAGTCTATCCGGTTTGCTTAGAATCGAGTCTGGCACACCAATCTTACCAACGTCGTGCAATAGACCGGTCAGATAAATCCGGTCACATTCCTCTTCGTCCAAGCCCATCTGTTGAGCGATCGCTTTGGAAAATTCAGCAACACGATCACTGTGACCACAGGTATATTGGTCTTTTGCGTCAATCGCATTGATGACAGCTCGAACAACGCCCGTAACCAATTGTTCCTGTTCACGGAATAGTTCCGAGTTCGCTGCGTGCGACGAGAGGATCGTACCCAAGCTCGCCAGAAGTCCTGCCTCAAACGTCCCGAATTGAAATCCATTAGGATCGATCATCAGGAACTGTTCTGGAGACTGGCAGAAGAAATCGACTTCTTTGTTGAGAGCCAACAAATAGCCATAAATCTTCCCATTCTTCTCCAGTCTAGTGAATATACAGTTCCGCAGTTCTGGAAAGCCGTCAAATACCGCTGAAGAAGATTGAGTGTTGAAGACCGACGTTTGGCCTCTCGAATTTGATTCACATCGCTTCACGAATTCGTTGAGTTTTTTTGCGGGGAGTGTTGTCGTACCTGAGGTTGACAGTTCGAATCGATGATCTGTCCCAACATCGGATACAAACTCGATTGGTACTAAGCCGATAAACTCTGCGTCGACAACCTGACGAAGTTTTGGTAATTGTGTTGAGACCAGTTCGTCAATACTTTGTCGGAAGGTCGCGTTTCCGATATGTTGCGATACAGATCTAAGCCATGTTAGCTCTTCAAAGTCCTTCGTAACTTGTTTTACAAATTCCTGACGTTGCGATTTTTGACGGTGTAGTTCGTCCGCATTCCATTCGTTTTGCCATGATACTGACGCCAGATGAGAAAACAGGTTTGGCTCGAACGGAGTATCAGGCTTGGTAGAGCAGAAGAAATAACAATGATGTAACGGAGTTGCTCCGAGATAAACGTGGCTGCTTTGGATTCCGATTTCCTTGCCGGAAATTAAACGCAGTGGCAGATTCGATTGGCTTATCTTCGCATCAGACTCAGCCCATTCAATGCAATTCAGCCATTCCTCGATATCTTCTAATCTTCGTTCCCCCTGAAAGAGCACCTTGATCTGCTTTGTATTGGTTCGACAAAAGACATTAACCTCAAATGAACCAATCTTTTCCAAGCCGCTAGCCCAGCGACGAATGATCGCTAGTTCACGGCCGGTTAGAGTCATTTGATGGCTAGATTCCATTTGTAACGATTTTTACGCTGGCGCAGCTTGAGTGTTTGCAGATAACGAAACTCAAAGTATGTAACTCATGAATGAGAACAAAGTGAATGCTTTGAAGAAAAAGTAGAAATAAATTCCTAAAAGAGATTTGCTTCGGCATTTTAAGAGACTTACGTTTACTCGCAATCAACTGGCAATGTATTACCCCAATCATGTACCCATACCAAATTAACGACATTGACTCGATTCCTCGACTCCACATTCTTGTGGTCGAGGACAGTATCGTACTTGGGGAGGTTCTTCGCTCTAACCTGGAGCAAGAGGGATTTCACGTTACCTGGGCTGCAGACGGTAAGGAAGCGATCGAGCTGTTCTCGAGGGGAAGTTACGATTTAGTTGTTACAGATTATGAAATGCCGATACTAAACGGTGAGCAAGTTTGTGAACAACTGCGCAATGAATGCCTCAGTGATGTGCCTATCATCATCTGCACCGCCAAGGGGATGGAGCTAGATCTTCACAAACTCGCCGATAAGTATGGGGTAAAGGCACTGCTCCAAAAGCCCTTTAGTGTTTCGGAATTGGCTGATTTTATCAGAGAGTTGTTTCCGGCAAATGCTGTCGTTTAGTCGCAAACCTTGATCCAATTGCTAGAATGTGGTGCGTAGTTTCTTAGCACACCATTAGGATTGTTCCATGCGACCACATTCGTCAAAACTGGCTTTTCGCTTTAGCTCGTTCTGTGCCAGCTTGCTAACTTTCGTTATTTCCCCACTCCTTGTACTTCCCGGGTGCAATCCCGCACAGCCAGCCGGTGGAGCAGCAGGTGGGGGAAAAAAACAGGCTTCACAGAGCCTCACCCCGAATCAGGCAGAAAAAGCCAAGGAGCTACTGGGAGGATCAGGTTCAAAGGGCCTAACTAAGATCAAACTCTTGCTGAATTGGTATCCAGAAGCGGAGCACGGTGGCTTCTATGCAGCAAAAGCTGACGGAATCTATGAGAAATATGGACTGGACGTAGAAATTGTCCCTGGAGGAAAATCTACTGTTGTCCCACAAGAGCTGGTTCTAGGTCGCGTTCAGTTCGGCGTAGGCAACGCAGACGATGTCCTCATCGCGAGAAATCAAGATATCGACCTCGTGGCTCTCATGGCACCAATTCAGGACGGCCCGCGCTGCATTCTGACGCGGAAAGACTCAGACATTGACTCGTTTGAGAAGTTGAAGAATGTTAAGCTTCAAATCGACTCCTCAAGACCCTATGTTCCCTTCCTAAAAAGCAAAGGGCTAATTGCTGACAATGTTGAGGTAGTTCCCTATTTCGGTTCGGTTGCACAAGTTGTTGCAGACAAGAACTTTGCTTGCCAAGGTTACAACTTTAGCGAACCGTTCATGGCACGCCAACAAGGTGTAGAAGTTAATGAATTAATGATGTCAACTATCGGCTACAATCCCTATGCCAGTTTGCTGATCACAACGTCCCAATATATCAAGTCGGACGAATCTATTTGTAAAAAAATGGTACAAGCCAGTATCGAAGGATGGCAAAAGTATCTCGAGTCGCCCGACGAAGCAAATAAGATCATCCTCAGTCAAAACAAACAAGGCCTCGAAAAGGCTGCTCTTGACTACGGTGTTATCGCTCTCAAGCAGCTATGTATTCCGGCTTCAAAAGACGCATCGATTATTGGTGATATGACCCAGGCCCGGTGGGACGATTTGCACAAGACGCTAAGCGAACTTAAAATCATCGACCCCAGCAAGGTTACTGTTAACGATGCATTTACATTGCAATTTCTGAAGAAGTAGTTTTTCTATGCAATTCTTGCCTATGACGGATCCCTTTTGTAGCATCAAATCGGTGAGTGCATCGACACTTTTCTGTCTATGCTTACTCGTCTTAGGCTTAGCCCCATCAGCGATCGCAGATAACGATGTCTGGCAAGGCGTCGCGGTTAGCTACAATATTCGACACGGCCAAGGGATGGATAGCAATCTAGATCTAGAGCGAACAGCCGAGGTCCTCGAGAAGCTATCGCCCGATTTTGTCTGTTTGCAAGAAGTAGATAACCAGGTTCGTCGAAGTCAATCCGTAGACCAACCTAAATTTCTGGCGGAAAAGCTGCAAATGAACCCTGCGTTCGGCAAGTTCATGGACTACGACGGCGGACAATATGGGCTCGCGATTTTAAGCAAACATCCGATTCTTAATAGCGAAGTAATCGAACTGCCTCGGGGAAACGAGCCGCGTGTTGCTTTGGCTACGCAGGTACAAATTCCAAACGGTGGAAGGCTCACAGTTGTCAATCTTCATTTCGATTGGGTGAAAGACGACAAGTACCGGTATGCTCAAGCTGAAAAGCTAAAGGAGTATCTCGATCGATTGCAAACACCGTTCCTGTTGTTGGGGGATTTCAACGATCGAGCCGGTTCCAGAACGCTCGATCTATTGGCTAGAAATGCTGTCGAAGCGATCAAACCAGCCTCCAATCGTTTCACATTTCCTGCAGACCAACCTGCCGTAGAGATAGACTTCATCTTTGGAAGTCCTAAAAATCTTTGGGATTTTGCTGAAACAGCAGTAGTCCCTGAAACCATGGCCTCAGATCATCGGCCAATTCGAACAACTTTTCGATTACAATTGCAAAAGTAGTCGCTCGACTCTGTATCGATAACTTATTCCCTCCGATCGATCTCATGAATACAAACCAGAGTTCTTTCCAGCTATTTTGCATCAAACCTTTTTTTCCAGCCCTCTTCGCGTTCATGTTGGTTACGAATATTACATCGGCGCAGGAAACCGTTTCGTCAACAGAAGCCGCGGAAATAGAGTTTGAGAATCACGTACAGTCCATATTGTCTCGGAGTGGCTGCAATATGGGTGCGTGCCACGGGGCTTTAGCGGGCAAAGGTGGGTTTCGACTTTCTTTGCGTGGTTATGATCCCACAACAGACCATTTCCACATTACGCGACAAGATCGCGGACGTCGAATCGATCTGTCGAATCCTGCGAATTCGCTTTTATTGATGAAGGCTACGGGAACTGTACCGCATAAAGGAGGAGTGCGACTGCAAAAAGAAAGCGACGATTATCGGTTACTAGAAAATTGGATCGCGTCTGGAGCCGTAGGGCCACGAGATAGTGATCCAAGGATTCAATCGATCGAAGTGTCTCCTTCGGACGTAAGTTTAGCACTGAACGATAAGCAAGAACTACTTGTTAAAGCAATCTATTCCAACGGCCGGGTTACCGATGTCACGAAGTGGGCCAAGTTTACGTCGACAGATGAATCGGTGGCTTCCATTGACGAGCAGGGAACCATCACGGTATTGGGCGCTGGTGAGGGAGCAATATCGGTTTGGTTTGCCAGTAAAATCGGTCTCGCTCGGATCCGAGTTCCCTTTTCCAACCCCGAAAGTAAAGCGAGCAAAGAAAGCCTAATTGACAAGGGAAGCTCGCCTAACCAGAACAGCAGCGCGAGTCAGCTCGACAGGATTGTCTCGGATCATTTAGCCTCACTCGGTCTCGCGCCCTCTACGTTGTGCAGTGATAGTGAGTTTATTCGTAGATCTTCGCTCGACGCGACCGGATGCCTGCCGACGGAGGAAGCGGTCCGAGCCTTTCTAGCAGATAACTCACCTGATAAGCGGAGCCGATGGATCGAGCAGCTTTTGAATGGGTCAAGCTATGTCGATTATTGGACTTATCGTTGGAGTGATTTGCTTACACTCAACAGCAATCTACTCCGTACCGATGGCATGAAAGCCTATTACACATGGATTAGGAGTCGTGTGGAAGCGAATACTCCCTGGGATGATTTTGTCCGGGAGATCGTGACCGCGCGTGGAGAGGCACTAGAGAATGGCGCGACTAACTTTTATGCCATTAACCAAGATCCTGAAAGCATGACAGAAAATGTATGCCAAGCGTTTCTTGGTTTATCGATTGGTTGTGCCAAATGCCACAACCACCCACTCGAAAAGTGGACCAATGATCAATACTATGCCATGGCAAATATGTTCTCGCGGGTGAGAGCAAAAGGATGGGGCGGGGAAGTGCGCAATGGCGATTCGGCTCGAACCCTTATGGTTGCTGATCGAGGTGATTTAATACAACCGCTTCGAGGAATCCCACAGCCACCAGCCCCGCTCGATGGAAGACCTTTGGATCCAAACGATACCACCGATCGGCGAATAGCATTGGCAGATTGGATGGTTTCCCCCAATAACCCCTACTTCACTAGAGCGATAGTGAATCGAATTTGGGCGGCCTATTTTGGAGTGGGAATCGTTAATCCTGTGGATGATATGAGACTCAGCAATCCAGCAAGCAACGAGGTCTTGATGGATTATCTTTGTCAAGAATTGATTGCGATGGACTACGATCTTAAGAAATTCATGCGATTGATCATGAATTCCGACACCTACCAACTAAGCAGCGAAGCCAACGATCTCAATATCAACGACAAAAAATATTTCTCCAGATACTATCCCCGTCGTCTGATGGCTGAGGTCATTCATGATGCCATCGTCGACGTCACCGGTGTTTCAACCGTATTTGACCGTATTGCTTATCTAGGTGGCGATAAAACGCCGACTTCCTTTTATGCCAAGGGAACAAAAGCAATACAGCTTTTTGATTCGAGTGTTGAAAGTGGATTCTTAAGGACGTTTGGTCGCAATCAACGACGAATCACCTGTGAGTGCGAGCGAAGTGACGAACCAAGCGTCATACAGGTGTTGAATCTTAATAATGGCGATACTCTCAATGAAAAGTTATCGGCTTCAGGTAGCATCGTCGAGCAGCTTTTAGCCAAATATGGCGATGATGATTCGGCGATTATCGAGTCAGGATATTTGCGTTGTTTATCCCGCTACCCAACAGACACCGAGAAACTATCTATGCTCGAAGAGTTCAAAAAAGTATCTTCTACAGAAAAAAAGACATTCTTAGAGGATTTTCTTTGGAGTTTAATGACTTCGCGTGAATTCTTGTTTAACCACTAATTTTCACTCATCACTAGGACGTTTGTGTTAGCCAAGATGCTCAGTCGTAGACGATTTCTATTAGGAGGCGTGCCAACCGCTGCCCTGTCGTTATTGAGCTGGACTTACTTCATTGAACCCCGATGGCTCGACATAACGCATAGCGAATTGCTGATTCCCAATTTACCCGCGACTTGGTCGGGTAAGAGACTGCTTCACATCACAGATTTGCACGCAGGTAAAGTGACGACTAGTTACCTGCAAAGGGCAATTCGGATCATCAACGACCTCGATGCGGATCTCCATGCCTTTACCGGTGATTTCATTGACCATACCGGTGGAATCGAGGAGCTCAAAGTGGTACTGGATGAGTACCGTCCTGCACGTCTTGGCTCATTTGCGTGTTTAGGAAACCATGACTACGGCTTAGGATGGTGGCAAGTCGAGGTGGCAGATCAAGTCGCTGAGGTCGCAAGCCAACTGGGCATTGAGGTTTTAAGAAACTCTCGCGTTGAACGTGATGGATTGCATTTGGTGGGTGTAGAAGACATGTGGTCGCCTCGATTCGAGCCTAAAGAGGCGTTCCAAGATTGGGATATAACCCACGCGAGTCTATGTCTGTGCCACAATCCAGACGTTTGTGATCTGCCGGTATGGGGAAATTTTCGAGGGACCATACTCTCCGGACACACCCATGGAGGTCAATGCAAACCGCCCTTTTTACCTCCGCCGATGTTACCAGTCAGGAATCGGCGATATACGTCCGGGCACTTCTCGATCGACGCCACCCGCTCACTTTACATCTCCAGAGGAGTCGGTCACACGATGCGAGTACGATTTAACTGCAGGCCGGAGATCGCGGTACTAACATTGACTGCAGCTTAGTTCACTTCCGCTCAATTCTTTTGCGGAACCTTAACTTCTGGCTTCAACGACTCCACTTGAATGTAGGCTGGAATGCTAGCGGGAACACTTTGAGAAGCTTCGCTTTGAGTTAGAGCCCCCGATCCAGATTCCGATTCATTTGCAACAAACTTGGAATCATTCCAGAGTTCTGTGATATCAACATCCAAGGTCCGAAGCATGTCGAACACTACTGGCTGGAGCTCTTTGACGTTGTAAGCCAGACTGACCACTCGCCCCGCTCTCGCAATGTTGAGCCCCACAAAATTTCCATCGATGTCCACAATGGGCCCACCACATTGATGGGGCAGCAGGACCGTATCGTGTTGCATAACATTTTTAAAGCCGGTTGCCCTAGAGCTAATCTCCCCATTGACCTCCATTTCGGTGCTATCGAAAAGAGAACTGGTAAGATCCATCATTTGTGCTCGGAAGGCCATCTTTCGCCCTTCTCGGTCGCACGTTAAGTTCGCGAATTGTCCGGCAGTAATCGACTTCAGATAATCGAGAACACGAGCTCGATTAGGAAGCTCGACACCATCAACCTCTTTGATGATATCACCGGCCTGGATGCCTGCGCGATCGGCCCCTCCACCTGCTACGACGCTTTCGATTAATGCACCTGTTTCTCCTGCAGGTGCCTCACCCAATCGAAGACCTAGAACAGGACGTTCCGATGGTACATTTCGTTTAGTGACACTCAATACTCCGACATTTAGTGGTGTGGATCGGATATTGGTACTAACCAACCAACCGCCGAGGGGTACGTCAACTTTGGGATTGAGAACGACTGGTTGCAAACCTTCTCGTTCAATCTTTAGAATCGCCAAATCGAGATCGACTTTCCTTAGTACGGTTGATCCGATAGCTTTGGTACCGTCAAATAGTTTGACATCGCATTGATCGGGCACCTCGCTCGATTTGGAAACAATCCATCCCCCCGAATGAACAATGGCTCCCAAAGCCACTTGTCGATTTCCATTGAGAATCTGAACAGTCGACTTCCAGGAGTTGCCAACAGAGTCTCGGAACGCTCTTAATGTTTGATAATGGGTTTTGGTGTGACCTCGACCATCCAAGAATCCGACCTTGTCGCCGACGCTGTAGCCTTGTTGAACGAGCAGCGATTTGCCGGAAGTATCGTTGGACAGAGGCTGATGCGCATCGGAATCGCTCGTATCCATCGATCCGAGTTCGTCCGACGCGGGCGTGTAAGAGACGGAAACAATAGATGCATCGAAAACAGAGGGATCAGAAGGTCTAACATGGCAAACAAGAAACGAGGTCAAAGCCGAAGCCAAAGCAACGCGGGCATGTCGATTAATCCGTTTCATGTAGCAATCCTCAATTCTAATCCGCAGTAACGCTTCCGAATTTAGCTAGCCGCTGATTCGAGTTAACGAAACGTTGGCCGACCAGTTTTGAACAAGGTATCAACTCAGTATAGGTACCCAGCATCCCCTAGGATAGCAAATTCCAAATCGGAAATGGCCACAATCCGTAGGTCTGATCGCGCGAAATTTCGCCTGATCCCCAACCCAAGTCTCAATCGATCTAACTAATTTTTTGAACCGATAATCAGCCGGAGACGCATCTTTTTGGAGTCTCTCTCAATTTCGACCATGACCGAATCGCCGGGCACCATGGAATCCACGGCATCCTTGAGTTGCTGAAACTTTGTGATCTCGTTCCCATCAAATTTTAATACGACATCTCCCGGTTTCATTCCTGCGCGAAACGCGGGCGTATCTCGACCAACCTCTTGGATAAGACACCTGCCGTTGCTCACTTCTTCACGAGCCCCAGCGACCCCAATAAAGGGCTGAAAACCGGGTAGAGCACCCCAAACTTCGCGACTGATTAAACGCTCGTGGTTGTTATAAAATACTTCGACTGGAACATGCATGTTCTCTTCAACGTCGACACCAATCCGACTGTGTATCCCAATCAGTTTGCCTTCCAAATCGAAGAGTGGGCCGCCGCTGTCTCCACCGATTAATGGACAATCTGTAACCATCGTCGAGTCAATCATTTTTAAAATGCGGCCAACACGAATCACAGCCGGTCGATCCGACTGCCAACCACCAGGGTGACCGACTGCTATCACCCAAGATCCGTTTCGTAAGTCACTGGAACGACCTAGACTGGCATGAGGCCATGGCTGATTTGGGTCGCTAGGTGGAGTCGTGATCTTCACAACTCCCGCGTCTTCATTCCGGTTCAATCCTAGAGACTCACCCTCGAGCCTGGTCCCATCGTGAAGCGTTATTTGGATTTTTTGGGAGGCTTTCCCTGCCACGTGTGCTGCGGTCAATATATAACCATCGCCGCTAACAATGACGCCGCTACCTTGGGTGTTGCCGTGTTGCAAATTCACCGTAACAAGCGGTAGTAATTTCGAAAGGCTGGATTGTTGTTTTTGAAGAAGAACAAGTTCGTTTTTGTCACGTGGATCCGCTCCCAATGCAAGAGATTTCAGTGCATCGGGAAGTGGAATTTTGGTCGTTGCGGATGGACTATCTAGTACCGTGGAAAAGTAACTCGCGACGGCAGGCTTGGCGGATGTACGGGAGCGCGACAGGCCGTCTGCCGATTGTTCCTGACCGAGTCCAGGTCCTTTCGAAAGGGTCAAAAAAAGGATTGAGACAAAACTTAGTAGCGCGATTAAGCGAGTATTCAGGCATGTGGCTATGAGGCGGGATGGGCAATCACCATACTTCCTAGCTATCATGTTTCACTTTCTATTGATCCCGAGACAAAGGTCTAGTCCAAACGGCACAGCCGTCTCAATCCGACTTCGAAAACGATTATTCGCTAAGCATAGTCAAAATGAAACCCACCAACTTTAAGAAAAATCCAAAACATTTCGAAACGGATGGTCACCCCAGATGCATTATGCCGATTGCCACGAACCAATCACTGAGGTAAATGATGCAGAATAGGCTAATTATAGGATGTGGCTACGTGGGGTTTCCGGTAGCAAAGCGGTGGGCCGATGCAGGTGATAGGGTGTTTGCTATCACCCGACGACCTGAGTTTGGCCAGGAATTGGAAAGAGCGGGAATCCAGCCTATTGTTTGGGATTGGTATTCGCCGTGGCCCCACGATCGTAGCTTGCTCGATCATGTCGGTGGGCAATTATCAACGATTCTGATATCTGTTTCTCACGCTCAAGTCCCGAATCGCCCCCCAGAAAGAACCCATGTTGATGGCTTGGGCCAGCTTTTCGATGCACTGCAACGCGGGGTTGATTCAGCGAAATGGGTCTACTTGTCAACGACAGGAGTCTTCGGAAATGGCTCATCCGGCGACTGGTTGGACGAAACGAGTTTAATTTCTCCCCTGAGGCCGGGATCGATCGCCGCTGGTGAGGGTGAGCGCTGGATTCGCGAACACATTGAGGAAGAGAAACGGCTCATTTTACGTCCTTCGGGAATCTACGGTCCACTCCGGGTCCCTAATTGGCGAGCGATTCGCGATGGGAATCCGCTCACTATGCATCCGGATTCGTTCGTGAACCTTATTCATTTATCAGATCTCGTAGACGTTATTCTGGAATTTGCTTCCAGACGAACCCTATTCGATCTGTATTGTGTTTCCGACGGGCAGCCACCTACTAGACAAGAGTACTACTCGTATGTTGCCAAACTAGGAAAATATCGCGAACCAATCTTTGCACCCGAGTCTTCGTCGGCGATGTCGCGATCTGATTCGAACAAACGTATTAGTTCAAAGCGATTGTTAGACGAAATACAGCGACCTCTTTCTTTCCCAACGTATCGCGAAGGGCTCGAAAGCTTATTGGCGGAACTAACGTGAGATACTACGCGCGGAGAAGATACCTTGATCGTGAATCGCAGTAACGAACCAAAAGCTATAATTGTCGGCGCCGGGTTGTCCGGCTTGATTGCGGCTCGGGAGCTGGAGAAATTCGGCTGGCAGGTTACAGTACTCGAAGCTCGTGATCGAGTCGGTGGTCGGATCCAAACTGATACAGTCGATGGATTTCTGTTGGATCACGGATTCCAAGTTTACTTAACCGCTTATGAAACAGCGGGTAAAGAGTTGGATCTTCCTGCGCTCGATATAAAGTGCTTTCCTGCTGGAGCTCTTATGCAACTCCAGGGGAAACGATATCGAGTTGGCGATCCGAAACGATGTGATTTGAAGCAAGCCATTGGTCAACTCATCTCCACTGCTCTGGCTCCGATCGGTACTGTAACGGATAAGTGGAAGCTGCTTCAGTATCAAAATCGAATCACGCGATTATCGGAGCAACAGGTTTTTCGGGAATCCAGAGTTCCGGCATTGGACCGACTGGAGCAGCTCGGATTCTCCAAGACCATGATGGATCGCTTTTTCATTCCCTTCTTTCGTGGAATATTTCTCGATTCGAATTTCGATATCGCCTCAGATCGTTTGGACTTTGTATTCCGAGCGTTTAGCTCCGGTTTTGCGGCGTTGCCCAAAAAAGGTATGGGGGCCATCCCAGCTCAAATCGCTTCGTGTTTAAGAGACGGTAGCATTCATCTCAATAAATCTGTCGCGGCTGTTAAGCCTGGTATGGTGGTCACCTCCGACGGGCGGGAATTACGCGGCGATGTAATCATCGTGGCCACGGAAGAGCCTTGTGCCAATCGTTTGCTCTCCTCGTTCCTACAAAAACCAACAATCTCGATACCTCCCAACAGTACGGCTTGTTTGTATTTTGCTGTCAGCGATCCTCCACTAAGGGAGTCCACACTAGTCCTGAATGCTGAGGGAAAGGGGCTAATCAACAATCTTTGTTTTCCGAACTTTTGTCAGCCTTCCTACTCATCGGGACAACAAGCATTATTGAGTGTGAGCACCGTGGGAATCCCATCGGAACGCGGAGACGAGCTAATTGAAACTGTCCGTAAACAGCTTGTAGAATGGTTTGGATCGCAGGCCGATTCTTGGCAGCATCTCAAAACCTATTTAGTTCCGTATGCTCTCCCATCTCAATCGGTAGGTGCCATAGCACAAACGCCTACACTCCGAGTTGCTGAGGGAATATATCGTTGTGGCGATTATTGCAAATCGGCCAGCATCGAAGGTGCGATTCAAAGCGGTTTGGAAGTCGCTGGTTGTATACGACGTGAGCTAACTGTCTAGTAAAGAGATTCGGAACCAATAATGCCTAGAGTTTCATTACCCATCGACGCTCACTTAGAAGCGATTTGGGAAGCAGTTTCGTCTAACCAAATTGTCGTTGTGGAAGCCCCTCCGGGCTCAGGCAAGACCACTCGAGTTGCCCCCTACATTGCGTCTCATCTACGAGACACAAATGATGGCCGACGGATACAGCTATTACAACCTCGAAGACTTGCCGCTCGATCTGTAGCTCAAAGAATCGCATACGAAGAAGAAGTACAGCTAGGAGATCGCGTCGGTTATCAAGTTCGGTTTGAAAATCGAACAAACAAGCACACCCAGATTGTCGTGTCGACTGAGGGTATCCTTTTGCGTAGGTTACAAGAGGATCCGTTGATTGAAGACACCGCGGTTGTATTACTAGATGAGTTTCATGAACGATCATTGGACTCGGATTTAACGCTCGGCATGCTGCGTCGACTACAACAGACCATGCGTGACGATCTTCGAATCGTCATTATGTCTGCCACGATAGACGTAAACGCGATAGAAAGAGCACTTGGGCCTATTCCCATTGTATCGGTGGAAAGTCGCTGCTATCCCGTCCAAATCCGGTTCCGTCCGATTCCATCCTCAAAAACGAAACCGGTAGAACATCTTGCAGACACACTATTGGACATCGTGCCCAAACACGATGGCGATGTGCTTGCATTTCTGCCCGGATCTGGTGAGATCGAACGGACAGCATCTCTACTAGAGCGATCCTCACTCGCCAGGGACTGCGACGTTGTCAGGCTATACGGTACCATGCCGCTCGACGAACAGGTGCGAGCTATTGAAACTGGAATTCGTCGCAAGATCGTATTGGCTACCAACATTGCGGAAACATCGCTGACAATCGAAGGCATCAGAGTGGTCGTCGATACTGGGCTGGCGAGAGTCATGAGATTCTCTTCCGATGTTGGTTTAGATCGATTGTCTTTGGAGAATATTAGTCAAGCTTCGGCAACTCAGCGGACTGGTCGGGCAGGACGAGTTGCCCCGGGAGTTTGTTATCGACTGTGGTCGGAAGCCTCCGATCGAGCACGTGCTCCCCATTTGGAACCCGAAATTGTACGAGTCGACTTGGCTTCCGCCGCATTGCAACTTTATGCGTGGGGTGAGGGTACCGCGTTTGATTTTCCCTGGTTAGAACCGCCCCATCCTGAAGCTTGGAAAGCCGCAGAACAATTGCTTATACATCTTGGGGCCATTGAAAACAGGAAAATCACCGAGCTCGGAAAAAGTTTGGTACGACTTCCCATTCATCCGCGTTTGGCGCGGGTACTTCTGGAATCAGTCTCTTTGCGATGTCAGGAAAGAGCATGTCTTCTGGCAGCGCTTTTATCGGAGCGAGATCCATTTGATCGAAGAGAAAATCGAGAGGGGAGACCCGGCATGGTAACTCGAAGTACCAATCGTTGGGATAGCGATTGCATGGAACGTTTAGAGCTCGTCGAAGATTTTCTAAACGGACGAAATCGATCCTCAGCGTTCGGAGAATTGAATCGCAGCGCCGTTGGCAACATTGCATCCGTAGCCAAACAGCTCAGTCAAGCACTGAGAGAGTTATCGTTCAATCCCGTCAAAGACTTTGGTACGTTTCCTGAACGGGAGGCTCTCATGCTCTGCTTGTTAGCCGGTTACCCAGACCGACTCGCTCGTCGAAGAGCTCCTGGTAAAAGCAACGGAATCATGGTAGGGGGAAAAGGGGTTAACCTAGCACAACAAAGCGGGGTTAGTGAGCCTGAGTTTTTTCTTTGTATCGATGTCGATTCCGGGCGAGGTGATGCGAATGTAAGGCAGGCAAGCGGCGTTAAGAGCGATTGGGTCATGCAACGTGCTGTTGAACGAGAAGAATGTTTTTTTCACCCCACTCAAAAACAGATTGTTGCACGTAGACAAACCGTTTGGATCGATTTAGTACTCAACGAGACCCCGACCTCCATTACCGATTTCGCTCGTGCTAAGGCCATTTTATTTCAGGCAGTGCGTCAGAATTGGGACACGACCTTCCCCCGAGATGATGAGGCTGTCAGCAGCTTTATTGAACGAGTTAATTGCCTGCGTGAATGGTTACCAGAACTCGAATTACCTTTGATCGACCAAAACGTTTTGTTGAGTGTTGCGGAACAACTCTGTGAAGGGGCTCGTGCATTAAATGAAGTCAAAAATGGTGCTTGGCTCGATTGGCTTCGAGCGAAACTTACAGCCGACCAGTTGAATACCCTGGAACGAGAAGCGCCTGCAAGGATTGTCGTCCCGAGTGGCAGCTCCGTAAAACTCCAATACGCTATCGGGAAATCTCCTATCCTCGCAGTTAAAATCCAAGAGGTCTTTTCTATGAAGTCAACACCTCGAGTTGCCAAAGGGCGTGTTCCCGTTTTACTGCATTTATTGTCTCCCGCCATGCGACCGCAGCAGATTACCGACGATCTAGAATCGTTCTGGGCAAATGGTTACCCCGAAGTAAAAAAAGAGCTGCGACGCAGGTATCCTAAGCATTCTTGGCCCGATGATCCTACAACTGCTACTCCAGGAAAAAAGTAAAGATTCGTTTCGCTCTGTACGAGAACGTGCATTCCCCCGATGTTTCATTCCAGAACTTTAGTTTTTTTTCCCGTTTAGTCGTTTCCCACGCGATTGAATCAAACAGCAACGGTGTTTCGGTTTCCAAAGAGTTAATAGCCTTTTTTGGTCGACAAAAATTGCTCTTCAGGGAATGGTTTATCGGTTTGTTCTCAAACTATCCGTCTGACTTTCCATTCGTCCGAACTCGGAACCTGATAAAAGACCATCGAATCGAATGAATTCGTTTATCACCAACCCTGCCGTCAAAAGCATCTTACGAGGTATTCTCGTTTGGGCTCCCTTATGGATTTTGACGACCATTATCTTTGGTGCGTTGGGTGTGTTTTACGCATTCTTCCTCAAAACAGACACCTATATCGCATCGCAAGCACTCTTGGTTCGCGACGAAGCCAATGGTGCCGTGATGAGGCTCGGACGATTTCAAAGTCAAACCGAAATGAAGGCGGCTCAAGAAACCATCCTGGAAATGGCCAAGAGTCATCAAGTGGTTCGCGAGGCATTGGTCGCCGTCGGCGAACCGCCACAAATTATGAATTGGCTTTTCCCTGTTTCCTTTTCAGGAGAGTATCCTTCTAAGGAATTGGTTGAGGAAACGGCAAATCAAGCGATTCAAGTTCACGCCCCTAAAGGCACGGAATTTGGAACTACAGAAATAATCTATCTGGATATCAAGTCCAACTCTACAGATCACGCGAGACGACTCAACAAGGCTTTATGTGATGCCCTAGAATCGAGATTACAACAAGTGCGTCGTGCTCGTGCCGATGGAGTGATTCTCGAATTAGTCAGCGCACGAAATTCTCGTCGTCAAGCATTGACCGAGGCCACCAAACAACTCGAAGAAACCGAACGTGCCGCAGGTTCTGATTTAACCGATCTCAGAGGACTCACGGAAACTGTGGGAGGCAATTCTTCTTCGCGATCCGAGTTGGAGCAAATCAAGAACGAAATACGACAGTCTGAGACAAGTCGCCAAGCACTGTTGTCCGACCGAGACATGCTCATCAAAGCCTCACAAGATCCTCAAGGATTTCTCGTGGCACCAGGCTCCGTTCTCAATGCTCACCCCGGATTAAAACGCATGCGCGAAGGATTGGCTGATTCCCAAATCCAAGGTGCTCATATACTGGGAAAGTTTACTGCTGATCATCCATCCGCGATCGCGTCAAACTCCGCCCAGGCTGCTATTGCAAGTCAGTTTTCGAACGAATTGAAAGCCGCTATCACGACGGTCGATGCTGAGCTCGCTCTTGCAGATATTAAACTTCAACGCCTGGAAACCCAAAAGGTAAAGGCAGAGGCGAGACTGGCAGCTATCGCAGAGGGACGTGCGGCGTATGCAAATCTCGTAGCGGATGTGAAATCCAAAACTACGCTACTAGAAACTGCGGAACGAGAGTTAGCGGGTGCCCAAGCAGCCCGGGATGCGTCGATATCAACTAGTCTTCTTACACGACTCGACGCGCCCATCGTAAGCGATAGGCCAACGGGTCCAGGTCGTACAACCCTCTCGGGACTCAGCGCGATCGCTGGGCTAGTCTTTGGCCTAGGTATCGTTTTCGCTATTACACCGATCGACATGGGGCCGACCTATGGACGTCGATCTCGTGACAAAGTGACTGGAAGACGTTCAGCAGATCTTTCCTTTCCGAACGAATTCTCTACACCAGGCAACTACGAACCACGCGATTCCTTTGCTCCGCCAACCGATTCAACGCGAGTTGCTAACCACCCAATTGAACATCCAGTTTCCATTGATAGAACAAAGAGCGCCACGAACAGTGCTATGGAGCTGCTTGCAGAATCCGACAGCAAAAATCCTGAAGACCTCCTAGCGCAGATCATGGAGAAATCGGATACGGGATACCAGAGAGCGAAAATGAACATACAGCGCGAGATTCAACCTCGAAACCCTTCTGGTGATAACCTCAACGGTGAGCCTAAATCCTCTCAGGCGGTAGATGACAATCGTCCTCCCTCCATAAACCGAAGTGACGCCAATAGGGACAGAATTACAACCGATGTAGATAACGCTTTCCGAGAGCTAGCACGGCTTAAATCGTTAAAGTCTGACAACTATGGCGAAGAGCAGAGCATCGATGAAAAGATAAATGAAATCAAAGCGATCTTGGAAGCAATGGGGTATCCCTCCAACACTGAGATCTTGAAGAAAAATGGCTACATCCGTCCCCGCCCCTCCCAGTCGTAGAATTTTTTGGACGAGGTGAGTTGACTAGGTTGTACAATGAGCCAACTGGTTCGCGACCGTTAACACTCGTGCTCGACTGAGCATCACCATTCAAAATGTTTTTTGATTACGACGGATACAACCTATGAAGACTAGATTTTTTGGACTCGCTCTCGCTGTAGTTGCGGGATTTAGTGGCGTTGCTAACGCACAAAAGAACATCGTTGAAACCGCTGTGGAGGCTGGTAGCTTCAAGACTTTGGTCGCTGCCGCAACCGCTGCCGACTTGGGCGGAGCGCTCTCCGGACCAGGACCTTTCACGGTTTTCGCACCTACAGATGACGCATTTGCGAAGTTGCCTAAGGGCACAGTAGAGACTTTGCTGAAGCCAGAGAACAAGGCTAAGTTGCAAGCAATCCTCAAGTACCACGTTGTTTCGGGTACTGTGATGGCTGCTGATGTAGTCAAGGTTAAGGGTGCGGTTTCCCTCGCAGGACAGAGAATCGCTGTTAAAGTTGATGGCGGTAAGGTCGCTGTTGATGGTGCTAATGTTGTCAAGACTGACATCAAGTGCAGCAATGGCGTGATCCACGTCATCGACAGCGTTATCCTCCCTTCCACTGATCTGATTCCTGCCGTTGCTGACAAAGCAGGTAGCTTCAAGACCTTGCTCGCTGCCGTCAAGGCTGCCGGTCTTGCTGAGACCCTAAGCGGAGAAGGTCCATTCACCGTTTTCGCACCAACCGATGCTGCATTCGCGAAGATTCCAGAAGCGACCCTTAAGGATCTACTCAAGCCAGAAAACAAGGACAAGCTTGTTGCTATCTTAACCTATCACGTTGTTCCAGGTCGCGTATTCTCCGAAGGCGCACTGGAAGCCAAGTCTGCAAAGACCGTCCAAGGGGCGAGTGTTAAGATCAGCGTCAAAAATGGTGCAGCTTACGTAGACAATGCAAAGATCGTCTCCACCGACATCAACGCAGCGAACGGCGTTATCCACGTCATCGACACCGTGATTATGCCACCAGCTAAGTAATACAGACGTATAACCGTCATAACTGAAAAAAGGGTAGCGTTTGAAACGCTACCCTTTTTTTTTCCAATCATGAGAACCTGGCTTGGAGAAAAGCCAGACTAGAGGGTCCAACCCTTGCGATACTCTTTGTGAAGCAGATCATTGGCTTTCTTAGAGTTTGTTACCTGAAACTTGTTCGTGTCCCATTCTAGAGCTTCACCAGACTTATAGGCTACGACTCCTAAAAGCACAGATTCTGTGAGTGCACCAGAGTATTCAAAGTTACAGGTTGTTGGTTTTCCAGTCCGAATAGCATCTAACCATTCCTCGTGATGCCCAATGGAGTCTGGGATAGATGGCTCAGGCTTAACATACGATGTGTATTTGTCATGAGGGAGTAGATAATGCTCTCCATAATTCGAAAGAATTAGACCTTCGCTTCCAACAAACAGTTGTCCGCCACCCCAGTTAAAGGGGTTGCCGTTGCGGTCCTTGAGTCCATTGAGCATCTCAGGCCGTCGTCCACTGTCGTACCATGTAACCTTGACTTCTGGAGCATCACCGCGTGCGGGATAGAGATAGTCTACGATGGCCCATTCCGGAGGAGTTACCGGATCAAATTCTGTCCCTTGGGTACTAATCTTGACCGGTGCATTAAGGTCCAAAGCCCAGTGGACTAGATCAAGAAAGTGACAGCCGAAATCTCCCAGTGCACCGGTACCAAAATCCCAGAATCGCCGCCAATTAAATGGATGGATCGATTTGCTGTAGGGGCGTTCGGGTGCGGGTCCTAACCAAAGATCCCAATCCAAATGTTTTGGTACGGGTATTCCACTCTCAAACTTTCCGCCAGTGTATTTTGCCCCAGCCCAAACATGAACTTCGCGGATCGGGCCAATGGCCCCTGCGCGAATAAGTTCGACAACACGTCGATAATTTGCCCCCGCGTGGATCTGCGTCCCCATCTGCGTAGCGACGCCAGCTTCCTTCGCGAGTTTTCGCAGAACGCGAGTTTCGTAAACGGTATGCGTCAAAGGTTTTTCGCAATACACCGGCTTTTTCATCCGGAGTGCCATCGCCGCAGCGGGGGCGTGCGTGTGATCAGGGGTACCCACCAGGACACCATCGATCTTATCCGCTTCTTTTTCAAGCATAATACGAAAATCTTGATAGCGGGATGCATTGGGATAGGCTTGCGCACCCTTTTCTAATAGCTCCTTGTCCACATCAGCGATAGCAATAATATTTTGCGACCTACAGCCCGAAATGTTTTCGCCAGCTCGACCGGTTGCACCGATAGCAACTATATTCAATTTTTCGTTTGGTGATGTTGAGGCTCTGACCGCTGACGGATTGAGATGGTATCCCATGTAAGCAGCCGAAGAAGCGGTTACGGTCTTTGACAAAAACTGTCTTCGACTCGACTTGGAATTAAGATGGTTCATGAGGAAACCCTTTGCTGGAGGTGGGAGGAACGGTAGCCAAATGGCAACCGGTGGGAATCCTCATAGTATAAACGAAATTGGAGGCCAAGTTTTCTAGAACCGGTCGGCGTGTTTCGGAGATGGCTTTGAAGATAACCCGCCGCTTAAGCGAGGTAATTCCCGGCGATATCTTCACTCGCTCATGCTGCGGGTTGGGATTTCATAGATTCTCCAATAGAAGTTTTTTTTCAAATCGCGGCACTAGCTAACAAGTTATCGATCTTCTAATCGCTGACCATTGCGACGGACTCGACGGTCGTATCTCTGGAAATCTCGTTATAGCTGAGGATTTTGGCAAGCGGCAGGTTTTCGCTTGTCATTTGGCGAAGTGGAACGCGAATCTTGGGGCTGACCAAGACGCATAGGGGACGACTTTGTTGTTCTAGCTTTCGGAGTTGCTCGGCGATCTTTTGGCATGTCTTGTTAACTACATCTGGAGACATTCTCAAAAACACACCCCGGTCAGTCTGTTCGGCTCCAGCAGCGATTCTATCCTCTACTGCAGGATCGAGCGTAATCACCTTTAACACCCCATTAGAATCTCGAAAGCGGTGTGATATGGTTCGAGCCAATCGATGGCGAACATACTCCGTAAGCCACATTGGATCTTTGACTCGATGGGCGAAGTCGCCGAGGGTTTCCAAAATCAGGCCGAGTTGCCTGATGGGGATATCTTCTTTGAGCAAATTCTGTAGGACTTGTTGAACCTCGGACAACTTCATCAATCCCGGGATCAACTCTTCGACGACGGTTGGTGTTGTCTTTTTGAGCTGATCCACTAGCTGTTTTGTTACTTCGCGAGTTAGTAACTCCTCCGCATGACGTCGGGCGGTTTCTTGGACGTGAGTGGCAACTACCGCCCCGCACTCGGCAACTTGGTAACCATAAATTTCCGCGTGTTGTCGTCTGCTGGGATCGATCCAGAACGCACGTTTGCCGAATGCCGGATCGGTTGTCTCCTCACCGTCGATGGGTCCCAGCGTGAGTCCCGTATCAATCGCTAAAAGTCTATCGGTACGAACCATGCCCGTTGCAATCCGGTTCCCATTCAAAGAAAGTTCGTAAGAGTATTCTGGCAAACTCATACGATCCTTGATACGAACCATGGGTAGCAGAATTCCCATCTCGCTAGCTAAGGTAGCGCGAACGGTGGAAATTCTCTTCATCAGGTCTCCACCCCGATTTGGGTCGGCCAAGGCGATTAACTTTGCCCCGAGTTCTAATCTCATGGGGTCCACTTCGAGATAATCTTCGGCTTTCTTTTCTGCGGGTGTTTCCTTTTTAGCAGCGGCTTCAGTTTGTTTCTTCTGTATTTGCTCCTGGGCAGCTTGTTGTTTTGTTTGCTTCGTCATCATTACAGCTAGTCCGATACAACCCAAACCCATTGTCAATAATGGCATCGTTGGTAGAGCCGTAAAGATCAGAAGAAGTAAAAAGCCTCCAGAGATAAACAACGCTTCCGGTTTGGCGAAAATCTGTTTCAGAAACTCACCAGAAAAGTTACTATTCTGAGCGCTGCGAGTCGTTAATAATGCTGCTGCCAGGGAGATTAGAAACGCGGGGACCTGACTCACCAATCCATCACCGATCGTTAGTTTAGAATAGATCGATGCTGCTTCTGTAAGCGAGAGCCCCGCATACATATATCCCATGTACAATCCACCAAAGAGATTGATAAACGTAATCGCTATTCCCGCAATAGCATCTCCTCGAACAAATTTCGAAGCACCATCCATGGCTCCGTAGAAGTCTGCTTGTTTGGATACTTCTTCCCGCCGTCTTTGGGCTTCCTTTTCATCTATAGCTCCAGCGCTTAAATCCGCATCGATCGCCATTTGTTTACCGGGCATACCATCCAATGCAAATCGGGCTGCCACCTCTCCAATTCGAGACGCACCCTTGGTGATCACTATAAAATTGATCAAAAAGATGATTACGAAAAGAATGATACCTACCTCTAGCGAATCGCCAGAGACGAACTCTCCAAAGGCCCGAATCACTCCACCAGCGGCCTCGAGTCCCTCATCTCCAGTCTTGGTCAAAATCAATCGCGTTGTCGCTAGATTAAGCACCAATCGGGATAACGTTGTAGCCACCAACATTGCCGGGAAGATGTTGAATTCCATCGGTGTCCTGGCATAGATGGTTGTCAGGAGAACAACCACTCCAATCGCAATATTTGCCGAGAGTAAGATATCCAATAGTGCAGGTGGCAGCGGGACCAGGATAACCACAAGACAGGCGATGATCCCCAACGGAAGAATCGCGTCCTTATAGCTGCTCCATACCCTTAACCATCCACCCATCGATTGGCTCTCGCATCCCAACTTGAGAAATAATCCAAAGAATCTGGAAAGTAGCTGGAAAAGTGTACAGATGTCTATATCGGTTAGAATGGAAACTGATGTAATCTACCCGTCTTGTTCCAGTCACCGATACGTACCTGATTCGCTAGCATAACCCACTCAAGGAATGTCACCCCCAGAGTCTGTCATCAATAGTTATCCCGAGTGGGCACCCCGATTTTGGCATGGTATGCAGTCCAAAACGTGGTTTTCGTATTTAATTAAAAATCGATTTCAAATTGGCTGGAATCGTCTTCATGTTGCCCTGGGTGTGTCCGCTTTCATGCCGTTCTCCGATCTGATGGCCTTATCGCATTACGTACTGTTTAATCGGGCCATCGAGAGAACTACGCTAGCGGGTCCTCCGTTGTTTGTGCTCGGTCATTGGAGGAGTGGTACAACCTTGCTCCATGAGTACTTGGGACTGGACGACCGATTTGCATCTCCCACGACTTTTCAATGTTTTGCCCCGGCGCACTTCCTTTTAACCGAGGGTTTAGTGACTCGCTTTGGAGGTTGGTTGCTCCCTGATAAACGACCCATGGATAATATGAAAGCAGGTTGGGCTCTTCCTCAGGAGGATGAATTCGCTTTAATGAATCTCGGCGCCCCAACGCTCTATGCCCGGATGATGTTCCCTCAAAATGGCTTTCCAGATGAGAACACGCTCGCCGACGATGGATTCACTGATACGCAACGTACAAAATGGAAGTACTTAATGAATTGGTTCATGAAGGCTCTTACCTACAAGAGTCAGAAGCCTCTGATTCTCAAGAGCCCTCCCCATACGGGTCGCCTATCTATGCTCCGCGAGTTGTACCCTGATGCCAAGTTTATTCACATCGTTCGTGATCCTCGAAGCCTATTCCCCTCTACAGTAAAGTTGTGGCGTTCTTTGGATCAGATCCAAGGCCTACAGAGACCGATCGCTGATGATCAGTTAGAACCGTTTGTATTTCGTTGTCTTCGTCGCATGTATCAATCGTTCGATCGAGGTCGAGTCGGATTAACTGATTCGCAAATCATCGATGTAAAATACGAAGACTTAGCCAAGGATCCATTGCAGGTCGTCTCTACGATTTACCAACAACTCAATCTTAGAGATTTTGAGATAGTGAAGTCGAAGATTCTGGAGAAGACTAAATCGCAGGTCGAATACAAGACGAATCGATTCTTAAAGGATAATGAAATAGAAAACCGCATTCTTCAAGAATGGCACGACTATGCCGTTCGCTACGGATACATCTAAGCCATGGAATTCGACTTTTGTTCCATTTCAGCACAAAACCGTTATAAGCTTTTGGTATCGTTGGTCGTACCGAGACCTATAGCATGGGTCTCAACGTGTAATCCTAACGGGTCCATCAACGTAGCACCCTTTAGCTTCTTTAACGCCGTAGGTTCAGATCCCGCTCTCGTAGTGTTGGGAATTGGAGATCACGCTGATCGACCCAAAGACACTGCCGTAAACATTGAACGCGATGAAGAATTCGTGGTCAACCTAGTTGCTGAATCGCAGGCCCAAGCGATGAGCGATTCCGCAACTGATTTTCCTCCAGACGTTTCGGAGGTCGAGGAGTTGGGTTTGCAAACGGCCTCTTCCTCCCGCATCACACCACCCAGAATCGTTGGGTCGCCAGCGGCACTCGAGTGCAAGCTGGAACGCATTTTGACTATCGGTCACAATCGAATCGTCATCGGGGAGGTCATCAGCGCTTGGATAGAAGATCAATTCGTATTAGATTTGGAAAAGGCCTACATCGATACCGCTGCTTTCAAACTTATTGGCAGAATGAATGGTCCAGGAGCGTACACCTCCACCCGTGATACATTCCAGATCGATCGTAAAAAATACGGAGGCTAAAACCGTTCTGCGTCGAACATCCAGGCTTTTATCTAGCAATTCACGATTTGCCAGACTTGTTGTCGATAGCTTGCTTAACGAGTAGATGAAATCGAACCAATTCAGGAACGCTGGTGATCCCGAGCTTCTTCATCATTCGTGATCGCCTCGCCTCAATTGTACGCATGGATAGGGACAAATTCTTTGCAATCGTCTTGTTCAAATGACCTTGCGAAACCCCTTCGATAACTTGAATCTCCGACGGGGTGAGTTTGTTCCATCGCTCCAAGAGGGCTGATTCCGACATTCCCAAGGTCTTGGATGCAATGTCCTCCTTACTCTGAATCCTAGAATCTTCTAGTTTCCATCCTACGCACAGAAGCCCTATTGTTTCTCCCCCAACAACCACAATTTGTCGTCTTAAAGCGACCCATGTGTGACACTCGCCATATCCGATGTCGCAAAGCGTATGATGGCACTCTCCGGAGCTAAGTAAAAACTCATTCTCTTCCTTGATCGCCTGATTCCAAGGATGGCTTGTCAACAAGTCATTGAAGCTTCGATTCTCGAGACTGGTTTTTGATACCCCACATAAATTCGCCAATGAACCGCTGCAGTACTTGAGTACCCGCTTTGTATCGT
Organism: Pirellula sp.; assembly: GCA_046318795.1. Taxonomy (GTDB): domain Bacteria; phylum Planctomycetota; class Planctomycetia; order Pirellulales; family Pirellulaceae; genus JBKCUI01. The sequence continues at coordinate 47,164 of JBKCTT010000184.1, forward strand.
ATGTAAAGACGAAGGCGTCGCAGTGTTGCGATTCGAAAAAACTGGCTAAGATTGTGAGGGGCGACGTCAATACCACCCGGACTTGACTGTCCAGGGAAAGAATAGGTTGATCACTACACATGTGTTTCTCTGCTGTTCCGGTCCGTCGTTTTTCTAAACAGCCCGAAAATGGAATGTCTCCGCACTTTAGGTGGGTAAAGCGCTAGAGTCAATCAGAAACATTATTTTATTTTTACCGGTTCTCAGTCGAGGAGCCGTTCGCCATCATCGGAGGATTGTTTGGATTGGAATCTTTGCGCGTAGCAGCATCTTTTTGAAATACTACACCTGCTCTTGGGTCGATGACCCCAACCGGAGATTCAGTGTTAATCGAAGCTGGTTGACCTGTTTTAAATCGTTTTCCAGCGAATCGGGCCCCTCGGTAAATGGTTCCCTGCTGAATAGGCCCAATTCCAAAAAACCAAGTATCACGGGCGTTGCTGCCAGCTTGTGCGATTCCCGTTTGATAAACTGGTTCACGGGTTTCTCGGTCGTAGGCAAACACGGCTACCTTGGAAGCGGCACTTTTTAGTTCTCGTTTTGCTAGGGACAGCTCCGGGATGGCTGGCAGATTGCCTCCACCACCTACCACCGACGAGGCACTCGACAGAAAATTGTTGGCCGGCAAGCCATAGGTTACGCTGTGGCCATCAAGGCCTATGGCTCCGCAACGTGCCTCGCAAATCACGTCGGCTTGTTCCTTCGCATCCACCAGCAAACAACCCGCCGCGATCATTTGCTGACGTATAGCACTTATTACGTAGTCTGAATTAACCATAGTATTGTGGACGGGCGGCATCACGGTTTGCTTTCCCATCGCCGTGATATAGGTCGTATCCAAGAATACCTTCGCCCCACTTAATGGCCTAAAGTCTAACTTTGCTACAGCGGAATCTACCGCGTCCGACATAAGTAATTGCTCTGTAGCCGTAAAAACCTTCGTACTACCACAACCTAAAGCGAAAACCTGCAACAGGAACAACGCAGTGATCGGTAAGAATCGCGGCATAATTCGACTGGAAAGGGTGTATGTCTGGTGGGGTTTGGTCTGGATCATTTGCTTCATGCTTGAGGTTCGCTGGAGAATAGCCAAACCGTTAATCTCCCGAAATACCAAGGAGGTAAGAGAGCTAAGATAGATAATCTGAGACGCGGAGATATGTCTTCTAGGGTCTGCGGGATTTGGAGGATTCTCCAATCGACGTTTTATCCGAATCGCTACCTAGCTCGAAATCTGTCGGAACGCCTCGTACATCCCAATTCCCACCGACACCGAAAGGTTTAAGCTTCTCACTGGTCCGATCATAGGAAGCGAGACACACTGGCGCTCATAGCGATCCCGCAATGTTTGAGGTAATCCGCTGGTTTCGCTCCCGAACAAAAGCCAATCTCCTTTTCGATATGTGATAGATGAGTAGTTGGTCTTTCCGAACTTGGTAAACAACCAGAGTCGACTCTCATCTAGGTGTGGGAGCATGTGCTGCCAAGAATCTACCGCTTGCCAATTTAGGTGTTGCCAATAGTCTAAGCCCGCTCGCTGCACCTGCTTTTCATCTATGCGAAAACCTGTGGGTCTAACGATCCAAAGTTTGGCATTGAGTGAGACGCATGTGCGACCAATATTTCCCGTGTTTTGCGGGATCTCTGGCTGGAATAGGATGACATTTAACGTAGGTTCTGAGCTCAATCACTAACCCGAAATATTCTTGAGAAGTTCGTTAAAGCCAGGAATCAAATCGGCACCACCTGTGATGTCCCTAATCGCAGAGACGTGCAACTCTTTGGCCTTGCGATTAGCTTCATTCATTGCTTCCGTAACGAGCCTCTGCGTCAGGTTTTGATGAGTCGTTTCGAGCAATGTAGTCGAAATACTAGTGCTTAAAACCACACCCAATCCCGACATCTCGACATGGACAGTGCCGAGTATGTCATAACTGGAGCCATATACGCGAGCAGCCTCTAACTTCTCTTGCATGAGTTGAACTTGGGGTCCTAGTTGGGACAAGTTCTTCATGGCGCTCGCGAATTGCGTTATATTCTTAAACATGAACCAGAGTTGCTCGTTATCTTGCGAGGAAAAATCAATGCTTCCTAAGAAACACCATTTACTCTTCTACGAATCGATAACGGCCTGGCATAGGCACAACAACTTCAGGGGCTTCCCCCCAAGCGATCCTATCAGGTCCTAGCTTCATATCGCTTTCGATCATGTCTTTCCAGGTTATGACTTGACCGGAGTAAGCTGCTTCACGTCCCATAATGGCCATCAACGTACTTTTGCTCATGTAGTCGCCATTGTTCAACGCTTCCCCTCGTCGTATGGAGTTCATCAACGCAACATGCTCGAGTTCATACATGCTCGGTTTGTTACCTTCGTATCGCCAATTGGTTTCACCCTTGATACTGTTGGCCAAGATTTTGGCAGTACCCTTAGTTCCGAATACAAAGTCCTCTGTCTCGCTAAAACACTCCGACATTTGCCTCGTTTGGGCGAAGCATCGCGTTCCATCTTCCCATTCGTAAACGACAGCGAAATGGTCGTAAATGTCACCAAACTTTTCATCAGTTCTTACCTGTCTACCCCCCGTTCCATAACATCTAACGGGTGGTACGTCGTGGTGGAGCCACATGGCTTTATCTAGCGAGTGAATAAATTGTTCGACGATGTGGTCTCCGCTCAACCATCTGTAGTACAACCAGTTTAGAACTTGATTATGCATAGGTGTCCACTCAGGCTTCGGGACTCTAGACCAAAGAGTACCCGTTAGATAATTCTCCTGAATGGTGACGATCTCCCCGATGGCTCCAGAGAAAATCTGCTCCATGGTCGCTTTAACGCCCAAATCATATCGCCAGCACAATCCGGAAACGACACTCAACCCCTTTTCCTTGGCCATCTCACTGGCCGCCATAACACGTCGTACTCCCACTGGATCGACTGCAACCGGCTTTTCGCAGAAAACATGTTTGCCCGCCTTAACGGCAGCTTCCATTTGCGCGGGACGGAATCCTGGGGGAGTGGCTAGCAATACGACGTCAATATCCGTTGCTAGGATTTGATCCAAGCACTCCCAACCTGAAAAACTCTGATCATCCGTCACGGCATATTGATCGCCCAACGTTTTACTTAGGTTTTTCTTTCCGTCATTCATCCGCTCGTAAAAAACGTCGGCAATGGCGGTCAGTCGACACCCTGGGTCTGCAGTCATCGCATCCTTGGCGGCTCCACTTCCACGACCACCACATCCGACCAATCCTACCTTGATGATGTCACTTCCTGCTGCGTGTGCGGATCTTGCAAAGAAGGCTGAGCTGCCAACGCTCGCTGCAGCAATCGAGGTTTTCATAAAAGATCTGCGATCCCCTTCGGTGCCAGCGGTCTGCTTAGGAGTCGACTCTGTGGATGGTTTCACTGTTTCCATAATCTGTATTTCGTGGGGGGAGGGATTAATGTGGTGGGATTAAAGGCTACAAATTTCTTTTATTTGATCTATCCTTTGGTTTCACCGATTTGCTGGGTTCTGCCAGTAGATCACACTCGGTTATAACTCAACCATACTCATATGCAACAAGACAGCGGAACGGAAGAGGACGATTTTCCCCTTTTGGACGACCAAATCGAGCCTGACGAAATGCCGGAAATCCGCGGGCGTTACTTCCGCGACGAAGACGAACAGTCGTTCCGCGACTGGATCGCAGGTGCTCCAAAAGTCGAGCTAGAAATCGGTTCCGGCAAAGGTCTATTTCTGCTTAACCAATGTCGCGAACGCCCTGATACAAGGTTTGTAGGCCTGGAGTTAGCTGCCAAATACGCTTGGGATTGCCAATCAAAAGTCCAATGCAATCAATTGGAAAACGTTCGATTCTACGCTTGCAATGCCGTAGCTGTTATCGATCAAGATGTCCCAGATGCATGTATCGATGCGGTTCATGTCTATTTCCCTGACCCGTGGTGGAAAGCGAAACACAAGAAACGTCGAGTTCTTAACGACCAAAGCCTTCACAACATCGAACGAATTTTAAAGCCAAAGGGCGAACTTCATTTTTGGACCGACGTGCTCGACTACTACGAATTGACGCTCGAGCTTATAGATCAAGTCACCACTCTCGAGGGTCCGTTTTTTGTCGATACTCCCGAAGCCAAACACGACATGGACTACCGTACTCACTTTGAGAGACGTACTCGTCGAAATGGCCTACCTGTTTACCGGAGCCGATATTGCAAAATAGCGAGCTAGAGGTGGATAACCTGCCTCATAACAGAGCTACCTAGTAGGCTACCAATCAGTCATGAAGACTTTTTCATAGAGCTCGACCCCTAAACGTAATTGGTCTAGACTTATCCATTCATCGCAACGGTGCGCCTGCTGGATGCTGCCTGGACCGCAAATCACCATCCTTCGCAATCTTTGTAGCACTCCCGCATCCGTCGCATAACATACCGAATGCGATTGCTGTTGGTTCGCCAATTCTAACATCTTGGCTACGAAATCGCTTTGAGGGTCTACACTCCATGGTCTAGCTGAGTACTTCGTTCTGCATTCCAATCCGAATTCTTGGCAGATACGTTGTACTTCGTCCAAAAGAGGCTGATGATCTACCCTTGGCATGGCTCGGAAAAAGTTATTTAGCTTGGCCATCGATGTGGTCACGTTTACTGCCTCTGGTTCATTGCTTATGGTCATATTCCACGATAGTGTTGGCGGTTCAAAATCTACGTCGTGGTAGGCCGGGTTCGCCTCAGCTCGGTTTCTCAATTCCAAAAACCTGTTCAAAGCCGGCATAAGCTTGTAGTTAGCGTTCTCGCCCTTATTGGTACTAGTGTGTGCACTAACGCCTTTGGCCACTATGGCAAAGCTCTCCGCCCCCTTGTGAGCATGTATAACCTGCAATTCAGTTGGCTCTCCCACGATTCCCATGGTGTCGTTGACCACCATCTCTTCGAACAGCCTGGAATGTTGATTGACATACGAGGCTCCTCGCATGCCTACTTCCTCATCACTCGTCACTACAAAGTAAAGGGGCTGTCGGCATTGGATGTTGGCTGCTGCGGTTAAGGCTGCCGCCAACGAACCCTTCATATCACAAGTACCGCGTCCATAGAGCCTGTCCCCGTGCTGGTACCCTTGGAACGCCCCACTAAACTCCGGCTCCCAATCTTCCGCCGGTACTACATCGGTATGAGCCAAATATGCTATGCCACCCACTCCGACCCCTCGTTTGGCTACCACGCATACCTTTGGGACTTTTTCCTCGTCTTCGTAAGTCAACCACTCAACCGAAAACCCCATTTCGGTAAGCCTGTCGGCTACGAATTGGCTAACCTCGGTGTTACTTCGGTCACTTACCGACGGAAAGCTAACCATTTGTTGGGTCAGTTCTACCGCTCTGCCTAATCTCTGCGACATGGGATTTTCGTGTTTGTTAACGATTTCTAATGCGTAAAAATGGCGTTCAACGTCGTTTCTGGGCCACCTAATTCTATCGCTACCCAGAAAAACCTGGGTTTGTTCATTCTATCGACTGCCCGGTCTGCTGTCCTGACTATTCCTGTTGCGGTATCTTTAACGCTTAAGATTCCCTTAACTCGAGGCTCAACCATGAACAATATGCGTCAAGTCATTTCGCTCATCCTAGGCGGCGGCCGAGGAACTAGATTGTTTCCTCTCACTAAAATTCGTGCTAAACCGGCCGTCCCTCTGGCTGGCAAGTATCGGCTCATCGATATTCCTATCAGTAACTGTTTGCATAGCGGTATCAACCAGATTTACGTCGTTACCCAATTCCTAAGCGTCTCGCTCCACCAACACATTCGCCAAACCTACCGCTTTGACAACTTTAGCGGCGGATTCGTTGAACTTCTTGCTGCTCAGCAGACTATGGAGGGTGGAACTGAATGGTTCGAAGGTACCGCTGACGCAGTTCGCAAGAACCTTAGATATTTTGATGAGAAGGACTGCAAGTACGTCCTTATCCTTAGCGGTGACCAACTCTACCGCATGGATTACGCTAAGATGCTGGAAACCCACATCCAAACTGGTGCCGATGTTACTATCGCCGCAAAACCCGTAGCTCGCTCCGAAGCTCACGCCCTCGGTGTTATGCGTTGCGATGATTCTGGACGTGTCACTGGCTTCCTAGAAAAACCCAAAACCAACGAAGAGATCGATATGGTCTCTACCGATCCTGCTTGGATCGATGCCCGAGGGATCCCTGCCCAAGGCCGTGATTGCCTGGCTAGTATGGGTCTCTACATTTTCAACAAAGAACTTCTTTTTGATGTTCTCAACAAGACGAACTACAGCGACTTTGGCAAAGAAGTCTTCCCAGCCGCTATCCGGTCTCGAAAGGTCCAAGTTCACTTGTACGATGATTATTGGGAGGATATCGGTACGATCAAAGCGTTCTACGATGCTAATTTATCACTAAGCCAGAACGCCCCCCCTTTCAATCTGTTCGATGCGGATCGTCCCGTTTACAGCCGAGCTCGATTTCTTCCCCCGTCCGTTGTCGACGGTGCTCACATTTCCAATTCCCTTCTCGCCGACGGGTGCCGCATTGGAAAAGGGACTCGCATCGAGAATAGCGTCATTGGACTGCGATGCATCATCGGCGAAGGAGTAACGATCAAGAATAGTATCATCATGGGGAGCGATTACTTAGAAACTGAAGAAGAAGTCGCGAAACTCCTGGCTGAAGGTAAAGTGCCGTGCGGAATAGGTTCGGGTAGTCTCATCGATGGAGCTATCTTAGATAAGAACTGCCGAGTGGGTCGACACGTTCAAGTGGTCAACCGGTTAAGCCTAACCGATTCTGACAAATACGAACCGTGCTACATTCGTGACGGAATTCCCATAGTCTCAAAAGATGCAACACTGGCTGATGGCTGGACCATGTAAAGCTAAGCCATCAACGAAGTGAGCTTACCTACGACTGAGCATTCTTATAACTAGGTAATAAGCTATTTATATGTTGTTGTTGTAGTAAGCCGCACAAAACTGTCAGTAAACAAAGGAAACCGCGAAAAAAGACCACGATTACGCGGTGTTAACAGGAACATAGGCCTGTGGAAAACATGTAGGAGCGGCTATAAGTAATTGTAGAAAGCTGATAGATAAAGCCACACTTTTGAACATCGAAGTTGTCATTGTTGGTAGCTCAACCTAGGAAAAACAGAATAAACCAAACAAACAACATGTTATCCACCGAAATAGCAGCGATAGCCTTTGATATGGACGGGCTGCTTCTAAACACAGAAGATCTGTATAACGACGTAGGCGAGATTCTGATGCAACGTCGAGGTAAACTTTACCGAGACTCTGTGAGAAAAAGGATGATTGGTCTACCTGCACCGCAGGCGTTTGGAGTGTTAATAGAAGCGGAATCGCTTACGGAGACTTGGGAAGAGCTACACGACGAAACGCTGGCGATCTTTGAAGAGATTTTGCCGACTAGGCTGGCATTAATGGTCGGGGCGAAGGAATTGTTACAACTGGTGGAATCGCTAGAGATCCCGAGATGCGTAGCAACAAGTTCATCACGAGAGTTCGCTGAGAAAGCCCTCCAACAGGTAGGAGTACTAAGCCATTTGGATTTTGTGCTAACAGCAGCAGATGTTCCCAGAGGAAAACCACACCCAGATATCTACCAAGAGTCAGCAAGGCGTATGGGAGTTGAGGTATCAACGATGTTGGTACTAGAGGATAGTCCAAATGGAACACGAGCAGGGGTAACAGCGGGTGCCTACGTGGTATCGGTGCCAAACGCACACACCGAGGGAGGAGATTTCACCGGAGCTCAGTGGATAGCGAATACCCTCCAAGATGAACGACTAAGCCAAGTTCTAAACAAAAGGAAAAAAAGAGGCTCTTAAGTAGCCGAGGTCGCTAAGACTTTGGAAGAATGCAATTGGTAAGGTAGCTAGGCAACTTCGTATACCATGTCAGGCTCTTGTAAGCATTGTTCCGTAAACTCAATTTCGTAGTAGATGTCTCGCATTGGCAAGGAACAGTTGAGAAAAGGAAGCTCGATCGAGGCATCCATACCCTCAACAACTTCTCGCAAGAATCCACCGGTAGTGCGACGCATAACAATAGCTATTGGTTGATGTTGTTCCAGGGCTATGTAACATTCCAAATAAGGGATCGTTAAATAGGCGGACATCTTTTCGTCCAAGTCGTATCGTCGCATCGAGGGGGACAGAACCTCAATGATTAAAACCGGAAGATCTTGAAAGACAGATAGTTGATCGTTCGATTTGCAAACGACTTGAACATCCGGATAGTAAAACCTTTTCATATCGGCCCGATCAATCCGAACCTTGGTATCCGAATGGAATGGGCGGCAAGGTTTGCCTTTAAGCAATACACTGAGTGTTACAAAACAGTTTCCGCTGACCATATTGTGCCGCAATGAAGCACCGCACATGGCACGAATCCAACCGTCGATGTATTCGCTTTTTGTAAACGCTTGCTCTTCCCTAGCGAGATACTCGTCTCCGCTGAAGTACGTAGGTTGTTCTGCACTGCTCATTTGTGTTCGTCCCGTATAGGCAAATGTCGAGTATAAATGTCCCTAGCAATAGCAATTCCAATCATAGCATCTCTACGATTGGAACTAAAAAAAAAGGGGGGTTCAAGCTAGCTTAAAATAAAACCTCGAAGATGGTATCAAAGCTAGCAACAGAGGATCATAGCAAGGATTTAAATAAATGAGGTCAGCGGCAAAGACCTCAAGGCACAGAACGAACAGGGTTAACAAGAACGCCTAACGATTCGATTTCGATTTCGACGAGATCGCCGTCTACCAAGAATCGAGGTGGAGTTCGAGCGACGCCCACACCAGGGGGAGTACCTGTGTATATCACATCTCCAGGTTCCAGCGTCATAACCTGAGAGATGTAAGAGATGAGTGTTACAGGACTGAAGATTAATTCTTTGGTAGTAGAATCTTGAAGTGTTTCACCGTTGATGCGGCATTGCACTCTCAAGTTTGATACATCGGAGACTTCGTCGGTGGTCACGATTGAAGGTCCGAGTGGGGCGAAAGTATCGAATGACTTCCCAAGGAACCATTGTTTGCCGGGCTTATCTTTCTGCCAATCGCGAGCGGAAACATCGTGGCCGACACTGTAACCAAAGATACCTTCAGCAGCTTGTTCAGGGGTGACGTCTTTCATCGTTTTGCCGATGACCACCACCATTTCGGCCTCATAATCGACGGAGTTGCTGACTTTCGGAAGAATGATTGGTTGGTTGGGACCAATCATAGCGGTCGGCATTTTGCAAAAGACGATTGGCTCGTTAGGTATTGGTGCTTTCGTTTCGATCGCATGGTCACGGTAATTGAGACCGATACATAGAATTTTGCCTGGCTTGTCGATGGGACAAAGGAGTTGAACCTCTTGGTCGGAGACGCCGAGTTTTTTAGCAAGGCTAAGAATGCGAGGTTGAACTGTTTTCCAGCGAGCGATTAATTCAACCATCGACTGTGGCAAGCTAGGGTCTGCCAAGGACAGATCCTGGATCCCATACGGCACCTGCAAGCCGATGCCGATGGAATTGTCTGGTCGCGAGAATCGTACAAGCCTCATGTCTAGAAAACCTAAATCCTACTTGGGAGCGACCGTAGCCATCATCCGCTTGCCTTGTTGCAACGGTGGTTGCTCAAGCTTTGAATACTCCGCTAGGAGTTGCAAAACGTTTTCCATGACTTTGCGGCCTTCATCGACGTGAGCCATTTCACGACCTCGGAAAATAACCGAGACCTGGACTTTGTCTTTGTTTTTGAGGAATCCGATAGCTTGCCGAACTTTGGTTTCGACGTCGTGGTCACCGGTTTTCGGCCGGAGACGAATTTCCTTCGTCTTGGTCTGGTGAGTCTTCTGCCCCGATTTCTTGCTCTTCTCGTACTTGTACTTGCCGAAATCCATGATTCGGCAAACCGGTGGCTTTTCGTTAGGAGCTACTTCAACCAAATCCAATCCTGCATCACGAGCACGATTAAGAGCTTCATCGGTAGGGATTACGCCATATTGGGTGCCATCAGGACCAATCACTCGTATGGGAGAAATACGGATTTGATTGTTTACTCTTGTTTGAATGCGGTCGCGTTCGATTGCCAAGTCCTCTCACTATGTTGGAAAAACGTGGAGTCGCTCCCCAGAACGGTTCACAGGGGAGATCATTCACTCCGTTAAAGTGCAGCTAGATTACCGCACCCTTATAGTTTGCCTAAAGTATCGGCAATTTCCCATAGTTTGGTCAACAGAGGATTGGAGAAAATCGCAATGAAGAGAAAAAAGTTGTAGGAAAGTCGTTCATTAGTTGGACTTGCCAGCGATTTTGGGGCGGATAAAGTATTCAGCGTGACGAGTTTGACGTGTAGGAAACGGCCAAAAGTCGGTTCAGCACGGTTAAATTGTAGTCCACAGCAGCCCTTGTAGCTCAGTTGGTAGAGCAGATGACTCTTAATCATCGGGTCCAAGGTTCGAGTCCTTGCGGGGGCATTTCTTATGGTATTACGATACCCCTCAAACCAACAGAACCCAGCGAAATGCTGGGTTTTTTTACGCCTCGAACTGGTGACGGGTCGTCATCACTCGGCAAGTCGTATTGTATTGCTAGCCCGTTTGGACGTTTGATTTCTAACTTGATTCTTGCGTTTCCGGTGTCAATCAACCAGACTTTTAAGTTGTCAGTCCCCCCCAGAACCATGCTGGATTGATCGCTCAGGCCTTAGTACGGGCGGCAACATCATGAGAAGATGGCATACGAAATGTCCAGACCGAAGCGAAATAGATCACCCGTCTTCCAGGTGCTTGAGCCAAGATTTGTCATGGCGGCACAAATCTTCGGTCCCAGACCTGGGCACATGCAAGATTGGATCGTTCAATTAAAAGACGAATCGCTATCATCGTCTATTGCATCAGTAGGTTTTGATGTGGCACCGAAGGGGGTCGAGTTCGAAACCAAAAGGAGTTTAGGGACTCGTACACTCTTCGAGGTCCGTACCTACTCGGTAGATGAGCAAGATGCCATAGACGCCTTCCAAGCAGATCCTCGTATCTTTGCGTTTTCGCAAAACTCTGTCATCCGCGGTGGATCGATCCCTAACGACGCTGACTTTCCTAATCAAATTGGTCTCCATAATGTAGGACAGTTCGGTGCGAAGTTCGATGCGGATATCGATGCCTTGGAGGCTTGGGAAATCAATGTTGGTACTCCATCGGTTGTGGTTGGAGTTATCGATTCGGGAATCGACCTTATTCACCCGGACCTCTATCTAAACATCTGGATTAACCAAGGAGAAATTCCACTTTCTATCAAAGCTGGTCTAACCGATGCAGACCAAGACGGTCTCTTTACGTTCTACGATCTGAATAATCCAGTGAATGCAGAGTTGGTCCGTGATGTTAATAGGAATCAATACATAGATGCAGATGATCTTTTACAGGACCCGAGGTGGGCTGATGGATTCGACACTGATGGCAATGAATATGTTGATGATTTATTCGGCTGGAATTTTCGAACAGGAAGTAACGAACCCTTTGCTCCCAACAATCCGTCGGATTCTCAAGGGCACGGGACGCATGTCGCCGGTATCATAGGTGCGATAGGTGACAATGCGATTGGAACGACGGGAGTGAACAGGAAAACCTCCTTGATGGCCCTAAAATTCCTCGATGAAAATAACAGAGGAGATCTTGCATCCGCCATCGCAGCCATCAACTATGCAAAGACGATGCGGACTCGATTTCAAACAAACGTCCGCGTTTTGAACGCTAGTTGGGGACAGGCGGGTGAATCAAACCCCATTCTCCAAGAAACTATATTCAATGCAGGAGAAGCAGGAATGCTGCTCATCGCGGCAGCCGGAAATGGAAACGTTCTCGGACAAGGTATCGATAACGACCGTACCCCATTTTTTCCAGCAAGCTATTCGCTGTCAAACGTGATTGCGGTAGGCGCTTCAGATGCTAATGATAACCTAGCATCGTTTTCCAATTTTGGTGCCTCCTCCGTCCACATCGTGGCACCAGGTGTCGCGATAAAGAGCACACTTCCCAACGGAAGTTACGGTGAAGCGAACGGGACCAGCATGGCTGCCCCCTTTGTATCGGGGACTGCGGCCCTGCTCTGGTCGGAGTATCGCACCGCGAGCCTTGACGAAATTCGCCAAGCAATATTGGAGAACACGGATGAATTAACAAACTTGCAGGGTATCGTCTCTCGGTCGGGAAGACTCAATGCAGACCGCGCGATTCGGGCCTCTAGCTTCTCGCCGCAAGCCAACTTGGTCGACGCACCCAACATCGTCACGGAAAGCTCTGACAACTATCGATTCCAGGTACGATTCGAACATCGAAACGGGATCGATGTATCCAGTCTTGATAACAAAGATTTCGTCGTCAGATCGACTTGGGGTGAAGTGGTCGAAATACCGGTCCGCCTCATGGATTCATCCATTCGCAGCGAAGACTCTGGACGAATCGTCTATGCTTCCTACGAACTTCTACCAAGGGGTGGATTTTGGGATCCGCTCGATTACGGTACTTACCAGATCATATTGGGGGCCAACGAAATTATGGCCAGTGGTGTTGAGTCAGCTAGCAGGTCTCAAATTGTTGGGCAGTTTCAGGTTCGCATCGAAAAACCGAATGTTATCTACGTGGTAGATCCGAGAGATCACTTCAATGAGGGTTCACTACGTCATGCGATTGGTCAAGCGAACGCTGAGCCGGCAACCGCATTTACCATCATATTAGAAACGAATACTTACCAAGTCTCTATTCCCCCCAATACCCTCGGTTCATTCGTAACCCCACCAGATTCCTGTACATCACAGTTTCCAGACGTATGGTCAGATCCATGGACCGGTGACCTCGAGGTTTACGGCAATGTCTCTATCTTTGGATCATCCTCTGCGACAACCGTCATTCGGACGACGACAAACGACCGAGTGTTTCGGGTTCATCCCGATGGAACCTTGCGATTGTTTCGAACAACTATCGCAGGAGGAGTCGGTTCGGCGCTTGGGGGAGGTATTATTAATGCAGGATCGCTCGCCATTCATCAATCTACCCTTACTGGCAATTCTGCGAGTGAATTATCGCAAGAAACCGGAATGGGTGGTGCGATTCTATCTTTGACAGGTACGGTGGAGATTGTGGACTCGCGATTGCACGGTAATTCAGCTGCGATCGGTGGAGGCGCACTAGTCTGTGGCGATTCAGAGCTTTCGATTCGTCAAAGTTCGGTTGATAACAATCTTGGTGGCGGTGTTGTCTCATTCTCAAGTCAATCGACAGATATCGCTAACAGTACTATTGCACTCAACATCGGTGAAGCTCTCGGTAGCCGGGAGCGGAATTTAGCTGGTGGAGACGCACCAAGTTCGATTCCAAAGATAAGTGGTGATGGGCAGTCAATTCTGTTTTTATCAGAATCAACACGACTGAGTGAATCGGACTCGAATAACGCAGAGGACATTTTCTTTTTTGATCGTAGAACCAATCGAGTTCGTCAGATTAGTGTTTCGTCTCAAGGTGATGGAGCCAATCGAGCTAGTTCGCAACTGAGTGTATCCAGGGATGGATCCCAAATTCTATTCATCTCGGAAGCAAACAATCTAGTGGCTCCAGACGATCTTTTCAGTCGGGATCTTTTTCTGCATGATTTAAATCTACAAACGACTGTTCGTTTGTCTCCTCCAGGTGTACCCGTTCGAGAAGTACGAGGGCAACCGTCTCAAAGTTCCGACGGCAATACAGTCGCATTTCAAAATGTGACGCCTGATGATCCTAACAACGCTTGGGGAGTCTTCCTTTGGAATAAAGGGACTAATCAATATGAAGCGATACCGCTTCAGATCAATAACGATTTCATCGATCTCACCTATCTGGACCACACAGCGCTAAGTGGAGATGGGAGATACCTACTGGTCATGGCAAACTCCAGTGGTACGTCGATTGATGAACATCACGATATGTTCCTCTACGATGTACAGAACCGAATCAGTCGCAAGCTGCCGTTTAGAAATGCAGAATCGGTTCGAGGTTCCTATTTCTCTGGCTCCATATCTCACACCGGTAGATTCATCGCATTCGTATCTGACGATCCTACGACGGTGCAAAATGACACGAATGGCGTGGCAGATGTATTTCTCTATGACGTACAACAAGACTCAGTCCGACGTATCAGTCAACGAAGCCTGAATGAACAATCGAATGCACCGAGTTATGCACCATCGATCAGTGCGGATGGCAGGTATGTAGCGTTTGCGTCAACCGCCGATAACCTTGTGCCGACGGCTACAGACGGAAGATCACATATATTCGTTGCCGATACTGTGACAGGTGAGGTAAGCTTGGTTTCGGCTAATACAGATGGTGTTCAGGCCGACGGAGATAGTTTTTACCCCTCTATCAGTGACGACGGACGGTATGTGACGTTCCAATCGACTGCAAGAAATCTGCTGCGAGATATCCCATCGTCTCGGTTAAGCGGGGAATCTCAGATTTATGTGGTAGACCGATGGACCGGAGAGGTACAGTCCGTATCAGCGTTCTATCAAACGTCGAATATAAACGTCGCTCAAAGCACGATCGCAGCCAATCAAGCGACCTACGCTGTGACAGGAAACGTTCGCGTACAGGATAGTCTTTTTTTCGCGAATAACTCTGCGTTCGATTGGGATACCAATGTGGTGTCCCTAGGAAACAATTTACTATCTTCTGTTCCTAGTCTCGGAAATCTTCAAAACACGGATCAGCGTCTCCCGAGTGCAGCGATGCGAGTAGGTGAGCCAGCGATTGGTATGAATGGGACATTAGGTTTTCCATTACTTAGTGGAAGTCCAGCCATCGGTAATGCAAATCCAACTGTTTCACAATCCGAGGATCAATGGGGAAGGCGCAGGGTAAGCCGTGACATTGGTGCCATCGAAACCGTAACGGGTAATCTATCCGGTCAAGTGTTCGCAGACTTAAACGGAAATGGGGTCCAAGATAATGGGGAACCATCTTTTCTATCCTCAACGGTCTTCTTAGATGCGAATCGTGATGGAATACCTCAGCGATTAGAAAGCCAAACATCGTTGCAAGCGGGGGTTTATGCTTTTACTGACATCCCTCCAGGAACAAATCAAGTAAGAGTTGTAGTCCCGACTAATTGGACGGCATCTGATGAACCGATCCAGCGACTTCCCGTTGGAACGATTCAGCCAAACGGTGCTAGTAATCTGCCTGTCGTGGGTCGGACAGGTCGGACCGTTGCATTTACATCGTTTGCGAACAACTTGGTCGAGAATGTACCAACCGGTTTCCATTTGTTCGTATCTCGCGATGGACAGATAGAAAGGGTTCCCACAACAGGTTCCAACCTGCGAGTTAACGATATCGGTGGAACAAACGAAGAGTTGGTCTTTTATCGAACGGACCTCGGTCTATATGCCTATGATTTGTTTACGAAACAGAACACATTGCTCAGTGTTACGAATTCGGGATCACCAGCTGATGGCTATAGCGAGGATGCGGCTATTAGTGAGGACGGACGCTGGGTAGTGTACTCGTCATTCGCCAAAAACCTTGTCCCAGGTGACGTCGATAACAATGCAGATATATTCCTTTTCGACCGTAGCACCGGCCAAGTTGATAGCGTAACTCGTGCCGCTCTAGGATTTCAAGGAGATTTCGACAGTTTGTCACCCTCCATTAGTAACGATGGCCGCTATGTCGTATTTATGTCGGATGCTACTAATTTAGTAACTGACGATACGAACGGAGTCGGCGATATTTTTCTATACGACAGAGAAGACAATAGTATCAAACTGGTGAGTCGTTCGGCGATGGGTACGCAATCCAACGCGTCTTCATTGAGTCCTAGGTTGAGTCGAGATGGTAGTACAATCGTCTTTCAATCGCTCGCTTCCAATTTGGTTAATGATGATAACAATGGCTCCAACGATTTATTTACCGTCGATGTAAGTAGTTTATCGATTAACAAACTAGATATCCCTTTCAGAACAAACTTGGGATTTCAAAATCTATCCCCCACGATCAGTGGTGATGGCCAATACATTGTTTTTGTTAGCAATGGGCTTACAACGAGCACCACTACTTCCATACGAGATGTGTTTGTTTACGACAGAATGGACGGTGGGGATGCGACCTCAGGCCTCGCGACACGGTTGCGACGCATTTCGAATACTTTTGATGGTTCTAGCAATAATGGGAATAGCAATGCTGCTTCAATAAGCAGTGATGGAGGCATTGTTGTATTCGATTCGTTCTCTACCAAACTTATTTCAGGAGATACGAACCAAAGACAGGATGTTTTTAAGAGCCCTAATCCGTTTGAATCCAATGCGAGACTAGTTGATCTTGTTGCGGGCGATCGGATTTCGATGGATCCAATTGGGCTGACTCCAGATTCTGGGATCGTACGAGGAACGGTATACTACGATATTGATCGCAGTGATAGTCTACAGTTAGGGGAGAGCTTGTTAGCTAATTGGATCGTCTATTTCGACTTGAATAATAACCAGCGACGTGACTCCCAGGAACCTTTCCAGACTACAAGCGAAGACGGTATTTTTTCCTTTGTTAATGTTCCTTCTTATCGAGAATACTATATCCGAGCCGAGTCTCAACTTGGTTGGGAAGCATCCGTTGTATCTTCGTCTAGTACCAGATTCTTTTTGCCTGCAGGGGGAGAAATCTTACAAAGGGATCTTGGGTTCATTCCCCAGACGACTCAGGGGCAGTCATCCAATTCCTCTATCGAGGGGCGAGTCTTTTTCGACTTGAACCAAAACGGCAAGCAAGATGTAGGTGAACCAGGACGAGCAAATCTTGAAGTTTATCTAGACCTTAATCGAAACGAACGAAGAGACTTTGATGAGCCACGGACCATTACCAATTCGTTAGGAGAGTATCGATTTACGGGGCTAGGTCCATTGCAGACTGCGGTTCGAGTGAACCTAAACGAGGGCTTGAGAACCACCACGCCGATAGGTAATCGGTTTCAGTCCTCCAATACACCATTTACCAGCGGTTCTTCGGTCCTTTCCAATCCTCAAGATATTGTCGTGGGGGATTTTGATGGGCAAAACGGAATGGATTTAGCGATCGCCATGGTATCGGCCAATCAAGTATCAATGCTTCTCAACGATGGGGCTGGAGGTTTTCAATCGTCACCGGTGCTTATTAATATCGGGCCGAATGGAAAAGGTCCCATTGCGATGGCAGCGGGAGATCTCAACAAGAACGGCACCGTTGATTTGGTAGTTGTTAATGCATTCAATAGTACTGCGACGATTCTCATCGACTTTAATGGTAGTGGTTTCACGCGAACCACCACCATTCCGCTCGCTGTTATACCAACTCAAGTTGCGATCGGGGATCTGAACGGCGACTCGAATCCAGATTTGATCTTCCTGGGTCAACTAATCGATGGTACGGGCCGATGGTACACGTTTATTAATGATGGGGTAGGTCAGTTCACATCGGCAGCGACTGGTTTGACCGGTGGAAAACGCCCCGTGTCGTCAGCATTGAGAGATTTTAATCAAGACAATCGCCTCGATCTGGCTATTGCCCACATGGGTGATGGGGGTAGAGCTGGAGACAATGGATCGGTATCAATCCTTCTTGGTACTGGAGTCAATTCGTTTTTGGCTCCGACGAGACTGATAGCTGGAAATGCCCCATCGAGCATTGATGCAGCGGACCTCAGTAAAGATGGTGCGTTGGATTTAGTCGTCACCAACTTTGGATCCAACACGGCGACGATCTTCCAAGGGTTCAATGATGGTCGATTCGAATCGCGAGCTCAAATCTCGTTAGGACTTGGACCGATAGATCTTTCGTTAGTCGATGTTAACCATGATGGCGATATTGACATTGTCTCCACAAGTCTCACGGACAATTCCGTATCGATTGTTAGAAACCGGCAGAGCCAACAGAGTTCGAGTGTTCCGGATAGTTTTGTTTTCGATGCAACGGAAACTTTTGCGGTTGCTCAACTCGTAGTAGGCGACAAACTAGCCTTCGTCGCGGGGGACATCAACGGCTCGGGAACAATCGACTTTGCTTTTGTTGTCAGTAGCAGCAATCAAGTGAATATCCGGAAGAACAGCCTGATAAACGGTGCGCATCGAGTCTCACTAACTGGTTCGAATTCCGTCCGAGATTTATTGTTCGGATTACGCGCAGAGGTTGTTCTTCCAACGTTGGATCCTATCAGCGGTCCCACTAGCGTCCTCGAAGATACAGCAAACTACGTTATTCCTCTAACGGGGATCTCCGCGGGTGTAACATCTGGTCCCCCATTGCGTTGGACGATAACAAGTAGCAATCTGGATGTGATTCCCGTTCCTCAACTCGGTTATACCAATGGAGCGACTTCGGGCACGTTGACCGTCTCTGCTGTACCTAATGTTTCCGGAACGTCGGTTATTCGGGTTCGGCTCGAAAACGCTGGTGCGGACGGTGTTTTTGACACGGTCGATGACGGTCGAGTCGACCGAAGCTGGACGATGACAGTCCTGCCTGTTAACGACCCCCCTACCGTTCGCCTCGCGGGTGATCAAGTAGTCACCGTAGGAACGAATCTCAGAACGGTTCCACTCTTTGCTACAAACTTCGACCCTGGTGGAGGTTCGTACGAGGAGTCGCAGCGCATTCAAGAGTTTATTGTTTCGACACCACAGACGGATTTGTTTCGAGTTCAGCCACACATCGATAACAATGGAACCCTTCGGTACCAACCGAATTTGGATAGAACGGGTACGGCAATTGTGTCAGTTCAAGTTCGCGATAACGGCGGAATTGAAAATGGTGGTCGCGACCGTTCGGTAGTCCAAACGTTTCAAATCATCGTGACTGATCTAGCGGATGGCGATTTTGACTTTGGCGATTCTCCTCTTCCCTATCGAACTTTATTAGCTCAGGATGGAGCCCGACACCGTATTTCCTCATTGTTCTTAGGAACCGGAATCGATGCAGAACTAGATGGTCAGCCAAATTCGGACGCAACGGGCGATGGGGCTTTCCTAAACGATGAGGATGGCGTTTTGTGGGTAAGTACTCTCTCGGCGCATAGCAGCATATCAACCGTGTCGTCGGTTGTGATCGTTTCATCAGACAATGGGTTACTGGATGCGTGGATCGATTTCAATCAGGACGGGGATTGGTTGGATTCTGGAGAGCAAATTTTCGCGAACCGTCCGGTGGAATTCGGTCGCAATCTCTTGTCGTTTACTATTCCGGCGGGAGCCAAGTCGGGTAACACATTTTCTCGCTTTCGTTTGAGTTCTGCGGGAGGGCTCTCGTCTACTGGTCTCGCGGAAGACGGAGAGGTAGAAGACTATAGGATCAACTTGGTTGATGGAACAATTGGTTTTCCATTAGAGATGATGTCCACAGCGATAGGTGATCATGAGCTACGTTTGGAAAACGGATTTCTGATTGCAAGGTCTGGTGGTTTGCTGACATTGAGTGTTCCTCATAATCTTGTTTCTTCGGTTCGATTCATGGGTGAAGATCCTTCGCCTATATACTCGGTTGCATCTCCAAGTAGAAATCTTATCGGAACGGTTTATTATCAATCCGAACCGTTGATGGTCAGTTTACACTTGGACACGTTGAACAATGATTTGACGACACTCGAAAACAATGTCTTACAGGGATTCCAACGAATCGAGTTGACCTCGCCAGCGCCTCAGACGTTACGAATCGATTCACGTATAGTAGCTCAGATGCGAAGCAATCTCGGTATTCGAGTGTCTATAGGAGCCGATGATCGCATTCTATCCAATGAGGTGTGGCGATTATCAAATAGATTTCGAGAAGGTATGGGAGTAGTTCATGAGTTTAGAGCGTCCACGAATGGAGTTCGTGTGGAAACGACTTTAGCAACTGCTTGGCAGAATCCACTCAATCCACTCGATGTCGACGGTGACGGACTGGTGACTCCGTTGGATGTTCTCGCGATCATTAACTTTATTAACATGGGGGCGAGCAGCCTACCTGAATTTGACCCTTTGAATCCATTGGCCTCTACTTTTTCTGATGTAAATGGGAATAACTCCGTAGAGCCTCTCGATGTTCTGGCAGTCATCAATGCAATCAATTCTGTAAACTCAGGCGGAGAGGGAGAACGTCGAGAAAATGAAATCGACGAGGCCATTTCGGCACTTTACTGGAATTAAGTAGCCATTTGCGATTCCATAGCCGGAGTGATGAAAGATCTGTTAAGTTGCTGGTCAGGTCAATTCAGAGTAACATTCACATTCCTCTCCTTTGGTTTTTATCATAAGAATACTAGGCCTTTTCTTTGTGAGCGATTGACGCAGCATTGCTAGGCGGACAGGGCGGGATTATGAGCCAATTAAGCAAACGTCGATTCTGGGATGCGTTACTTCGAAAGAATCGACGTTTGCAAAGCAATTCGCATATCCGATTGGCACGAAGACGGAAGCTGAGTATCCAGCGTCTGGAGTTAAGAGAACTTTTAGCTGTCATCACATGGGACAGTACAAAGTCAACTGGTTTCTGGGATGTCCCAAGTAACTGGATTGGGGGCGTGCTACCGGGCGCGAACGATGATGTTGTCATCGGCAATCAGATCGTCACTTATCGCACTGGAACGACAACAGTTAAAAGTATAACTGCCGGTGCAAACTTCTTAATGACAGGTGGAACACTGACCGGTGGTACTATCTCCCAGGATTCAGGAGACTTTAGGCTTTCGGGTGGGACATTGAATAGCAGCACCCTTTCTGTTGGAAACCTACAAGCCACCAGTGGAACGATTCAAAATGTCACGATAGCAAGCGGATCTGTACTAAACATTCCAGGGCAGTCTTCAATTCTCGTAACGTCGAACAGCAAATTAACGATCGCTGGAACAGCGAATTTCGAAGCAGGATCAACACTTACCCTCAATCAGACTGGATGGAACACAACATCAGACCTAGTCGTAGCCAACGGCGGAATCGTGAATGCTACCGGATCAGTATTTACTAAGTCCGGTAGTTATCTCGGCAACACTTCCATAACAGTACAGAATGGTGGACGACTTCGGGCGACTGGGTCTACCTTCGCAACTGGTTTGACTCGGCTAGCAAATGATGCGGTTTTTCAGTCGGATGACTGGACGCGGAATAAGTTTGATCAATCGATCTACGTCCCAGCGAAAATTGTGCAAGCGCTTTCGAATGCAGCAGGTACGGCAACGCAGAACATTCGATTTGAGAACATCTATATCAATGCAGGAACTTGGACGACGGGAGTTTTGGACTTAAAGGCGATCGGATCAGAAACGACTG
>JBKCTT010000185.1:0-63294 GCA_046318795.1 Pirellula sp.
CGATCTACAAAACCGTATAAAGCACGTCGAGTGCTACCGTCCGTACCAGCTACGCGTCTCTCCTGTTCGAAACGAAGCGGCATATCCAGCGATCCACTAGTTTTCAGAATCGTATCACATTGCTCTTCCCAACGTAATCGACGTGGAGAATGTCTCCAAACTAAGCGATTCTCGGGATCGAGCTCGACATTTCTCGTCATCTCCTCGCGATTTTGAACTCTCGTTCCACTTGATAACTGATAGGCTTTCGCAAGAACCATTTTGCGAATGATGGACTTTGTGCTCCAACCATTATGTACAAGGTCATGTGCGAGCCAATCCAGCAGTTCTGGGTGGCTGGGATAATCCGATCTCAATCCAAAGTCACTGGTGGATTTAACGATTCCTTGCCCGAAGAAATGTTGCCAAAGTCGATTTACCCAAACTCTTGGGGTAAGTGGATTCGTGGAACTTGTTATTTGGTCCGTTAGCTCCCATCGTCCGCTTCCGATCTTAAATGGCGTTGGCGAGCTTTGCTCGTCGCGTTTGAACATAGATAGATAGTGTAGCCCAACCATTTCCCCTTTATTAGCTGGAACCCCACGCTTAAATATCCGAGGCAATACGATCTCGTTTCGATCGAACAATCCTACCGCGACTTTTTGCTTGGGATTGTTATTGATTCGCCATCTATCAACCTCCCCTTGTAAACGCCATAGCTCGGTACAAGTGGAAGAGTCAAAGAATCCCTCAATCGAAACGATTTCTTCATCTGGAACTTCGCAAGGAGACGATCTGTCGTACATAACACTCAGGAATGGTTCAGACTGTAACGACCGTGAGTCTACAGTTCTGTTGCCCAATCCAATTGCAATTTTGGACTCTCGCTCTTCTTTAACTTTGGAAAACACTCGCCCGTAAGCATCCGCGACTTCACGCAAATTTTTCGGGGGATTGAGGAATTCACGTGCGATCCACGGATGAATCGACGGCTCGGAGACAATTGATTTCGAGATTTCGATTGCGAGAGCTTCGAACTCGTCACTCGGTAGGGCCGAAAACAAAAACCATGGACCAAAGATTGCGCGATGAAGATGGTTATCAGTGGACCGCACCGTAGCCAAGTAACGCTCCCAGCGTCTTACAAACGCTGGTATCAAGTCGTTCACTGCTAGTACTTGATCGAACCCTTCTTGAGGAAACTTATGAAGTTCGCTTTGAGCAAATAGATAATCTGCGAGCCTTTCTCGGACGCGATTTGAAGCTTCTTGTCTACTCTTGAGCAGTTGATCTGCCAGAGTCGTTTGTCTCTTTACAAGCTCTGATCTCCACTGCGGATCTTCGGTAGATTGTGATGGCGAATCAGCTGCTAATTCAATTTGCTTTTGCGTGCTGTTATGAAATACACCGTAAAGCGAGTAGTAGTCTTCCGTTGGGATCGGATCATACTTGTGATCATGACAGCGAGCGCATGCAACAGTCAGGCCGAGAGTCGAACGAGTTATGACGTCAATGCGATCGTCGATTATGTCGTGTGTGACACCCAAGAAACGACGCCCTAACGTTAAGAATCCCATCGCTGCTAATTGCGATGGATCATGGCTGGCATAACGATCCGCGGCAATTTGATACTGTAAGAATCGATCATAGGGTAAATCTGAATTAAACGCCCCTATAACCCAATCGCGATACGTGTTAGCGTGAACTTGAAATCGTTCCTCGCGACCATATACGTAACCCTTGGTATCGGAATACCTCGCGATGTCTAACCACATACGAGCCATCTGCTCACCGAACTGCGGAGAGTTTAAGAATTGGTCGACCAAAGAGGCATAATGCTCAGGTGTAGGATTCTGTTCAAAACTCAAAACGAAGGAATGATCGGGAGGAAGTCCTGTTAAGTCGTATGAAAGACGCCTTATGAGTGTTCGTGGTTCAGCAGTTTCGAGTTGATGAACTCCCAGTTCGGAACGCTTTAAATCTAAAAAATCATCGATCTTCAAGTTATCTGATTTGTCAGGACCAAATTGAGACGAGAAATCGGTCGCGATAGGTTGAAAGGCCCAGTGTTTATCCCATTTCTCTTTACTCTCGAGTTCTTTCTGGGACATCGACTCTGTACTTGGCCAAGCCGCACCTCGGAGAATCCAATGGTTTAGATCTGCAATCTGCGTTTCTGTTAGCTTGTAGTCAGGCGGCATTTCCAACCCTTCCGAGCGATGAACTGCTTTGATCAAAAGGCTGGACGACGGGTTGCCTGGGACGATCGCAGGGCCGTTATCACCACCGCTCAAAAGCGCCGAAAGAGAGTCGACACGCAATCCACTCCATTGCTTTTTTTCACCGTGGCAAGAGATGCAGTGTTCGTGAAAAAGGGGACGAATCTTTGTTTCGAAAAAGTCGATGTCATCCTGGTCTGCGGATACAAAATTCGTCAAACCATGACCGAAGGCAAAGCAATAGGAAACCAATAAAAAAAGTAGTGATGTGGCGGGTCGCATCATTATGGTAGGTGGGGAGGTGGGGATTGCTCTCTGAATATTGTATCCAAGAACTCGGTATCTGAGTGCTCCGCACCTGGATTCGTAACCAGAATCCACTAATCGATAAACGGAATCGGTCATGTTCTACAGACCAGCCTATCGTTCAGAAAAACGTCACTTACGCAAAATAAACCGGATTTTATTTGTTGGTATTGGCGGGCCCAATTAAATCGGGTGCGGTACTCGATTTCGATAAAGTAGCCCAAAATCGCATAGCTTTGGGGATTTCTAAATTAGGAACCTGATAGTCCTTTCCCCGTCTGTCACCTCAATTCCCGTCAGCATTCAGAAATATTGATCTTGCAATTTCTGAGCAAAAACGACACAGTTTGCCTCAACAATGATTGCTGAATTTTTGTATCGAGCGAAAACCTCCTCGGGGATTCCGCGAATCGTAGCGATACCTCGGAGCACTGAGTGTGAGGACGGAAAAGGAATTATTAATCGCGACCAAGCAATATGCTGCCGAAAACAAGTTTCGGAGCTGGTTGGAACTCTGGGTGACACTAGGCCTTCTGCTAGTAACGTGGTTTCTAGCTGTTTCTGAACACTTTTTGTTTGTGCGAATCGCATCAGGATTAGTTGCCGGGCTGTTGATCGTCAGGCTGTTCATTTTTTATCACGACTTTCAACACGGTGCGATCCTTTCTGGGTCCCGAGTCGCTAGATTCCTTATGGATACCTATGGTCTTCTCGTTTTGAGTCCGCCTAGCGTTTGGAACAGATCGCACGATCACCATCACAAGCATAATTCAAAGGACCTGCTAAGCAGCATGGGATCGTTTCCCACGATGAACACGGCACAATACCGAAGTGCAAGTTTCCTTGATCGAGCTGCTTATTATTGGTCTCGTCATCCACTGACCATCGTGTTCGGTTACTTGACGATCTTTATGGGGGGGATGTGTATTCGAGCGGTTCACCAAAACTGGCGACTTCACAAAGACGCGCTCTTGGCTTTGGCGCTGCACTTGGTAATCGCATTATGCCTCGGATACTGGGGAGTCGATAAACTACTTCTTGGGTTGACCCTCCCCCTCATGGTGGCGTGTGCTGCTGGCTCTTACCTTTTCTATGCTCAGCATAATTTTCCTGGTTGCCATTTGGAGGCGCGAGAAGATTGGACTCACGCTGGCGCTGCTCTAAAGTCATCCAGTTACTTGAAGATGTCAGGCTTGATGAATTGGTTCACCGGCAACATTGGCTACCACCATATTCACCATCTCAATGCAAAGATTCCGTTTTATAGGCTCCCAGAAGCGATGGAAGCTCTACCGGAGTTACAAAAACCCGCTTCGATTACACTCGGCATCAAGGACATCTACGCTTGCTTTCGCTCGAATGTTTGGGATGTTGAAGCGAAAAAGCTAATTAGCTTTCGCCAAGCCAAACCATGCTAGGCGTGATGCCGACGAATCCAACGTTAACCAAATTTGTCCGAAATATTTTTCGATTCAAATCCGTTAGTTGGTTTTCGTTAATCTTCTTAGTTCCTCAACCACGTGATCAAAGCTTGAGCCACGTCCACAGCATATCGTAACCATCTCGTGCGTATAAGGGTGTCGGAAATCTACTCTGACAGCACTGAGTAGCATTCGATATACGCCGGTTTTTTCATGCATCAGTTGGTTGTGCCTGTGGTCGCCGTGCCTATGGTCGCCAATGACCGGTTTGGCAATATGGTTCAAATGACGTCGAATCTGATGCCATCTACCTGTCACAGGCTTGATCTCGAGCAGAGAGTAGCGACTCGATGAAAAGTCGCCGAGTGGCCAGGGAACAAGGAAATCCTCAATGCGATTGAAATGGGTGGTTGCTGATTGCTCCGGATTATCCTCCGTGCTTCCTTTGTCCCACTCTTCTCCAAACTTTTCCCTTAAGGGACGATCGATCGTAAACTGTTCGTCAACATGTCCACGGACTACGGCTTGGTAATACTTGTCAATCTTTCGATCTATGAACAACTGGCCCAGTCTACCCGCAGACTGGCTGTTCAGTCCAAAAAGCACGAGACCTGCGGTGGGACGATCGAGCCGATGTACGGGGTACACAAACTGTCCTATTTGATCCCTCACCGCCTGCATCAGAACGGGCTCGTGAGGTAGAGTCAGCTTGCTACGATGTATTATCAAACCTGCTGGCTTGAAGACCGCTATAAAATAATCATCCCGATAAACAATCGCTATCGGGCGCGTAAGCTCTTCGTTGATGAAGTCGTCGGTTTCATCCATTCAATACGACATCTATTTTTTCTTTTTTGACGACTTGTCAACACGGTCGATCAATGCCTGGCGATCTGTCGATTCAAGTTCTCTAGCCAAACAGGCTAGCTGCCACGCTTTTCGCTTACCGTATGTGTTCCAGGCAAAGCTAACCTTCTTGCGGCTGCCATTCTCATCTGTCCACATCGCGCAATAAGCAAAGGATTCTGCATTCTTCCAGCGGGGGTCAACATTGCGAACCGTGTGCACACCAACTTTACCACTCGTGTTTCGAGCCGACTTAAGATTTTTGGTCGTCTGCACCGGTGGAGCGCTGCTCAGCCATTCTGCATACCTGGCTTTTGCTGCCGTAAGCGACTTTGTTTTACCTCCGTAGGTTTTGTCATTAAAAAATTCCTGCTGACGCTTTCCTCCACGCGTGAGACGGACCATCCAGCCCTTTGTTGCGACTCCTTCGTAATCTATCCTGGTAATACCCTTAATCGACTTAGCCATGAATAAAAACTAGCCCCAAAAAAACAAAGAGAACACAATAATGCGCCCAAGATAGCGGATAAATCCGTCTCTGCCTACTACCGTAACGAGATTCTACGGAACGAACTCTTTTGGTAATTGAACCCCATTCGCTTCAGCCCAAGATCTCGTGGTTAATTCGACTTTTTTCCCCCCTGGAGTGCTTGCGTTTTCCAAAACCAACCACACGACTTTTTGATCTTTTTCCGTTGGCGACTGTACCGTTGTGACTGGGTTCGCTCGCCTCACCAACGCAGTTAATAATTCCCGTAGCGGTACCTTTTCAAAGGAGAAATCCCGAATCTGCTGGTTCTGAGTTATCCCCTCCTTTTGAAAAGCCCCTCCATTAATTGACATCTCAAGTTTATTTTCTCCCTCGGGAAGCGAGTCATTGAACTCGGTAGCAATTGCGGCTAGAGACATTTCTAAGGACTCTTGAGCAAAAGCAAGGCTCATCGGCCGATTTAGCATGTCTTCTACTGACAGCTTGGGTGAACCGGTCTTGTTGGAAGGCATCGCGACTGATGTGCTCGAATCTGGAACCGAACTCTGCATCGCCATCCATGTACCGATCGCAAGATTGTCTACGGACTCGCGAGGCTGATACATGTTGAACACGAGCTGACCTTCTTCTATTCCCATCCGCGTATTTTTTGCAACGCTTCGTACCATCTGCGGAAATCGAGCAGCAATCAATCGCCAATACGGTGCGACAGGATTGGTGGCAAATTGACTTTCAAGTCTGTTAGCTAGGCTATCCAGTTTTTCACGCATGGTCGACAGCACCGAGCCCGATTTGGCAATATCTCCTACGATCATTCTACCCTCTAAGTAGAAGCTATCTTTTGTCGATGCTGATAGACTAAATGCTTGGATGGTATCTCCAACAATCTCTCGATAGGCTTCTTTAAAACGCGGCACTGAAGCGTACAACTGCCGTCCATTGCCATTTAGAAAACTCGGAGTGGTCATCACAAACAAATCCATCTCACTATTACTAACGCCGATTAGGCTCTCGAGCTGGCGACTTAAGGGAGCCGATCCACCCGAGGTATCTATGAGGGTATTAATGATACGACTTGGGCCAACTGAGAAAGTCGTAACCTTACGCTCCGCATCTTTTGACAACCCTTCAAATGCGATTGCTAAGGTCCCATTGCTCCAGCAATAAAGCTCTGTCTCTGCACCCGTTAAGCGTTGCTCGCGAAAGGATGGATTGCGACTAATCATGTCCTTAATTGAGACTGGCGATTTGAGCTCGATTCTCAATAGTACGTCTGAGGTCGCAGGGGTTGTTGACGCATACGCTGCAACCGTGACTCGCTTAATCTGTTCATCATCCACCTTAGGATAGGAAGAAATAAACGATTTCCAATCGGGCAAGCTTTCTAATAACCACGCTTGAATAGGTCCTGTTTGCTGCCCAATCCATGCTCCTCCCGAAAATACCGCCATAAGCTCAAGCCCAGGGGGTAGCAACTCTACTGAGTACGATGGCCCAACCGATGGTGGAGCCCACAACGACTTTCCGTCATCAGATGAAATCGAAAAATATTCCTCAATCGGATTTGTCGTGGGTGTTTTTACCTCAGCTGTTTTATTCGCTGTTGAATCTTTGCCTGGAGTGTTGTTCTCATTAGGAACGACTACAACTTTTGTCTCCGAGTCTGGCTTGCCACCACCTCCCCCAAGGCTTGAGAGCAATGCGACAAGCCCTCCCATAAATGCCATGGATCCCAACGCAAGAACAGGTAGAAACCAGGCCGGTTTTTTCTTTTTCCGCTTGCTAGCAACAGCATCAGACTTTTTGGGGGACGATGCTTTTGGGGCTAACGGAGCTTTGGTTGATTTATGCGAAGTTGATGGTTGCTTAACGCTGGCTTGCACTGAAGTTGCTGGTGCCGGAGTTGCTGGTGCCGGAGTTTTCAGCGATGATTTTGCGGACGCGGGAGACGATAGACTTTGGGGTTGCGCGATCGCATTCGCCTTTTCGGGTGCTTTTGTGGCAGCTTCAGGCAAGGGTTCGCCGGAAGCTACTGATTTCTTAGATGTGTTAGTGGCTGGTTTATTTACAATCACATGTGACTGCCCGAGGGTAGTCAATTCAACCAACTGCCTATGCAACCCCGCAGCCGTCTTGCAACGAGAAGATGGGTTCTTTGCAATCAAGCTCTTCAATAGAGACACAATGGGCTCAGGCAAACCCATTGGTATTTCAGGAGTCTCTTGCGTATGAATCTTCTTCCAGCCCAGTGCATCGAGCGATCCGTAACGTTTCCACGCACTAACTCCATTAAGCAGTTGAAGCCATACGATACCGAGTGAGTACAAGTCCGTTTGCGGGCTAGGCTTTGCGTCGGGTAAGACGAATTCGGGTGCAGCCCTCATCCATCGATCTTGCTCGTCTTTTTTAAACACCCAGTCTTCATTACCGCTATAGGGGGCTACTGGGACGAACAATATATTGCGCCGAAGAACACAGTTTGCTCCGTCATACCAGCATAGATGCGTACTTACGTTTCCGTGTACCAGTTTATTGGAGTGTAATGTGTTTAGTGCGTCGGCAATTTGAAGGATGATTCGCGTGGAAGCTTCGACCGAGATCGGCCCATCCTGGAGATGTTGACTTAGCGGCTTACCAGGTACGGGATCGCCAAAACAGCTCAATGTGCCTTGGCCGGCAATCACCGATTCCCAACGATCGAGAAATGGGCACTGGAGATCTTTGTGCGCTTTGCCGAACTCAATAGACGGAGGCCAATTTTTAATTTCCGGAGAGCAGAGTTGTCCGGGCCGCAATTGCAGGCACCATTTTTTTGTGTTCTGCGTGGTATGAACGGCTTCAAACCAATTTGGTCCTAGTTGATCCGACAGGGTATCGACGAGTCGATAGGGGCCGACAACCAGAG
This sequence comes from Pirellula sp., assembly GCA_046318795.1. Classification (GTDB taxonomy): domain Bacteria; phylum Planctomycetota; class Planctomycetia; order Pirellulales; family Pirellulaceae; genus JBKCUI01. The sequence goes on from JBKCTT010000185.1 coordinate 8,167, forward strand.
ATGGGGGGTGCGTTTCTGAGATACAAGTCAACTGAAAGGGGGTTAGCTTTCCTGATCTCAGGAGCGATGAAGCCAGTTTTAGTGGGTCCCCGGCATATTCTATTCCTAAAGAGGCCTCGATCTCCTTTGCCCACTGCCGACATACCTCGGGGGACGCAAGACCAGTAGCCTGCAAGCGTTCCCAAAACAAAGCCGAAGTCATTTCCACGAAACTATTGACCCATTACGTAAGCAAAAATTAGCGGAGCGACAATACTCGCATCACTATGGATCATGTACTTGGGAGTCGTTGAGGTCAACTTTTTCCAGGTAATTTTCTCATTGGGAACAGCCCCGGAGTAGCCGCCATAGCTTGTTTCCGCGTCGCTAATCTGACAGAAATATCCCCAGCGGGGAACATCTTCCTCGAGATCCTGAATAAGTAGAGGGACTGCACAGATTGCAAAGTCTCCTGCAATCCCACCTCCTATTTGGAAAAAACCGATATTTTGCCCTTGGGACGCCTCGCGATACCACCTAACGAGGTGTTCCATTTGCGCGGTGCCACTTTTCAGGGCGTTGTGCGATTTGACGGTTCCATCGATAACTCGGGCTGCAAACATATTTCCGAGAGTACTATCCTCGATCCCGGGAGAAAACACAGGGATACCGGCTTCCTTTGCCGCCATCATCCACGAGTGTTCCGCGGGTATCTGATAATGTTGCTTTAGATCGGGTTCATCGAGGATCCGAAACATGTACTGGTACGGAAAGTAACTCTCCCCTTTATCTGCTGCTTCGGTCCAATACTTGAGAAGCCTACTTTCCATGTGCTTCATTACTGTCTCGGGAATGCACGTATCCGTAACACGATTAAAGCCCGCATCGAGCAGTGCCACTTCATCCGCGGCGCTGAGCGCTCGCCAGTTTTCGATTACTTTGTATTCATTATGTGCAAAAAGGTTGAACAAATCTTCTTCAAGATTTGCACCAGTACATGAGATAGCGTGGACTTTTCCTGCGCGAATCATCTCGGCTAAGGACACCCCAATCTCCGCCGTGCTCATTGCTCCTGCCAGGCTAACCAGCATAGCACCACCATCATCGATGTGTTTTCGATAGCCGCGTGCTGCCTCCAGTGTTTCTCTTGCATTAAAATGACGGTAGTGCAGCTCCATAAACGTCGTAATGTTCATCGCGAAGCCTCACATGATTCTAATGGGAGCGAAGTGATTTATAGATTTACAGGGCAAAGGGGTTCGAGTTGAGGCGTCTACCGAAAAGGTATTTTACTCAATCTTACTGTTTCGATGACTACTGCCGCGCCATGGGCATAACGACATACTGATAACCGTCGTCCGTCGTGAATAATGCAGGTTCCGCATTACTGCGCACTTCAAGTGTGAACGATTTCTCGGGCTCTAGTACCTTGAAGAAATCCAACACGAAGCGATAGTCCATCGTGATTTTTATGGTCTCATCCGCATAGGAAATCGGAATCTCAATCCGAGATTGCCCGATATCAGCGGCACTCGCTGCGACAACGAGCGTCCCGTTTCCAAATGCGAATTCAACTCCACGTGTTTCTGTATCAGCAAGGATGGAGGCCTGTCTAACAGCGGAGAGGAATGGCCCGACCAAGCCCTCGATTCGCGTACGCCCTTCTCGGCTGGGCATAACTTGCCGCCAGTTAGGATATCGGCCTTCAACGAGATGGGAATAAATTGTGCATCGGTTCGTCCTAATCAGAATGTCATTGCTTCGAGCAGCAATCTGAACTACTTCATCACTCTCGACGATCGATCGCTCCATTAGCTGAAGCGTTTTGGTTGGTACGATGGTTGACATTCCCGTGTTGGTGAAACCACCGATAGAGACACCAGTTGCCTGCATACACGCGAGTCGCCGCCCATCGGTCGCAACAGTGGCAATTTCTTCGCCATTCATTTCGAAAAGAACGCCACCCAATTGATATCGGGTGCTTTCTACATCGGTCGCGAATACTGTTCGACGAACCAATTCTTTAAATAGCTTTGCGCCGACCTCAAAATAAGCTGTTTCTTGAAACGACGCGACACTCGGAAACTCGTCCGGATTGGCTTTCGGCAAGTGAAACTCAGAGTGCTCGCCTTTAATATCGATTTCGTTCTCTTTCGCTTCAATTATTAGGGTCTCATCGCTGGACTCCCGTAGAATGTTGCCAACGCGAGAAACGTGTAGGAGTACAACGCCAGGTACCTGTATGTCTACATCCTCTAGCTCCAACCGAATACCTGCATCCTGATCGGTAGCCATCATGATCGCTCTGCCGTCACGCGTATCCAGCTTTATATATGTCAGGACAGCCTTTGGGCTTCTAGAGGGAGCCACGGCCGATGCGATTTGGAATGCATTCTGGAAGGAGTCTCGTTTGCAAACAAGTTTCATAATCTAGCTTGGACTTTAGGGAATAGCGATCTGTAAGGGACTCGCATGGAGTGCCATGTTTTACCAAGAAGTCACCTTTTTTGACAGTATGCATACCCATCATCGAGTTCGATTCCGCTCGCAAATCTTTCCGAAACTTGCCTACTTCGCGATAGGATGGAGGCCTTTTCCGTGATTGCTCGCGCTCCGAGGTTTAAATGGCTCAACTAAAGCCCGAGGCTTCCGACCTTAAAGACAACTTCGGATTTTTGAAATCCTATCGATTCGTAGAGTTTGATGGCCCCTAAATTGTGCACAGTCACCTCTAGCGTAACGTAACGGCACCCCTGTGATTGAAATCCGTGCAACGCTCGTCGTATCAACTCTCTGCCAACTCCCCTGCCTCGGAAGTTCGGAATTACACCAATGTTCTGTATGGCACCGTGCGTCGCGTTGGATCTTAACCCCTGGATTGTACCAACAGCAATTAGATTTTTTGGATTTGAGTCCTGGCCAATTGCAAGCCATGTGGCTTCCGGTACAAACGCATCTTTTTGCGAAATGTCTCTCATGAGTCTTTTGCACCCATCGCGTTCACCGAGACACGGAAAGACATTGACGTCCATCTCCCTTCGAAAACTCTCCCACTTGCACAACGCATGCATTAAAGTTAGCTTCTCACCCCATTCGGCAAATGTGATGTCGGATGAGCAATTCGGCTCAGGTATTGGCTGCGTAATCAAATCAAATTGCATCCGGAATCTTTTGAAGTAAATCGCGGTCAATTTAGTTCTCCATCATTGCCGCACGGCCACCAGAACGTGGGTCGCATGCGGCTTCAATAATATCTGTGCCTATTACTCTCTGTACCCCTTGTGCTACGGCTAACGAACCACTGCCCTTTACGTTATGGCCGAGAGCTCGCAACTGTTCGATTAGATCGTTATTAAGAAACTTGGCGTCGTAGGCAGCGCCGAGACTGCCTTCGCAATACAGAGTATCTGGTTGCCACTGGTGATGAATGCGGGATTCCCGAATCGCGTCACCGATTCTCATTCCATAGTCCAGGCATCTTACGATTGTTTGCAGTGTTGCGTTAATAATGCGGGGCCCACCCGCTGCACCACATGCGAGAATCGGCTCACCTTTTGAATTGAGCACAATGCTCGGACTCATGCTGGATAATGGTCGCTTACCTGGTTCTACCGAGTTAGCCTCAGAGCCAATCAAACCAAAAGCGTTGGGAACCCCCGGCGAAATGCTGAAATCATCCATTTCGTTATTCAACATAACTCCTAGCCCAGGAACAATCATCTTATTCCCCCAGCTAGTGTTCACCGTTGCCGTTAATGCAACCCAGTTACCATCACGATCGGCGGTTGACAGATGAGTCGTATGCTTCTTTTCGTCATCAAGTGCGGTTCCCTGTGATGGTAAGTGACCCGCGACATGTGTCGTTTTGGTCAGATCGATCTTTCTCGCAAGGTCATTCGTGTATTCCTGTGAACTGAGAAAATCTGGCACATCGACGAAATCGGAATCGCCCAAGTAATAAGCACGGTCGGCAAAGGCTAGCTTCATCGCTTCAGTTAAAAGATGATAAAATCTGGCGGAACGACCCGATTCGGAGACTTCCTTCATTGAAAAGCGACCAAGCATTTGCAACATCTGCAAGATATGCAATCCTCCCGAACTCGGTGGTGGAAATCCTAATACCTTGTTTCCACGATACTCGGTCTGAAGTACCTGGCGATCCTTGGCCTTATAGATTCTAAAGTCATTGGCTTCCAGCACACCGCCTTGTTCCTTGATAAATCGCGAGCATCGATCCGCGAACTCTCCCTGATAAAACCACTCCTCTCCATGCTTTGCAATATTCTCTAGCGTTCCAGCTAGGTCTCGTTGTACCCAATGATCACCGACACCGTAGGGAGTTCCGCCCGCTCTGAACAAAACGTCGGTTGATGATTTAAAGTTTCTAAGTACCTGCTCTTCACTCTTGATGCTTGCAGCCACAGCCGGAGACATGGCGATGCCGTCGTGTGCAGCCCGAATCGCTGGCTCAAAAAGATCTTGCCAAGGAAGTGCACCGAACCGAGAGTGTGCAGATTTGAGAGCAGCGATTTGCCCTGGAACACCGCAGGCTAGAGACCCATCCTGGCTCAGCTTGACATCTCCTCGTCCCTCTCGGAGATACATGTTTTTGTGAGCGAGCCTCGGGGCGGTCTCACGACCATCAATTGCGTGGAATGTGCCATCTGCTAAGCGAACCAAAATTAGGCATCCGCCTCCAATTCCGGAATTGTGACCGTCGACAACCCCTAGACATAAAGCGGCAGCAGCAGCGGCATCAATCGCGTTTCCGCCTAGCTTGTACATGCGCACTGCAGCTAGAGAAGCCAAGGGGTGCACAGTAGCAGCTACGCTTGAGCCCTGGATAACCGGCCTTGTGGCACTGATCTCGTCAGCCGCATGTGTGCGAGTGAGGAGCGATGGGCTGCACATGGCAGCGGCAGCTAAGCTACCTATAAATTCACGACGTCTAGACATGACCAAGCTTTACTATCACTTTCTACGAAGCACAATCTTTCGGATGTCCATAACGGCTATATTCGTTTTACTCTTCGGTCGAACTTGTAATATTGTCTCACCCCTTTTTAGGTTCCAGGTTCCGATTGGTTCGTAAATCATGTTCTGAAAATGTCCCGTGTCCTTCACCGTGAATTCGGTAGCATGGTCGCCGCAGATGATCGCGACACGCGAACCGCCATTTCCTCCACCACAACCATATTGAAGTTCAATCTCGTAGTCCCCATCTTCGGGTATCCGGAATTTCCATTCCGCCCAATCATCAACCTCTGTCCAGTAGCCAACAACATTTTTGTGTGGCTCAGGTTCATATCGAATGTTCTTTCCGTGCACTAGAACGTCGGCAGCAGGCAGTGTTATTGTACCCTCAGGTGATTTCAAAACTGGTTTACGCCCCTGAACCACCTTGTCCATAAAGGATCTCCATTCTTTCCAGGTCTTTCCTATCTCGACCGCGGTTTTGCCGTGTAAGAGCATCGAAGGATCTTGGTCGATGTAGATTTTTCTATGGAGCTCTGCGTCGAATTCAGGGTTTAGTTCCCCTCGCCGTACCCCCGTTGATTCCTTCCAACGGACAAGTGACGATTTCAAGGACAAAGCCACTTCGGGATATGTCTCCGCTAGATCCGCTTGCTCCCCTGGGTCTGTTGTCAAATCGAATAATTCGAGCGACTCATCTTCGTGCTGCAGTACCAGCTTCCAATTGCCCTTTCGAATTGCTGATGCGGGCCTACTTCCTTGATTCGTATAATGGGGGAAATCCCAATACAAAGTCCGATCAGACGCTAGTTCCTTCGATTGATACCAGTTATCCCTGAGGCTGATCCCATCTACCGGACCGACGCTTGTTGCAACTTTACCTCCTGCACACTCGATTAGTGTTGGCATTAAATCAAGATGACTAACGGGCTGCTCGACGGTCCTGCCCCCTTTGATTCGCTCTTTGATGGAATAAACCAGTAGCGGGATTCTAATCCCGCCTTCGTAGAGATAGCCTTTGCCCGCGCGAAAAGGGGCATTGTGCGTAACTGGTTCCCTGTGTAATTCAGGTACGTGTAAGCCGCCATTATCACTCGTAAAAATGATCAAAGTGTCACGGTTCGTCTTTAGATTCTTGATGCGATCAATCAGCAACTCAATCGCCCTATCCATCGATTTAAGGTTGGCAGCATACAATGGACTAAATGCCTGTTTGTGCGACTCCATTGCCTCGTCTGTTGCTTCGAGCATGATATGAGGCATGTGATGTGGCAAGTAACAGAAAAAAGGCGCATCCGATTCTGCTGCCATAAACTCAGCCGCCTTTCTCGTGATCAAGAACTCATTCTTCCCACCAGTTGCAGTCGACAAATCGACTTCTGCCTGCGCGAAAGTTCCCTTTGCAGATACTTCTTCAACGACATCAAAACCTTGATGAGTTGGGCCGTGTGCTCCGCCGCCTAGATGCCATTTGCCAAAGAGCCCGGTTCGATATCCAAGTTTCTTTAGCTCCTCTGCAATTGTTTTTTCCTCCACTGGAAGCGCCGAGTGAATACGTGCATTGAGAAGTTTCTGTGAGGGGGCGTCAGCACGTCCTGGCAAGAACGTCGTTATATGAAGTCGTGATGGGGACTTTCCCGTTAGCAAAGCTGCTCGAGCCGCCGAACAAATAGACAGACCACAATATGCATTTGTGTACCGAATTCCTTTGGCTGCGATCTCATCCAAACTACGCGTCGAATGATCGGTTCGCCCGTAACACCCCAGATCAGATACACCCAAGTCATCCATCAAGATCAACACAATATTCGGCTGACCTTCCTCGGTGGCTTGGGAATCGGCTCCCCAGGATGAAGAATTCAGCGCAACCGACGCAAACCACACCGTCGCAGCACATACTAGATGTTTGATGACGTTCATTTGATAAATCTTAAAAATCTCGGGAGAAGAACCGACCCAACAACCCCCGTATTCTAACAGACCAATCGACGAGTGTTTTGCGACTTTTACAGAAAGTGATTTCGAATCTTGGCTTAGAGACCGCCTACTGGTATTTTTTGGAAGCAATCGAAAAAGCTATGAGAATGTCAAAATCAATGGCCAGATAGCTCTCGACACTCTCATTTTCGGCCGTGCGTTTTTGATACAATTAAGACCCTATCGTCTGATCTCGATATCCTTTCCCCCCTTTCGCCATTTTTCAGAATGTCTTCTTCGTCAGTAGATCGCCGCGCGTTTTTGAAAGGTAGCATCCTTTCCTCGGGCTTTGTTTCTCTCTCGTCTAGTTTGCCACAACTTTACGGAGATCAAACTGCTGGTGCTGTCAGGATCGAACGTCTTTCCACAAGAGTCATCAGCTGGAAGGCACCTCTTTACCACGGTTGGCCAACCCTTACGCAGACGTCGGCTGGTGAGTTGCTATTAGCATTCTCTGGTGGTCGCGAAACTCACGTTTGCCCATTTGGACGTGTGGAATTGATGAGATCTAAGGATAAAGGACAAACATGGGGGTGGCCCCAAGTTCTTTACGATGGACCAATCGATGATCGTGATGCAGGTATTGTTGTCACTCCACAAGGTTCGATACTCGTAACCACATTTACGTCATTAGCCTATGAACCGTTACTCGCTAGGGCACAGGTTGCTAAACCGGGAGAAGCAGGCGCGTTTGCAAACGAGCAACTGGTCGCAGAATGGCGAGCGGCACACAATCGACTGGACGCCCAACAAAGGAAAAATGAACTTGGCTGCTATATGCTTCGATCGACCGATGGAGGTATGACATGGTCGAATCGCTACCGTGTTCCTTGCAATAGCCCTCATGGACCAATTGCTCTTCACGATGGTCGGCTACTCTACGTTGGCAAAGCACTCTGGGGCGATGAAAGTGTCGGGGTATGGCAGTCGCTAGATGATGGATTGTCGTGGACGGAAATAGCTCTAATCAATCCACGAACCGGAGACAAATCCAAAGACTACCATGAATTGCATGCGGTCGAAACATCCCCTGGAAACATCATTTGCCATATTAGGAACCATAACGAAATCAACAATAACGAAACGCTCCAATGTCGATCTTTTGACGGAGGCAGATCATGGAGCGAGCCACGTTCGATCGGGGTTTGGGGACTCCCATCCCATTTGATTAAACTTCGCAGCGGTCGCATTGTGATGACGTATGGGCATCGACGCGCTCCCTTAGGCGTTCAAATGCGTTTTAGTGACGATCAAGCACAAACGTGGTCCGATCCATTCATCATTTCCGATGACGGTACGTCGGGTGATTTAGGCTATCCTTCAACAGTAGAATGTCAGGATGGAACTATGGTAACCGTCTGGTACGAACGCTTGAGTTCTTCTCCTCTCGCCCAATTACGCCAAACGATTTGGAAATGGAAAGAATAGTTCAGCGTTTTCGTTTCAATCTATGCTGTAGCGCATCATAGTTTGTGATTGATTTTTCGGACAATGCGCTTTTGCATCAGGGCCTTTTGCATGGGAGCTAAGTGCCCGCAACAAATTCATTCTTGACCCAACCGTCGCCGATGCCAGGAAATCTACCTAACGTCCAATCGCTTGTTCGTTGCAACACTTCGAATTCTGCGCCATCGAGTAACGGTCGGTCAAATGCAGGAGCATATTCCTCTCCCATCCCTTTCCGAACAGTTGCTTCCGAATTGAGCACTCCATAACTCAAGGTAAATCGATCGGGTGATCGAACGATAGCTTCACCTAATAGAACACCGGAAACGACGACGCCCATCACACTTGCGCAAAGTACCTTTCTGCTACCTCGAAGAGCGTAAGCTAGAAAAAGGAAAGCGCTCGCTATGAGTAATACGGATCCACTCCGAATCTTCCATGGGTGCGAAATCCATCCGCTCCAAAAGAATACATTCTCCCCAATGCCACTGCTAATTTTATCGTTAATTCTCCCGGGGGCTGAGCTTAATGCTTGCTCTAAGTTAGCCTGCAGATAAGAGTCTCTGGGTAAGTAGAATTTTGCGATCCGGTAATGTCGAATCGCGTTCCCGTAACTGCCAGCCTGAAACCAAGCGTTACCGCAATGGAAATGAAGCGATCCACTCTTCAAGCCACCGCGAGCTATCTCTTCGAATTGCCTCGCGACGGAAGTAAACTCCTCTTTCGTTCGCGATTGCTCCATCATTGAGAGAGTATCGTTAAAGTCCTTTTCAAAGCCCGAATTTAAATCCGAAGTTGGCTCCAATCCTGTCGGAGAATATGACAGGATTAGGAGCAACATGATATGGAAACTCTTTTTGATACGTTTTGATTGCATGGCGGCGAGAGCATTGTAAATCAGGGGTATCATTCTGGAGGCTTGTTCAATCATGCTCTCCGCGTCGGTATCGGATAGACGACCGTACCGTGCAGAATCGATCGTCTCGAGCATTCCTTTGATAATTTCATAATCTTGCTCTCGCAGATTTGTTTCTTTCAATGAACCCAAGACATCGGCAGTCGTCAACCCCTGGCCGTCGCTCCCTCGGAGTGCGCCGATTAACCCCACGATTGATTGCCTTAGGGTGGCAATTGCATCATCTGAGCGCCCCTCTTGTAGCATTGACCTCGTACGTTTTTGAAGTTCCAGGGAGGTAGAGCGTGCGAGTGAAAGTCGATCGGCAAACGTATCTTTCGCTTTCCCTCGATTGATTCGGATTAATGTCGCTCCCGCTAATGCCATAATCCAACCTATCCCTGCCACACCGGTCCATTTCGTTATCGACACGGAATCATCGGTAAATGGATACATCTCTCGCGTTCCCTGAAAGATCCCAGATTGATCCTGCTTAATCAACGAGGGTTTTGACGCTTTCGGACTCGCGACATCTTTCGCGGTAAGCGTACTTGCGTCCCCTATTTTCAAGGGTGACATCTTAGTCGTTATGCTTGTAAACTCTTCCGTTGTTGGGTCAAAACTAGAAAACTCAATCTCCGGAAAGCTGTCGAGTTTATTCTTAGGACGGATACCATAGGTAAACGTTTTTCGGTTTCGATCAATTTTACCGACGGGAGAACGATCCATTACCTCAAAATCTTTTGCAATCAATTCGAAACGAGTGAGATCCGGTGCAAATACTTGTTCGACGGAGTCAGCCGTTTGACCTGTCACTTCGAGCGTAAGGGTCATGGGATCACCAATTCTCGCTTCCTTTGGCGAGACTTCTACGTTTGCTGTAAATTTACCAACGCCCCCCAGGAAATTGTCAGGGCGGGGGCTCGGTACTTCAGCAACTGTTATCGTTATTGGCTTCGCACTTGCAGCGATCTTCTGGCCCCGATATTCACGTCCTCTGGAGTCAACGACGAATGTTCCACGGACCGTTGCTGGACCAAAAGCATAAGTGCCCGAGCGGACTGCATTAAATGTTTGAGAAATCTCGTATCGGAAAAACTGTGCGACTTCCCCATTTTCCAAAGTTCGGGTCTCTTTACCTCTTACCAAATCGAATAAAGCAACACGCGGCCCGTCAAACATGAATCCGGAACGGGAGCTAAAGTCATTAATGCTGAACCCATATCCTTGATCGGAAAGCAAATTTTGAAGCCAGCGCCCCTTGTCTTCCTGGCTCCTCAATCCATCGATTTCTTCGAGCCATGGTATTGAAATGTTAGGTGGATTTCTGCGGATGGGTATTAATGGATCCTGGTCATTATCAGGTAACTCTCGCACCAAAACTTTCAAACTTATTTGAAACGATTGGGTCGGATAGACTCGATCGCGATCACTACTGATTTCCACAATCACGTACTCTTGAGGTTCGGGCTCAATTACGTTGATTTCCGTGGGACGGCTGCTAATGACTCTTCCATCCGTGTTGATTGTCACCGGTGGAATCATTAGTCGTCCGGGCTTTTTCGGTGTCACTCTATACTGGTACAGTGTCTTAAGCTCTTCTTTCCGTGTCATTCTGCCATTCAAAATTACGACAGACGTGGAGTTCATAGACTGCTCTGTTTCGAATTGGACAGAAAAGTCTGCCTCCAATGAGCTGACATCCGGTGTCTCGGAGGATTCCACCCCTTCGACAACAGCTTGCAATGTGAAAGATTCTCCGATGAAAATCTCCTCGGAATCGACCGCGATCTTTACTGACGGTTCTTGAGCGGACCATCCGATGGTGGTTGACAAGTGACCTGCGATCCAGAAAACCAGTATTGTCATAAATCCGATTTGCGATCTGAGCATCCTACCAATCCTTGTCTACTGACAGCTGACCATATGCTTTTAGTCGGCGTTGACGATCTCGGTCACGTTTCTCTGCTTCGCGCTCCCGGACTTTACGAAGCGCCTCCGCGATACGGTCTTGACTTGGTCTATTGTCATCTTTTGCTGATTTGTCATTTGCTGATTTCGCATCATTCCCGCCAGACTTTTCCTTTTCTTTATTTTTTTCGGAGTCATCTCCTGACTTATTGTCCATATCTGACTCGGTTTGTTTCTCCGATTGAGGGGACTCTCTCTGTTTATCTTGGTTTTTGTCGGAATTCTTTTGATCATCTGATTCTGGAGAAGAGTCACCTTCCGATTTATCATTTTGTTGATCTTGCTGTTTGGAATCTTGACTTTGATTCTGTTCTTGGTCGCTAGGGGAATCTTGGTTCTGTTGGTCCTGATTATCTTGCTGTTTATCTTCTTGCTTTGGCTGCTCTTTTTTTATCTCTTCGAGTAGGCGTTGTGCTTCTTTCGCATGAATAAGAGATTTTGCGCCATCGTTCTGATTGAGTGATTCGATAGCAGATCGTATTTCCGTGATGGCTTTCGGTGAAAGCTCAATTGCCTTTTTAAGGAATTTCTTCATCTCTTCTTTTTGCTCTGGGGTAATCTCACCTCCGGCTTGCTGTGGGGCGTTTTCGTCGGCAGAATCAGCAGTCGAAAGTTCAGCAAGCATACTTTCCGCTTTCGGTTGCAAAGTTATGGCACGTGCTAACACTCGATCCTGTTCGCGAATCGTTTTCCTCTCAACTTGTTCGTTAGTCGAATCGCTCTCAAAAGGCACTAAAGATGATACGATCTTGCGCTGTTCTGCAATAGCACGTTGGAGAGTCTGCTCCAGGGGGGATACAGCATTCCAAATCTTGTCGAGTTCATCTAGAGCTAGCTGCTGTTTCTCAAGTGACTCGGAAGCACGAAATCGTTCGAAAGATGCCGACGCCGTTTTCATATAATCTCGAGATGTGTCGGACCAGCCAAGCATCAAGTCGAGTACTTTCTGAACTTCCTTTTTCTCTTCATCTGAGATTTTTGCTTGAGGATCTTTCTCGGAGGGATTTATGGCTTCCTGAATTTTCTCATTCAAAAACGGGAATTCCTCCATCACGCTATCTTGCAGTAACTTTAGTTCAGCGTGTTGATCCAACTGATACAGATCTTCCAGTTTCGTCGAAGCACTGAGAATTTCACTTTGTTTCGATTGCATGTAATCTAAAAACTGGAGTAGATCGGTTTCATTCCGACGCTTGTTCTGATCATACTCATTCCATTGATCCATAACGACCTTGAGCCATTGGCGAACGATCTCAATATTCTTCTTGGATGGGGTAGCGTTGGGATCTAATTCGAGGCTCGATCGATATGCAGCAATTGCTTGTTTTGCTTCATCAACAAGCTTCTCACGATCCTCCTTCTTTTCGAGTATCTTTGAGCCATCCTGCCAAATATCTTTGGCCGTATCAACGTGCACACGAGCTAGATTAAAGTTTGCTCTTGCTGCCAAGCTTCGATCTCTCGCCATAGCAGCTTGCAAGTAAAGTTCGATTGCTTTATTCCTATTGCCGAGCCGATGTTCCGCGCACGCTTGATCAAAGTAGGCAATGTGCTGTTCATTGCTTTTGGCGTCGCGCAACGATGTACCCACTTGGCCAAATGTTTCGCTAGCCTTTTCGAAATCAAGCTGTTCATATTGACGTAGGCCTTTTTCGATCGTTGCGGAGTCATCTGCAAAAGATTCCGAACCAATTGGCATCACAATGATAGTCGCTAGCCACAAGGCCTTAACAAATAATGCACTTCCTTTGGAGTAAGCAGAGGAATCGACGCCGACCTTTGGTAATGCTCCATAAGGTTTCACAAAAAGGTCGATTAGCAAAAGCAAAACACCAATTCCCAAAAACCACTGATATTGCTCCCCTCGCCTTATTCGCGTTTGGGTCTCCGAGGAGTCACCTCCCCGATTTGCCAGATAGTTATCATAGATTTCCCGCAAATCATAATTTTTCGTTCCGGCGGGGATGTAAACCCCACTTGTCTTCGAGGCGAGTTGCTCTAGCAAACTGCCATCCAACTTGCTCCAAACTTGTTCCCCCTCATATTCTAAGAATTGGCTCGTTCGGTCTTTAGCAGGAATTCGAGCCCCTTGTGTAGAATCCCCCAAGCCCACTGAAAAAATGGTAACGCCGCGCTCAGCTGCGACCTCTGCCGCTTCCAATGGAGCAGACTTTTGATCATCGCCATCTGTGATAAGTAGAATCGCTTGGTCGCGTTGACTATTAGGCTTAAATACTTCCAATGCCTTGCGTATAGCATCGCCAATTGCAGTTCCTCCACGTGGAGCGCTCGAGGTGTCAATGTCAGCGAGTGATCGGCGAAAGGACTCGTAGTCAACCGTCAAAGGGACCTTAACGACCGCTTGCCCCGCAAACGCTATCAATCCAACTCGCTCTCCTGTCAAGCTACTGACGAGGGCGTTGATGTCCGCTTTGGCTCTCTCAAGTCGGCTTGGTGAAACGTCATTGGCAAGCATTGACCTGGAGACATCAAGTAGAACATAGAGATCGCTACCTTTTGGTGTAATAATTTCGATTTGCTCACCAAATTGTGGTCCTGCTAAAGCGATTAAGATTGCCGAGATTCCTACCGATTGCAAAAAGAGCTTTGCCAATTGATTAGCTATGGATGGTTTTGGCATTAGCTTTTCAGCCATGGCGCAAGTCATAAACCGTTGCCTTGCTGTTTTATTTCGGATATTTCCGTAGACCCAAAAAATGACCCAGCACCCTACGAGCGGTAGAAGCCAGATCAGTACGCTTGCGTTTCGCCAATCCATAAATTACTCACTTAGGTCAAACTGCGAAATCGTGTTGCATGCAATCCATGAACAAGTCCTAAAAGAAGTAGTCCCGACATCACGAACCATGGATACAGTTCGTGATACTGCGAATACTTCGTCTCTTCCAATTGGCTCTTTTCCAAGGCATCGATCTTCGCATATACATCGGTGAGCCCTTGAGAGTCTGCGGCATTAAAGAAAATACCTCCCGTTGTATCCGCTATCTCTTTAAGTAGTTTTTCATCAACGCGGAATTGAGCAGGAACCAATATTCTGCGCCCAAGTTCGTCTTCGCGTGGAATACGAACAACACCGTTTTTGCCAATGCCGATCGTATAGACTTTTATTCCTAGTTCTTTTGCGATTGAAGCCGCCTCTCTGGGATCAACCACTCCAGCGTTGTTATCTCCGTCGGTCAAGAGAATAATAACCTTGCTTTTCGCTTTTGATTCCTTAAGCTGACTGACACTGAGCGCTAACCCATCGCCAATTGCAGTGGCTAACTCTTCTTGCAAGGCCTGCTCATTAACAACCCTTCCGCGGCGATCTCTCACCGCTTTCGGGATCTCGAGCGATTTCACAATATCAATCAAAGCGCCATGATCTAGTGTGAGGGGACACTTACTGTCGGCAAAGCCCCCAAAAGCAACCAATCCAACGCTATCATCTCGACGTCCTCGTAAACCGCTTTCGGAAGATCCGAGGACAAATTCCTTGACCACCTCCTTAACAGCGCTCAACCTGTCTACATCTTCATTTTGAATTTGAAAGTCGATCGCTTCCATCGATCCAGAGATATCGATGGCGAGTTGAATAGCGATACCATCTCCGCTAATTCGAGATTCACTCTTGCCCCACTGCGGCCTTGCCATTCCGAAGATAAGCAAAATAAGCCCTAGACCGCTAAGCCAAGGCAATAGGATTCGCAAACGGGCAAATAAGGTTACAGGACATCGTTCCAATCCATCCAGGCTAGAGAAGATGACCCGCGGTCGACGCGATTTTCTGTTTGTCCAAAGCAGTAAAGCGATAACGACAGGAACGGAAAAGAGAAAGACCCACGATTGAAATCGAAACGACTCAATCATTAACCACCTCTTTGAAATGAGGGCGATTGGGTGCGTCTTTTGTCTCATGGAATCGGATCGCGATAAACTCTCGAGCCCGTTCTAAGGATTTTAGGATAGTGGTTTCGTCCGGGGTTTGACCTGCATACTTGACCAAGTCTGCTGCCGTTAAGAACTCTTGCAGCTGTGAGGCCTGTGGTCCATCAAATCGACTGCTTGCTCGCATATCCCTCAAGAATTCTTCTGTAGTCTGCTCGGGGGCTCTCAGACCGGTTTTACCTTCGATAAAAACTCTAACAATTCCGGTAAGCCTGAGATAAAATTCCTTCACCAAGCCTCGCGATGGTAGTTCCTCTGCGATGAGCTGAGACAACGCCAATTGGGCAACTTCTTCCGGGCTAAGAACCGGTGCAACTAAGAGTTTCTTCGACCTATTGCGAACGATCCAGAGCACTGTAGCTGACGCCACACCAACAATTATTAAAGCAAGAATACCGACCAATAAAGAGCTTTGTTTTGGAGCAATAGGATCGCTCATTGGATCAACTTGGCTCAGGTCTGAACTGACGTTTCCGAACTCTGATATTACGTCGACTTCAATGGGTTCGGACTGAACAATGTCGCGGACATCGGTACCTTGTGCTGATTTCTCAATAAAAACAACTGGAATTGAGCGAATCAGATGTTTACCGCTGAACATCGGCTCTAATTTGTATCGAATCACTCTCGTTGTTGTACCTTGTTTTGTCGATTCTGCTGGGGAAGCTTGTTGAATACTATCTTTCTCGGGCGCGAAACGTGTGCGTTCGCTGTAATCACGAACGGCAAAATCACCGACGGATTGTCCGAAAACAGGCGGCTCAATACTAATGATACTTGGATGAACAATCGTGATCGTGAGATCAACAAGGTCAGACAGGCTAGGCTGCTTGGGAGAAACAGAGATGTTTAGTTGGACGCCCTTTTTCTCAGCAGATTTGACCAACGCTTCGTCTGATCCGTGCGAGATGATTGAGCTAACTTTCTCATCAAATGAGCTCGAGCATCCCAGGCAAAATACAAACAGCGAGATGAATACAACATGCCGTGATAGCAATATGATGTTGTCTCGAACCGAAGGAGCGTTCGTCATCGAAGTCTCTCCCGTCCATGGAAGAAAGCGTGCAGGCTTTTGGCGTAGGGCTGATCGGTTCGAATATCCAATCGATCAACACCAGCTCGGCGAAAAGTCTGCTGTAGCGAATCACGTTGTGTCGTAATCTTTGAATGCAGCCATTCACGAACTTTACGGTTTGCTGTATCGAGTTCGAGTAATTGACCTGTTTCAGCGTCTTGTAAGGTAACGAATCCAATCGGTGGTATTTCTTCTTCGCGCGGATCTGAGATAGTGACGGCGACACAATCATGTTTTTGATTGATGATTCGAAAAGAACGTTCGAACGAGTTGGTCAAAAAGTCACTTATACAAAAAACAACACATCGACGACGCTGGACTTTTCCTAAGTATTCAAGAGCTAGAGAAAGATTGGTCTGTGCTCGTACTGGTTCTACTGTTAGCAATTCGCGGACCAAACGCAGAACGCTGCCACGGCCTTTGCGAGGGGGAATGAAGCGAACAATATCCTCGGCAAACAAGAGTAGGCCGACACGATCATTGTTGGTCAATGCCGTGAACATCAAGACAGCGGCAACTTCCGCTGCGATATCCAATTTGGACTGATTCGTTGAGCCGAATGCGTTGGAGGCGGACACATCAACGGCGATCATAACTGTAAGCTCACGTTCTTCGCAGAACGTCTTAACGAACGGGGATTCAGACCGCGCGGTCACATTCCAGTCAATGTTACGAATATCGTCACCGGGTACGTATTCCCGGACCGAATCGAATTCCATGCCACGACCTTTGAATGCGCTTGCGTATTCACCAGCCAGCAAATCATTAACCTGACGTCTCGCAACGATTTGGATCCGCCGGACATCTCGAAGGATTTCATCTAAGCTTCTTGCTGCCATAGGTTAACTCGCTTCAGATGGACAATTAACGCACGGGACTATAGAGGCACGCGACTAAGGCACAGGGACCGTATCAAGTACCTGTTGAACTACACTATCGGTCGTACGCTCTTCCGCTTCGGCTTCGTAGGTAAGAAGTAAGCGGTGTCTCATCACATCGAGCGCCACATCCTTGATATCTTGTGGAGTCACATAGCCACGCCCAGACAAGAATGCGTTGGCACGACCGGCCAAGCATAAATTGATAGAGGCACGTGGTGAAGCGCCGCATTGAATCAATGGTTTAAGTTCCTTCATCCGGTAGTTTTGAGGTTCGCGAGTTGCGGCGACCAAATCTAAGACGTAGTCTTTGATTTTGTCGTCCATGTAAATAGACGAGACGGTTTTCTGAATTTCCGCGAGTTTCGACGGATCCAGAACTGGTTGAACTTCTCGCTTTACACCATCCAGGGCTTGGTCTACTACCTTTCGTTCATCGGATTTAGTCGGGTATCCGACTACGACCTTGAGCATAAAGCGGTCTACTTGTGCTTCGGGGAGCGGATAGGTTCCTTCTTGTTCAATTGGGTTTTGGGTAGCGAGCACGAGAAATGGCTCTTCGAGAGTGTACGTTTCATCACCGATCGTGACTTGGCGTTCTTGCATGGCTTCGAGCAAGGCGGATTGAACTTTGGATGGGGCTCGGTTTATCTCGTCAGCTAGAATTAGATTGGAGAAGATTGGGCCTTTTCGAGTCCCAAAACTACCTTCGCGAGGGTTATAGATCATGGTACCGATCAAGTCGGCGGGTAGTAGATCTGGGGTGAACTGAATCCGTTGGAACTTGCACTGAATTGCCCCAGCCAGGGCTTTGATCGCAGTTGTTTTAGCGAGCCCTGGCAGTCCTTCGAGCAGCACGTGTCCGCCGGTGAAAAGGGCGATCAGGAGGCGGCTCAGCATAACGTCTTGTCCGATGAGGTTTTTTCGGACCTGCGAGCGAATCTGCTCGATATCATCGGAGAATTTAAGCACTTGCTCTTTAATTCTTAGTACATCGACTGACATATCAGCTCATTCAGCGAAAGGAGGAACTTTTGCTCTACCGACCCAACAACAGTGCCATGCTTGGGGACACTCCCCACGCGCGGGGACACACCTGGATAACAGTCCCTGGCCAGGGGACATTCCCTGAGAATTCTAGAGTCGATTTGGACGTGCACCATTGCAGAAACTGATTCAGAGTAAGAATGTGGTCTGAAAATGGCATCAAATTAACGACTGCCAAAACGCCAGTGTGCATCAATTGCCACCTTCGCGGCAGCAAATCTCGTTCCATCCTATCTTTGGTATCTTTGGGGACACACCCGCTCCTTCGCTTTGGGGACATACTTATTTTTGCTCCTTCTCGAAGGGGCATAAATATTTTCAGGTTTAAGATTTTTTCTGGCCGGATAAATACCAACAGCTAGGGCAGAGTTTTTTTCCTCCGATTCAAAGGGAAACCACGAAAAAAGCAAAGAAGGATCCAATTTGGTGTGTCCCCATGTTTTTAGCACCATGTTTTAAGCACAGCCAAATCCGCCGGAAGAAAAGATTGCAATCTGGAATGGCAAGCCGGGAGCAAGGCGGGTCAGATTCCTTGTCCGATCATATGCCTATGGCGCATCGGTACTTTTGAAAAACTTCCAGGCAGCTACTTCACGCTGATGCTCGTGGCTCCGCAGTGCTCGAGGAGCTATCCCATTTGCGGATCCGGGAAGACTAGCAATAGTGGTCGCCCGGGACGATTTCAACAGAAACTAGGGAATCGGTCGTCTCGTGTTAAAACGCCTGTGCGTTACGAGACTCCTTGCATTAGAGATGGACTCCGGTTTGCCCGCTACTTGGCTAAAAATTCTCCCAAAATCTTTTGTAAGTCCCCTCCAACTCTCCACATCTAAACCAAGCCTCATTAAAAGAGGAGGTAGGTCCGACGGAGTCACGCCGCAACTTCCCGCTTTGTTCAGTCTCGCCGTCATGTCCAACAATTGCAGATAATCTAACGAACTTAATCTGAGAAACCCCTTATCGCTACACCTCTTAACCCCCACTTTCGATAAAGGGGGGGGGGTCTCTAGCGAATCCTCTATTGTGATTGGACTGAGAAAGGCGTCAGGTCTCTCTGCTGAACAAGTCTCCGTTTGAATTGATTCACAGCGTAGTCTTCCGGAAGTGTAATCGCTTCCCTCGATAGACTCTGCAATCGCAGCACGTATTGGATTTAGATCTACATAAACAGAGCATGCTAAAATCGCTTCGTCATCAAGCAATCTAACGGCCTTAAACCGACCTTGAAAGAACTTGCCTACTTCTTTGTCTTCGCGATTGGCTCGCATGCCAATGCGCTGGCAAAGGATACGCATCCACCAAGAAACATCACTGAGTCGATTTCTGATTTTTAATACTTCGTTCGCATTATTACGAATCTTATCCAGCTCATCGTCACTAGGCTGCATTGCATTTCCCTTTTCGTCCTTACGTTTTGGACAAATCATTAGCCATCGACGAGCAACCTCCGAGTCATCCCAAGTCTCAACGACATCCGGACGAGAGCGAAGTACCTGATGAAAGTGATTTGACATGAGGGAGAATGCAAGTAAATCGATTCCGAAATTTGCTGCCTGAATCTTTATTTGATTTTCGATCCAGCCTTTTCGGTGATCGAAGTTCTTTCCCGTAACGGGATCGCGACCGAAAAGAAAGCATCTGCGGCAGACTCTCGCAATAACATGCAAAATTGCAACTTCGTTTGGCGAAAAGATCTCCGCTCGGGTCACCCTGGACATGACGTACTCCATTAATGAGAAACTCGGACTATTTCATGGATGTATTGAACCAAGCCGCTGCAAAAAATAAAACCCCCTCAAATGGCGTAAAATCATCGGCCCCGCTAGGAATTCCTATGATTTCTCTGTGTCCCCTGGAGAATATGCGCCCAACAGATGGCTTGTGCCCCCGAAGTAAAACCAAGGGGACTGAAAAAGGTGTGACCCTAAGTTAGGGCAGAAAACGTGGTGTGTCCCCATGGGCTACCATGAAGCAAATCGAAAGATGATATGCAAACGAAAACGTTCAACGGAAAATGTATGCCCCGGGGGGGCGAACGGGGATGTACAAGAAGACGTGTGTCCCCGAATTAACGAAGTAACCAAACGGGTGTGTCCCCAAGCCGGGAGGAGGTGGTAGTGTGTCCCCGAGTCCCTGTCCCCTTGTCCCCCGAGCCCCTGTCCAGAACGCTACCAAGTTGGGAGGGAGAAGGTGGTGTGTCCCCGAGCGCTAAAGCGTTAGGGACCAGGTGTTGATGTGGTGGGCGATTAGCTTGCAAATGCTGTCGCTGCTTATTAGGTGGTCGCAGTCAGGAAGGGTGATCAATGACCTAGAACCAATGTGATTGGAACCATCAGCGTAGCCGCAGTTCTTGATCGCATGATGATATCCAACCGTCTCGTCAGTTCTAGAATGTAAAGCTAAAACTGACTTAGCCATTCCTGCAACAACCGCCGGCAAATCATAGCACCGAAAATCATCGGGCATCGATTTGTTAACTCGATATCGAATGCCCCCTATGACAACCTCGCCACTACCAATAGAAACAATTTGAGGATCCATTGCCTCAAGCAAATTCGCTAAATGATGCGTATCACTAGGTGCTGCCAGTGCAACGACCCCACGTACCGATTCTATCGAACCCGCTTCATGCAAACTAGCTGCGCCACCAAAACTGTGACCAACCAGAATATCGACAGGTAGGCCGAGTTCCGCTAAGTATCGTGTCGCCGCGCGCAAATCCTCTCGATTCGTCGTAAAACTAGATTCGCAAAACTCCCCCTCACTGTTTCCAAGCCCCCTGAAATCATATCTCAAGACAGACCAACCTAACTCCGCAAGCGCACGACTTATCTTGACGATGGCTTTCAAGTCTTTACTACAAGTAAAACAGTGAGAAAACAAAATGGAACCGACGGGAGTTTGCGCAGGCACCTCCCTTATGCCCGACAACACCACGCCGCCTGTCGTTGGTATCAAACACCGAATCGAATGCCTTGTCACTAATCAACTCTACTTTCGTTAGCGGAGTTTTAATCAACACTACTACGACTCAGAATCAACCCCAGGCATTTCGTTCAATGCACTCGTTGCATTCGAATCGTTCCCACATCCTTCGCTGCACGAAATGTACCACTTAGCCCATTACTACTAGACAAAGCGTCCATCGTGTAACTGCCCATGATGGGTCCCAAGGGTTTTGAAGCATGCAGATGCACATTCCCATACTGATCATAACTAGGATTCATTGTCACTTTGTAAGTGAAGGGTACCACTAAAGCAAAGCGACCACTAAACCTAGCCTGATATGTGCCATCACTCGTCTTCCAAACATTCGCCCTCATAGGCCCACGATGTCCTGTGGATTGGCTCCTCCATTCTCCTCGCCACTTGCCAACGGGCTCACTTCCGTTACCAGTCGATACCCATCCCAATGTCACCAACATTCCGACAAAACTAGCCAACAAATGAAACCGGTTCACAAAACTAATTCCTGTATCAAAAGCATTGGTTCGTAGTCATGTCCCCATGAAAATACGGGGCGCTGAAACACTATCTAGTCTAATACGGGATGCGACCTTTCGTAGTCGTCAATCTTGGACACATGGGCCAAAGTTAACCCAATATCGTCCAAACCATTCAGCAAACAATGCCGTCGAAACGGCTCAATTTCAAAACGGGTCAAAAAGCCGCTCCCATCTGATACGGTCTGTGAATCAAGATCAATCGTTAATCTGTACTGCGCAACGGTTGCATGTCGTTGAAACAGTTCCTCAACTTGAGCTTCACTGAGCGCGATGGGAAGCACTCCGTTCTTGAAACAGTTATTGTAGAAGATATCGGCAAAGGACGGAGCAATCACACATCGAATTCCATAATCGTCGATCGCCCAGACTGCATGCTCTCGAGACGATCCGCTCCCAAAATTTCGCCGAGCCAATAAGACCGAAGCGTCCTTGTTACGTGCCAAATTCAGTTCGAACTCTGGATTAGCCGACCCGTCTTCCGTAAATCGCCAATCGAAAAATAAATACTGACCAAATCCACTTCGTTCTATCCGTTTTAAGAACTGCTTGGGAATAATCTGGTCGGTATCTACATTGGCCCGATCCATCGCTGCCGCAATCCCAGTATGTTTGGTAAATGGTTTCATCTCTATAAAGCCTGTCTAATTTTGGTTCTTAATTTGTTTTGACGAGACGTAACGTTGTTAGCGATACTGCCAATCGCGAATATCCACAAACTTACCCTTAATCGCTGCTGCCGCTGCCATAGCAGGAGAAACCAAATGCGTTCTTCCTCCTTTGCCTTGCCGCCCCTCGAAATTTCGATTCGACGTGGATGCGCATCGCTCACCAGGCGCCAGTCGATCGGGATTCATTGCTAAACACATACTGCAGCCTGCTTCTCGCCAATCGAAGCCGGCCTCCTTAAACACTCGATCCAATCCCTCGGCTTCTGCCTCGCGTTTCACTTGCCCACTACCAGGAACAACCATCGCGTAAACTCGGTCGCTGACCTTATAACCTTTGACGACTTCTGCAGCGGCTCTCAAATCGTTGATACGAGCATTCGTGCAAGACCCAATAAACACGCGATCTATATTTACATCGGTCAATGGCACACCAGCCTTAAGCCCCATGTACTCCAACGCGCTCGCCGCTGATTTGCGTTCCGTCTCGTCAGAAAAAGTATTAGGATCCGGAACATGTTGACTCACCGATGTCACTTGACCCGGATTAGTCCCCCAAGTGACCTGTGGTTCGATCTCCGATCCTTGGAATACGCTAACTCGATCGTATTTCGCACCTGGGTCGCTCGGAAGATTCTTCCAGAGGGCAATCGCTGCGTCAAAATTCTTCGGAGCGAATTTACGCCCTCTCAGATAATCAAAAGTCGTTTGATCAGGAGCAATCATTCCCGCTCGGGCGCCTGCTTCGATCGACATGTTGCAGACCGTCATTCGCTCTTCCATACTCAGCCTGCGAATCACCTCACCGGTGTACTCCAGCACATACCCTGTTCCACCCGATGTTGTTAACTTGCCGATTAAGTACAGAATCAAATCTTTGGCCGTAACGCCTGGGGCCAAGCTTCCATCCACTCGCAATTCATAAGTCTTTGGTAATGTTTGCAATAGGGTTTGAGACGCCAAGACGTGTTCCACCTCGCTCGTTCCGATTCCAAAGGCCAAAGCACCAAACGCTCCGTGTGTAGCGGTATGAGAATCTCCGCATACGATCGTCATCCCAGGCTGCGTATAACCCTGCTCTGGACCGATGATGTGTACAATCCCTTGATCTCGATCGTTGAGATCGTAAAGACGAATTCCGAACTCTTGGCAATTGTTCCTTAGCGTGTCAACTTGCTGCTTGGCAATCGGATCGGCGATCGGCAAACTTCTATCGCTGGTGGGAACGTTGTGGTCCGGCGTCGCCACGGTCTTTTCAGGACGGCGAACTTTGCGACCTGCAAGCCTCAGTCCTTCGAACGCCTGAGCACTGGTAACCTCGTGGACCAAATGAAGATCGATATATAGGATCGTTTGCTTTCCAGGTTCAGCGTGAACAACGTGACTATCCCAGATCTTCTGGAACATCGTTTTGGGGGTGCCTGTCATCGTGATGATCATTCGGAAAGGAGTTCTGAAACGAATCCAAGGGGAAATTGATCCCTCTCTGGACCTGCAGCAACATTCTGCTAACCTACATTTTTCACGATTTCCCCAAATTCGGATAGGCGAAACGATGTCGAAAGCTGATTCTTTGCGTGAACGAGGCAATGCCCTCGAGGACAAATTCTTTGCGGACCTTGATTCTCAACTATTAGAAGAATTAAAGGCAAAACAAGATCGCGACTCTACACTCGCGGAATTCTCTCGTGTGACCTGCATCAAAGACGAATCCGTGTTGAATTCCGTTATCAAGCTCGGAATTTCTTCGCAGTCGATCGCGGCTTTGCGGGTTTTTCCGCTCGTGGCAGTAGCGTGGGCTGATGGAGTGGTTGAAGAATCCGAACGGGAGAAAGTCATGGAACTGTCCTCTCGTCACCTCGGCAATGCAGACGGCCCTTCCTATAAACTTCTCCGCTCCTGGCTTGAAAAGAAGCCGACCGAAGATGTGATGGTGGCTTGGCTAACCTACGCGAAAGGACTCGTTGAGGCTCTTTCTGCTGACGATGCACGGAGCCTTAAGGAATCGCTCGTTGACGAAGTGAAGGAAGTGGCATCCTCGAGCGGTGGCGTTTTGGGCTGGGGAAGCATCTCCAAAGGAGAGCACATCACCATGAATCAGATCATATCCGCTTTAACAAAGCCGTAGTTTGTTTCATGAGCGATGACCCACAAGTAGTCTGGCATCAACACTCTGTTTCGCCAAAGCAGCGTGCAAACCGAAATGGCCATAAAGGCTGTGTACTGTGGTTCACGGGCTTAAGCGGTTCTGGTAAAAGTACAATCGCGAATTTTGTGGATCAAATGCTGTTTGCCAAAGGACTACAAACCTTTGTGCTCGACGGCGACAACGTTCGGCACGGATTATGCGCCGGCCCAAACTTACTGGAGCCGAAACATGGGACTGAATTCGCACGTCGATTTGGCTTGGGTTTCAATGCAGACGATCGAGAAGAGAACATTCGCCGCGTTGGATGTTTGGCTGAACTCTTTGCATCCGCTGGCCTTGTTTGCATTTCTGCTTTTGTGAGCCCCTATCGCAAAGACCGCGAACTGGTTCGCCAGTGGGTAGAATTAAAACAGGGCCCAGGCACGTTTCTGGAAGTCTTCGTGAATACCCCAATTGAAGTCTGCATGCAACGCGATCCCAAAGGGCTGTATAAACAGGCACTCGAAGGGAAGATCAAAAACTTTACGGGGATATCCGATCCGTATGAGTCACCTATCGCGCCGGATTTGATTATTGACACTTCTTCGGAAACAACTCAGCAATCCGCAGATCGCGTCATCGGTATGCTTCAATTAAAGCGTATTTTTCAATCCGACGAATAATCCAAGTCCAACAAACTGAATCCATCGGGCAGCATGTACCACGATAAATATCTCAGAGCCTTATGCTACTGCTCTCTTCTTTTTACTTCCATAGTCGTTTCACCTTTAATTGCTCATGGGCAAGAAAAAGGGATCGCTCATGGTGTAATGAGTGATGCAGAGTCACGAGATGATTACCTTTCTTCGCACGGTTTGACGGTTTACGCGGAAGCTGCAAAAAAGTGGAACGACGATGTTGAAAAGCTGGCTGCTCGCAATAGCCAAGAATCGAATCCCGAAGCGATCCTGTTTATCGGCAGTTCTACTATCCGATTGTGGGATTCTCTCGAACAGGATCTTGCGCCGTACAAAACTATCAAAAGAGGATTTGGTGGAGCTAAATTCTGCGACCTAGCGATCCATTGCCCTCGGTTAGTGGGTGATCTTAATTATCGAGCTGCCGTCGTATTTATTGCAAACGACATCAAGGGTGATGTATCCGACAAGGAGCCAGCCGAAATAAAACGCCTCGCCCGCATTACAATCGAATCGTTGAAAGCAAGAAACCCTTCTGCTCCGGTCATTATTCTCAGTATCACCGCGACTCCCTCTCGCTTTGCCTATTGGAATCGAATTCAAACTGCTAACAGAATGCTCAGCACTCTCGCTTCTGAAATGCAGGGAATCTATTTTCTCGAAACAGAGAAACACTACTTAGCCATGGACGGAAAGCCGATTGAAAAGTACTTTGTCGAGGATCGACTTCATCAAACACCGGAAGGCTATCGGTTGCTCGGAAGCTTAGTTAAGTCGAAACTTGACGAAGTATTGCCCCCGGAGACTAGCCGATAAACCTAGCAAATCGGCTTTATCGGTTAAAGTCATGCCTACACACACGTCACCATCAGAAACTACTCACAAAGCAGAAACGCCTTGCTAACACACCCGTGGTTTGCTTGTGCCACGGTAGCTGAGAAATCTGCTAGGTAACCACGTTGGTGCCGGAGAATGGGAGTCGTCCAATTTGCGGAACGTTTCTTAATTTCTTCGTCCGAGACGTGCCAAGTGATTGTGCCAGCCAAAACGTCGAAACTGATTTCATCGCCATCTTGAACAAAGGCTATGGGACCACCCACCACTGCTTCGGGTGCACAATGAACACCAATTGCACCGTGCGAGACTCCCGACACACGAGTATCAGATAAGAGGGCAACTTTGCCGTTCAGTTCTGGGACGGCGAGAGCGGCGGAAGCAACGAGAACCTCTGGCATCCCCGAGGCGACAGGTCCTAGATTTCTTAAGACAATGATATGTCCGGGTCGAATCCGTTTTGATTCAACAGCATCCGCTACGCTCTTGGAATCTTCAAAACAGATAGCGACTCCCTTGAATGCCGGCTCCTTCATGCTGCTAACTTTGAAGACGATTCCATCTGGTGCCAGATTTCCAAAGCAGATCTGCATATCAGCAAACTCTTTAAAAGGTTTATTGATGGGGGCCATCAACACCTGATTCTCTTTGACATCTGGTACATCAGCGAGATTTTCCGCAATCGTTTTAGTGGTTACAGTCATCGCAGATCCGTCAATGACACCAGCTTTGAGTAAATGCTTGAGTAGCACGGGCGTCCCTCCCAAGTAATGCAGATCCACCATCGTTTGGTCACCCCGCGGAGCAAAGCTGCACAGGACAGGAGTTTCGCGGAAAATCTTTTGGATGTCACGCAATGTAAAGTCAACCTCGGCTTCTCGCGCCAATGCCAACAGGTGCAAAACGCCGTTGGTCGAGCCGCCGGCAGCTGCGATAGCGGCTGCAGCATTTCTAAAGGCAACGGGAGTGAGAATGTCTCTGGGGCGAAGATTGGCTTCTAGGAGTTTTTTTACCGCGAGTCCTGCAGCCAAGCACTCATCCTTTTTCGCTTGGTCGATCGCTGGGATGGAACTGCTGTAGGGAAGCATTAATCCGATTGCCTCGAGCAAAATACCCCAAGTATTAAACGAAGCCGCGATGCCACAACCTCCGGCACCTGGGCAAGCCACTTTCAAAATCTCGTCAGCTTCCGATTGCGGTATGGACCCAACTGCTGCCGCGGCTTGGGAATCGTAAACATCCAGGATTGTTACATTCTTTCCTTTGTAGCAGCCAGGCATAATGCTCCCGCCACTCACGATTAGACCTGGGTAATTCATCCGCGCGAGAGCCATGGCAAAGCCGGGACCGTTTTTATCGCAGTGGTGCAATCCAACCATCGCATCATAACAGTGCGAAGAGACAACGCACTCTGCTGAATTAGCGATGAGATTGCGTGACACCAAAGAAGCGTTCCCCCCTTCGTGACCCTGCGTAATGTTATCGCTGACTCCTGGCGTACCGAATGGGAACCCCATCAGCCCGGCATCTCGACATCCTTTCGCAATGAGACTCCCTAATTCATAGGCGTGCATGTTGCATAGATTTCCCTCAAGTAGAGGTACCCCAATACCAACTTGAGGGCGATCAAAGTCCGAATCTTTCATCCCCAGTCCGAAGTAAAAGGCGGTTACGCCGCGTTGCCAACCTCGTGTCAAGGATTTGCTATTCCAATTCAATGCGTGTGTCATCGGGTAACTCCAGAATCGAGATTCGTACAATCGGGGAAAGGGTGATTGGCTTTATTTTCCATCCTCACGATTATCTGACCATTTGACTTTCGACCATCAGCTTTTCGTGAGCTCACTCTGAAAACATAGTCTTCCGAGTGTCTAATATTCGATTAATTAATCATTCTGACATTTATCAACGTTGCCATTTTTTACTCGTCTGGCTCCACACTTAGGCGAGCAAACTTCATGCTAATGGGAGCAAACGGATTACGCGGCAATGTTCCAGGCTAAACCAGAATTCCCGGCTAAGCCAGAGGCCCGTAAATAGGTCGATGTTTGGTGTAGCCGCCATCTGTCGTTAAAACTTCGCCAGCACACCAGCATTCATTGGACCATAGAAACATTGTTGCGGCAGAGATGTGCTTTGGTTGAGTGAGTGATCCCATCGGCATCGCATCCTCAACCGCTTGCAGTCGGCCGGCGCTGATCGGGTTTTGAGCGGCCATTGGTCCACGCAACGGTGATGGTGCTAATCCGTTAAGTACTAAATCGTATTTTTCAACGAAGTACCGAGCTTGCAGTCTTAGGAAATTAAGCAATCCCCCTTTAGATTCTTCGTAAGCAGAACTTGCTCGCCCCTCTGAGCCAACCGTTGCAGAAGTCGAGAGTACAATGACGCCTCGTGCCCC
The DNA here is from genome assembly GCA_046318795.1 of Pirellula sp. GTDB lineage: Bacteria > Planctomycetota > Planctomycetia > Pirellulales > Pirellulaceae > JBKCUI01. The sequence continues at coordinate 36,589 of JBKCTT010000185.1, forward strand.
CTTCGCAAAGGACTGCCGTTTGATTCCATGCTTGATAATGTTATGCGTGCCCCACAAGTTCACTTCGCAAGCCCCCATAACATCCGCTTTGGTCATTTCCTCGGGCGGAGTTAGTGGTTTAGGAGAGATACCGGCAGTTAACATCAAATAGTTAATGCCAGCGTACTTCTCGAACAAACTTGCGACTTCTTCTTCGCTAGTCACATTCACGGCCTCGGTGCAAACTTCGGGGACATTCCCATTTCCCGAGGCGGTCCCTGTTCCAGAAATAGTGCGACCGAACGCGGCCAGTTCCATTTTTTCTGTACCCACCGAGATAACGGGGCTATGATCAACTAGAATGAGTTTTTTCAGCCCTAGCCAATCGCTAACATTTGTCGCCAGATGCTGTCCCATTAGTCCGACGCCAACGATCATAGCAGTGGCGGAATCCTGATAAGTAAAAGGGCCCATAGTCTATCGATGACTCCGATAAAATGTGCTTTGTTCGACTACAATTCGCTTGGACTGTGTGTGTTGCAACACGCTAGCTCATTCAATTGGTATGATGTTACCTAGGACTGCCTTTAGCGGTAGTCCAAACGCTCGATGGTCCCGGGTTGACGCTCGTTCCAACCCTGGAGACCTTTGCCTTTATCCCCGAACCATCCCGTGTTCCAAAACTATCCCTCCGAAAGCACGACAATGAATTCAACCCACCATTGGTTTCACCCAACCATTTCTAAGATTGCCCCTGGTTCCACTTTTCGAGGAGCGGTTCGAGCGTTCCAGCCGCTCCCCTTGGTCATTTTATCAATTTGTTTGTTTGGGTTTTTGCCAGAGAGTTTTCTCGTGGCTCAGGAGTCTGCAAATAGTCCGGATACCGCCCTACCGCCAATCGTCATTGATGGGACTGGGCCAGGCTGGAAGGAGCTTGGGGAATCGGACTTTACCCGAGTCAACTGCGATCCCGACACGTGGATTTGGCAGGGTAGCTTGGTAAAGAGCACGGGAAAGCCGGTTGGTGTTTTGCGTTCTACCAAATCCTACAAGAATTTTGAGATGGTGGCTCGCTGGCGTCATCTGAGCAAAGGTGGAAATTCAGGATTCTTTGTATGGACCCCTATGGATGCTTTGGAGGGATTGGTTCCCAACCGACTGCCCTCGGCGGGAATCGAAGTCCAAGTTCTAGACCATGGTTACACGGAGCAGTACGAATCCAGCACGGGTAAAAAAGGGGACTGGTTCACAACCAACGGTGATATCTTTCCTGTTGGTAAATCGAAACTCAAACCTTTCGCTCCTCTATCGCCGGACGGATCGCGAAGCTTCCCGCGATCCAAGCACTCGCTCGGCACTCCAAATTGGAATCACTATTATGTTCGAGCAATTAATGGAGAGATCCGACTGTGGGTGAATGGTCATGAGGTTTCAGGTGGTAACCATGCAGAGCCAAGCGAAGGGTTTCTGTGCCTCGAAGCGGAAGGGGCCCCGATCGAATTTCAGAACATCCGCATCCGAGAATTACCTTGATAAAGCGATTCGCTGCACAAAACGAGATTTACTAGCGACGAGATTGCTAACGAAACGTATCTCGATGAGCTACGCAAAGCTACGTTGTTCGATAAATACTCGATTTCCCACTAGCGAACCGGGCCATGAAACAACCGATCGCAATGTAGATAATGAACCCGGAGCTAATGAAGGCCGGGTTTGTTGGCAAAAACAACTCGATCGCCATGAGCGTGCAAGCGACCGGAGCCTTGGTGGCGCCAGCGAATACTGCCACGAATCCAATCGCGGCCATAAGGTCTATCGGAAAGTTGAACCAGTCGCCAAGTATATTACCAGCTGTTGCACCGATGAAGAATAACGGTGTTACTTCACCTCCCTTGAATCCGCTGCCAACCGTAATCGAAGTTGCCAAAAGTTTCCAAAGCCAACTCAATTGATCAACACCATCGAGCCCAAAGCTGCTGGCAATACAAACCGTCCTGAAATGATTTGGATTCGGATCTACGCCGATTCCTGAATAGTCGCGCGTACTTAGGGCAATCGTAAACGCGATAAACACGCATCCACCGACCACTGGTCGAATCCATGCTCGCGTGACCCATCGTTTGTAAAATCGGCTCACGTTATGAGTTGTTATAGTAAAAAGCATGCTTATCAACCCAAACGCTATCGCCGCGAGAGCGACTTTAGTAACACGGCCTAGACTCATGACCGAAACGGTTGCCACTTTTGATGGGTTTGCAGTATCGTGGGTTAGTTCTGATAAGCTCGGTAGTGAAAACACCGAATGCTCGATTCCCCACCAGATAGTAACATTGTGAGCTATAAAAGCGGCAATTATACAGGGGACTATACGGAACAAGCCAGTGCGCCCGAGCCATAGTGCTTCGATGGCAAAGACAGCACCGGCGACAGGGGTGCCGAAAACGGCTCCAAAACCTGCCGAGATACCACACAGGATTAGAGTTTGTTGCCAAGTGTCATCCGTTTTGATAAACCGTAGAAGCCAGCTCGCGATGCTCCCACCCATCTGAACAGCTGTCCCTTCACGCCCCGCTGATCCACCGCAAAGGTGGGTTATTAAGGTGCCGATGAGGACCAAAGGGGCCAGGGCAATAGGGATTTTAGGCTGCTCGCTTGGGTTTCGAACTCGATCAAATATCAATCGATTGCCGGCATCCGATTCCCTGCTGACGCAATGGTACATTAAATAGGAGAGGCACCCCGCAAAAGGCAAAAAGAAAAGCAGCCAGGGGTACGACCAGTGCAACCGAGTGATCAAATCCAATGACCATAAAAACAGGGCAACCAAGCTTCCTGTGATAACAGCCAATACGTTCAATATCGCAATGAACCACAGGATATCTTTTGGATTCCTGGATAAACTGAGCAGAAGTGGGCTGGGACTCTCCGAACTATGCAAAACGTTTTCCTGACGTAAAAATTTCGCGATGCACCTGGGAAGATCGTAGATTCCACGAACACCAATCGCAAGCTCTTTCCGAATGAGTCAGAACGTTTTCTGGCCTCTAATGTTGCTCTAGTTTTTTGTGCCCTAGTTTCGGTCGGTGGATCTTTAGGATAAAATTGTAAGGGCGGAACGTGTGGTGTTGCCGTTGTTTCCCTCCTTCCCAAATCCCTCCTATACTCTCAACAGGGCCCACAGCCCTAATCCCTTTCGAGGGCATCATGTTTCGTATGAGCATTTCCCAGATGACTACAACATGGCGTGCCGGTCGTCTCAACTGCCAGTCTGGATATGCTACGCCTTTAATTGTGGCTTGGTTATGCTGTTTTGTTCTGACGATCTCTTTTCCAAGAACAGATGCTCAAGAGTTAGTGACGATAGATTTCGTCCGGGATATTCGTCCTATCTTTGAAAAGCATTGTTTCGATTGTCACTCGGGTGATCAGCCCAGCAGTAGCCTTAGGTTGGATCACAAGGCGTCTGCATTTTCTGGTGGAGAGCTGTTCGGTGAAAAAATTATTCAACCAAATTCAAGCGAGAGTTTACTCCTAGAGTTTATCAGCAACGCAAAGCATGAAATGCGTATGCCCCCCGAGGGGGAGATGCTTTCTCAGCTAGAGACAGACCTTATTAAGCGTTGGATTACGCAGGGAGCACCGTGGCCAGATGGCGTGGACCGAGTTCAGATAGCCGATCCGCGAGAGCACTGGTCTTTTCAGCCACTACAAAATTCAAGTGTTTGGGAAGCAACTAGGGATTTAGTCCTTCGTTCGGAGAATCCTGATTGGGGACGTTCGACGCTGGATTTATTCATTCAAAAGAAACTAACTGAAGCGGGTTTGGTGCCGAACGAGGAAGCATCACGGCGAGATTGGCTGAAGAGAGTAACCTATGATCTAACTGGGCTGCCGCCAACGTTCGATCAAATCCGCGAATTTGAGAACAGTGTCGACGTGGACGCATATGAACAAGTCGTCGACAGACTTTTAGCATCACCACGTTATGGCGAGCGAGCTGCTCAACATTGGCTCGATGTGGTGCGATACGCTGATACACATGGCTTTGAGGTGAACACCGAGCGTCCTAATGCATGGCCTTACCGCGATTACGTCATAAAGGCCATGAATGATGACATGCCTTATGATGCATTTGTAACTCAGCAGCTTACTGGTGATGCGGATGGGAATGATGCCGCAACCGGGTTTCTGGTAACGGCTTCTGTTCTGTTACCTGGGCAGATCGGCCAAGATGAACCATCCAAGCGTTTAGCACGCCAGGATGCACTCGACGAAATCGTAGTCAACATTGGGCAGACTTTTCTGGGGCTTTCAATAGGTTGTGCCCGCTGTCACAATCATAAATTCGATCCAATCAGCCAAGCGGACTACTTTGGCATGCAAGCGTTTGTGGCTGGCGTCGAATACGAAGATCGATTTATCAAGGACACGGAATCACTCAGGATCACGGAGGAGATTCGAGCACAACTTCGCGAATGCTCGAATAGAATTGGTGAATACTCGCCACTTTTTGGCTCCGGCACCAAGCGACCCGCGATCAATGCTCGCCACAACATTGACCGCTTTTCCTCGAGACAAGTTGATCGCATTCGATTCACCATATTGGCAACCAATCGATTGGAGCCGTGTATCGACGAACTGCAGATTTTCGATCGGCAAGGGATCAATGTTGCGGAGGCGAAACTCGGCGCAACGGTTACTGCATCAGGTAGTAACACATCACCGGATCGACATGAACTGCGGTTCATTAATGACGGATTGTTTGGGAATTCGAGAAGCTGGATGTCGAATCAAGATGGAGCTGGCTGGGTAGAGATTCGAATTCCCAAAGGTGTTGAAGTAGAGCGTGTAGACTGGGGGAGAGACCGGCATAGCGAATTTGGGGATCGGCTGCCGATCAGCTATCGAATTGAGGGGGCTCTCGAAAATGGCGACTGGTTTTTATTGGCAGAACATACCGATCGAGCTGACTACGACGAAAATGCCCCACGTCTGGCTATATCTCTAGAAGGAGAAGACCGGGAACGTAGATCAGCCCTAGCGCGAGAGTACGATAACCTTTTGAGCGAGTTGCGGAAGTACGGGGATGGAGGGCGTCCTATTTTTGCGGGAGTATTTAGGAAGCCCGATGACATTCACTTGTTAAGAAGAGGAGATCCCGAGCAACCGCAGCAACCGATTCCCCCAGCCGTTCCTCGTTTGTTTGGGGATCTGGCTTTGGATCGAAATGCCGGTGAGGCGGAGCGAAGGCATGCGTTGGCGAGATGGGTCACTCAGTTTGATAACCCGTTTACATCGAGGGTTATGGTAAATCGAATTTGGCAAAGTCATTTCGGAGTGGGGTTGGTGGAGACTTCTAATGACTTTGGTCGCAATGGAGCGGCTCCGACTCATTCTGAGCTTTTGGATTTCCTCGCCATCCAATTCATGGAATCAGGCTGGTCCATCAAAGCACTGCATCGAGAAATTGTCTTGTCCTCGACCTACCGACAGAGCTCCATTCCCAATTCAAAAGGGAACGAGATCGACGCCGATGTGAAGCTTCTTTGGCGTTTTCCACTTCGCAGACTCGAAGGGGAGGCGTTACGGGATTCTATTCTTGCCTCGACTGGCCAGCTTTCGTTACAAATGGGAGGCGCGGGCTTTGACTTGTTTGATAAGCGAGGTGGGCTAACTGGCTTTGAACCAGTCGACAAACTCAAGAGCAGTAACAACCGACGAATGATCTATTCCCATCGAGTTAGACGTGAGCGAGATGCCGTTTTCGGTGCATACGACTGTCCCGATGGAGGACAGAGTTTGCCTCGTCGCCGCGAGTCGACCACTCCGATTCAAGCGTTGAATCTACTCAATAGTTCCATCGTGATACAGCTTACGCAACAGATCGCCACGGCCATCGAGTCATCCACTCCCGATGATGTTGCTGTTCGCATCACCGAGGCCTATCGAAGGATTCTAGGTCGTGAACCAGAGCAATCGGAAATCGAATTGGCTGTTCCAAGTGTACAGCAGCATGGCCTAGATATTTTGTGCCGTGCCCTCTTTAACAGCAATGAGTACCTCTATGTTCGATAGTTGCTTGGGAAAGACGATAGAAATGCCATGAGAGGACCAGAAGCAACCAATCAATCCTTGAACCGCGTTTGGCTCGATCGACGCCGGTTTTTAGGGGAAACCGTGAGTGGACTTTCCGCGATCGCGCTCACGAGTCTCTTGCAACGTGAGGGGCTCCTGGCAGCAGACCAAAACAAAATTGATCCCTCGCGGCCCTATGCACCCCGTACGCCACACTTCAAGGCGCAAGCCAAGAGGGTCTTGGTCATTTTTTGCGCAGGAGCTGTGAGTCAACTCGAAACATGGGACTACAAGCCTGAACTCATCAAGCGAGACGGTCAATTACTAGCGGGTGGGCCTGCTGTAACATTCCAGGGGCCGGCCGGGGAGCTAGCTAAACCCCAGTATTCGTTCCAACCGCGAGGCCAAACGGGAAAAATGGTATCAGACATGATCCCGCACCTGGCCGAGCTTACCGACGAATTCGCATTCATCCATTCTCTCACCAGCACCAGTAACACCCATGGGCCTGCTGAAAATTTTCTATCCACCGGATCGGTACTGGATGGCTTCCCAAGCTTAGGGGCTTGGGTGACTTATGCTCTCGGGAGCGAAAATGATAACCTGCCCGCGTATGTTGCCATTCCCGATCCGCGAGGAGTACCGCAGAATGGCTCCAACAACTGGGGGCCCGGATTTCTGCCAGCAGCATTTCAAGGGACCACGTTTAGTGCGAGCCAACCTATTCGAAACTTGAAGGCCCCGGGATTATCACGCGAAGAAGATGAAGCGACGCTGGAGCTACTGCGATCGATTAATCAATCCGGCGATTCCGATTACGCGGGTGATGACAAATTAGCAGCCCGAGTCGCGAGTTACGAGTTAGCTGCCAAAATGCAACTAAGCGTTCCAAACATGATGAATCTCTCGGATGAACCTGAGCATATCATCCGCAGCTACGGCGCTGATAACGTCGAAAATCCTACTAAAGCTGCATTCGCACGGAATTGTATTCTAGCAAGACGTTTGCTTGAAAGCGGAGTTCGGTTCGTCCAGTTGTTCAATGGATCCTATGCGAGTGGCGGTGAACTAAACTGGGATGGCCACAACAAACTCAAGGAACAATATGATCGCCATGCAGCAATCATGGACCAGCCTGTTGCGGCGTTGTACACTGACTTAAAGCAGCGAGGCATGCTCGATGATACTTTAGTGGTTTGGTGCACCGAGTTCGGACGAATGCCAATGTTTCAGAAAGGAGCACAGGGACGCGACCACAATCCAGACGGCTTTACCTGTTGGTTAGCTGGCGCAGGGGTAAAGCAAGGGGTAAGCCATGGCGCAACCGATGAATTAGGCTGGAAAGCAACAGAAAACGTACATCCCTTGTACGACTTTAATGCCACTATTTTACATTTATTAGGTCTGGAACACGAGCGATTAACCTTTCGACATAACGGACTCGATCGTCGACTAACCAATGTGGAGGGGCATGTCATCAATGATATTCTCCGATGATCTAGAACAACAGGTAAGGAAACTAGCCTTATGAATTCCCAACTCTCCGTTTTCACCTTATCCAGCCTGTTTATCCTGTCTTATGCCTCGTTGGGGGACGCGAGTGACGAATTACAATCCCTCGATGGCATATCTTCCCAAGATCGGGAGTTCTTCGAAAAGGAAGTTCGGCCAATACTCGTCAAGAGATGCTTCGAATGTCATGGCGGTTCGGCCTCAGAGGGGGGACTGTCTTTAGCTTCCCGAAGGGGGTGGGAACAAGGTGGAGTAGGTGGACCGGCCATTATTCCAGGTGCTCCTCACTCGAGTTTACTGATCGATGCGATTAACCATCAATCGTTGATCATGCCACCTAAAGAGCGAAGCGAGAAATTGCCGAGCAACGAAATTGCTGTATTAACGAAATGGGTAAAAATGGGAGCCCCCGATCCGAGAACCGGAGATCAAGTTATCGGCGGCATGACACTGGAGGAAGCGAAATCATGGTGGGCATTTCAGCCCATTCCCGACGTTCCCATGGCCGAGATCGCCAACGACGTTCAACACATTGATAATCTAATCAATCAGAAGATTGAACAGCATGGCTTAAGGGTTGCCTCTCGCGCTGATCGTCGAACCTTGCTCCGACGACTGAGCTACGGAATTACCGGACTACCCCCAACACTCGACGAATTGCATGTTTTCTCAAACAACCACTCTGAGAACTTCTTGATAAGCGAGATCGATCGATTGTTAGATTCACCTCAGTACGGCGTGCACTGGGGGCGACATTGGCTGGACGTAGTTCGATATGCTGACACGGCTGGGGAGAATGCCGATTATCCTCTTCCTCACGCGTGGCGATATCGGAACTGGGTCATGGATGCCATCCAAAGAGATATGCCGTACCAGGATTTTATTCGCATGCAAATCGCTGGCGATTTAATCAACGCTTCTGCGGAGCCAGATCAATTTAGCGAGGGGATTGTTGCAACCGGTTATCTCGCCATTGCGCGGCGATTTGGTCACGATAGCGATAAGGATATGTATCTGACTCATGAAGACATTATTGATAACATTGGCAAGAGTTTTCTTGGTTTGACAGTAAGCTGCGCGCGGTGTCACGATCACAAATATGACCCGATCAGTGCAGAGGATTATTATGCCCTGTACGGGATACTCGAGAGCACCAAGTTTGCGTTTCCAGGTTGTGAAGCCAAAGGGCAACCCCGCGATCTAGTACCGATGCTCCCTCGGTCGAAGATTGACGAGTTATTAAAACCGTGGCAAGACAAGGTCGCTGAGATCGAGCGAGAGAAACAATCGAGAAAGCAAGCTGCCGAGTCCCATCGAGCGAAAATCAAAGAGTCTTGGGAGGCGTCACAGGTAACTTTGTTCGAATCGCAAGTTCCGGAGGGGTTGTCGCAATCTTTTGAGGCAAAAGTCTCCGTTCGAGTTGGCGAACTAATCGCATTGGTTGTTAATCCAAACGCGAATCACGGTGCCGATACTACTTTGGTCGAGTGGTCGATACGAGAGACGACGGGAGAGCAACCTCGTTCGTGGAGTAGCTCCGAGTTGATCGACTCCCTCACGATCAGCAACCCTGTATCTCTCAACAATACCACATGGTCGCTAGTGGAGGTGACGGATAACACGCCAGCGTTTCTCAATGAGTCCGCCGATGAAATAAACGGCCGAAAGGAACTAAAGAAGTGGAGTATCGGAGACACTCCATCTGTATTTGCTAACACATCAGTTCAATCGGTTGATGTTTGGACGGCACTTCCCGCTCGTTCGTTGTTTGTCCACCCGGGAGTGAAGAGTTCCGTTGCGGTGATATGGACAAGTCCAATGGATGGAGAGCTATTGTTAAGCGGCCGTGTTGCTGATGCTCATCCTGCAGCGCTCGATGGCGTATCATTCGAGCTATCGCATATTGCAGCAAAAGAATTGGGAGCCGAATTATTGGCATTGGGTGAAAGGAATACCAAGTTGCCTGAGATAGGCCCGTCTCCCACCATACCAGTGGCTTATGGAGTTGTCGATGCACAGCCTAAAAACACTCGGTTGCATGAGCGAGGTGATCCTGAAAAATTGGGTACTGAGGTTGCTCGTCGATGGTTAACGATTTTCGGAGGTAATGTTGTGCAGTCCACGTCGAGCAGTGGGCGTCAAGAGTTAGGGGATTGGATTGCACGGAGTCCTATTGCAGCCCGGGTCATGGTCAATCGAATTTGGGAATGGCATTTTGGAACAGGACTAGTTCGGTCTGCTAACGATTTTGGCACAAGAGGAGAACGTCCTACTCATCCCGAGCTGCTTGATTTTCTTGCGGCTCGCTTTATTCAAAGTGGGTATAGCCTTAAAGCGATGCATCGTCTGATATTGCAGACGGAGGCCTATCAACGCATGAGTGACACGCCGAGCTCCAGTGATATCGATAATCGCTGGCTATCCCACTTTAACAGACGCAGGCTTACGGCAGAAGAAATAAGGGATAGTTTGTTGATGGCGTCGCGGAACCTAGATTTAGAACGAGGTTCCTCGCATCCGTTTCCGCCTGAGACGAATTGGGGATTTACGCAGCACCAGCCGTTCAATGCGATCTACGATACTAACAAACGTAGCGCCTTTATCATGGTACAGCGCCAGCGAAGACATCCATACCTCGCATTGTTTGATGGGGCGGACCCCAATGCATCTACGTCCAACCGACAGACAACAACGGTACCGACGCAAGCGTTGTACTTTATTAACGATCCTTTCTTTCATGCACAATCCAGATCGATAGCGGAAGAACTGCTGGAAAAGGGGGGATTTGATGAACGAGTGATTGCGGCCTATCAGCGTTTGTTTCAACGGCAACCATCCGAATTGGAAGCAGATCGATGCCGCCGATTTCTAGAAAGCTATCCTGGACCAGAAATCCAGAAATGGTCTACACTGACGAGAGTTTTGCTGGCGAGTAGTGAGTTCATTTATGTCGAATGATCCGCTGCATTTGCCGCCCAACCAATACATAATACCCATTGCTAAGGCCATTCAAAGGAAGCGAACCCATGAGTGCTGATCGATTCTCACATACAGGGATGTTTCGTCGGCGCTTCCTGCGTTCTTCGGCGGCTGGTTCGTTGCTGTTCCCTGGAATCCTAAATCAACTCTTGGCTGATGATGGTGATCCGATGGTGACGCGAGCTCCCCATTTTCCCGCCAAAGCAAAGAACGTCATTTTTCTCTTCATGACAGGGGGCGTGTCGCACGTCGATACATTCGATCCCAAAGCGGAGTTAACGAAACAACATGGCAAAGAGATTCGGGCGGACCATCCTGAGATAAAAGATAGACCGGGATACGAACGAATTTTTCTAAAGCGACCGCAATGGGAGTTCAAACCTCATGGTGAGTGCGGCACGGAGGTAAGTCAGCTTTTCCCGCACATTGCGCAGTGCGTCGATGACATGGCCGTCATCCGATCGATGCACACCTCTCACTCGAATCACTATAACGCAACCTTAGGCATTCACACGGGCTCATTCACGGTATCCAGACCGAGTATCGGGTCTTGGATGACCTATGGTTTGGGCTCTGCGAATAGAAACCTACCAGGATTTGTTGTCATCGCGCCTGCTCAAACTTACGCGGGTACTCAGGTCTATGCAAGTGACTTTCTACCCGGCGCGCACCAAGGAACGCTTGTGATTCCCGGCCAAGAACCCGTTCGAAATGTCCAGCCTCGCGTGTCGTCGGATCTCCAACAATTAGAGCTTGCAGCCTTAAAGGAAATTGACACAGACTATTATAGATCTAGGGGGAATGACCCTCATTTACAGGCACGGATTCAAAGTTTCGAAACTGCGTTTGGAATGCAGATGGCAGTACCAGACGCATTTGATTTCAGTAAAGAAACTGAAGCAACACTCGCGAACTACGGTTTAAAGCCAAACCAAACGACTGGATTTGGTTGGCAATGCTTAGCGGCCCGCAGATTGGTAGAGCGAGGAGTGAGATTCGTCGAGCTCATCGATACCGGCTCGTCGAACAATTGGGATGCCCATGGTGATATGATGACACACGAGCCACTTGCCAAAAATGTCGATCAACCCATTGCTGCATTGTTACGTGATCTAAAGCAACGAGGCATGCTCGATGAGACTCTTGTTGTCTGGACAACAGAATTTGGACGTACCCCGTTTAACAGCAGTGCCGACCACAAAGGAAGGGAGCATCATCCGTGGGCCTTTAGTTCGTGGCTAGCCGGCGGGGGCGTTAAGCCAGGTATCGTACATGGTGCCACGGACGAGATTGGATTAAAAGCATCGGAAAAGCCAGTCCACGTTCGCGACTTTCACGCTACTATTCTTCATTTAATGGGACTCGATCACGAACGACTCACCTATCGCCATGCTGGATTGGATTTTCGATTGACCGGAGTTGAACACGCTAGGGTCGTGCATGAGCTTTTAGCATGAGCCATGACCGTTCGTGACTCGCTTGTTGCTTTGTTCGTTGGGCGCGTTACTCTTGACCGACGTGGGCATTATTTGACGGGCTGGAGTAACTATTCTTCCAAATGGGCAAAAGTGCCCATTTTAAGATCGCTGGATAACCACTTTCGGTTTTAGCAACGGTCCATATCGGTAGGTGTTGGTGGGGCGCAGTTGAAGCTTATTTCTGAATTGCTGCCTAAAAGTCAGTCCTAGATCACGCATGCATTTTCATTGATGCTTTTTTCCTCATTTCTTTTAATGAATGGTTCGTGCGCGCTCGATGCCAAATTTGGGAATGTTGCGTCACTGCGCACAATAGAACGCCGGCGACTCTTTTGCTATCAAACAAGCCGAAACATGTCCGCTAGCATTACTGCCATTGAAAGACCGGTTCGGTGGGATCATCCCTTTGACAGAGAGATGCTCTCTAAGGATATCTCCCATCTTCTAAATTATGCACCATTCTCTAACCTCGATCCCAAGCATTTTAGTGCTAGCGGATCGCTGGAAATGATTCTGCGACACGATGCCAGAATCGTTCGATATGAACCGGGAGATGTCATTGTCCGTGAGGGAGATTACGGGAACAGCGCTTTCATCGTTTTGAGAGGTAATGTTCGCGCATTTCTAGTGAGTCTTTGGCAGCGACATTCCGCTACACAACCCAAATCGACTCACGGGATATTTTCGAAGCTGCTTTCAAGCTTTAAAAAGGGGGTTAGCGAGCCAGAGTTTGGACCCATCTTAACCGCAGCTCAACCCAAAACCGAGCAGAGAAAGAACAGGGGTAGGAACACACGCACCGTCTCGATTAACGCACCGGAGCCAGTCGTCGAAACCCTAGATGGTCGTAGTCGGATATTCCTGCAGGACCTGCAGGCGGTTTTACATGATTTTCAAAGTGAACCGTTGGAGCCAGGGCAGATCTTTGGTGAGATGGCTGCGATCACACGCACACCTCATCGATTCAGTGTTGTTGCCGACTCGCCTTGCATCGTTGTCGAAATTCGCTGGCAAGGTTTACGCTTGCTCCGCAAAGACCCTCAGTTTCGAGCTTACTTGGATGAACGTTATCGTCAATCTGGTTTGGAAACACATCTTCGTGAAACGAGGCTGTTTCGATTTCTTGACGACGAAACGATTCAAAAAGTTGTAAAGGCCACCAAGCTCGATTCGTTTGGCGAACTAGAGTGGTTTGCTGATTACAAGAATTTAAAACATGTGGATTCGAATTCGCGGATTCAGGCAGAGCCTCTCATAGCGAGCGAGGGTTTCCCCGCAACAGATCTCTTCTTGATTCGCGCTGGTTTCGCTAGGTTGAGTTTTGAGCACGGTCATGGCCATCAAACAACCGCCTATCTCGGAAGCGGTCAGATGTTTGGACTTGAGGAATTAGCCGATTCCTTTCGCCAGCCCAACGCCAGACCGCTCCCGTATCAGCAATCCATGCGGGCTTTAGGATTTGTCGATCTGCTTAGAATTCCTCGTCAAATTGTTCTAGAAACGCTACTACCAAAAGTACGCAAATCCGAGCTGCCTCCGTCGATACTCAATCCTCGATACGACTGGGGAGGTAGTGTCGTTCCCGACTTTGAACGAGACGATCGTCGCTCAGTTTTGGAAACGCCACTTGTTGAGTTCTTGGTTGACCAACGACTTATGAATGGCCGCCGGACGATGTTAATCGATCTCGATCGCTGCACGGGATGTGATGAGTGCGTAAAAGCCTGTGCCTCGACCCATCAAGGCACACCGCGATTCATCCGAAGCGGACCTCAGTACGGTTCCTTGATGTTTACCCACGCCTGCATGCATTGTACGGATCCTGTGTGTATGATTGGTTGCCCAACGGGGGCGATCCATAGAAATCCCGATACCGGTGTGATCGCGATCAATCCGGATACATGCATCGGATGTAAAACGTGCTCAGAAAGTTGCCCTTACGAAAACATTGTGATGCAGCAACTCAAGGATGAACGCGGCAATAGCCTGATTGATGCAAAATCGAAACTGCCAATTTTACAGGCTTCGAAGTGTGATCTTTGCCAAAACCTGTCTACTGGACCAGCATGTCAGAACGCTTGCCCACATGCGGCTTTGTTTCGTCTCGATACTAGTAGCACTCAGCCATTGCACGAGTGGCTAGAACGAAAGGTTTCTTAAAGTCGATGAGTGCAATTGTCTCCGATTTCCAAAAAATCCAATCAGCGACGCCATCGACTGGTAGACGACGACTCTCAGCCTTTCGTCGTTTCGGCAAATCGTTTCTTGCCATTGCAGTTGCATCGTATGCTTGTACAGGATTGCAAAATTACATTACGAATCGATTGGGAAACGCGGCATTTGCAACCGGCTACACCTTGTTAGCAGTGGTTGTCGCCCTAACGATGTTGGGGATACGTAAACGTCTACCAAGTGCGAACCTGGGACCGGTAACAGTTTGGCAAACAACTCATCACTATTTAGGGCTCTTTTGTTTAATTGCTTATGTTTCCCACGCGGGGATCGTGACCAATGGTTGGCTCGAGTCGATACTCGCGTTTCTATTTTGGACAATTCTTTTGACTGGTTTCGCTAGCTGGTATGTCAATCGATCTTCACCGCAACTATTGAGAGCAGCCGGCTTAGCGATTCTGCGATCCGACATACCGGAAGCGAAATTTGCTGTTGCCGAGAACGCTTACCAATTAGCATTGGCTGCGGCTAGTTCATCGAACGCATTCGTCATTGCAGACTTCTACCAAGCAAAGCTTAGTAAATTCTTTACCACGCCGCGAAGTCTTTGGTATCGTGTATTTCCGTCAGGCCACCATAGAAGAGATCTTCAATATCAACTGACCGAGCTAACGCGTTATCTCGATGACCGTGGGATTCAGCTTCAATCTCAGATGATCGATCTTGTTAAACGCAAAGATGATCTCGATTTCCAAAGTGCCATCCACAATCGAATCCGATTTTTCGCAACGATCCATACTATATTGCTGGGTGCTTTTATCGTTTTTACGGCGGTGCACGTACTTGTTGCTCACTTGTATTCGAGCCACTGGTAAAACATGAACTTTCGAAACTACTACCGTCGCCCTCGAGAAACACATCGTTGTGGATTGTCCGCCGCGGGACGCACCTGTACGCATGGACCAACAGGAACTCGATGTGGCCAGTCGCGAGACAATCCCGAACGTTGTACTCCGATTCGCACGCTGCTAGGTTGGTCCCGATTAGTCTCTTCGATGTGTACTATTCTAGCCATTCTAACGGTTAGCTATTGGTTTCTTTTCCCCAAGAATAATCTTCCATTAGCTCCGGGAGAACTATCCAAAGCTCATGCTCAGCTCCTTGTCGCAGGACGAAGCGATCATCCGCTTTCCATCGATGATGAGAAACGCTGCGCAGCTTGTCATCCGAATGCAATCGTCAATCCGTCGTTCCAACTCGCTTCTACGGATTCGGGGCATTCGATACCCGTCCAGTTGGCCTCGGTGCGAAAACAATCCGAACTATGTATGAATTGTCACTATGATACGATGCCCAATGGATTGTTAGGCAACCCTCATGATTTAGCGGAAGACGAGTTATCTGCTCTCTTGGCTTCTGTCTCGGATCGTCATCCAAAAAAACTCGCTTCGGAACCAACCGAGTGCAGCCAATGTCATCGCGAACATCAAGGCTCAGGCGGGGACCTGCAGGCTATCACTTCGGCAAAATGTCAAGCATGCCACCGAAATCAATTCCAGTCATTTTCTGAAGGACATCCGGAATTCGGATCGTATCCTCCTAACAAACCACGCAGCATTGGATTCGATCACGCGCGGCATGCAGAGTTGCATTTCGCGAAAAAGGGAAAGTCATTTCAGTGTGATGCCTGCCACATCCAAGCCCAGCAATCCGGATTGGTCGGTTCCGTTTTTCGTAGCGTCTCGTTTGAACAATCCTGCGCCGATTGTCACAATGATTCCTTGAAGAGTTCAGGTATCGAAGGGCTGGTTGTCTTCCAAGTTCCCAGTGTTGACCGGGCCAAACTTTTAAAGAATGGCCACGATGTCGGTGCGTGGCCGGAGTCGGCTAGCTTGATGATGGATGGTGAACTCACTCCACTTTTGACTCACATGCTCCGATCTTCGGATGCAGGAAGAGCGATTCTCAGTCAGCTTCCCAAATCAGGTCGACTTAAAGACGTCAATCTCGATGATCCGCAACAGTGCCAAGCCATTGTGGATCTTACAAGATTCGTTCGGGAGAGATGGGCAGAGATATCTAGTGATGGTCAGCCGTTGCTCAAACAATGGATGGGAATGGGCCGTAACTCGAACTCGCTAGCGGCTACAACCAACGTTGTTCCCGGTCTCGAACTTTATTCTCGCTTTGTCTCGTCACGTTCTTTGACTGATCCGACCAAAGCCTTAACAACCAATACGACCAGCGAGAAGAACGAATGGCAAGAAGCATGGGCGAATCAACTGGCAACAGGCATTCCGCCAGATCTGCTTCGATCGGCATCACTGAAGTGGTTCAAGCAAGAGTCTAAATCACCGGTTGCAGCATTGCCGAACACCGACGACGATCGGTTGCCAGTGATAATGAATCTCATTCCGGCTCGAATGGACCATGAAGTTAGAATTACGCAACCGAAATCGCCCAATCGCAATGGGGGCGAAAACCAGCAATCTACCACCTTGATTAATCCTACCAGTTTGAGGTTCGAACCCATTGTGGCGATGAACTCAAACCCGGATGACGATGATCTGCTTACAGGGCAGGAAGATGATTTACTAACCGGTCCTAAGGGCAGTTCTGTCGGGTTAGGCAGTTCTGGCGGGTCGAAGGATCAGGACGATGATCTGACTGCAGGTGACGACCTGTTGTTAGGAGCGGATCCGAACTCGCTCGGCGTAAAAGAGAATAAACCCAGCAATGTATCTGACACCAACAAACCTCTCAGGCCATGGGAACATCTTCCCTATGGCGGTTGGATGATTGATGACAATCGAGTTGCATTGGTTTATGTACCCGTTGGTCATGCGGACCCATGGGTATCACGATGGATCGAATGGAACATGCTGGTCCGTTCCGAGTTTGATCCACCTGATTTCCAAGATCCATTCATGAAACAGTGCGTACAGTGCCATTCTTTTGATCGCAAACGAATACACGAGATGCTCAGCCAATCGCCAGTTTCAACACCCCGAAACGCATACAAAAACGGAGTAAGGGCCGTCAAGGAAACCAGTCGAGAAGATATAAACGATTATTGTTGGAAGATCGAGCAGCGTCCCAATGCACTAAGAGAACTTACGAAATTCAATCATACGCCCCATTTGTCGATCAATAGTCTTCGCGATTGCCAATCGTGTCACAAGTTAAAAAAATTGAACGAACAGAATCTGACCGAACAAGGCTGGAGTGATCGTGGACGGACAATTCGCAGCGAATTCGTCCCTGTTGAAAAGAATCAGTGTGCATCATGCCATACGACTCATTCTGCTGGCGATGCATGCACTCAGTGCCATAATTATCACGTGCACGGATTGTTTCAGGATGACTGAGTAACGTATTCCAAGCAGTGTGTTGTCAACTGGTTAGCTCGAATGTTTGGGTTGCCATAGGAATCCCGTTAATTTGAATGGTTAGTCGGTGTTCGCCGGGGTATAGACGATAGGTGGTCGCGTTGGCAAGCAGTTTATGTGATTTGTTGATGGACGCTGACTCCCCTTTTTTTAGCTGGAGCGTCGTGGCTTTAAATACTTTTGACGATCGTTTTCCGCCAGATTTTATGAATTCGATCGCATAGTCCACGATGAGCGACTCGTTTCGAAGAGCCCTGAGATCCAAGGAAAACTGAAGCGGGTCACCAATCTTGAATTTCCGTTTCAGGATTTCGAATTTAGCAATCTCCAGCTTTGGCTGGGGATGGAAACCAAGAAGCTCCAGAGTCCCGGCGTGCCCCTGCTTAATGGAGGTTCGCAAGGAATGTCGCGTCAACCATTCCAACTCGTTGGGGTTTTGTTCTTCTCGCTTTCGCCAATCCCGAAGCGTTTCTACTACGAGGTCGGGATCATCTTTCGATATGTCGTTCATGTGATTTGCAACGCTGCGAGTCACGTAGCGAGTTGGATCCGAATGAAGGATCGATAGCAGCGGAAGCGTTATCTCCGTCGACAGACTAAGACGGCCTGACCAAGGAAGAAGCGGGCGAGTTGACTCGCTTACCAAGCGTCTTACATGGTAGTTCTTATCCTTGACCCATCGCTTTAGCACTTTCACCGCTTCAGCGGGATATGCACGAATGAAAGATCGCATCGCATCTTCCATTGAAAATCGCATAGTCACTTCCTTGATCGCCTTAAAGGAAATGGCTAGATGCTTCGGATCCATTCCGTGATTCACAATATATTCACCAAACGGCGCCATGATGAAGTCGCCAAAATCATCATCGGTTTTGTTTTCATCGAGAGGGGGTGGGAGACATTCGACAATAAGCTGAGCGGCGTGTGGATAATGGTCTGGTAAATGGGATCCCATAACGTGTGCGATATGAGCAATCCTCTGTTTAAGTTCTAAATCCGGTAGCTTTTTCATTACTCCCGAAACAAATTGCTGGCGAGAAAAACCAGGTACTTTTTTGTCGAGTAAGCCAGCCAGAAACTGGATTTTCTCCCGATTGAACAAATGATCCTTAAGGCTGAATCCTGTCACGTTTGTTCCTGCTTGCTCGGATTTGTTTGAGTCATGTCGATTCTACGAAGCGATGCACGGACGATGGAATTGAATATAGCGATATTGCTTGGGATTCAACAAGCGTAGATGCAGATCGCGGCGTTGGATGTATCCACCTGAGAATCCTATTGGTTGTTACAATAGAAAGTCCTCTCGTGTCTCTGCATGATGTATACCGAATCGGAGTAGTACTTGATGGCGGAAAATGTCGAACTCGAATCGCGGCGAATAGATCTGAGTGGGGTTGTCGTGGGTGCTTGTATGCTCCAGTCAATTTCAGTTGGAAGTGGCACCGAACAAAGCGAGCCATTTGTTGCGATACAAATCGACTTTTTGGACAGGGATCAGAATCGATGCGCGGCCAGTGGGCGTGGTCAGGATCTTTTTAGAGCTATTGAATCCGCGATCCAATCACTCAGTACCAACAAGGTTGAACTTCAATTCGAAGAGAGAGATTTAGACGGAAGTAAAATTCAATGGATTGCACATTGCCAAGGACTAGTTGGTGATGAGATTCGATACGGACTAGGAAAATCGGTGTCTGACAATCCGACGATCGGTGCTACCAAAGCTGCGTTCAAGGCGGCGAATCATGCGGGGCAACTAAATTCACCATACCGGTCTAATAATCAAAAACAGTTGCGTCAAATCGCATCACAGACCTTAGGTGAACTCGAAAAAGTGTTGTGTTCCGACCGGATCTCTCCCAGGCAGGCAGCAGAGGCAGAGTATTTGCTCCTAGAAAGTCTAAATCAAGCGGCTTCGTCAGCGGTAATCGTATCCGCGAATCATCCTCGACGTGATTCCGTTCTGTCGCTCTACGATACCAGTTCATGGCTCTACGATTCCAATGGCCACAAACGGGAATCGTTTCTTGATACCGACAGCTGGTTGGCGTGGTACCCAGGACTAGAGAACGATTCTCTTTCGGTAGAAGACATCATCAAGACGATGCCGGCCGTGACGGCCGCTAAGATTCCCTGGATCATCAGGCTCTTGGAAAACCCGGAAAGTCCTTTTCGTTTTCGAGGTGCGGTGTCACTGATTGACCATGATGTACTGCATGTTCTGTTAGGGCGAGGGTTGCAGGACCAAGACGAAGCATTCGTAATCGGTTTTGCGATGGGTACAGCCAAGAAGCCCAGTCCCATCCAACGTCGCGTGCTTCGCTTTGTCCTCGGTCGCGTTTACCCTGAGCCCTATCGTATACCAAGTCCGCTTCTTCCTGCTTTCGATTTAGGGTTTGCCTGTGGCCGTGAAACGGGTAATAAAAATCTTTACAAAATGAAGCTTGATTCGTTTGTAGACGTCGAGATTCGACAAGCACGTCAAGAATGCGGGATCGACACAGACATTCTCAAGCGATACTTCCGTGCTGAACAGCTAAAAATCCCTATGACGATTTGCTCGGTGCGTCTTCCCACGGAGCCATAAACCGCTTTTGGGATGGCGTATGGTTTTAGTCGTAGGTTAGCCACTCTTGACTGACAGGATCGCTGTTAGACGGGCAGGAGTGCCCGCTATTCATGCTGACGGGCAGGAGTGCCCATCCTACCTTTAAACGAGCGAGCGACATTATGAAGCGGGATGAAACAGGCGATAGGCTTTGAAACCACCCGATAGATTGCGAACATCGTATCCACGTTGCTTAAGGATCCTGGTTGCGATATAGCCACGTTGTCCCACCTGGCAAAAAACAATAACTTGTTCGCTGGCAGGGATCTCATTTAATCGATCTCGCAACTGATCGACGGGAATTAACTTGGAGCCGGGAATTGAACCCAGGCGATGCTCATCTTCCGTCCGAACATCAATCAAGCAGGCATTCGCCATGTCAGTAAGCTGGTCGACATGAACGATGGGGTGATCGTTTCTTACAACGCCAGCCGCAATAAAACCGGCCATATTGATTGGATCCTTGGCAGAGCCGAATTGGGGCGCGTAAGCAAGCTCCGACTCTTCTAGATCAAAGACCGTCATCCCCGCTTGAATGGCCATCGCCAGAACATCGATTCGCTTATCAACCCCCTCGCCACCCGAGATTTGAGCGCCGAGAATCTTCCCGTCGCTGGAGTCGAAGAGGAGCTTGATCGACATTCCTTGTGCACCGGGGTAGTAGCCAGCATGATTAGCCGGGTGGAGGTAGATTTTTTTGTAGGATTTGGATTCTCGCTTGAGTACTTTTTCACTCGCTCCCGTTGACGCGACGACGGTACCAAATGCTTTCACAATGGCGGTCGCCTGGGTGCCACGAAATCTCACGTTGCGGCCAAAGATATGATCGACCGCTAGTCTTCCTTGTCTGTTGGCAGGTCCCGCCAAAGGAACCTGCGTCCGGGATTTTAGTACATAGTCCTCAGTCTCGACCGCATCACCTACTGCATAGATATCAGGATCGGATGTTTGCATACAGGAATTGGTTACGATGCCACCGCGGGGACCGGTCGCCAAGCCAGAATCCATTGCCAGTTTGTTTTCAGGCCGCACTCCGATGCCAAACAACACCATACCGCAATCGACTGTTTCACCTGTACTAAGTTGCGTAACAATACGATCGTCTACAGTCTTAATTTCTGAGACGGTCGTTTTAAGATGAACCACGACCCCTTTCCCTTTTAGCTCAGCTAGAATGGGTGTCGTCATCTCTCGATCCATCACCGGTAGAACTTGGTCTGCTAGTTCGACCAAAGTCACTTTGATGTTGCGGTGGACCAGATTCTCTACCATCTCCAGTCCTATAAAGCCCGCACCAACCACGACTACATGATCGATACCCGCATCCACTCGTGCGCGGATTCTATCTACATCATCCAAAGTCCTAAGGGTTGCAATGTTGGGGGAGTTGATCCCCGGAATGGGGGGCAAAAAAGGAGATGCGCCGGGTGAAAGAACCAGCTTATCATAGGTCTGTCGGATAATCTCACTCGAGCCCACCTTTTGCACAACAACTTGCTTTGCAGCCCGGTCGATCTCTACAACGTTACAGCCTGTCTGCACATCGATCTTAAAACGCTCTCGCAAGCGTTCTGGTGTGGTGACGATCAGCTTATCACGGACCTTAATCTCATCGCCGACATAATATGGCAAACCGCAGTTCGCGAACGACACATATTGGCCGCGTTCGAAAAGAACAATTTCAGCAGATTCGCTAAGCCTTCGGGCTCGAGCCGCCGCTGACGCGCCTCCTGCCACACCACCCACAATTACGATCTTCATTTCTCTCTCCATCGTGTTTTAGCTATAACTTGTATACCGAAACGTCATTTTTTTCAACCAGCCTCTAAGGGCAACGAAGCAGACGTCGAACGACTTGGAGATAAGGCAAGATTCAAGAAAGCGACTTGGCGCTAGGCGGTATGGATGCGATCGTATAACGTTTGGAGACCGACTGATTCGACCGCTACATTGATTAGATGCATGGATTGTAGTAACTGTAAATGGTTATTGAAGTCACCGTCCAATTCAAATTCGACGTCCTTATCACGTTGCGAGAATCCGCGTACGGAATCATGTTGCGCCAATGCCTCAAGGGAAACGGTGGCTGTTCCACGCACTCGATGTACGGCAGTCATCGATTTGATGTTGATCGTTTCGACAGCTTCTCCTCGTCTCAAAATCGCAGCTTGATCGCAGATCTCCTCGATTTCACTTAACACGTGCGAACAAAAAACAATCGTTGTCCCGGCGGCCTGGGCCTCTTTGACCAACACGAGAATCTCAGCCCGAACGTTTGGGTCAAGATTCGCAGTAGGCTCGTCTAAAATGATGACGCTCGTAGAACAACTCATGACGCAACTGATCGCCAGTTTTTGCCTCATGCCTGTTGACATAAAAGCAACTCTTCTTGACCAATCTAATTGTAATCGTTCCGCGATTTTCTTGGCTCGCTGAAAATCACCAAGGGGATGGATGCTTGAAAAAAACTCGATGCAGTCAATCCCTTTCATCGTCCGAAACAACTTCGTCTCAGCAGGTAGATAACTGGTTCGTTCGCGTACTTTCAGTGAGTCATTGATGCAGTCAATTCCATCGATCGTCGCGGTGCCCGATGTGGGCTTGATGTATCCCAAAAGACTTCGAATTAACGTCGTTTTGCCTGCCCCATTCGGTCCTAGCAATCCGAATATCGAACCTTTGGGAATTTCTAAGGTGCATCCGTTTAAAGCCAGGAACTCGCCGTAGCGTTTGGTGAGATTTTGAACGGATACAATTGGCATATCGATCGGATGAGTCGTTTGGAAGAATTGGTCTACGATTTAGAAGTTAGGAATCGGAGTTTGGTGCGGCCGCGGCACCACGAACTGGAACGCATCCCGGTCTCCAAGACTCACTTAGTAGTTTCCTCAGGTGTCAACTGCTTCTTTGCTCGTTCGACCAAGCCTTCTGCCCAAACCTTATCTTCAAAGAGCTCGATCAATGCGGCAAACCACTTGCGTTTCAGCTCTGGTGACAGATTTGATTGTGCCCAGTCAGCTTGTTTCTCTAGCTCCTCGAGAGCTTCGTTTTTTCTGGCGTCGCGTTCTTGAGCCAGCATAGTGAGAGAGCGTTTGGCCTGTGCGACCAGTTGTTTCGACATTTTGTCGCGGTCTGCCTCCCCCGCAAACATCGTCAAGAAGGCCTGGTATTTACGAATAGCGACACTGGCGTCGATCGACTGAGCCTCGATACATTCAAGAAATGCCTGTTGCATGGGGGACAGTTGATCTCCTGATCCGCGTCGGGCTTTTCGTTGCAGTGTCCTGACTGATTGGATTGCATCAATTTCGCTGAGGGCAGCTTCCACGTCAGGCATGCGAGGGTCATTGGGGTACAACTCCTGGAACTTTAAAGCTGTTGGCTCGACGGCCAGCCAGACTTCTTCGTCATTACTGGCAATAGCTTCTGCGATTTCGCCGTAAAGTGTATTGGCAGAGGGAGAACGCAATAGCCAGATCATCGCGCCAATACATCCTAGTAAAGCGATGCTCAGAATGGCGATGGGGATCCATTGGGCCAACCCCACATGTTCAGTCGGTTCGTTGTTGGAGAGCGTAACTCGTCGACGATCCTTCTCTTCAAATTCCTTGAAGTTGGTTTGCCCCATATGATCAATGCCGCTTGGTCGATCGACGTTGAGATCGTCTATGGATTCACGGCCTTGCCCAATCTCTGCGGCCACGGTTTTTTCATTTGGTCCGGCGCGTGAGGGAAGCTCCGGTCGAGTGACTTCTTTTTTCGAGATAAGCTGATCCTCTTTCATGTGAGTGCGATCGGCAACCAATACCGTATGATCATTCTTAATCCGTGGGTCGCTTAGAATATCAGGATCAATGTCAATACTGGTTAGCTCTTTAAGTCGGCTCGCGTCAGGCCCCTCGTTCGCCTGCGTTCGACTCGCCAAGCCCATCTTGAGTGATTGAAATCGATTGCCGACCACCAAACCGGTAGGAGGACGTCGAGAAGGATCTTTTGCGAGTAGCTCTTCTATCAAATCAGATAGCTCTTTTGGAACGTCCTTAACGAACTCTGCGATGGGTGTAAAGTTACTGTAACGAACGTTGAATAGGACTTCAGGAACGGTCTTTCCCTGAAAGGGGGCACGACCTGTTAATGCGGCATAACAAACGCTGCCCAGTGCGTACAAATCGCTTCGAACGGTTACCGGTTTCCCTTCCGCTTGTTCGGGAGACATGAAATCTGCCGTCCCTAAAATGGATCCTTCGACGGTTGCGTCCGCTGCGCCGAAGAGTTTCGCGATCCCAAAATCGGTCAATTTGACTCGACCTTGGCTATCGATCATTAAGTTGGCTGGTTTTAAATCGCGGTGAATGATCCCAAAGTCATGTGCATGTTTGAGAGCGGAACTGGTTTCGATTCCGATTTCGATGACTCGCCGCCAGTCGATTCGTTTTTCGCGTCGCAACTGCTGTTGAAGATTTTCTCCGTCGACATACTCCATCGAGTAAAACAGCATCCCTTTTTCTTCGCCCGAACCAATCAGTTGTACAATGTTCGGATGCTTGAGCTTAAGCAGTGTTTGGATTTCCGCATCAAATCGACGCCGAAAGCGTTGATGCTGAGCGAGGGCCGGGGCGATAATCTTGACCGCAACGGGATCCCCCGATTTCGTGTGAACACCATGATAGACAGTTCCCATACCTCCTTGTCCTAAGACACGGATGATTTTGTAGGGCCCAATGAATTCAAAATCGATCTTCACAGCATTTCACCTTGGTTCTGCAATCGTCGGGCCGTCAAGCCGAATCGGTCACGCGGGCAGGTTGGAGTTTAGCAGATGCTCGATCTGGGAAACGGCGATGCGCAGCGATTTTGCGGCCATCTTGAAATTCATATGCCCCGAAACTTCAGGTTGGATCTCTGCGAAATGCTCGGCCGCTCGTTTTAGTTTCGAAAACTTCTTACGTGCCAGATGCAAGTATTTCTTTGAGTCGCCCACGTCGACCGAGGGACCCAATGCCAGCATGAAATCGTAGAGTTCGCGGTGCACCTCTGCCAGTTCTTCGTCTTCTGCTGCTTCGTCTGAATGCTTCAAGAATGCTCTAACCATCCAGACATGGCTTAACGAATCATCAATTCGTCTCATTAATTCGGTGTCCGCCAGACCGGCGGTCAGTTGTTCTGAATCCATATAACTAGTGATGTTCGAGGTCAATTCAGTCCGATCATTCAGTATACTCAGAATTCTAAGTTTGTAATGTCATGGGAAAATGCCGTTTTTCTAGGATGGATCGATGCCAGATTTGATCGCACAGGGACCTGCAATCACCGACCGGTGGCGCCGTTCGTTACCGAATGCCGATGCAGGCACGACCGCTTCGCTGATTCTTGGCAGGACCTCGCCAGGCTGGTCCGTTCCATGGGACGATCGGATTTCCCGTAATCATGCGCAGCTTACGTGGAATGGTAACAAACTAATCGTTCACCGAGTCATTGAGTCGCGTAACCCAATCTTCTTCAAAGGGCTGCGAAGAGACGAATTCGAGTTGACCATCGGCGAACATTTTGTGATCGGACAAACGACCTTTAGCCTCGTGGACAATCGAATTCGGATGGTATCCGCCGGAGATGCCCCCCCTGCGATGACGGAACTTACTTTTGCTCCAGCCCAGCTCCGACAATACCGCTACCGTGATGCAGACCGTCGCATCGAGGCTCTCAGTCGGTTACCGGATATCATTTCGGGGAGCCAATCCGACGATGAGCTGTGCGTTCGGGTGGTTAGCATGCTTATGCAGGGAATACCACGTGCTGCTTTGGTTGCGGTGGTATCGGATCCCGCGATGCAACTCGATTCGGATAAATCGGGGGCCTCGGCTCAGTCCAATTCTCGCAACGATTTATCCAAGTCGATTCCCGATTCAGAGATTCGCGTGCTGCACTGGGACTCTCGAAGCAACCTTAGTGAACCCTTTGCCCCATCGGCTCGATTGATTCAACAGGCGCTCCGGTCCCAACAAAGTGTGTTGAACATCTGGAATCGAAATCAGTATTTGGCTAAGAACTCGTTCACGCAAAGTGAAAATGTGGACTGGGCATTTTGTACGCCCATTCTGGGAGAAGCTTGCCCAGGTTGGGCGATCTATGTCGCGGGGGATTTTTCCGGCATCGAGGGGGTTGCTCCCCAAAAGAACTCAACGCTGGAAATCGAACATGGACTCCAAGACGAGTTAAAGTTTGCGGAGTTAACAGCTACAACCATTAGCTCGCTCAGACAAACGCGTTTGCTGTCGAGAAGGCAAGACTCGTTGCGACCGTTCTTTGCCCCCGTTGTCCAAAGAGCATTATCTACGGCCGATCCTGATCAAGTGTTAGCGCCTCGGGAGACTGACGTATCTGTCTTGTTCTGCGATTTACGTGGTTTCTCGAAGCGAAGCGAAGAGGCGAGCGATCGGTTGTTAGAATTGCTTCAGCGGGTAAGCGATGCGTTGGGAGTTATGACTCACCACATCTTATCGAGCCACGGGGTCGTCGG
>JBKCTT010000186.1:0-59237 GCA_046318795.1 Pirellula sp.
CTTTAGATACACCGAGCACGTTCTTTGGTGGCCATGCAGCCGGGAGCTCGATTCGGCCGTAACAAGTCGCAACGCAACGCAGTTACGGCTATGAATTTCGGGACGGAAATGACAAGTCGGTTTCGGCCTGAGTCGCGGACAACCCAATGTTATTCATGAAACGCTTCCTTGAACGTGTCCCCTTGTAGGGTATGTCCAACAAGGTACTTTTCAATTTCCACGATAAAAAAGATCGCAACTGTATAAAGAATGATAAATACCCAGATGTTTGCACCAATTGGTGCCGTGTGGAAAAGTTTGTTCATAAAGGGCAAATAAGTGAAAGCGAGTTGCAGCAGTATCATCCCAATTGAGCCAAAAATCGCTGCCATATTCTTGAATAGCCCGATGGAAAAACAGCTTCGTACAAGAGAGCGGCAATTGAATAGATACGCAATCTCGCCAAAGACAAAAACGTTTGCTGCCGCCGTCTGTGCTTCTTTAAGTGATGCTCCTTGGTAAACATGTAACCACTGAAAAACACCAAACGAGCCAACCAGCAACAATAAACTTACAAACATCAATCGCTTGACGAGGTTTTGATTGAGCAACGAGGAATTCGGCTTTCTCGGCGGCCGAGACATAGCCCCTTTTTCGCGTGGCTCAAAAGCCAACATCAAACCTAAGAGAACGGCAGTCGTCATATTGATCCATAGAATTTGAACCGGGGATATGGGCAAGGCGGCACCGATAAGAATCGCGACCAATATAACGAGGCCTTCGCCCACGTTTGTGGGCAGAGTCCAAACAATGAATTTAGTCAAGTTATCGAAAACGCCACGCCCCTCTTCTACAGCCGCTTCGATCGATGCAAAGTTGTCATCGGTTAGAACAATGTCGGCTGCCTCTCGTGCGACATCGGTGCCTCCTTTGCCCATTGCGATCCCGATGTCGGATTGTTTCAATGCGGGAGCATCGTTGACACCGTCCCCAGTCATAGCGACCACATGTCCCCAGGTCTGAAGCGAGCGGACAATTCGTAGTTTATGTTCCGGTGAAACTCGAGCAAACACGGCAATTTTGTTAACCCGTTTGTTGAGCTCCTCATCCGTTATCTCTTCTAATTCTGAACCGGTCATGGTTGCGAGCTCCTGGAAATTATGCCCAATGAGCCCCAATTGTTTGGCAATGGCCGCGGCAGTCTTGACGTGATCACCGGTAATCATTTTGACGTGAATGCCTGCTTTGTGGCACTGATCGATGGCTGCAACGACTTCAGGTCTCGGTGGATCCATCATGGCCTGCAAACCCAAAAAGGTAAGGCCATTGTCGACACTTGTATGATTGATGTATTCTGTGTTCTCATCAAAATCCTTACGGGCAAAGGCCAAAACGCGTAACCCCTCAGCGGCCATTCGCTCTACATGATGAAGTATGGAATTAGGCTCAATTGCAACACGCTCACCCGCCGCGTTCATGTAAGAATCGCAACGCTTTAAAATCGCTTCCACAGAACCTTTCAGATAAGTTACTGGTGCGTCGCTACCATCATGACGGTGTAGAGTCGCCATGTATTGATGTTCGGACTCAAACGGTATCGAGTCGATCCTGGTGATGGAGTCGGTTAACATGGTTCCATGCAAACCGGATTTCATCGCAGACACAATCAGTGCACCCTCTGTCGGGTCCCCTTGGGCGGTCCAATCTCCATCGATCTTAAGTAATTGCGAGTCGTTGCACAGAATGCCACATTTTAAACAATCTACGAATGCTTGATTCTCAGAAGTCAATTTGCTGGATGGAATATCCTGTTCGCCGATCTGAAAACCACCATCCGGCAGATAACCACCGCCTGTGACATGGTAGGAGCGGCCACCCGCATATACTTCCTTGACCGTCATTTGATTCTGAGTCAAAGTGCCCGTTTTGTCCGAACATATGACCGTTGTGCTTCCAAGGGTTTCGACCGCCGGCAAATGGCGAATAATGGCTTTCCGCTTTGCCATCCGTGTTACACCAATCGCCAGCATAATAGTAATCGCTGCAGGTAAGCCTTCTGGAATAGCCGCTACGGCCAATGCGACGGCGGCGACAAACGAATCAACGATCGGCTTGCCTCGCCATAACTCGATCGCTATAGACGCCGCTGCAAACCCTAGAATAACGACGAGTAAGACATTGCTAAACTTTGCAATAGCTTTCGTTAGCGGCGTTTGAATATTATCGGCTGTCGCAATCAATTGCGATATTCGCCCAACTTCGGTGCGATCGCCTGTTTCTGTAGCAACACCGTAGGCTTGGCCGTATGTCACTAACGTTGACGCGTAGGTCATATTGGTGCGTTCTGCCAACGGGGTGTCTGCAGGAACCATCTGGACCGATTTCTGCACAGGCATGGATTCGCCGGTCAAAGAGGATTCGGCCACTTGTAAATCTTTGCACTGATAGAGTCGCAGATCGGCCGGTACTTTGTCGCCAGACTGCAACCATACTAAATCACCGGGAACAATTTCCGAAGA
Organism: Pirellula sp.; assembly: GCA_046318795.1. Taxonomy (GTDB): domain Bacteria; phylum Planctomycetota; class Planctomycetia; order Pirellulales; family Pirellulaceae; genus JBKCUI01. Next base: position 2,499 of record JBKCTT010000186.1, read on the forward strand.
TGCAATGCGAATACGTTCGCCGTTCCGAACAACAGTGGATTCCGTGATGAGAGTTTTGCCTAAAGAGTCGATCGCTTTGAGCGCATTCCCTTCTTGAATAAACCCAACCACTGCGTTGATAAAGACAACACCGAATATAACAGCAGCATCGATCCATTCACCCAATGCAAAAGTGACTACCGTTGCCCCGATCAAAATATAGAGAAGAGGCTGGTGAAACTGTAGCAAAAACCGCTTCAATGGCCCCGCTTGCCGCTTTCCCGAAAGGACGTTGCGTCCATACTCAAGCAATCGTTTTTCAGCCGCCGATGTTGACAAACCATCTGTCGTATTTGCATCGAGTTTGTGCAGAATCGACTCAAGTGGTTCGCTGTGCCAAATAGCTGTGTCGTTTGGGCCCATTGTCTGGCTTTCTAGAGTTGCAAATTTCCTGAGGAACTTCATGAGTACCCTCGTGATTCAGAGGGTGCAACTAGGATGCCATGCAAACATCAAAAAATGCACGACAAGTGTTTGAGAAAATCTAATCGTTTTTGGAAAAAAGATCCGAGCGGCTCAATTTCCGTGCGACACGGGCCTCGATTTCCTGCATGCTGGGATGATCCGTGTAGTAGATGGCGGCGGGATTGATGCCGGCTTCCGAAAAACGATTCACACGATTGCGAACCGACTCCCATGTGGCAATTCGAGGTAGGACAAATCCCCATAGTACGACACAGAACCCCGACATCGCTATTAGCAGCGTCCTCCCGCTGATGCCGAAGGGTTTGCTGATATGGCGTTTGTTCGGTTTATCAATCATTCTTGTTCGATGACCGTCAATTGATTGATTGGGACATTCGTTGCAGTCTGGCTAGAGCCGTCTGGCCACACGATGCTGACTTTGTCTATTTTTGTCGATGCACCTAAACCAAACGTTAGAGGTAATTCGACCTGAGAGAGGTAACTGCGAGTCGTGCTGACCATTCTGCGTTGAGTCACATCGTTCGCCGATAATACAACCGTCGCACCCAACGCGTTTTTGTTGCTTCGCTTACCGACTAGCTTGAGCCTTACCCAATTGTTTTTGGTTTCTTGATCATTGCGGAGTAGACGTGGTTTTTGACCACAACCCGAGATGAGCAAATCTAAGTCACCATCTCCGTCGATATCGGCATACGAAGAGCCACGGCCGACCATGGGAACCTGCAAATCAGGTCCGGTCTCTTCTTCGCTGCATTTGAGGAACTCGTTGGTCGCATTCTCAAGACCTGCGTTCCAAAAAAGTTGAGGAGACTGCTCATAAGACTGACTCGCTTGTACAACCGATATTTCATCTTCCAAGTGTCCATTGGCCTGGAACAAATCGAGTCGTCCATCGAGATCGTAGTCAAGAAACAAAACACCGAAAGTTAATTCTAATCGGGTTGCTGGGCCTAAACCCGACGAGACGGCTTGATCATAAAACTGAAGATTACGAGTTCGCGACACAAACAATGCCGACATCTCATTAGCAAAATTACCTATCGCAACTCCAATAGATCCATTATTTCGAAAATCCGCGGAATCAATCCCCATAGCACCACGTGCTAGACCAGCGGAATCAAAAGCAACGCCTGCCAGTGCCCCTTGTTCCTCGAACGTACCATCGTGGTTGTTGCGAAACAAAAGGTTCTGAACCGTGTCATTGGCTATGATAAAATCGATGAATCCGTCGTCATCAAAATCCTCGAACACTAACCCCAGGGATTTCGCCAAAGGTGAATTGGTTGCTGACTGATTGAGTACTCGAACGCCTGCTTGCTGGGAGATGTCGGTAAACCGTCCGTTACCATCGTTTCGATAGAGAGTCGGAAAAGTACCCTTGAAATTTTGAGGTCGACCATAAGCACGTCTCCCCGTCCCGACCAAAGTGAACTCTTGAGCGGAGTCAAACTCGCGAGACCAGTCCACGTAATTGCATACTAAAAGGTCTAGATCGTTATCTTTGTCAAAGTCGAACCAACCGCAAGCAGAGCTCCATGCTTTCGAATCACCCGCGACACCGGCGCTCGAAGTCACATCGACGAACTTGCCGTTTTCGTTCTTGAACAACTTATTCTCGCCGAGGCACGATAAGTAGAGATCCACGTTGCCGTCATTATCATAATCACCACACGCGACCCCCATCCCGTAGATAGTGACCTCCAAACCTGCCTGTTTGGTTACGTCGGTAAAGGAGCCTTTGCCGTCGTTTTGATAGAGCTTAATCGGTGTTGGATCGCTGGCTACCCGAGCGGGATCCCAATGGCAGCAATTGACCAGCAATATGTCTTGATGTCCATCGTTGTTATAGTCAAGGAATGCACACCCACTACCCATCGTTTCTGGTAGCAGTTTATCACCCTGTGCTCCAGAGGTATGAACAAAGTTGATTCCTGATTGAGATGTGATATCAGTCCATATGACTTTGGGAGCGGAGACAACCGATTTTTCTCGTCCTTCGGGTTTAGCAATCTCAGTCGGTTCCTCGATCACAACTTCTCGTTTTGGCTTCAGATACCAATAAGAGCCGGCGATTATCAAACCGATTAAAACGAAGACTGCAATGGAGCCCAGAAAAGCCCGGCCAATCACTGCATCATCTTGGTCCTGGTCGCGTCCAGGCTCATTGATTTCGTTCGATTTTGATGGATCACTGGCCATTCGCTTCAGCTAGTTCTGGTTTTAAGTTAGGTTTTAGAGAGTAAATCACGACAGACTCAGCCGCGGCATTGGCCGCAGGGTATTGCTCTCTCGCAATGCCGACCGCCACGCCTTGGGCATTGTCATCTGGTTTGTATTTGGCGTGCAATTTTTTGTGTACTATCGCTTTTTCATCGTCGCCGAGTGCCGTGTACACCAAACCTAGGTTGTAATGTGCGTTGACGTTTTCGACATCTATGACCAGCGTACGCTCGAACTGTTTGGCCGCTTCTTTGAGCAGTTCTTCTCGAGTCGCTTTTTGGCTCGGCGCATGCATTTGTTCGGCGCGATCAAAGACTGTTCGGCCTAAGATGTTTAGAACCTCGATATCTTTACTGAAGTCGAATCGACGTTTCTTTCGCTCTTCAGTTGTTTTGTCAACTATGGCCCGGAAATTTGACTCGGCCTCTACCAAGCGGCCTTGTTCACGATTGACCAAGCCGCTGAACCAAGCAATTGACCATTCGGGGGCGGCGGGTTCTGTCATTGCGGCGGCTCGAAGAACGGCGTTTCCTGCCTCATCTATGCGTCCTTCTCGTAAATAAACTCTAGCCAAATTGACTGGGCCATCGAATCGGTTTAGGCCTTCGACAATCTTAAAGGCCGCTTCCGCTTGTTTCAGCTCGGCTTTACCCTCGAGGAATAACCCGATGCCGTAATCGTTCCAGCGTTGCCATGCGGGAATATCTCTTTCTTTTTGTGTTGGAGGAGGTTCGAATCCTTCGACCGCAAACTCAACAGTATCTTGGGCGAGCGTGAGCACAGGAAGATTGTTGATATAAGTTCCGTCTGCTTGGAGGCCGGAGTTGGAGACATTAACTCCGGTATCGATATTTTCCATGTCTGGTGTTCTGGATTCCGCCAGTCGCTTATGAGTGATTTCCATATACTCATGATCGAACTTGCGATAATTCAGTTTGACGGTAGCTTTCACATTGCCGCTGATATTCTCAGGGACTTGGAAGCCATAATGGACAACTTGCCCGGCTCCTGGAGGGATTTGGTGGTTGTATAAAGGAGTGAATATGTCCTGAGCATTGCGTCGGTTGATTCGATTGCCGTGCCTGTCCAGCATGAACACATTGATAAAGTGGGAATAGGGATCGACCGCTTTGCGTTCGTCCATTCCTCCGCTACTCGCAATTATCTTTCCACCGCTCTCCAGCGTAACTTCTACCCAAACTTCATTGGAGTCAGCGGTCCCTTGTGTGAACTCGTGACCCATTTTCAAAGTTCGAATAACAGTCTCTAGCAAATAGGAGTCCCCTCTCCGAAGCACGGGAATCTCAGGTCGAATCGGCGCGATCAACTTGCCATCGATCTTACCTTCCTCTTTGATTCCGAAAATGTCGACCCGGACAATACCCTCCAGGAACTTTTTGTGCTTCCCTTCCACTAAGTCCCAGTAACCACGGAGGAAGGGCAAACCGGAATTCCCGGACGCAAAATTGTGATCATGGATGGTGAGTTTGCCAGTGTCATCGTTAACCTTTGCACCGAAGTCGTTGGACTCAACCAGTTCCATATGGCATTGGTTGCAATCATTTTTAGCTTTGTCTGGATAGTAAAAACTCCGAGCACCATGACCCGAGACCCCGCTTAGCAGCCAGGAGTCATAATGATTCTGGCCTCGTAGAAATTCTTTATATTTATTGAGTTCGAAGGGTAGGTGCACTTTGTGGCAAGTCGAACAGAAATCTGCGCTCTTGTGGAAATCTTTCAAGAAGGTTTTCTTGTGGAATTCCGGCTTGGCTTTGATCAATTGATTGTTAACCCATTGCAACAATGGATTCTTGCTGAATGCGAAGGGATAGTGCAGAGGCTCTTCGATAACAAAGTCTGCGTTTCCACGTGTCGAATTGATGTGGGAGATTGCATGGCAAGTTGTGCAAGTAATGCCTGCTTGCGAGGTTGGATCTTTGACATCGTCATAATGCGGGTTATCGAACGCGCCGCTAAAGAATGGTACGGGGTCGTGGCAGCCCGCGCAGAATCGCGCTCCTTTCATGTTGCCATCGAGCTTCATAGAGACCTCACGAGTCTCTCGTATGCTGACTAAGTAAGCAGGGTTGTTAAATGAGCTGAAGCGGTGGGCGCTGTGCTCCCATTGTTTGTACGAATCTTCGTGACACTTGAGACAGTATTCGTCGTTATCGAGATTCTCGGCAGAGATGAAGCCTCCGTTAGCAGTTCGTGCCAATGAGGGCTCGAAATACTTGACTCCCTCTGCGGATACGATTTTGTTCCACTCTCGAGGATCTTGAACGTGAAGCGAAACCATTACCGCCACCGATGCGACCGCCACAACTCCATAGGCAACGCCAAGCTTCCACTTGATCTTCTGACCGACGAGTCTATGGAGCCAATAAAGCCAAACTGCTACCAATGGGCTAATTACGTGCGCCCAATAGACGACTGACCGAGACGCCGGATGTTTGAGGTCGAAGACGCCACCGATTCGCACTAGCAGTAGTCCCGATAACAATACTACTAAACTAATGGCGAAGAGAGCGTAGCCTACCCGGATGGCTCGTTTGTTTTTGCGCTTTCGGGCTGTCACCAAGTGGATGATGCCGAACACCAAAAACGGGGCCAGAAATATTAACCCCAAACCAACATGCCCCAGGAACATGTACATGTAAAACTGGTTTTGGTACGACTCTCCCCGTTGCCATTCGAGGAACGTTATCGTTGCCAAGTACAGTGAGTTCGCAACTAACAAGGCTAGGATTGCGAACAAGACATAAAGCAAACGTTTAAGCCCCGGACCTATCGCTGGCACGTAGGCTCGTTTTTTGGGGGGGCTCACGGATTTTTCTGGAGAAGTGGTCATGCTGGCAAACAGCGATTTTTATGAGAGTAGCTCCCTAAAAATATTAGGGAAAAATCTTGGTCGCAGACTTACCCGCGACATCGACAGAGAACAAACTCTTTAAATGAGGGTCTGCAACGATGAGCTTGCCACCGTCCTTAGTAATACCGACAGGATTCTTGAAAGGTTCACCAGAGATTAGTTTTTCTGGTTGACTACCTGGCTTAATCTGCCAAATGGCTTTGGCGTAGCCGTCGCACACGTAAGCGTTTTCTTCTTCGTCGAGAATCAATTGATTCGGAAACTCGAATGGCGTCCCTTTGACGATGACTTCAGCCGATTTGTCAGGAGAGTACCGCACGAGCGAATCGTTCACATTGGCGAGAATCCAAACCCGGTCCTTGCTATCGATGGCTATACCACGAGGGGCCGAACACTTCACAAATTCGGTCACCTCGCTGCTGCCTGCCGAGACCTTGAAAACCGCATGCCTTTCTAGGTCTGCCACGAAAAGGTCCCCCTTAGAATCGATAACAATTCCCATGGGAATCCCGATATAGCCCTTGGTGAGAGGTTGCGGCTTCCCCTCGGCATCAAATTTGTACACTTCGCGGGTCGACGAGTCCCCTGCAAAGAGGGTCCCGTCAGCACCAATTGCCAAGCAGCGGACGGCGTTTAACGGGGTCCGGAATTTTTTGGAACCTTGGAAGTAGATGGACGCTTTCCCGTCAACAATCTTCCAAATTCCTGGTAGATTTCGGTCCGCGACGTAAATTTCGCCGCTGGGTGCTTTCGCGACTGCTAGCGGGTACTGCATTTCCTGAGCATTTAAGGGCTCGGAAACGATGCCCCCCCAAATACATAGGGTAATGCAGCACAACGAAACGAACGGCGAGAGGATGGATCGTATCATTAAAAGTCCCTGATCTGGTTCCAAAACGAGGGTTCGTCTTGGTATCTAGTTTGATAATGTTGTAGGAATTCAACGTGGGCGGGTGTGTTGGGAAATTCCTGCTCCGGTGCATAAGGATAACGAGCCATACCGCGAAATGGCAACGGCCCCGAATCCTGACCTTGTATTGTATTCAAATCGGCGTCTTTATCCCAACCAACATTGTAAATGACGAAATCGCGGACCCAACCGGGGGGTAAATTCGTTACATTCGCTGAAAAGCGAACTGTCATTTCGTCTCCAGCCCCCATCACGACCTGCAAATCGTCCGCTTCGGCGATAAGTTTGGTCACGTCTCCATATTTGGTAAACGCCCCGGTCATCGGCGGCCAAATTGGCTCTTTGGTCACGCTGTTGTATTCGTATCTCTTGGGGGCGTTGCCGGGTTGAGGGATTAATTCGGAGAATCCACGGTAGTGCAGGTCTGCATCTTGCAATTCGAGGGGCGTGATAACAAACGACTCCGTACGAGGTTCTCGCTCGCCGCGTGTGTAGAACACTTCGTCCCAGCAAAGCTCCATGTTGGAAACGAGCCGAATTCGACGATCGTCACAGAGAAACACGTCGGTTAAGTCGATTGCAATAGTCTTGGTCTTGCCCCCTGGAAATCCTGCGTAGGGGACGACTTCTTTCCAGTTTCCGTCCGCGTCGGGCACTTGGATCGAAGGGGGTTGGAGTTTGGGTTTGAGGGGGTTCTCGTCGCTTGCCAAGTTGAGGGACGTGCAGGTTGGGAAGAGCCAGCCGGTCATATAGAGCACGATCTCATTGCTCGGCTTAGACTGTGCTGTGCTGGATGCGTCGTCTCGGAAGTCAATCTCAAGCCAATGTGGCTTGGTAAGTCCCTGGTTGTATCCGTCGGTCCATGTTCTCGTGTAGCGTTGATCTCTTTTGTTGGTCCACTCTCGTAAATCATTTCCATTTTGATCGACGATTGATTTGGGGTACAACCGATTTTCAACGGTCCGAATTTTGAATTCGCTGATTTCTGCCGGGCCTACCTTCTCGTTGGTAAAGACATCGATCTCTTGTGGATGGTCGATCGCAAGGAGTTTAACGGAATCGAAGTAGGCTGCTTCCCAAAGCTCTTCGGTTATTTGAAGGATGTATGAATCGTCCTTTGGCTTGAGTAATTCACCATCGATTTTTAGATATTCCCATTCTCGAGTCGGAGCGGTTACACCGGCAGCAAACTGCAACCCTATAGGAGCTGCCCATAAACAGTCTGTGACAAACTCAAACCGTTCTCCGTTCCAAGCATAGAGATAAGGACACGATCCACCAAGATTCTGTTGATCAAAAACGGTTACTCGGCTATCCACATTGAAGATGTTGTTCGGAATGCCGTTGGTCCAGATCACACGCAAAATGTCAGCCTGATTTTTCGTACCCAAGCCGATTCTTGTCCTGGTGCCACGAACGATCTGTGATTGATAGGCACCATTAGTCTTGAGCTCGAGGACCGAGCCAACGCCGTGCATATTGCAGCGAGCTCGTACCGCCTGGCTACCATCTTCATCGGCTCGTAGTACAATTTCCAGTTGATGGTTTTTGTTTCCATCCTGATTCCGGAGCCAAATCAATTCCCCTTTATCTGAAAGTGCAATCAGGTCGTCATCTCGATCCGAATCGAAATCGAGAGGGATCATTTTCGAGATCGGATCCGTAATTGTGACCCCTTTTGCGTCCCGTATTAATGTTTGATCTGCCCCACCAAGATACAGCGCGATCCCCTTGGGCCCCCAGGAAACAACGTCAGGAAACGAGTCATTGTCGACGTCGAGAACCATTAGTCCAACTGACTTGTCGTCCGATAGTTTCGTGACTCGGTCGGGCTTCCAAGACGTATGCCCCAACGAATTCATAGTGATGAGCTTAAGTCCCTTATCCCCACCCATTACGACGTCCCAGCAGGCATCTCGATTGACATCAACTGCTTCTAGAAATGCGCAACTACCCTCAGTCTCGTTAGGCCAAGCGATATCTCGCATTGCATAGCGACCATGCAGATTGCTGGCCAACATGGTCGGGGCTGGCGCGGAATCGCTACCGAGAAGAAAGTCATTTACGACGTTGCGATCTAAATCCAGCGCAAGAATATTTGTGATCGCTTTATCCGAATTTGGTACATTCGAAAATGGCGTGACGTTGCCAAATGTCCAATTGCCACGATTGGACCAAATCGACAGGCCAGAATCCGATGTGACAATTAGATCCAAATCGGAATCATGATCCATATCAATCGCCACAACTTCTCGAATACCTTTCAAGCTCTCCATGCCTTCGGACAACGGGCGGACTACAAACTCGCGAACCCCCGTTTCTTTAACCATAACGTTTTCAAAAAGCATCAAACCGTCGCTACCATAGGCGACCAAATCGACATCTGTGTCGACGAAGCCATCACTCTCCTTTTTTCGTTGCTCGATCGGGATGGCAGATGGTAGCGGCGATGGTGGAATTTGTTCTCGGCTACGTTGGAAGTCGCGGTCTAAATCCACGAGCACCATTCCTCGGATATCCGAATTTAGTTTTGCTGAAACAATTTGCCTTGGTTCAGATGGATTTGCGAAGCTCCAAACATCCATTCCGCTCGACGTACTGACTAGTAAGTCTAGTTTGCCATCTAGATCGACATCTTCCGTGGCAATGGAGCTTACCCGCTCCGGCGAGACGATTGGGGAAGTAATGGATTCCATGCGAGCTACAGGTGCAGATCGTTTACCAACTGCGGTACCCGGAAATGAATTAGACTGTACTACCCCGTATTCCAAATGGTCGTAACGACGCAGATAGTGCAAATCTTGAATGAACTCAACTTCTTGAAGAAGGCTATTCTTTAAACGAAAAGCTCCACCCTGAACACCTTTCCAATTACCTTTACTCAGCGCGTCTCGCAGCTTTGCAATTTCCTGATCCCTTTTTTCATTAGGCAAAAGGGAGCGGCACAGCTCAACACATCTCTCTAGTTGATCGGAAAATTTGCTGTCTTTCAATCTGGCGAGAGTCACCAGATAGTATGAGTTTAGTACAAGGCTGTTGCTGGATTGGTTTAGACCTTTCTCCAACAGTCCGCGTATCTCTTCAAACTCGGAATCGGTGGCGTCGGGTTCGATCAAATCAACCAATTGGAACCAAACATCCTTGGTCGCCGTTGGCTTGGCGCTAGCCTCTCTCATGAGTTTAATTGCTTGAGGATAGTCTCCTCGCTGACCATAGATCCTGGACTCCAGAACAATGGGATCGGCTGCATCAGGTTGCAATTCCTTTAGCCTCGCCAAAGCCGCCAAACAGTCCTTTTCCAACTCGGGAAGTCGCGACAGATCGGAACCTTCTTTGAATTTTCTGATCTGTACCAATAGTCCAACGGCGAGATTTTGTTGTGCTGCGGTGTCGTTAGGAAACTGTGCAATGATTTTGCGAAAACCATCGATCGCAGCGTCTACCTTTGTACCCGCTTTATCATCGGACGCTTTGTTCTCTAAGTTGGCAAGCGATTGATTCCAGAGGTCAACCCATTTCGTGTCGACCGCTGGTGGTTTGGGGGCTTCCTTAGCGCTCCAACAACCGACTAAAAGCGATATGCAACTAACTACCAATACGGTTGCGAGCGACGGAGCGGCAATGTTTCGACGGTTCATAGACTGAGAAGAAGAGGAAGCATTCGGTATGGGTTGAGTCGAAGCCATTTGGCTAACAATACAACTCGAACCATAAGTCTAACATTCAAAAATCGTTTTTCGTAGCATACGCAGTTCGGAGCAGCCTGGTTATCATAAAAATCTCAGCAATTATCCCAATTCTCCGAATCTGTTTACCTTAAAAGGGTTTCATTCGGAAATGCATCGTCCTGGGGGAGTAGTAGCCCAAGTCGCTAAAGGCTTATTCTTTGCCTTTGATGTCGAAATCGTACCGCCGATTCCTGGTGGCAAAGCCTGCCACCTGTCGCGGTTAGAAAACCTAGTCGGTCTTATGGCTTACCACCTCTGGCGAGATGATTGATGGGGCAATAGTAAGTTAGGCATGCTTGACCGACTTGAGCGATAAGAATCGGGCAAAAGTGCCCAATGTACGTTTGAATGGTATCTATTAGACGTTCAATAACCCGAAAGGGGAGGTGATTGATTGGTTACCATGATCGTTAGGTTACACTGAACCGATCTCGGTATATTCCACGGGTGCTTTTGAAATAGGGAACATACTCTGAGTACGCAAATGTTCAAAGGTAAACCTTTGGTACGCGTCGCCTATCAATTCGGAGGCCGCCGAGCATTCTATGCGATTATGTTTACAGCAACGTTTTTTGCCGTTGCTTGCCAAGTCTACCTTAAACGCCGGTTTGCTGAGACTCTGCGACAAGACTATGCTGAGTACGACTCAACATTTGATCTTTCGATTCCGTTTGTCGTGAAGCATGGAGTGCAATTCTCCACGCTCGATAGAAGTGACACGACATACGTGTACATATTCGGGTATCGTCGGATCGCCGAGTCCTCCATTACAATCTCTGACCCTGTTATATCCGTCCCGGCTTCTTAGCTAGATCCGGGGGGATTGGTATGGGCCGTTTGACCGGATCCTAATTGCAAAGGTCGTTTTTCGTAGCACTAGGTTGCCAGCTTCTTGTATTTGAATCGGCGAGGTTCATCGTCGGTGATCCCCAATCGCTCCTTGCGCTGCTGCTCATAGGTTTCGAAGTTTCCTTCGCACCAGTGAACATACCCGTCTCCTTCGAACGCCAGGATGTGGGTCGCAATTCGGTCGAGGAACCAGCGGTCGTGAGAAATAACCACGACGCAACCTGCAAAGCTCAAAATCGCTTCTTCCAAGGCACGGAGTGTGTCAACATCGAGATCGTTTGTTGGTTCGTCCAATAACAAAACGTTGCACCCGCGTCTTAAGAGTTTCGCTAGGTGAACGCGGTTGCGTTCCCCACCGGACAAAACTCCTACTTTTTTCTCTTGGTCCGTTCCTTTAAAGTTGAATTTGGATACGTAAGCCCGAGAATTGATTCGCTTACCACCCATTTCTAGCCAATCGTGTCCGCCGGAAATTTCTTGATACAAGGTGTTGTTGTCGTCAAGAGAATCACGAGACTGGTCAACATACCCCAGTTCGACCGTCTCACCCACTCGCAGCGTTCCAGAATCAGGTTTGTCCTGTCCTGTGATCATGCGAAACAGAGTTGTCTTACCGGCACCATTGGGGCCAATTACACCGACGATGCCCCCGGCGGGCAGGCGGAAGGTTAGGTTGTCGATTAGAACTTTGTCGTTGTAGGCTTTGCTCATCCCATCGGCATGAACGACCACTTCACCGAGATGTTTGCCTGGTGGGATCTGGATTTCCAGTTCGTCTGGTCGCTCTTCGAATTGCTGTGCTGCCAAGCTTTCGTAGGCATTGATCCGCGCTTTGTTTTTCGCTTGGCGAGCGCGAGGAGACATGCGAATCCATTCAAGCTCTTTCTCCAAGGTCTTTTGGCGAGCGGCTGCGGACTTTTGTTCAATCGCAAGTCTTTTTTGCTTTTGCTCCAACCACGATGTGTAATTACCTTCAAATGGGAATCCCGATCCACGGTCCAATTCCAAAATCCACTGTGCGACGTTGTCCAAAAAGTAGCGATCGTGGGTTACTGCGACGACAGTCCCGGGATACTTGGCCAAGTGTTGCTCGAGCCAATTGACCGCTTCTGCGTCGAGGTGGTTGGTTGGTTCGTCCAGCAGCAGCAAATCAGGTTGTTCAATGAGCAATTTGCACAAGGCAACGCGGCGGCGTTCACCACCAGAGAGCTTGGTGACATCCGCATCTCCTGGCGGCAGGTTCATCACCGCCATGGAGTGTTCTACCTGACGATCCAACTCCCATAGATTCTGCGTGTCGATGATATCCTGTAGCTTTGCCATTTCATCGCAGAGCTTTTCCATCTGTTTGTCATCGGTGACATCGCCGAGCATGCAGCTGATTTCATTAAAGCGGTCGAGTACTTTTCGGCGAGGTGCCACGGCTTCTTCGACGTTTCCTTGCACATCTTTGTCTGGATTCAATTGTGGTTCTTGCGAAAGATAGCCAGCCGTAAATCCATTGGTGAGTCGAGCGACTCCATCAAAAGTTTTATCGACTCCTGCCATGATGCGAAGAAGGGTACTTTTTCCGGCGCCGTTCGAACCTAGAACACCAATTTTGGCTCCAGGATAAAACGACAACCAAATGTTTTTAAGTACTTCCTTCTGGCCATGTCGTTTTGTTAAGTCCTCAATTTGAAATATGTACTGACGATTCATGGTTATTCCTATTCCCATTCAATGGTGGCGGGGGGTTTGCTGCTAATGTCGTAGCAAACGCGGTTTACGCCTCGAACTTCGTTAATGATTCTGGTAGAGATTCGGGCGAGCAGATCATAGGGTAGATGACTCCAGTCTGCGGTCATAAAGTCATCGGTATTCACACACCGAACGGCAACGGCACGCTCGTACGTTCTAGCGTCTCCCATTACACCTACGCTCTGCGACTCTAGCAATACCGCGAAAGCTTGTGATGTTTGACGATAGAGACCGGCATTCTTGATTTCGCTCACCACAATGTCGTCAGCTTCCCTAAGAATAGCCAGCTTTTCGCGAGTGATCTCTCCCAAGCATCGTACTGCCAACCCGGGACCCGGGAATGGATGCCGCCAGACCAAATGCTCGGGCAAGCCCAACTCCAGTCCCAGTTTACGGACCTCGTCTTTGAATAAATCTCGCAATGGCTCGATAAGCTCAAAGCCTAATTGTTCTGGCAAGCCACCGACATTATGGTGCAGCTTGATCGTTGCTGCCGGTCCATCAGGTGCCGCTCCACTCTCGATGACATCGGGATACAACGTTCCTTGGGCGAGGAATTTCGCACCGTTGATCTTTTCAGCTTCTAATTTGAAGCAATCGATAAAAGAGTAACCAATGCGTCGTCGCTTTTCCTGCGGTTCTTTAATGCCTTCGAGTTCGCCGAGGAATCGATCGCTTGCATCAACGACCCGCAAATCTGCTTTGAAGTGGTTGGTGAACTCGGAGATGACCGCCGTTTGCTCATCTTTGCGGAGCAACCCGTTATCGATCAAAATGCATGTAAGCTGCGAGCCTATTGCTTTGTATAGCAACGCTGCTGTTACGGATGAATCGACACCGCCCGACAGTCCACAGATAACCCGATCACTGCCGACGATTCCGCGGATGTGTTCCGTAGCGCGATTTGCAAAATCGCTCAAATGCCATTTGCCTTCACAGCTTGCAATGTTGTAAAGAAAGTTATGGATCAACGAGCTACCGAGCGAAGTGTGGGAAACTTCGGGGTGAAATTGAAGCCCGTAAATAGGCTTTGTTTTGTGGCGAACGGCGGCGAAAGGGCAGGTGGGAGTTGACGCCAGTATGTCGAACGATTCCGATAGGTCGTTGACTTGATCGCCATGGCTCATCCATACATCGATCTCGTGAGGAAATCCTGCAAACAACCTCTCCATCGATTTCACTTGAAGCCGGGATCGACCAAACTCTCGCTGCGAGCAACTGGTGACTTTGCCACCCAAGCTCTGTGATAAGAGTTGCATGCCGTAGCAGATACCCAAAATGGGAATCCCAAGATCAAATATCTTCGGATCGCATTTTGGTGCATTGGCTTCGTAAACGCTCGATGGGCCCCCTGAAAAGATAATGGCCGATGGTGAACGCTTTTTGATTGTCTCGGCAGAGATGTCGTGTCGAACGATTTCGCAGTAAACATTCTGCTCTCGAACGCGTCTGGCGATCAGTTGGGCGTATTGGGAGCCAAAGTCTAGAACGAGAACACGCTCACTGATCAGATCTGGTGCTGTATTGTTCATTGCCACGCAATCTTCCAAGATGCGAAACTCGGGGAGGAAAAAAGAAAACAAAAACTTTCTTTATCGATACCGAGTCAGGCTATCTTTATCCCCAAGAAAACGCGAGATTATAGCGATCCAAGGTGCATCCGCCACCGCATATTCCAACCTCGATACCTCAACATTCGCTAAGTGAATTCCAACTGGACCGAGAACAACGACTTTATTCCCCCTTGGTACCTAAAAAGCGGCCATCTTCAAACCCTTTTGACCGGTTTTTACAAACCGAAAGTTGCGATTACTCCGGATGTGACACACAAGATTCCGATTGGAAATCTAGGGGAAATGCTGGTTCATGAGAATTCGCCCGGCAATCTGTTCGGTGACGATAAAGCTGTCTTTCTCCTCCATGGGCTAGGATCGTGTCATCGCGGCACCTACATGAGTCGAATCGCAGCCAATTTGCTGGCAAGCGGTTTCCGGGTGTTCCGATTTGATCTGCCTGGTGCCGGGGATTCCTATCTCCATACGCCGCTTCCTCCCCACGGAGCGTGCTACGAATTGGTATGGCAATCACTGCTGTTTCTTTCCGAAAAATGTGGCATTCGTCGATGGCGAGGCGCCGGAGTATCGCTCGGCGGTAATATCTTGCTCAAGCTTACGTCGGCCCATGCAGATGATCTGACAGACTCGAACAATGCTCCGTTCTGCATCGATCGATCCGTGGCTGTGGCCCCTCCTATCGATTTGAGCGCGTGTTGCCAAAACATGGAGCGAGGTTTCAATGCGATTTACGCGAAGTACTTTCTCAGGTCTCTTAAACGACAAACTCTTAGCCGCGCGAAACTATGGCCTCAGTGGCGAGACGTATTGCCAGGGGCTTCGTTTAAAACGATTCGGGAGTTCGATAATACAGTCACCTCGGTCTTGGCGGGCTTTCACAGTGCAGAGCATTACTACGAATTTGGTTCGTCAAAAAATGACTTGAGCAAAATTGTTACCAAAACATGGCTCTTGCTCGACAAAGATGATCCGATTGTTCCTATCTCGATTTTCGAAGATGCCCCTTACTCGAGTTCTACAACAGTCGTGACGACTAAGAAAGGTGGACACGTGGGATATCTGGCTCGAATTGATCAGGCTCGAGCGTCTCAGCTAGAACGAGACGTTTCAAAAAAGAAACACTTCCGCTGGGCCGATGAGTGGATCTCACAACAACTCATCGAAGACTTTTAATAGCTACGAAATAATCGACAATCGATATCTACAATATTCTGTCGAGAACCAGCACCAAGCCCGTGGAGATGTAACGATCAAGGAGTTTATTTAGCGACCGCCGAAGTACTTCTTTAGCGTTTCGCTTGCAGCATCTTTGGTGTTTTTGGTCGTTGGGCCGGTTGTCGCTTTTGGCAACTTGATCGGAGCCTTCTTCTCGAATTTCTTTTTCCCCTCTTCTTCGTCTGCCGCTGGGGCTTGAGCCTGATCAGATGAGGCGGATATACTCGTCGCGTCCACGCGAGTGGTGTCCTCCATGGTGAATTGCCGAGTGTCTGCTTCACCCTCTGTTGTCGTGGAGCCTGATTTGGATCTGTCAACTTGGTCGGCTTCTAGCAACCAAGAAGAAATGTCGAAAGACTCTTTCGCGTCTAAACTCGTTTGTTCGGTCATTCGAACAGCCGCTTCCTTGACGGTCGAGACTTCGGGCTTCTTAGCACTGGCAATTCCTACCTCGATCAAAACCTCAAATTCCAGTTGTCCGCATCGAAGCTTGTCGCCCGATTTGAGGATCTTGGCTTTTTCAGTCGATAGTTGTTTTTCATTAACAAACGTGCCATTGCGACTCTTCAAATCAATGGCCAAAACCATTCCGTCTTTCTGAACGATTGCACAATGCTTACGGCTAATCGAATCGCTCTTCGGGCGCAATTGGCAAGACTCACTTCGACCGATTACGAACTTATCGTCCTTAATCTTGATTTCCTTGCCTTCGTGTGTACCAGAAAGTACCTTAAGAATGACTTGCATAGCCGTCCTGCTTCAGAACCACGGAAAAGACCAAGTTAAGATCTCGTTAACTTTTTGAGGGACGCGACGAACACCGTAATTGTAGTCGGATTAACCAAACAGCCAATAGCCTGCAAACGCTTTCTCTAGAGACGTTTGCAAGTTCTTGGTGAGCCAGCAGGTCCATTTTCCCCAATCCAACGAGTCCGCCAGCTCGGCTCGGGCGTTCGCGTCCAAGAAATCTTGGATTCCCGCGAGATGCGGTGCATGAAACGAACGTCTCAGCAAAACACTACCGTGTTGTAGTAATCCAAACTGGTTACGCCGCTGAGCGCTTCCGACGACTTTAGCCCCATCGACTACAATATCGACCGGCGATCGTCGCTCAAAACAAAGAAAACTCTGGTTAGCTGGCACGCCATCTATTTTGCACGTGCATTCTTCTGCCAAGGCAGCGTTTAAACCGAGGTCTTGCAATCCTTTGACCAAACCGATGTGAATGGCACGATAAACTAGTTCACTCGGCCCCTTCGTTCCAAACGAGGGGGTGCTGCTGGCGTGTTGTGAAATCTCAGTAGGCTGGCTGTCGTGTTGGTTTTGTACGTGCGGGATAACTAAACTGTAGGTGAGTTCATGGTCGTGGACGATCGCACCGCCACCCGTTTTCCTCGTGACACGGTCAATTTGGCTCCAAGCTTCATCGGAAGGAATGTCACTATCCCGTTGAAAGTGACCGAGTGATAGGGTAGGAGTTTCCCACCGATAAATACGGAGAACCATTGACTTGCAATGCTCTGCTTGCTGAAGCATTGCCTGGTCCACTTCCATGTTGCGTGCTCCCGACGCTGGATCATCGATTCTCAGTATGGCTTTCATTGGAATCCCAGTCAGGAGCGATTTCGGTTAGGAGCCAACTTGAGCTTTATACTTTTCGTAGCTCAGCAATCGCCCTAGTTCGGATTCGTCTGCCACCTTAACCTTCATGATCCAGCCTTCGTTATACGGATCGTGGCTTAGTACCTCGAGCTTGTTGACCAAGTCTTCGTTTACTTCGACGACTTCGCCCGAGACGGGACTGTACATCGGGCTTACAGCCTTGACACTTTCCACTTCGCCGAACTCGTCTCCTGCTTTCACTTTCTGTCCGACTTTGGGAAGAGCCATGAAAACCAGATCTGTAAGTTCAGCAACCGCAAACGCGGATATACCAACCGTTGCAACACCGTCGGAAACGTGAGCCCACTCGTGCGAGTCGCAGTACAGTAATTGCTCAGGAGTAATCGTCATTTTTCTCAAGCTCGTTTGTAAAAAGGCAAATTGGTAATTGTCGCGGCAACTTTGCTGCCTCGAATATCGATATCAACGGCTGTGCCTACGGCAGCACACTCCGCACTTACATACGCCATGGCTATAGGAAGATCTAGCGTAGGTGAAAAGCTACCGCTTGTCACGCAACCGATCTCACGACCATCGCTATCTAGAACCACAGCTCCCTGTCTCGCTGCCCGGCGACCTGTTAACGTAAGCCCGACGCGAACCTGCGAGGTCGGCATTTTGGAAACACTAGACAGTTGCTCCGAACCAATGAAGCTTCGATCCTTGACGTTGCAAGCGAACTTTAATCCTGCTTTGTAAGGGTCGATGGATTCGTCGAGTTCGTGTCCATAAAGAGGCATCCCAGCTTCTAGTCGCAGGGTGTCACGTGCACCCAATCCCGCAGGCTTGATTCCATGATCTCTTCCTGCAAGCAACAGATTTTCCCAAACTCTTTCCGAATCTTCAGCTCGAACGATCAATTCAAACCCATCCTCGCCGGTGTAGCCCGTTCGCGAGACGATACACGGTTTGCCCATTTGATTGGTTACTTTCGCACGATAGTACCCTAACGAATCGATCGACCCAGGAAATAGTCCTTTTGTAATCTCAACTGCCTTGGGACCTTGAACGGCGATCATCGCAGTCGTTGCGGTAGAATCGGAAAACTCAACGTCCGGAAAATCTGCAAGGTGGGGCTGGATCCAGTTCTTGATCTTGGCGTGATTACCTGCATTCACTACGAGCAGGAAATAAACTTTGCCGCTGGGACTCTCCAAGCAACTGACGAGCACATCGTCGAGTATTCCACCGTCTTCGTTGCACATCAACG
Source organism: Pirellula sp. (assembly GCA_046318795.1). GTDB lineage: Bacteria > Planctomycetota > Planctomycetia > Pirellulales > Pirellulaceae > JBKCUI01. The sequence goes on from JBKCTT010000186.1 coordinate 20,944, forward strand.
AATAACGAACTTGACCGACCTCCATATCTCTAACACGCCTAGTCAATAAATGGTCAAGCAGTTGATCGGCACGCGGTCCGTCAAAGCGAAGTCGACCCATGTGAGAGATGTCGAAAAGCCCCGCCGCTTTTCGTGTTGCATTGTGCTCAGCAACGATACCTTCGTACTGGACTGGCATATCAAAGCCGGCAAACTCGACCAGCTTTCCACCATTCTTTTGGTGCCAAGAGTGCAATGGAGTTACCGCCAGGGGAGCATTCATAAAGTCGCCTTGAAGTTTGGGCAATGCATTGGTTGTCGAGAGCAGAAGTGTAGCTCGTTTTTCCTTTTTTTCTAGGTTTAAGCGAGGTGCCTGCGTCGAATCGTGCACAGTGCCTTTAATGTAAAATCACCCCGGAAAGCTTGTGTTTTTTAGCCCCTCCACCGGGGTGTCACGACGTAAAAAATCAAAAATATTTGCAATTCGTTTCCCTCTCCCGTACCTTGATACGTACAGCTTGTACCGGTCTGTGTGCCGCAATCATCCAGAATTCATTTGATCGTTGGAGGAAACTGCAACTATCCATTTGTCAGCCATAAACTACGAGGTGGAAAGATGACGATTCAGATTGCGAAGATAGTTAACTACGCATTTCTTCAAGAACTCAAGGAAGAGAATACGCCGCTCTGGGAAGATGTTTTGCTTCTTGGTGCGTACGGCCAAGAGCCTTTTTCAGGGGACTGGATTGAACAGAATGCGGGCATGCTCCTCCGACGACTGCGCGACAGGCTATCGGGGCAGTTCCGCATGGAAGAAACTTTAGCCTATATACCTGTCGAGGGGATCACGCAGTCCCAAGGCGTGACCAACGCGCTGAATCAACATCTGCAAATTCTTCTGCACTGTATCGCGTTGAGCGAGAAGTGTGACGATTTTGAATACTCAGGCAAACTACATCGAGAGACATACGAAATCTGGAAAGAAATGAGAGCTCTCTATGACGAAATCATGGAGCACGAATCTCTGGAGCGACGAATGTTGAATCTATTCTCCCATTCGGAAGTCGATGCTTTGGATGCAGATTCGTCCTTCGATGATTGCCGTAAACGGGGATTTGTTAACCGTCAATCTTCAACCCGAGATGGATGGTAAGGTCATCTAATTCGACTGATTCCATCACAACCTCAGTCGGATTTGTTCCCCAATTCAGCCGGTTCGTCAAGGTTTCCTGGCAAATGAATTGCTCATTCTCGGCGATAGCATTTCGGATGCTATCGCTCGCTCCGTCGATCCAAATTTGAATGCGATCCACAAAGTTACAATTGCGTTTCTTTCTCAGATCCTGAATCAATCGGACTGCATCCTTCGCTATACCTCTGCGGAGCAAGCCTTCATTGAGTTCCGTATTGAGTGCTACCACAGCTAGCTTGCCTTGGGCCGCTGCCCAACCCGCCTTGGCGGTCAACCGGACTTGGATATCCTCGCCATCTAACTCGATGGGCGCACCATCTATATCGAGCGTGATCTTGCCTTTTTCCGTTAGCTCGGCCAGCAATTCAGCACCGGAAACCCCTCCCAATACTTGCTTCAATCGAGGGAGTAGTTTGCCCACCTTGGGGCCGAGTCGTCTAAAGTTCGGTTGAACTTGATAGTCGACAAACGGGCTTGTGCCGCTGGCATAATGGATTTCGTCAACGTTGAGTTCCTCGCGCACTATATCATCATGCTGCTTGAGCCATCCCACGTGCGCATCGCTTGCGAGAGTAACTTCGACTCGTTGAAGAGGCTGCCTTACTTTCAATTTCGAGTCCATTCGAGCCGATCGTCCGAGTGAAGCGATTTCGCGTAGCAAGCTCATGCGTTCACTCAGTTCTGAGTCTGGTTCGACAAAGCCTTCTTTTGATTGACCTGTTGGCAAGTCACACAAATGAACACTCTCTCGCACTCCAGGCAAATCACCTTTCAAGTGTTGCCACAATGACTCTGCCAAAAATGGGGTAAAGGGTGCAATGAGCTTGGTGATCACCACAAACGTCTCGTAAAGAGTCCAGTACGCATCAAGCTTGTCGGGAGATTGCTTATCGGCGGCCCAATACCTGGATCGGCTACGCCGGATAAACCAATTGCTCATCGCATCGACGAGCGCGTGCAATGATTGGCATGCTCCGTAACTGTCGTAGCGATCCATCTTTTCGACCACGGAACGACATGCGGCAGATAGTTCGCTCATCATCCATCGGTCTAGTTCGCCTCTCTTGGAGATCGGTCGATAGCTTGGCGCTGATACAAACTCATTTCCCACCAATTGATCTAAACCATGTGTGACCTCGGACGGTCCACGGAACCCGTCGATCTCCGCGTAGATCGAGAAGAAACTAAAGGAATTCCACAACCTAAGTATGAACTCAGAAATGCTGTCGCGGATAGCCCGCTCGCTGTAAAGAATCGAGTTCCACGGAGCTTGGTTGGCAAATAGATACCAACGCAATGCGTCCGCCCCGTACTTATCGAAGATTTGCTGTGGGCTTGGATAATTGCGAAGCTGTTTCGACATCTTGCCCGTTTTGACAACGTATTCGCTGCCGCATGCGGTTTTTGCTTCCTCTTCGTTCAAGAATCTTTGCTTGCCATCTTTGCTTTCATACCACTCCGTTAACATCAAGCCGAGAACAATACAATTCTTGAATGGGTGAGGGTACGCGCGTTCAGGTTGCTGAGAAGCATCTGCGTCGTCTTCGTTACCGAACAGCATTGTGCTGATCGCGAGCTGGCTATAGAACCAACCTCGTGTTTGATCGATTGCTTCACTGATAAAGTCAGCGGGGAATTGAGATTGAAAGCGATCCTGATTCTGATGTGGGTACCCCCACTGAGCGAATGGCATTGCACCGCTGTCGTACCAGCAATCGATAACCTCCGTTACTCGCTGCATTCGCCCTCCGCTGGCAAATGGAGAATCATAGGTTACGGCATCAATGTACGGCTTATGAACCTTGAGATCCTCTACGAGATTTGGGTTGGCCTTTTTCGCTTCGAGCCATACTTCGGTGCCGGTTACACCTGGTTTGGATAGCAGCTCATTGTAGGAACCAATGGCTTCCATTTTGCCTGATTTACTACAAACCCAAATGGGAAGTGGAGTCCCCCAATATCGTTCTCGCGACAGAGCCCAATCCACATTCGACTCGAGGAAGTTACCGAATCGTCCTGGTCCGATATGCTCGGGCTGCCAGCCAATAGTTTTGTTATTGGCTAACATGGCATTGCGAAACTTAGTCGTCCGGATAAACCAACTTTCGCGGGGGTACTGAATCAACGGATCATCGCTGGCCCTCCAGCAGAATGGATAGTCGTGCAAGTACTGCTCTTGGTGCCAGAGCTTACCCTTTTCTTTCAGTGTGCGTTGAATCGGTTTGTCGGCTTCTTTAACCCACACTCCCTGCTGCTCAGGGAAATCACTAGTAAACAAACCATTGGATCCCACCGCGCACAACATTTGCGGTACCAGTGGATCTACAAATCGTTCCCGTTCTGATACGAGAACTTCATAGTCCACTTCACCAAAGGCGGGTGCCAAGTGGACGAGTCCGGTTCCGGAATCGATTGTCACAAAGCTCGCTGAAACCACTCTCCAATAAGGTTGCTCAGCTCCACCCGCTTTCAGTTCGGCCGGTTTTCGACCCAATTTGGCAACGTAATAGTCAAACGGAGGTTCATAACAAAGTCCTACGAGTTCAGCTCCCTTTACCACCTTGGAAACCGTCAAGTTTCGTTTGGTTTTCTCAGCCAGGGACTCGACCAGTTCTTTTGCGACGATTACCGTGCCATCAACTCCGTCTTCTACACAAAATGCATAGTCGAGGTTTTCATTTACGGCGACTAATTGATTGCTAGGTAGAGTCCACGGAGTCGTCGTCCAAATAACCAAAGACGTGTTTTCAAGACCGATAACCGGGAACTTAACATAAACACTCGGATCGGCGACTTGGCGATATCCCTGCCCCACCTCTCCCGAACTCAAAGCCGTTCCTCCCTGTGCCCACCACCACACAATCTTGTGACCACGATAGAGCAAATCTCGGTCAAAAAGGCTTTTTAAGGACCACCAAACGCTTTCGACAAAACTCTGATGATAGGTGACATAGGCCTCGGATAGATCGATCCAAAATCCTAGCCGTTCTGTGACACGCTCCCACTCTTGCATGTATTTCCAGACACTTTGCTGGCACTTTTGGATGAATCCCTCAATACCAAAGGATTCGATTTCGTCTTTGCCGTGGATACCGAGTTCTTTGCAAACCTCAACTTCGACAGGAAGCCCGTGTGTGTCCCAGCCACCTTTTCGCTCGCAATGATAGCCTCGCATTGTTCGATAACGAGGAAACAAGTCCTTGATGGCTCGCGTGAGACAATGCCCCGGGTGTGGAAGACCGTTGGCAGTGGGCGGTCCCTCAAAGAAAACAAAGCTCTCGCCATTCTTTCTCAAATCAAGACTCTTCTGATAGGTCTTGTTGTCTTTCCAGAATTGCAAGATCCGTTCTTCTTGCTGTGGAAATTTGGTGTCTTGCTTAACGGCACGAAACATAGATAGACTCGATAATTTATCCGCCAGTCTTGGGTCGGTATAAAACCAGCTGGCTTCGATCGGAGGAAACCCAAAAATGCAAAAAGACGCTCCGTTGGAGCGCCCCATTTCCAACGTTGGCTAAACGTTGCCCAAGAATTACACGTCGTCTAGTGTTCCCGGATCTTCAAGCAGATCGGGATCGACCTCTTCGTCATCGTCAGCTTCTATCGGGAATCCATCATCCTTTGGCTCGATTTCGTACTCGTCGTCCAATTCCTCTTCGAAGTCATCGTCAAAATCGTCGTCAAAGTCATCTTCATCGAAATCGTCAAAAGGATCTGGTTCCTCTTCGGCGTCGGGAGTGACCTCTTCATCATCTTCAACAGGCTCATCTTCAACGTCGTCATCATCGTCCCAAGCGTTACGGATAGGAACGGGGGCTTCGGTCTGTAAAGCCATCTCGAACCAATCGACATCCCGTGCGTCGGGACCGACCACCGTTCGCTGGGTCTTTCCACCTTCAACAGCCAAAGGACATCGGATTACAGATAACTCCCCATTGCTGGGGCCGCATTCGTCTGCCAGTTCATTTTCGAACTCAACACCACACGGAACGACTAGTAATTCTGTATCCGGAACATCAACGAGTACGTTCAAGGAAGCCACCATCAAAAAAAGAATATAGAATCTGCCTCAAATAGAGCTGTTTGACAGCTTAAAGGGTGCTCGCACCGGTCCAGAATGTCAACGGCTGTTGCAAGGACTCGTCGCGGGCCTAAGTTCGTTGTTTTCATCGATCTCGTACTGTGGTAGGATACCGAACATCGGAGAAATTGCCCCCTCGACTGCTAACTGGTTGAAAAATCGCCGAAAAAATCATGGTTTCGTCTTCTCTTCTACTCCTCGTCGGTACCTGGTGGATAATGGCGGTATTGCCACCATTTATCTTTTTGGTCCGGCTGGCGCGGGTGCAAAAACCCACCGAAGAGTCGGTGTCCACGGCATTCTACCATGGCTCAGCGTCGAGTTGCGTTCCAGAGCCCACGAGGGTTTCCACCGAAAACCCCAGCCATTGGCTGGTGTTTGCAACCAACGCCCGAATTCACTTCCGAATTATTAAAAAACTCCCCAAAAGAAAGCAATACCGTGACCTATGCGTTCTCTCCCCTCAGTTTTTTCGCCTCCAAAATTGCTTCTGGGTACGACTTCAATTGGATAGCCCAGTTCAATTGGCAATTTCAGAGCCCGTGGCTGATTGCCGCTGACCCCGAGTCGAACTCGACTGGCAGTTTGATCATTTTGGTAGTAGGCCTAGCTGTTGGTGCTGGGATGGCTTTTCTCGTCAATTTTCTGATGGGCAAGGACGCGAAATCGCAATCGAAACGACTGTTGGAACAAACCAAGCTGGATTGCGACAACCTGGCCAAATCAGCGGAAATCGAAAAGAAGGAAGCGCTTTTGCAGCTTCAAAGTAAGTTCGATAAGGAAAACCAAAAACAGCGAGACGAACTTCGAAAAAAGGAATCCGAACTCGATAAACGTGAAACAGCCCTCAAGCAAGCGTCGGACGATCTCAAAAAGCAAGAACGTTTTGTTGAGAACAATCAGCGGAAATTATCGGAGAAGATTGAGGACGCTCAGCGAAAGTCGGATCTTTACAACAAACTGATCCAACAGCAACAGGCCGACCTGCAACGCGTTACCGGCATGTCAAAAGAGGAAGCACAAAAGCAATTGCTTTCTGTTCTCGAACGGGACCTTCAATCCGAGATGGGCTCCGTAATTTTGAAACACGAGAAACGTGTGAACGAAACATTGCAGCAGAAGACTCAGGACATTCTGTTGACCTCCATGCAGCGTTACGCTTCGTCGCAAACCGCGGAAAGCACGACGAGCACCGTCGATATTCCCAACGATGAAATGAAAGGTCGAATTATTGGTCGAGAAGGCCGAAACATCCGCGCCTTTGAAAAAATCTCCGGCTGCGATTTGATTATCGATGATACTCCAGGCGTCGTTATCGTCAGTGGATTCGACCCTGTTCGCCGGGAAATCGCGAGAGCGTCCATGGAGAAACTGGTTACAGATGGCCGGATTCACCCATCGCGAATCGAGGAAATCGTTGCCGCCACCGAAGCCCAAATCGAAGCCTTTATCAAACGCAAAGGTGAAGAAGCCGCTCAGGAGGTAAATATCCAAGGGCTACACGAACGCACGATTAATATGCTCGGCCGTCTCCATTTCCGAACGAGCTATTCGCAAAACGTGCTTCGCCACAGTGTCGAAGTTGCCTTTCTCTCGGGCATGATGGCAGAAATGATTGGACTCGATCCCACGCTAGCTCGGCGAGCTGGATTGCTTCACGATATCGGTAAAGCAGCCGATCACGAACTCGAAGGTGGGCACCCGAAAATTGGTGCGGATCTCCTCAAACGAAACGGCGAAAACGACATCGTCGTGCACGCTGCCCTGGGCCATCACGATCAATTGACCACTGAGTATCCCTACACATTGCTCGTCGCTACCTCGGACGCGTGCAGCGCTTCGAGACCCGGTGCCCGTCGCGAGTCGCTCGAACGGTACATCAAGCGGATGGAAGAGCTCGAAACCATTGCGAAAGGATTTCATGGCGTCGAACAAGCGTTCGCGATCCAGGCTGGTCGAGAGTTGCGGGTGATCGTCGGGGCGAAAAACACCGATGATGCAATCGCAGCGAAGATTTGCCGCGATATAGCCAAAGCCTTTGAAGATCAGCTTACTTATCCGGGTGAGATCAAGGTGACAGTGGTTCGGGAATCTCGCTTTACTGAAACGGCTCGCTAGGCGGTCGTCGGTTTGGCTTGTGGCAATTTGGGAACCGCGGGGCATTGTCTAACAAACACATCGCAGTCTAGCTGTCTTCAAAAACCGAGCGGCCTGTACAAGTTTCCTTGCACAGGCCGCTCGATTGATCCTGCCCCTCCCCTCTCGCAGTACGAAGACATCGCCGTGCGTAAACGCGGAGCGGGGTCGGGCGCGAGGGGCATTCTTTTTTTAGTTACCAAACCGCCAATCGTAGGCGACTGGCGCCTATGTCTAGCGACACTGGTAACAACAACTGCTGTGCTACGCCTGGAAAAATATCAACTCCATTGATCCCCAACACGCTTTGAGAGCTAATGTTGACAACCAACACTCGATCTATGGCGACACGTGTCACACGAACATGTTCGCGCGAAACACCACGCTCGCTATTACCAGCAATAATCAGTCTTTTGTTACCGTTGGTTAACCAATTGCTACTTCGTTCTTCTTTCGTACATCGTCCAATGACTAGAGGTGTTTGTATGGCAACACTCTGTACAGAGGTGTACAAAACAACACGTGATTCTCGAGATACCCAAATGGGAGCATGCTCATCTAGAACCCTCGCCAGATGTTGATCTAAACATTCGACGTCAGGAAAACGATCTGCGAACTCTGAGATGGTTGGCGGATTTCCCCAGCGACTTCGCGCCAGGAATTCGGACTCAATAAGTTTTAATGCACACTCTTTTTCTTCTCGGAGTTCTGGCATCTCCTCCAAATAATGCTCCACCGTGTGGGGCTTCCGATCGGAGTTATTTTTCAATACGGAGCTGTTACTTGCTTGCGCGTTAAATCCAGCAATTCTCCATCTCCACTCGGAATCAGCTGCTAACACTTCCGAAACGGAGTCTAAATCCCCACAGTTTTGCATTGATGCCAAGAGTTCAGAGACAGGAACCGGGCTTCGGCTCTGCCACCCGCGATCAATACGATCTAAAATCTCTATCACGGTCTCATTGGTCGTGTCTGCTGTGGTCATGATGGTTTTTCTGACTCCAATCGCCATAATCCAGCGATCACTTTCAAATGCCTTTGAACTGTGCGAATACTTATCTGCAGCATGTCGGCAATCTCGGAATTGGAATGATGCTCGAGCCTAAGAAGCAGAATCTTTCTAGCTGTCTTGTCATCAATCGACGCGAGCAATCGGTCCAACAATTCTGACCACTCGATCTCTTCGCTAGGCTCTGTTTGTTTAACATCCGGAATCAACCCCATGAAGTCATTGCTGGAATCCGTCCCGACATCCCCCGATCCGCTGAATTTACCGACGGACTCCAGGCTTAAGGGGGCTACCCCCCCTCCCCGTTTTGCAGCCTTGAGCCCTTTAAATACGTCATTCACATGCCGCATCGTTATGAGTTTCAGGAGCTGCCATACACTGTTTGGGCAGTTAAGGTCAAATTCTTGGTCGACGAACGCACGCCGAAAAAAACTCTGCAATGCCTCGCTCGTCAAATCGCTCGCGTCATTCACAAGCCTCGGCATGGAAACAACTTTTTGATGCACCGCCGCTTTGAGCTTGGGATAAAGCATTCCCCAGAGCTCCTCGTATGCGAGGCTATCGCCACTGGATGCAGATCGAAGCAATTGCTGTAGTTTCTCTGTTTCTTCCGGCCTCATTGAATTCTGTGTTTCGTTTCTCGCCTCTCGTGCCGTGACTCGGACTTGCTGCCTCTATTTACTCAATGGATTTTTCATTTCGCTTGGCGACAAGATTTCAAAAGAAAAATAAGATTTCTCGCGTGATGACCACAATACGCAAGGAAATGGTTTTCCGTGCTGCGCATTCCCTTATGATTATGCGGTCATTTTCCTAGCGAATTCCCATCGAATGACGTACAACTTTTGTAATCTGTCTCAGCCATCATCTCGTAAGTGGCCTACTGATTTGGATTTGATAGCAACAGTGCTTCGCTAGATAAATCGCTGGTTTTTTTGATATGACTTTGATCATGACGACCCCAATAAGCATTTTTAACGACGTTATCGGCCCGGTTATGCGGGGACCATCCAGCTCCCATTGTGCTGCGGCACTGAGAATTGGTCGACTGGCCCGTGACCTGATGGGCGGAAACATCAATGCGGTGCTCGTGGAATTCGATCGCGACGGCTCGCTTCCCACGACCCACGATAGCCAAGGTTCTGATATGGGACTTTTTGGTGGTTTGCTGGGTTGGAATGCCGATGATGAGCGGTTACCGCAATCGAACGACTATCTGTCTGATGCTGGTATTGAGATACGGTTTGAAATCGTGGATGTCGGTGATCCACACCCGAATACCTACCGACTGCGTCTAACAAACGACGAGGAAGAGCATTCGCTCATCGCAATTTCCACTGGCGGTGGAATGATCGAAGTAGTGGAAATCGACGGCTTTAAGCTTTCGATGTTAGGGGACTATCGCGAGACGCTCGCGGTAATCAGGCCGCTTCCAACATTCGATTCTAAAGAACTGATGGATTGGATCGAGACAAATTTATCTTCCGATGCAGCCAGCCTACACCAGTCTGGTGATTTAGTTTTGATTCAAATCAAGGGATCGCAATTCTTGGGGGCGGTAGATCTTCAAGGATTGAGTTCCTTTGGCTCTCTCGTCTGGACAAAACAACTCGATTGTGTGCTGCCTGTTATGTCGTATAAGGGTATGCAGGTCCCGTTTCGCACGTGTGCGGAATTGGTTAACTACGCGGAGAGCAAAGACCTGCAACTCTGGGAGCTCGCCATTGAGTACGAATGTGCTCGGGGTAATCTGTCCCGCGAAAAAGTTGTCTCGCAAATGATAGAGATCGTTCGAATCCTTAGACGCTCGATCGCCAGCGGAATCGCAGGGAATTCGTACGATGATCGAGTTCTCGGCCATCAGTCAGGACGATTCCAAGAACGTTGGCAACAAGGGCGGCTGCTCGGTGGCAACATGCTCAACCGAGTTGTTCTTTACGTGACGTCCCTCATGGAAGTAAAAAGTTCCATGGGAGTTATTGTCGCCGCGCCAACCGCGGGCGCTTGTGCGGCACTCCCAGGAGCTGTGATTGCGGTCGCGGAGGAATTGGGCTTGTCGGAGGAGCAAATGGCGCACGGGCTACTGGCCGCAGGTTTGATTGGCGTATTCATCACGGGGCAATGGACGTTCGCGGCGGAGGTCGGGGGGTGTCAAGCGGAGGGAGGTGCTGCTGCATGTATGGCAGGTGCCGCGTTAGTAACGCTCTCTAACGGTAGCCTGAAACAATCTCTTGCAGCTTCGTCATTGGCATTTCAATCGATGCTCGGGCTCATATGCGATCCCATCGCCAATCGAGTCGAAGCGCCCTGCTTAGGCAAAAACGTTATGGCAGCCAGCAATGCGCTTTGCTGCGCCAACATGGCTTTGGCTGACTTTGACCCGCTAATTCCACTTGATGAAGTCATATGGGCTGCAAAAGATGTGGCCTCAAAAATGCCTCGCGAGCATCGCTGCACCTCTCTCGGCGGCCTCGCCATCACTCCGACATCGCTGAAAATCGAACAAGAACTAATCATGAAAAAAAGCAAATGCGGTGCCGGCTGCGGATGTGGTATCGCTCCCGCCATCACTCCCCGATTGCAAACGAAGAATTAGCGCCGGAATAGATTCGTTGATTTAATCAATCTTTCCCGCCAGACAAATAAATGCACCCAAACGATCTGAAAGCCGTAATATTATCTATCGGCCAAAAAGTCCCCAGACCAGGATTCAGATTATGCAGCTTTGTATTCATACCCATGGAATTGACTTGACGGATGCGATCAAGAAGCAAACGTATCAAAAGCTAGAACTGGCCTTGGACCGGCTGGAGGGAAAGATTTGTGAAATCAGTGTCACATTAATTGACACGAATGGCCCATTCTTGGGCGGGGTGGACAAAGCGTGTCGGATAGAGGTTCGCATTCGCGATCAAGATCCCATCATCATCGAAGACTGTGACGAAAGTGTCGACGAAGTAATCGACCGGATCACAGATCGACTCGGCGTAGTCGCTTGCCAACGCATCGACGTGAGTCGACGAATCAAGACGCAGCGACGAACTTGGTTCGAAAATGATCCGATCGAGATGTAGTTAAGATCAAAATGTCATCGAGGTTCGCGCCGTAAATCGAGTGTGCACGGAAAATCGGTGTTCGGTCGCGGCATCCTGGGGTGACTGAAACCGGGGGTGTGCCCAAACTTTTGGAACCGCGCGGTGCGACGTGCTTCCGCCTCGAGGGCATTCACGGGAAAGGTCGCGTAGTTTCGGCCGCCTGGATGCCCGACGTGATAGGTGCAACCGCCCAATGAGCGTCCCGAATACGCATCCCATAGCTCTACCACAAGCGGAGTATGCACTGGAATGGTGGGATGTAAACACGACGGAGGTTGCCATGCTCGATAGCGAACTCCACTGACATAGGTACCCGGCGAGCCGCCGTACTGGAGCGGGAGTATATAGCCGTTGCACAGGACGCGATGTCGTTTCTTGTCAAAACCACTAACCTTTACTTCGACCCGCTCGATACTCGAATCAACATATCTCACTGTACCACCACCGCCGGGTTCTTCACCCATAACGTACCATGGCTCGATGGCGGTTCTCAATTCGATCTCGACATTGTCGTATTCAACTCGCCCTACCGGCGGAAAGCGGAACTCATAGTGAGAGGCAAACCATGAAGCCTCCCAGTCCCAGCCATCTTGTTGCAGGTAATAAATGACCGACTCAAAATCGCGCCACAAGAAGTGAGGCAACATAAACCGATCGTGTAGATCTTTCCCCCACGCCACCAGGGGTTGATCGTATTCCTTGCGCCAGAATGACGCGATCAGATTCCGAACTAACAACTGCGTTGCCAAGCTCATTTGTGAGTGGGGTGGCATTTCGAATCCGCGCAATTCCACGAGCCCCAATCGTCCTGTTGAACTGTCTGGCGAATAGAGTTTGTCTATGCATATTTCGGCTCTGTGCGTGTTACCTGTTAGGTCAATCAAAAGATTGCGCAGGATACGATCCACCAGCCATGGCGGGCAATCTTGTCCGCGGCTAGGGATTTGATTCAACGCCGTTTGCAGTTCGTAAATCGCATCTTGTCGCCCTTCATCAGCACGGGGGGCTTGACTAGTCGGGCCTATAAAGCGGTTGCTGAACAGGTAACTCAGAGATGGGTGGTTAATCCAGAATGCGATCATGGACTTGAGCACATGAGGAGCTCGCAAAAACGGGCTATCCCAAGGGGTTGGTCCCCCCATGACAATGTGATTGCCACCCCCAGTGCCGGTATGCTTGCCATCTAAATCAAACTTTTCTGTAGCCAAGCGGCATTGGCGAGCTTGTTCGTAAAGTGAGGTTGTGTTTTCAACAAGTTCGGCCCAAGACTTAGACGGATGAATGTTGACTTCAATCACACCTGGGTCAGGTGTCACCTTGATCAATTGCACGCGATGATCTTTGGGAGGCAAGTACCCCTCTACGGCGATCGGCATTTGCAATTCACAAGCTGTCTTTTCGATGGCCCACAACAGATCCAAATAATCTTCGAGTGTTTCCGTTGGTGGCATGAAGACATAGAGTCGCCCGTCGCGAGGTTCTACGCAGAGTGCAGTGCGAACGACTGCGTTAGGATCGATGTCAGCCTCGGTATGTCGCTCCGCTTGCTTTTCGGACCAGCTTATGTCCTCGTCGGGATCCAATGCCACGAGCGACCCCCAGCCAGTCTTATTGGCTCGGATTGGCTCTGCGGCTTGGGGGCGACTTTGCTGAACGATGGAAACAGCCGGGGACAGCGGTGGGCGTTGCGAAAACGGATCTGTTGGGGTGGGGTATTGCCCTGGTTGAGATCGAGAGTACGGCAGCGTATCGAGGGGTAATCTCAATCCAATCGCCGAATCTCCTGGCAGTAAAAACAGTTTCTCCGGGCGAACGGGCCATGGTCCACTCCGCCATTTCAATCGTGATTGCCACCATTGGCGTTGGATGGGGAGCACTACACCGACAGGTTTATTGATGCCTCGACTAAAGACTCGAGCCATGCGGGTCCGTTCTTCCGGATCCTCAAGTTTTGGGTCCCATGGCTTTACGTTCAACGGAAGTCGCTGTTCTCTCCAAAGATAATAGTGAACATCTTCGTAAGCGGGTACTAACCACTTTGAGTCAACTCCCAGGTTTTCGGAAAGGGCTTCCGAGAACAGTCTCGCATGTTTAAACGTGTATCCATAGTCTCGCTTTTCATCGGCTATCCATTTCGCGTCTTGCCAAATCGGTTGACCATCCAGTCGCCACATGCAGCTTAGCGCCCAGCGAGGTAGTGATTCGCCTGGATACCATTTTCCTTCGCCGTAGTGCAGGAAAGCGCCGGGGGCGAATCGATCTCGTAATCGTTTGACCAACTGACCAGACAGCAACCGCTTGGTTGGTCCCACCGCATCCGTTGTCCATTCCGGGCCTTCCATGTCGTCCATGGAAACGAACGTTGGTTCACCGCCAAAAGTGAGCCTCACGTCATCTTGTACTAATTGTTGATCTACTTTTCTCCCCAATGCATCAATGCGCCGCCACTGGTCATCGGTGTAGGGTTTTGTGGTTCTCGGGTCTTCTTCGATCCTTTGGATCGACATATGAAAGTCGAATTCGCACTTGGACATTTCCACCAATCCCGTCACGGGAGCGGCGCTAGACGGATCAGGCGTGCAGGCGACTGGCAAATGCCCTTCGCCGCAGAGCAAGCCTGAGGTTGGATCCAAACCGATCCATCCCGCACCTGGTAAATAGATCTCTGCCCACGCGTGCAGGTCGGTAAAGTCTTTTTCCGGACCTGAGGGACCATCTAATGACTTTTGATCAGCCGTTAATTGGATCAAATAGCCCGAGGCAAATCTGGCAGCCAAATGAAGACGTCTGAGAATCTGAACGAGCAACCAAGCCGAATCGCGGCACGAACCCGACTTGCGTTCCAACGTTTCACGGGGAGTCTGGACCCCGGGTTCCATCCGAATTTCGTAGCGAATTTCTTGTTGGAGTTTTTGGTTGAGGTCCGTAATGACATCGATGACGTGCCGCCCTTTTGCATGCTTGTCTTTGAGCCATGCGTCCAGCGGCTCCACGTCATGGTTGACAACCAGAAAGGGGGCCAGTTCTTTGGCTAACCAAGGTTCATAGGTAAACGGGTACTGCTCGGCCGATGACTCCAGAAAAAAGTCAAATGGGTTTATGGCGGTCATGTCCGCCACCAAATCGACTGTTATGGAAAACTCGTCGGTTTTCTCCGGGAACACAAGTCTTGCGATATAGTTCCCCTGCGGATCCTGTTGCCAGTTGCAGAAATGGCTAGCGGGTTTCACTTTCATGGAGTAACTAAGCACCGGGGTCCTACAGTGAGGGGCGGGTCTTAATCGGACGACCTGGGGACCCAGTTGAATGGGGCGGTCATAGTGGTATTGTGTGTGATGCTTCAGCGCGACGCGAATGCCCATAAAGAGATAAATCGAATGAGTAATGGATCAGTGATCAAGCGGCTCTGGTTACATGGCACAGCGAACGCACAAGGCAGGAAGCGCATCCCGCCTTTGTAAAGCATCCGACAACCAGCCGACCGTTGCCGATTGTAGGAGAGAATTTTCGACAACTTGCAGCATCATAGCCGAAGCTACCGTTGATTTCTTGGGGGCAACTGAAATAAAATAGGGGGAGTGCTGCGAAACGCGTCGCGGCGACTGTTTCCGTGCTTGATGGTCCGGTTCTGGCCGTGAGACCATTCGAGCCTGGCTATTCGAGAAAGGAGGTGATCAGTGAATTGTTTCTGTACTGGCCATGGGGGTGAGGTGTCCTAGTGGGCCGGCGGGCTGCTAGCGACATGCAGCCTTCACTCCGCTCGGAATGATCCTGTTTGCAGGTTCGCCTGGAAAGCATGGTTAGACCGAGGTCATTTAGTCCTGACTCCAGGCCTCGATCATTCAGTTGGTCGGGGCCTGGTTCTTTATAACCTGTCTATATGCGCTTCATGCGGGGATTGGGCGTGAACCGTATTGACCAGATGTGTAGCATGTCGATATTAGTACACTGGCATGAATTGCGTTTTCAAACGATTCCATTTTTAGCTTTAGAACAGGTGTTAATGTGACGATCACACGAGTCGGAACCAACGAAAAGTATGCGTCCAATTGGGACGTGGTTTTTGGCGGCAAGAAAAAAGCTTCCTCGGGTAAAGCGGCGACTCCAACGAAAGCCACCGCAACCAAGGCTGCTCCTGCCAAGAAATCTGCAAAGAAAACGACCAAGGCCGTGAAGAAGGCTGCTCCAGTAAAGCAAGTAAAAAAGGCCACTAAAGGAAAGAAAAAGTAAGTACGGTATCGATCGTTATGGTGGTCTAACGCCACCGGTTCCGTGCGCTGACTAAAGTAAAATTGGACGAGCCTCAGGTAGATGCTATTACCGGTTCGTTTACCAAAACACCTTCAGTTTTGCTATGCAAAGTGATTGGTACCAGTAGGGCGCACGCCTCTCCGTGAACTACAATGGAGGAGTCTTTATGCTCCTCCATTTCTATGAATAACGAATCCAACGAATCCATTCCGCCTGACACCACAGATGCGACCCACGCTCCGGTGGACCCCTATATCTCGGATTCGAACGCCGATTTAGAAAAGACGCATATCGCTTCGCCCCGCTTGGAATCTTCGGTCGGCAATGTTTCGCCTGTTCCGCCTAACGTCGGTTCGCGATGGCAAGAGGTTGCGAACTCGCTAGTTGGCAAACAGCTTGATCACTTTCGAATCGACACGTTGGTCGGCATTGGGGGAATGGGGGCTGTCTTTCGGGGGGAAGATCTTAGACTTAACCGGGAAGTCGCCATCAAGGCTGTTGCTTTAGAGGGACGCGATCCCGAGGCGATGAGGCGTTTTCGATTTGAGGCACAGTCGGCTGCCAAACTAGATCACCCGAATATTGCTCGAGTCTATTACGTGGGTGAGACTCCCTTTTGGAGTTATATCGTTTTCGAGTTTGTGGAAGGGGTGAATTTACGAGATTTGATTACTCGTCAGGGCCCACTTTCTGTCGATCACTCGGTTTACTTGATTCGACAGGTCGCGCAGGCCCTGCAGCACGCGAGCGATCGCCAAGTCGTCCATCGCGATATCAAACCATCCAACATTGTGCTTGCCCAAAATGGGCAAGCGAAAATCGTAGATATGGGATTGGCCCGTGTCACCGAATTGGATCGCTCCAGTAATGATCTTACGGCTAGCGGCGTGACCTTGGGGACATTCGACTATATATCTCCCGAGCAAGCCAACGATCCACGCGATGCGGATGTGCGGAGCGATCTTTATTCACTTGGTTGCACATGGTACTACTTGTTAACTGGATCTCCTCCCTTTCCGGATGGAACCGCATTGCAAAAACTGCTGATGCACGGATCCAAAATGCCAGAAGATCCTCGCGTGTTTCGATCTGATCTCTCCGATTCACTCATTGCGATCTTACGAAAACTAATTGCGAAGCGACCTGCCGACCGCTATCAACAACCCACGGATTTGATCGATGATTTGCAAACATTGGCCGTTATCGAAAATCTAGAATGGACCCGAACCACTGATCCGCGAGATTCTGTCTACGAACATCCAGTTTCCGTTGGCCGATGGCTCGCTCCCTATCTGGTCGCATTTTCACTTTTGCTCGCGAGTACTCTCTGGTTTTACGTCGACTGGCTTCGCAATTCCGTAGCCAGTATTCCTGCCCCCGTTATCTCTAAGAGCCCCGTCAGCGTTTCTGCGACGGGATCGAATAGCGTTTCAATTCGTCCTGATGAGTCATCAATCATTTCCCTACCTGAAGATTCGCAAAGCATTATAGTCGATTCTTCGCTAACCCAGGATCAATTGGAGACCAATCGGCAGTTAGCAGCTTCCTTGGAACAAGCTATAGAAAGAGCCAATATTGTCTCGTCGATAAGTCAGATCGTGATTCAATCGCCGGCTGTTGTTTCGACAGAATTGCTTAAGCCTATCACTCAACTCCGATCTCAACTCAAAATCCTTAGCCCTGAGGGGAAAAGATGTCGGATTGAAATCAATCCAGCAAAAGACTTGAGAGAAAGCAAAGCATGGATGGACTGTGGCTCCAACAAAATCGCATTCGAGAATTGTGATTTGATTTGGAAAACCACTGATGCTAGGCAACCACTCTTTCTGTGCCGACCAGGAACACAGCTTTCCTTTGATAACTGTTCATTGCGAGTTGAATATCAAGCCAGCACGATAGCGAGTCCTGCTTTGCCTGCGATCGTTCAATTCGAGCAATCTTCAAACGTTGGTGTAGGGGCATCGGACCCGATTACGGTAGCGAGCTCGCGACTGCTGCTCAGGAAAACGACGGTTTTTGGCAACATCGATTTTCTTCGATATGCTTCCCCGATGAGGGTTGAAACTCAGTGGACCAACTCGCTTATTGCCATAAATGGCTCTGTGGTGTCCATCCCCAGACTTAATATCGCCAATCGACCATCCGCTAACATCCGTATGGATCTCGAATCGGTAACGACATGGACTACCAAATCATGGATCGAAACCTCGTGGTCGAGCTCGATGTTAACTCCCATACCTATTGTTCGAACCGCGAGAAAATCAGTTTTTGCTGGGATGGAAACGTTGGTTGTGTGGGATGTTTCCGCAAAAGAAGATTGGCAATTCTGGGATCAAACGAAACAAGGTCTAGAGCTTTCGCGATGGATCGACTTCCGAGGTGAAGACAATATCTATGACGAGAGTATTCGCAAACTGGTGGAGGCGAGTTTAAGCAACGGCATGACCGAGCAGCTCGTTTTTTCAGCTGATGCAAAACTCCTATCGGAGGAGCGAGGGCTAGAGTTTTCCATCCCTTGGAAAAAAAAGCCGACTCCAGAAGCCATTTCGAGCCCAACGATTTCTACATCTCTTTTCCAATTGCAGGATAGCACCTTTCCGAGAGGGGCTGCTGTTTCTGATTTGCCAACTCCTTCTAAGTAGGGCTTGTTGCTTTAATGGTAGGTTGGTCACTCTTGACCGACTTCGACGCCATTAAACGGGCAAGAGTGCCCATTTTACGTTCGCTAAACATTCAATTTCGATCAAAGCAACAAGCCCAGTGGCAACGGGGGACCGCGATTGTTAGGACGACTCTCCTTTCTACGTTTCAGCACTGCTCTCGTCGAGAAATCACCACAGGAGGACGAGGCCAGATGTGGTTTGATTATTCGAGTAAGGCAAGTAGATCGCGAAGTTCCTCGAGCGTTAAGCTTTTGTAAGCATCATCGGGCATGATCGAAGTGGAGCTTGGTTCCTGTATTTCGATGTCTTCCAGTTTTAATTCAAACGTAGTGCCATCTGCCCCTAGATATCGTAAGTTGTTTCCGGATCCTCCCGCATTAAGCTTGACCCCTACGAGCGATCTGCCGTCGGTGGTCAGGATTTTCCAAGGCAAGTAGAGCGGGCCAACTTCTTTTGCAGGATATAGAATCGACTCTAGAATTTTCTTGCGAGACGATGTCCCCGCTAGAGTCGAGAGGTCGGGCGCTAGCGATGCGCCTCGACCTGCATAGGCGTGACACGTCGAACAAACACTGCGCAAAAAGACCCTTTGTCCGGCCTGAGGATCGCCACCGCTTCCGACCAGCGCCCACCACTCTTCGAAATTTTCCGGGGCTGGCAAATTCGGTGTGATTGCGGTCGTGTTCATAACTCTCGCCCATTCTGCGTAAACCTTGGGGGCTCCCTGGATGGATGAGCCAAGAGCGGGAAGCTCCGACGCGAGACTCGATTTGCGGGCATTTAATCCTGCCATGGCCAGTGCTCGTACGTCTTCATCGATCGATGTGTTCTTGACAGCCTGCAGTAAGGTTGATGTGGTCGCATCGGTGCGGCGCATTGCTAATAGCAAGGTGCTTTGGATCTGGACGTCTTTGTTCGTCGATTTCTTTATTAACGAGTCGAGGATTGCAGATTCCGGTTTTTCCGAATTGGTAGGTAGAAATCGAATCGCCATGGCTTTGAGGGCATCTGAGTTCAAGGGAGATTCAATGGCAGCAGCGAGGCGTGCGATTCGAAGGGAAACCTCTTTAGAGGGATCGTTCAAACTCTCTAGGTAGGAAATAGCGGCTACTGTTTCGGAAAACTCAAACGGATCGAGCTCACTTCGATTCAAGTTCTCGGTTAAAGCATTTATAAAGACGCGATCTTCGGTTTCGGCGGCTAGCCTGACTGCTAATCTTCGTACATCACGCTCGGCGTGTCGCAGTGCTGCTTCGATACGTAACTGCTTTTTGTTAGAGGAATCCTTTGTGAGTTCGTGCCATTCTCTCCAGCGGCAAGCGAGTAACCATTGTTGGTAGGCTGCTGCATCCGAGGGAGGAGACATATTGAGGAGGTCAGCACGCTGTGACTGTGCAAGAATCCGTAATTGGTTTTTCCTCTTTGATTCCCATTGGGGGCTTCTGACTGGAGCTTTCTGCAGCGCGGCAGTTCCCGTTTCGTGTGTTGAGCTCTCTTGCGATGTTACGGATGGAGGTGGAGTAATCTTCCACAATCTCCCCTTGGAGTGAACGGAGTAGCTACGATCAACCCAATCGGTCATCAAGAAGGATCCGTCTGGAGCCGCAGCCAATCCAACCGGTCGAAACATCGTATCACCCTGAATGGCAATTTTAAGGTCAATACGATCCAGCGTCTCGGTGTCGTTTGCCGAGAATAGTTCTAAGCGGTTTTCGCCCCAACTCGTAACCAGCAATCTTCCTTGATGGGGCAACACCGCGCACGGGGCCTCGCCCGTCCCGGCCTCCATCCCCAACGTTCCCGGCAATTCACCGTTCCAGGCAATGAGTGGATTTGTGCCGGCCCGTCCGAATCGAAACTGAAACCCGTAATCCCCACTCTCCACGACTCGAATAAGGCGACACGGAGGCCGCGAGTCTGGATCATTATCAACCGTCCATAAATCTCCCTGCGCATCGAAACACAAACCGAATGGATTCCAAAGTCCCGTTGCATGTCGTCGCAATTCGGACCCGTCTAGCCTACAGGAAAAAATATTCCCACCCTCGCCGCTTCCTATTTGTTCGCTGTCTTTCCCAATTAAACGATAGGGTGCGCCGAAGTTTTCTCCTTGTCCAATGTACAGTTTTTTATCTGGACCAATGACGATCGAGGAAAGTCCATTATGTGGATAGTTTGCAGTCGTTTCGAGGGTCACAATGTCGCTCGATTCGTCGGCCTTTCCATCGTCGTTGGTGTCGCGAATCTGGGACACCTTGGATCGGGAGACAACATACAAGATTCCTGCCTCGTAAACCAATCCCATCGTGGCTGTACCACCCTCATAGAAGAGTGATTGCTCGTCCAAGCTTCCATCGTGGTCGGAATCAGAAAAAAGATAGATTCGATCAACTTTTGGCCTGTCGTAGTCGTCCGGTGGAAAGTGGGTGTGGCTTTCGATAACAAACAATCTCCCACGATCATCAAAACAGCAACCAACTGGGGTCACTAAATCGGGTTCTGTACGAACCGACTCAATTTTCCAGCCATCGATCAGAGAACGCGGTGGATCTGCGAAACAAAACTGCTGAGCGAAACCGAGAATGCCCATCAAGAACAAGCAGCGCAGAATCGAGAAATAGAGAGGGGTCATTTTCATGGCTACGTCAGGGATGGAGGCAAATGCAATGGTGAGTCTCCTCGCGTTGGACGCCCAGACTATGTTGCTTAAGGCGTCTGGACACGAGAAATCTAGGGAGGATTCTCACTGTAGCCTCGTCGCATCGTCACCGCAATAAGGGGGACGCAAGCTCCCCATTTCACAAAAGAAGACGGCGAGCCTCCTCTGCAGAGCCTGTAACTCCACAGGACTTACGACTCTTTGTGACCTAGGACTTTGATGCGATCTTGGCCCATGTGTCCTTGAGGGTTACTATTCTATTGAAGACCGGTTTTCCTGGAGCGGAGTCTTTTACATCGACGCAGTAGTAGCCATTTCGCTCGAATTGAACTCTCGCTCCGGCCGATTGCGACAATAGAATGCGTTCAACTTTTGCCGTGATGACATTCATGCTATTGGGATTGATGTTGTCCAGAAACGTTTTACCCTCTTCAGCGTTCTCAGGGTTTTCATTGAGGAATAATCGATCGTAAAGTTGGACCGTTACGTCGCCAGCGTGTTGCGCAGAAACCCAATGTATGGTCCCTTTAACTTTCTTCTGGTTGGCCGTCGGACTACCACTCTTGGTCTCTGGATCATAGGTGCAATTCAACTGAATGATGTTGCCCTCTGAGTCTTTAACAACTTCATTACATTGAATGACATACGCATACCGCAGTCGGACTTCACCGCCAGGTTTGAGTCTGAAGAATTTGGAGGGAGGGTTCTCCATGAAGTCTTCTCGTTCGATGAACAATTCTTTGGAAAAAGGTAATTGTCGAACTCCTGCTGTTTCATCTTCGGGGTTATTGACGGCCTCCAGCATCTCGGGATGGTCGGGATAGTTGGTGATGACGACTTTGATTGGGTCGAGCACGGCCATGAATCGAGGTGCAATCGAGTTTAAGTGATCGCGAATGCTATTTTCCAGAACGACCACATCGATGGTTCCGTTGAACCGAGCGACGCCAATTCTCTCGCAGAACAATCGCAAACTTTCGGGCGTGTAGCCTCGACGTCTAAGGCCACTTATCGTAGGCATGCGCGGGTCATCCCAGCCGGAAACATGTTTCTCAGTTACGAGTTGCAGTAGTTTCCGTTTGCTCATCACCGTGTAATTCAAGTTCAAACGGGCGAATTCCATTTGTCGCGGATGATAGATTTCGAGCGATTTGCAAAACCAATCGTAGAGAGGTCGATGGTTTTCGAACTCGAGCGTACAGATGGAGTGTGTGATACCCTCGAGCGAATCACTTTGTCCGTGAGCCCAATCATACATTGGGTAGATGCACCACTTGTCTCCGGTGCGATGATGGTGCGCATGCATGATGCGGTACATCACGGGATCTCGCAAATTCAGATTGGGAGACGACATGTCAATTTTGGCGCGAAGCGTACGGGCACCGTCTGGAAACTCCCCTTTTCGCATTCGTTCAAACAGATCGAGATTCTCTGTGACGGTGCGGCTTCGGAATGGACTTTCCGTACCTGGCTCCGTTAGAGTGCCTCGGTATTGTCTCATTTGTTCTGCGTTGAGATCGCAAACAAACGCCAGTCCCTTTCGAATTAATTCCACCGACCAATCGTAGAGTTGTTCGAAGTAGTCGGACGCATAATGGAGATTATCCCACTCGAAACCTAGCCAGCGAACATCCTCCATAATCGAGTTAACGTACTCATCGTTTTCTTTCGTCGGATTGGTATCGTCGAATCTTAGATTGCAGGTTCCACCATAGGTCTTTGCAAGTCCGAAGTTCAAGCATATGGATTTCGCATGGCCAATGTGGAGGTAGCCATTCGGTTCTGGTGGAAACCGCGTGGCGACGGTCTTGCCTGCTAATGCGGGTTTGGTCGCGAAGTCCTTCTCGATCTCTTGTTCGATAAAGTTCTTAACGACTGGCTCAGCAGGTGTCTCTTCGCTCACGATTCTCTCGTCCTTGTTCGAATAAATAACTCTTGTAGTGCTCGGGCGGTTTTACTTTCAATTTATCGCAGCCAAAACTGCGATGACACGTCTAATTTCCCATTTCGTCCGCGAGGTGCCCCGCATCGTATATGGATCGCAAGGATTCTAGAACTGCTGCGATGTGGACAGAAACAGCCCTTCCAACTTTGTCCGAATAGTAGAAATCGGCTGGCAAGCTTTCGATGTTTCCATCGAAAATGATTCCTACCATCGCACCCTCACGGGATACGACTGGCGATCCTGAGTTACCGCCGATAATGTCTGCTGTGCAAACGAAGTTAAACGGTGTATCGAGCTTCATCTTGGAGGCTGCATCATTCCAGCTCTTGGGTAGAACCCAATCCCCTTCGGATAAATGTCGTTTCTCATGTTCGAATGCTCCGCCCATTGTGGTGTGCGCAGGAATGGTTTGACCACCGGATTCGTAACCACGAACTGCACCGTAAGCTAAACGCAATGTGAACGTCGCATCAGGATACAGTTTGTCACCTAAGGTCGCAAACTTTGCTTCGGTAATCTTAGCATACGCTTGTCGCTCTTGTTCCTCGAGACCATCGGTCGCCTCGTAGACGCGGCGGTATTCTGCTTCCAAGTCTCTCGCTAGTACGATGAGAGGATCGGACGATTTTTCGATGGCAGCTAATCCTCCCGAAGCAAGCTTTTTTCGTTCTTCAACGGAGAACAATTTCGTACCTTCGATGATTTCAGTAGCGCGTTCTCTCGGATTCTTGCCAGCCAGTGCTTTTACAACCACGGGATCATTTCCACCGCGATCATCGATCAATCGAGATAGCTCATCGGCGAGAGTGGTGCGTTCGAGATCCTCATATAGTGGTGCTTCGGAGAACAATCCCAAGAGCAGCGAATCCCGGCCACTGTCCCGGTACGCGCGAAGTCGTTCGGCACTTGGCTTGGTATCTTCCTTGGCCATCAGAACGAGGTTTTCCGCAATACCGTAGATCTGCGAACGCATAGAGACCGATTTGTTCAGCCATTCCGTACGTTTCTTTTGAACATCGCGAATGGTGTCCCATGCATCCGAGAGACTGGCAAGTTTCGGATTGGCAGCGATCGCTTTTTTAAGCTCTACTTCTTCCTTTGCTTTTGCTGCGACAAAACTCGGATCTTGTATTCCGAGAAGCATCCCGGTGTAAGCCTTGCGCGAGTTTTGGATTCCAAATAGGTCATCCTTTGCGCGTCGCTTTTGCTCTGGTCCTTTCAAACCGAATTGTTGCAAAAGTACTTCCTTACGTCGAAGCAAATTCATGACGCGAGGCATCGACACATCGCGTTGAAATTCGATCGCATCTTTTGTGAGGATCCGGCGAGTACGTCCAGGATTACCTGAGACAAAAACCAAGTCACCTTCGTTGGCACCGTTGGGATCCATCTTGAGGAAGTGGTCGATCTTGGCAGGTTTTCCATCCTCGTACACTCGGAACAATGTTACGTCGAGGTTGTAACGAGGGTACTCAAAGTTGTCAGCATCGCCACCAAAGAACGCTGCTGAAGCTTCAGGAGCCCAAACCAATCTAACATCCGTGTATTGCTTGTATCGGTACAGGTGGTACCGACCACCACCGTAGAGTGTTACCACATCGCTGCGCAAACCGGTCGCGTCTAGCGATTCCTTTTCAATGTTCGCCATCGCGGCTTGGCGAGCTTTACTGGCATCTTGAGGAGACATTCCAGGCTTGACCGAGCCATTCACCTTGGCCGTCACATCCTCAATCGAGATCAATTGGTTCAGTTCAAGGTCCGGGGTTTTGATTTCTTGCTCGAGGGACTTGGCCAGAAATCCATCTTCATTAATGTTTTTCTCGGGGGTTGAAAGCTTATAAAGTGTGTCCGACGCAACGTGGTGATTCGTTAGCACCAACCCATTGGACGAAACAAAGGAGGCTGAACCGCCAGAGTTAAACCGAACGCTGCTCAACATGAGATGGTCGAGCCATTCTTGGGTCGGTTCGAATCCATACGTTTCCTTGAGCTGCGCTTTGGGAACGGCATTAAAAAGCCACATACCTTCATCGGCCTTTACCGTCGAGGAAGCGATCCCCAATGCGATTGCCATACATGCTAGCTTCCGATTCCACGACTTATTGTTGACCATGAATTCGCCTTTGATTTAGATGCTGGATGAAATAGACCCGGTTTGGTATTGTTGGGCAGCAAAGCAACAGATGTAAAGAATATCGATTCCGCTGCTGCTGCCTATACCGCATGACGTCAGGTAAAACCCGATTGGTTAGGACGCATTGAGGTAAGCGGGCTGCTGTGAGAGAAATGCAACCCGCACGAGATAGAAATCTCACTTTTGGAGAAGGCCATCAACAATCGTTAGAACGGGGCGTCATCGTCCGCACCGGCTTGGGAAAATTCGCTGTTGATGTCATCCTCGTCGAATTCCGCAGTTTTTGTGCCTGCTTTTGCAAAGGTCAGTGCTTCCGCACTAAGGAAATACTTCACCTCACTTGAAGGATCCTTTTGCCATTTGCGGCCGCTGAGTCTATAGGTCACGTCGACTTCATCGCCAATACGCAATTCATCAGCGAGCTCGCATCCTTCGTTGGTGAATTCGAGCGGAATGTAGTTTGTGAAGCGGCCAGTGTTTTGCTCCAAGACGATTGTTCTTTTACGAAAACCCTTTTGCCCAAAGGATTTGGTGTCTTCGATAACATGAACGATGCCGCGTACTTTTGGATTTGACATTTGAGGGCCTGTCGCAAAGGGTGAGTCAATCAAAACGCCGAACGAGACGTCCGGCATACCATCGATGGAAAAACGAGTATTTCCCAAGTGTAACGTATCCGGCTTTCCGCTTGCAGCCCTGGAACGCTTTTTCCCCCACGCAGTACACCGGATTCGCGTTCGGCTTGCCCTCGGAAAGGACATTATCCCTACTCTTTACGGGTTTTCGCCCGCCAAGCGGATTACTTCAATGCGAGGTTGGCGGCAAAAAAAGCCAGCATCATGAAAAACCAGACAACATCCAGAAAATGCCAATACAATCCGCAAAGCCGCACCCCAATCGTTCGTTCGTGATCATATTTGTCTCGGCACGCGTTGATGGCACAAATTCCGAGAGCTGCCACACCTCCTACGACGTGCAACGCGTGAACCAGAATCATAACAAAGGTAAAAGCATGGGCTCCATTGGTTAGACTGCCGGACTGGAGCATTCCGGTTACCAATTGCATCATGCCGATCGACTGAGCTCCCGTGAAAATCAACGCGAATACCGTTGCGACAATCAAGCTGGATTTTACCACTCCCTCTCGATCACGTCGTGCAGACCTGTAAGCCAATTCGATCAGTCCGGACACACCCAACAAAACGACCGTTGAAAGTACGAATAATGGCGGCAGTTTGAGCTGTGCAGCGTCGATGCCCGTTTGCTGTTTTGTTCTCATGAAAACATACAGCACATAGAGAATAATGCTCGAAAAGAAAAAGACACCCAGGGCAGCAAGAAAAAGCCATGCACCCTGCAACGCTCTTCGGTCGGAAGCGAGCATTCCACCTCGATTATTCTCGCTCGCATTGAGATTTACCACGTCTGCCGCGTCCACGGTATTTGCCTGACGGTTTGTTTGCCCTTTCGAATCGACGTAATGTCAGTGTTGTATAGCAAACTGTCAACCGCAGCCATCGCGCGAACTGGCGTGCTTACGCCTCTTCGGATAGAGGCTACTACGTAATAGCCTCTTTCCAAGAGGCGTGTGCTGTAATAGCCTCTTTCCAAGAGGCGTCGTTCCTCGCTTTGCGAGGAACCTGCCCTGTTCTAACCCCGGCCTAGCTCGCGCGAATCGGCGATAGAGATCCTCCGCAAGCGATTGGTACTAGGGGGCTTGGCGTTTGGATTACTAAAGCTTCGGTGTCGTAAACTGGCGTGCGGACGCCTCTTCGGAGAGAGGCTACTACGTAATAGCCTCTTTCCGAGAGGCGTCGTTCCTCGCCCTGCGAGGAACCCGCCCTGTTCTAACCCCGGCCTAACCCGCGCGAATCAGCGATAGAGATCCTCCGCAAGCGATTGGGACTAGGGGGCTTGGCGTTTTGATTACTAAAGCTTCGGTGTCGTAAACCGGCGTGCTTACGCCTCTTCGGAGAGAGGCTACTACGTATTAGCCTCTTTCCAAGAGGCGTCGTTCCTCGCTTTGCGAGGAACCTGCCCTGTTCTAACCCCGGCCTAACCCGCGCGAATCGGCGATAGAGATCCTCCGCAAGCGATTGCACCCATACCGCTGTTTATTCCGCGGCATCTCGAACATACTTGTTGAGCCACATCACCATTTCCGCATGAGTATGCAGCACGGATTGGCGTGCAACATACCCATGGCTCTCGTAGGGTAGCATTACTAGTCGCGTGTTACCACCGTTTCCTTTCACGGCTTGATACATTCTTTGCGACTGGATAGGAAACGTACCTGGATTGTTATCGTCTTCGCCATGAATCAAAAGAAGGGGCGTTTTGATCTTGTCAGCGTACATAAAGGGAGAGACCTTCTCGTAGACTTCTTTGGCTTCCCAGATCGGACGCCGTTCCGATTGAAATCCGAAAGGGGTCAACGTGCGATTATAAGCCCCGCTCCGCGCGATGCCTGCTTTAAACAAGTCGCTGTGAGCCAAAAGGTTTGCAGTCATGAATGCTCCGTAGCTGTGTCCCCCTACAGCGACTCGATTTCGATCTGCGACACCGAGCTCCACGGCATGATCGATCGCAGCCTTGGCCGCATCGACAATTTGCTCGATAAAAGTGTCGTTCATCGTTTCCGGGTCGCCGATGATGGGCATGGTAGCATTGTCCATGATTGCGTACCCCTGTGTGAGCAATGACAAGTGACTGATGCCGCCGATGCGAGTGAACGCCGATGGGTTTGCGGAGACTTGTCCAGCCGTGGACGCATCGTTGAACTCGAGTGGGTAAGCCCAAACTAAAAGCGGTAGTTTGGTTCCTGGTTTATAGTCAGCCGGTAGATACAATGTGGCGGACAGGGGGATGCCATCGGGACGCTGGTACTTGACCACCTGTTTCTTCATCTCTCGAACTTGTGGGACCGGATCTTGGAAATCGGTTAATGCGATTTCGGACCCGTCAGCCAAATCTTTGAGATAGTAATTCGGTGGCATTGTCGGAGATTCTCGTCTTGTGATGAATCGCGGCGATTTGCCTGTGGAACCTGGTAATACCGTGACCACACTCTCAAGCGTTCCTGGAGAACATCTCCATAGCCTTTCTGTTTCCAGCGTAACTAAGTTTTTGCGGTCTAGGAAAGGGAGGTTGCCTTCGGGGCTCGCGCCGGTACCAGACATGTAAACCCAGTCGCCATCTTGCACGACAACCGGGCTACCACTTTCGTTCGGTTTGGTAAGCATACGCCCGGGGTCACCGTAGATATCTCGTTGGTTTCGATCGATAACAATTTTGGGAGGTGCATCAGTTTGTTTGGTCTGAAAAAGTAACGACCGGACCCAGCGACGATCGCGGTCGAATTCTGTGGTCATCATTAAATTCGGGTCGGAAAAGAATGAGGAGCCCGAAAATCGATGCTCTAATTTAACCACGTTCTCTGGTTCCGATTGAAAAGGAGCGGATAGCTTTTTTAGTTGCTCACGATGACTAACCTTGTTTTTCGGGTCACCTCCGTCTAATGCTTCCGCCCATACGAGTGTAGCGGGTGAATTGGGTTCCCAACGAATCGAACGTCGCCCGAGTCGAACTCCTTCAATGGGAATGTTCTCTTCGAGAGGTACGTCGGCGACCCGATAGACTTCGTCGCCAGTCCAGGTCGTAACACGGATCGTCTTTGGGAATGAGCCGACGGTTAGTTGATAGGAATATGGCTTGGCAATGGAAGTCGTCAGAAATAGAGATCCATCTGGTGAAGCGTCGGCATCCAAGAAGACATCGGGTTTGCCAATACAACGTGCCGGCTCACCGGGAGTTAGCACTGTCAATTGCACCGTACCAAAGTAATCGAAAAGTTCCTCATCATGCGGATTGGTCAGAAGATTCTGAAACGTTCGTGCTGGCGACTTATTGCCGTAGGATTCTTGGATGGTGGGACCTGGCGGTGACTTGGGTTTAGCGGGTTCCGCTCCACGAACGGAGGGCACCGTGGCGCACAGCACACTTTTTCCATCAGGCATCCATTCAAATTCGAACAGCACCGTGGACAGCCTGTCCGAGAGTAGGAGGGGGTTGGCTGGGTCGGATATCGATACCCACCAAAGTTCCTGATGGGAATCTCGCTGGACAACGAACACAAAGCAGTCGGAGTTGTGCGACCAGCTCAAGCTCGAGATCTTGATCGGGGGATTAGCAGGGATTCTGATGGGGGGATCGTTGGGACTGTCGAGTGAACGCAAGGAAAGGCCGCGATAAAAACTAGTCTGAAAAGAGCTGCTGTTGGCTGGATCAATGCGCATTCCAGCCAAAGGGATCGATCTTCGGGCAAGATCCTCGATCTCAGGCATTGCATCACGGTCCAAAAAAAGGACCCATTTCGAGTCAGGGCTCAATGCCAACGTTGGTTCAGGCTTGGCATCGATGATGTCAACAATCTCTTTAGGGGGGAGCAAGTATCCATCGTTTGCTCGAATAGTGCCTGAATCCATGACAGCAGTGCTTACTAGAGTTAGGAGAAGTAGTCGTTTCACGTTCGTTTATTAACAGTTTTAAAGTCAACGCAGGATGAATTTAACGGTTATGTCGATTATGACGACGTCTTGTGTCAAATGGTATGGGTTCTTCGGTTTCTGCATGTTTCTTTCCGAGAATCTCTTTGACAAATTCGAATTTATTCAAGTCGACGCTTTAATACCAATTCGTGCACGGATACATTGGAATGAGTCAAGCACACGACCGGCGTTTTGTAGTCGCTCGTGATTTCACAACGGGAATGTATTCTTCATGTCTCAATCGTTACCAGCCGAAACCGAAGTCGATCTCTTGCTTCGCAATGCACAATTGCGAGATGAACTAGAACCATACATTGACGAGTCCGTCGATTTGGTCAGCCTGCGACACATGTCGCTCGCGGAAGAGAACGAGTTTCTCGCATCGATTCTCGCGTGGGAGCGTGCCCCGACGTTGCCGATTAGCCAGTGGTTTGAGCCAGAGCTAAAGCTTCCGAATCCAGAGCATTTGACTGACGAACAGGTTCACTCGATTCTTTGGCAAACGATCGATCAGCTTTATGATCAACGAGTTGTGCTGAACCTAACGGATCATTTGAGCGACCGACAGCTTTACTGCTTGATCGCTCGAGATATTTTGCCATCTTTCGAAAAGCGAATCGCCGATCATCGCAACTACTTGCATTGGCACTGCTTGGAAGAAAACGATATGGAGTGCTGGTTAAAGTACTACGCGACCGATGCCGAGCGTGAACAATGGCAGTTAGAAACGGACATGGATTTGCCCGAGCAAGAGGAACTGCCTTATCCTCGAAAAATGCCTCGTCGACCGAATAACTTTTGAAATTGCGGGTTCGGAATTTAGGGTGACGTCTGTTTGTAAACTTAGTTCCGTTGGCCTATCACATAAGAAGTAGGTCGGCCACTAATGGTCGACTCGAGTACTACGGAGCGGGCAGGAGTGCCCATTCTACATTTGACGAACCAGACGGGCAGGCGTGCCTATCGTGCGATTATACGCAAAAGAGACTGAGTTGCCTTCTGCGGCAATAGAACGGGCCGTCTGGTTGGTTCTTGGATGGCCGCGGTGATTACTTCTGGACCGCAGAGAGAGGGATTAGCGTGACACTTAATTTGTACTGCTGACCGTCCCTGAGAAACACAACATCGATGGGCCTATCGATGGTTGTCAAGCCGACGAGTTGGACCAAATGTTCGTCGTTATCGACCTCGTTTCCATCGAATTCTAAGATGATGTCACCATACTTCAGGCCTACTTGTTCAGCAGGGCTGTTGGGGCGAACGACTTTAACAAAAGCTCCTTTGGGGCGAGGTGCCCCCGGTGCTGAGCGAGTTGGGTTATTGAAGACCGGATCGACACTGACTCCAAGATACGATCGGTGGATGCCTCCACGCTCGACCAGCTGTTGAGCGACATTCATCGCAATATTAATTGGGATAGCAAAACCAATCCCCTCGCTTCCGCCGCTATTGCTCGCGATGGCGGTGTTAATCCCGACGACCTCGCCCCGCAAATTCATGAGCGGCCCACCGCTGTTTCCAGGGTTGATCGCTGCGTCTGTTTGAATAAAGTCTTGGAAGACAATCTGCTTCGAGCCTAGTTCGAGATTGCGACGTCCCTTGGCACTAACGATGCCGTAGCTGACCGAGTGATTGAGACCAAACGGGCTTCCTACAGCAAAAACGTAATCGCCTATCCCGACTTCTCGACTGTCAGCGATTCGTGCGGTGGGCAACTCCACCCCATCAATATCGAGAACGGCAATGTCGGTTGACGGATCTTCGAGAACACCGCGAGGGTTGATAATGCCTCCATCCGAAGTTTCGATTCGGATGCTATGAAGTGGAGCTCCGTGTACGACGTGTCGGTTTGTCAGAATGACGGTGCTCTGAGAGATTCTAGCCACGAAACCAGAACCGGCTTCCTCGATTCGTTTCGGAGATGCCGATTTAAAGGTGCCGTTATCGGGTGCTTGTTCTTCTTTGACCGCTTCGATATGTACGACGGTTGGAGATACCAGTCTAACGACTCGGCGAAGCAACGATTGCTGACGTTCGAGAATCTCGACTTCTTGACTAATTTGGGCGTATTGCTCCTCACGGGATTGGCCGGAGTAGAAATCAGCCGGTTTTCGGACCGAGATAGGGATCTGCTCTGTTCCGCGAGGTGGCACTGTCGTCGATGTTTGCGCGTGGGCTGTGGTAGTGCCGGTGGCGAAAAGCCCAAAAGCGAGCCATGAGGTGAGCCGAGATTGTTTGGTTTTCGCTGTGAGTCTGAATTTCATAGGACCGCTCTTAACCGCTTTCTCTGGAAATGGTCGAGTGACGACCATTAAAAACGTAGCTCGCCGGATCGGATCGGGCGCCGAAATCCCACGTCGTCCTTTTCGTTTCGGTCGAAAGAAGCTGGGAAATGCTGTCGCTAGCGATCGAAAACAACAGAAACCCCATTCCCACGGCCGTAATTGCCACTATTGCACAGAGTGACGATTTTTCAGATCGGATCGGACAGATCGATCGGAACGGAGAGAACAGCAGACGGTACTCTGGACCGATTAGGAAAGAGTTTCCTAGAAAAGCTATCATCTTGGGAAAACATCTTTGCGGTGGACCTTCGAAACTCGATATACTTGAAGAGTTGGGGGTAGCGAACCGGCAACCCCCTGCTTGTCTATACTCTTAACTACAGCCTGCTCCTTCGTTTCCCCTGAGCCGCAACCTGGACCGACCAATGCGAGACTTTACCGACCTTTTGCTATCTAGAGGCCTCATTTCTCTCGAACAGCTCACCGAAGCAAAAACCCTGTCGAACAAACAGGATATTTCCATCGGCAAAGCCCTGGTAAGTCTCGGGTATGCGACGAGCGACGAAGTAACCCAAGCACTGGCGGAGTTCCATCACTTTGAGTACATCGATCTTGGCACAATTAGAATTCCTGATCATGTGATTCAGTTGGTACCTGAGTCGGTGGCCCGGGAAAACAACGTTATTCCCATTGATGAGGCAGAGGATTCCATCAAGGTTTTGGTGACAGACCCGTTTGATATTGAGACCATTGAAAAGCTACGGTTCATTTTGAACCGCAAAGTGGAAACGGCATTGGGTTCCCAGGAGCAGATAGTAGAGGCCATTAACCGCTACTACGGTCAGGTAGAAGGCGAATCGGCTGACTCGATGTTGCAGGAGTTCACGGACACGCAAATCGACTTTACCGAAACAGAAGAAGACAAAATTGCCGCGGATGAAGCGGAGGGAGATGAAAGCGCTCCTGTTGTTCGTTTAGTTCAGTACATGATCGCCGAAGCGGTGCAGCTAAGAGCGTCCGACATTCACGTTGAGCCTTTTGAAGATCGGGTGCGAATCCGGTATCGAATCGACGGCGTGTTGGTGGAGCGAGACTCACCGCCACGAAGACTATTAGGGGCGATCATGTCCCGTATCAAGATATTAGCGAAAATGGATATCGCCGAGCGACGTCGACCACAAGACGGACGGATCAAATTGACAGTCGGCGAGAAGGAGTTGGATCTTCGCGTTAGCATTATCCCGACTAATCATGGTCAGTCATGCGTAATGCGATTGCTGGACAAGGACAATATCAAGGTTGGGGTCAAGCAGCTCGGGCTGGCCGAGCGCGACTTCAAGATCTTCACAGGTTTGATTAAACGGCCTAATGGAATCTTCCTAGTGACCGGGCCGACAGGGTCGGGAAAGACCACGACTCTTTATGCCGCTTTGAACGCGCTGAACCGCCCCGATCGAAAGATCATCACCGCCGAGGATCCCGTCGAGTATTACTTGCCAGGGATCAATCAAGTGGAAGTTCGACACAACATCGGACTCGATTTCGCTCGGATCATTCGGGCCATGTTGCGACAGGCACCCAACATCATCTTGGTCGGAGAAATGCGAGATACAGAGACCGCCCAGATGGGAATTCAGGCCTCACTAACTGGACACTTAGTTTTCAGTACACTGCACACGAACGATGCGCCCAGTGCTGTGACCCGTATGACGGACATGGGTGTGCCGGGCTACATGGTGGCGAGTTCGGTGATCGCCGTCATGGCGCAGCGGCTGGTGAGGAAGATCTGCACGCGGTGCAAGCATCCGGTTACTTTGTCGGAGCCTGTGTTGGCTGAGGCAGGTTTACCGTTGGAGGTGGTTCCGTTCTCCAAATTCGCGAAGGGCAAGGGGTGTCCCTATTGTCAGAAGAAGGGGTATCGCGGCCGGATTGGTATATACGAGATGATGGTGGTGAACGGCAAGATCCGGGAGTTCATGTTTGCAGCCAAGTCGTCGGCGGAGCTTCGGACGCAAGCCATCGAGCAGGGGATGACCACGTTGTACTGCGACGGATTAAGAAAAGTGATTTCAGGTATTTCAACGTTGGACGAGGTCTACAGGTCTGCCAAAAAGACAGAGCAAGAGGATTTAGCGATTGCTCGGGTTATCAAAGAGACGTTGAATAACTAAACAATTCGAGGTCCGAGGTTTCCTGACAAAGTAGAACAATTGTCTCAATTGTTCCTCGACAAAGTAGAGCAATTGTCTCAATTGTTTCCCGCCCCGGTTCGTTCCCGATCAAGTCATCATTCGACCGCCCGGTTGGCGCCCACACCGGACGGCTAGCGCCCTACCGCTATTAATTGCCTTTGGCAATTCGAATAATAGCGGAGCGGGCGCGAGCCCCCCGGTTCGTTCCCGATCAAGATATCACCCGACCGCCCAGCCAACGCCCTCACCGCCCGGCTAGCGCCCTACCGCTATTAACTGCCTTTGGCTTTCTTCCGCCAAAAAAACCTCGAATATCTCATCAGTTGTTTCACTTTATCCCCCGGAACAACTAAGATAAGTTTGTTGCGAGAAAGACGCCGGGTTACGACGTAGGATCTCGTCCTTTTCCTCATTTCGATTCCTTACATCTCCTCATGCATAAGACTCAGGCCTCGGGACGAGGTTTTGCATAGGATTTAACACGCAGAGCTGGCAGTTCGGATTCAAGCATGGCAACTGTTCTGATTGACAAACTTCTCCAGGCAGCCGTAAAGCAGGGGGCCAGCGATATTCATATCGTCGTCGGACAACCGCCAGTTTTTCGGCTACATGGTCGGATGCGAAAGCTTGAGACCAAGGTGCTCGAGCCTGACGACACGGTCCAGTTGATGAAGAGTATTGCACCGGAGCGTTGTCAGCGAGAGCTTCAGGAATCAGGCAGTTCTGACTTCGGTTTTGCCTTTGGAACTCTGGCTCGGTTCCGGGTCTCGATTTTCAAACAACGGGGCAACATCTCGATGGTGCTTCGTCAGATCCCCAACGACAAATTGACCCCTGAGCAATTAGGCTTGCCAGAGGCCGTCATCAAAATGGTTCTGCGTCCGCGGGGGTTGGTGTTGGTGACAGGGCCGACCGGTTCCGGGAAAAGTACGACCTTGGCGAGTTTGATCAACTACATCAACGAGTCGCACGACCACCACATCATCACCATTGAAGATCCGATTGAGTTCTATCACGATCACATCAAATCGACGATCAATCAGCGTGAGGTAGGGGTTGACGTCCCATCATTTTCGGAAGCCATTCGACGTGCTTTGCGACAGGATCCCGATTGTATTCTCGTGGGTGAGATGCGGGACTTGGAAACGATTTCTGCGGCGATCAGTGCGGCCGAGACAGGTCACATCGTTTTCGGAACCCTTCACACCAATAGTGCACAGGGAACTGTGAACCGTTTGATCGATGCGTTCCCAGGTAATTTACAAGATCAGATACGAACCCAGCTGTCGTCCAGTTTGCTCGGTGTTGTGGCACAGACGTTGATTCCCAAAGTGGGGGGAGGTCGAGTGGCCGCCTATGAGGTCCTAGTCGTCACGAACGGTATAGCGAACTTGATCCGGGAGAACAAAACATTCCGGATTACTTCCGCCATTCAAACGGGGGCAAAGTTCGGCATGCAGCTCATGGATGATGCGTTGTTTAATTTGTGGAAGGATGGCAAGGTCGTCATCGAGGACATATTAGCCAAAGCTCACCGACCAGACGATTTGGCACGGCGGATCGTTAACGCACGCAAGGGAATTGAGGACGAATCGACAGAAGAAGAATTCGATCACGGCAGCTAGGCTACGCAAGCGTAGGATAGGCACTCCTGCCCGTCACCAAAACCAGCCGCAGGGCGCTAGCCCCCGGTTACAGCAAAACAGCCGAGCGTTCCTTCTCGTCGGCAGGCCTCGCCAAAATTAAAATCAACCCATAAACACAACCAAGCCCTCTAAAACCCATCAGTTGGAGAAGTAAGAAGAATGATTGCGCGACGAATCGGACAGATCTTTGTCGACATGGGTTTTATCACCGACGAGCAATTGCAGTTGCTGTTGGAAGAGCAGCAACAGCAGCCCGGTGTTTTGCTAGGCAAGCTAGCCGAAGAGATGGCGTTGATCACCGACGATCAGCTCGCTCAAGCGCTTGGCGAGCAGATGGGGATGAAGGTCGTTTCGTTGGCGGAGCAGCAGATTCCGCCTGAGTTGCTGGAGCGGTTGACGGAGACCATGGCTCAGATGTACCGGGTTATTCCGGTTCGTTTTGATGGTCAGACGTTAACAGTTGCCACATGTGATCCTCAGAATTTGATGGTGCAAGACGAGTTGCGCACGTTCTTGGGTTACAACATTGAGATGGTGGTGACGCCAGAGCGCGAGATCAAAGCGAGTCTCGAGCGTTACTACTCCTCCGATTCATTGAGTGTTGAGAAAATTGTTGCCGAGTTAGCGGCGGACGAAGAGTTGTTCCGGCAGGCCAGTATGCTGACGGGTGACAAGTTCGACTTGGACGGGGCCGAAGCGTTAGCGGACAGCGTTCCCGTTCGAAAGCTGCTTAATTTGGTTTTGCTATTGGCCATCAAGGATCACGCGAGCGACATACACTTTGAGCCATTCGAAGACGAGTTTCGGATTCGGATCAAATCGGAGGGGGTGCTCTATGAGATGGTGCCGCCCCCTCGTCACTTGGCGTTTGCCATCACCACGCGTATCAAGGTTATGGCGAACTTGGATATTGCCGAGCGCCGTATGCCGCAGGACGGTCGTATTGAATTGACGGTGGGTGGTCACCCCGTAGATTTGCGAGTGAGTGTTTTGCCAACCATGTTCGGCGAGAGCGTGGTTATGCGGATTTTGGATAGAACGGTCGTAAGTTTGTCGTTGGAAAAAGTCGGCATGGACGAGCGGACCAAGACTGAGTTTCGAACCGTGATGAGGCGTCCCAACGGTATTGTGTTAGTGACGGGGCCCACGGGATCGGGCAAAACAACAACCTTGTATTCGGCATTGTCCGAGATGAACGAGATCACGGAAAAGCTCGTTACCACGGAGGATCCGGTGGAGTACGATATTGACGGAATCGTTCAGATTCCGATCGACCATGACATCGGCGTTACGTTTGCGTCGTGTTTGCGAGCCATTTTGCGGCAGGATCCAGACATCATCTTGGTGGGAGAGATTCGGGACTTGGAGACGGCGGAAATTGCGGTTCAAGCCTCATTGACGGGGCACCTCGTCTTTAGCACGTTGCACACCAATGATGCGCCGAGCACGATCACGCGGATGAAGGACATGGGGATACCGACGTTTTTGATCACCGCGACGGTGGAAGCCATTTTAGCGCAGCGGTTGGTACGTCGGATCTGCACCAAATGCCGCGAGGAGACCGAGGTGCCTTATGAAGTGTTAGCGGAGCTCGGAATCAGTGAAACCGAGGCCAAGCAGCACAAGTTTTACCGAGGCAAAGGCTGCGACAACTGCAACAACACCGGCTACAAGGGTCGGATAGGGTTATTCGAGTTGATGATCATGAACGATGATTTGCGGGACATGATTTTGGTCAATGCGACCACCGACGACATACGCAAGAAAGCCCAGTCATACGGAATGATCTCATTGCGAGATTACGGCAAGGACTTCGTATTCCAAGGGTTAACCTCGGCCGAGGAGGTGGTCCGCGAAACCGTCCTAGACGGCTAGACCATAGTAGAACGATTGTCCTCAATCGTTCCTCGACAATTCCAGTAATAGCGGAGCGGGCGCGAGCCCCCCGGTTCGTCCCTGATTAAGTTATCATTCGACCGCCCGGTTAGCGCCCACACCGGACGGCTAGCGCCCTACCGCTATTAATTGCCTCTGGCAATTCGAATAATAGCGGAGCGGGCGCGAGCCCCCCGGTTCGTTCCCGATTAAGTCATCACCCGACCGCCCGGTTAGCGCCCTAACCGGACGGCTAGCGCCCTACCGCTATTAATTGCCTTTGGCAATTCCAGTAATAGCGGAGCGGGCGCAAGCCCCCCGGTTCGTTCCCGATTAAGTCATCACCCGACTGCCCAACCAACGCCCACACCGGACGGCTAGCGCCCTACCGCTATTAATTGCCTCTGGCAATTCCAGTAATAGCGGAGCGGGCGCAAGCCCCCCGGTTCGTTCCCGATTAAGTCATCATCCGACCGCCCGGTTAGCGCCCACACCGGACGGCTAGCGCCCTACCGCTATTAATTGCCTTTGGCAATTCCAATAATAGCGGAGCGGGCGCGAGCCCCCCGGTTCGTTCCCGATTAAGTCATCATCCGACCGCCCGG
>JBKCTT010000187.1:0-2713 GCA_046318795.1 Pirellula sp.
AGTTATTGTCGGGTGTTATCCCGGTCTGTCAACCAATTTTCATCCAGGCAGACTCAAACCGGGATAATAGTTATCCCGGTTCTTATAGCTCGAACTCCCCTTTGTTGGGGGGGGTGGCAATAATACTTTATTTCCAATATCGGATTTTTTCGTTCTCCCCCTAGTTGCATTTTAACTTTCACTTCGCCAAACTCCCTTCGACCTTTTTGAATTTGCTTCTTAACCTTATCCGTGAGGCACGCCGTGGTCGATAAGCATCGCTCTTCTGGAGCCGAGTTTGATAGTACGCCTGATAAGAATCAGGACTCGGAAAAATACGCCTATATCTGGTTTTCAAAACTTACAAAATTTCACAAGGTAACCGCCTCGCACTCCTGGGACTACAACCAAGAACAAGTCATCCAGTTCCTTCGTAATCAAAAAGCCTTGGGCCTTCCCACTTGGAAACGATTAATGATCGTCCAAGGTTTGATGTGGCACCGTGTGAACATTCAAAATCGCCAACCTGATTTCTTGCTCGATCTGGAAAAGGCTCTCAAGGGCTTTATCGTCCAGGAACGAATCGAGGCTTTGCCAACTCAAGAAGAAATCAAAGGGCTCGTCGGAAAAATCAATCCGAATGAACCAGATGTGATCCAGCAACTGCGTCGAACTTTGCGATCACAAGGTAAGTCCTACAACACGGAAATTGCATACGTCAAAAAAGTCTTTGCTTTTATGGCTGACCGGAACGTGAAAACGCTAGCCGATT
This sequence comes from Pirellula sp., assembly GCA_046318795.1. Taxonomy (GTDB): domain Bacteria; phylum Planctomycetota; class Planctomycetia; order Pirellulales; family Pirellulaceae; genus JBKCUI01. The sequence goes on from JBKCTT010000187.1 coordinate 752, forward strand.
TCGAGTCCATCACGAGTCAGGATGTGGAATCCCATCTGACCGACCTAGCGGTCGATGGCAACGTCGCTCCCTCCACTCAGAACCAAGCCTTTTATGCTCTTTTATTTCTCTTTCAACATGTACTAAAACGAGACATCGGCTCTATCGAGGCGATTCGCTCGACTAAAGCCACGCGAATCCCAACAGTAATGAGCAAAGACGAAGTGGTCGCCGTTTTAAGTCATCTGTCCGGAGTGCATGCGGTTATTGGTCAATTACTCTACGGTTGCGGACTTAGGCTCACGGAATGTCTGCGTTTGCGAATCAAAGATTTTGATTTCGATCAGCGACTTATTGAGATCCATAATTCAAAAGGAGAAAAGAGCCGTTTCGTACCCTTCCCCGAACAACTCGTTGAACCTCTTCGTGCCCTTATTGCAAAACGGACCGCTCTTCACGAACGAGATTCCGAAAACGGTGTTGCCTCGGTTTGGCTACCATTCGCGTTGGCTCGTAAATTTCCTAACGCTAGTAGTCAACTGAAATGGCAGTTTCTATTCGCTTCGGCCAAGCTTTCTCGCGATCCGAGGACTGGTTTGAGGCATCGCCACCATCTTCATTCCGATACCTTTCCGGACCATTTGAAAAAAGCAGTCGATGCATGCAAACTGCGCAAACATGCGACATCGCACACGTTTCGGCATTCTTTTGCAACGCATCTGCTGCAATCTGGAACTGACATTCGCGTGATCCAAGAATTGCTTGGCCATAATGATATTGCAACAACAATGATTTACACGCATGTTTTGGCGAGACCGGACACCAAGATCGTTAGCCCTTTGGATCGATTGCAACTGTCCACGGTATTGAATAGCCCGTCGCAGATCGCTGCGAAATCAAGCAAAGAACTAGCGACGAATACGACCCCGGTAGATATTGAAGAGCAGGTTGTCGAGGAGGATCGTCAACTTGAACAGGCTCTGCCAGAGCCCCAAGATTCGAAACACCAAAATGCTGGGCAGATTGCTGCACCGATGCCGCAACAACGAGACGCCATTACCCTTGGCAAGACGCAGGCTCCAGATCTACCAGCGAGAAGAGGATTTTCTGGTTGGCTTCGAGATGCGACACGCAAAATTTTTAAGGGGGATCGTCGGCAAGATAAACCAACGACGAGCGGATAGGGGTAAGGGGTAAGGGGTAAGGGGTAAGGAGTAAGGAGTAAGGAGTAAGGAGTAATAAAGGTGGATTGAGATTGTGGGCGTTGAGGGTTCGGGGCGGTCCAATCTCGGGTGAGATCGGCTACGAGGGGGAGGGAAGCGGATCGGGCAGGAGTGCCCAATTTACGAGGGGCGGTCCAATCTCGGGTGAGATCGGCTACGTGGAAGGGAAGCGGTGCGTATTAAGAGGCTTGACCACGAATAACTCGAATGACACGAATGAAGAAAATGACCAGCCGAAGGGACTAGCCACAAGAGATACAAGGGGACACAAGAAGTCGAGTGGCATACATGCCGAGGGCATGGAGGGAGGTTGTTTAGGTATTCTTTTGTGGGCTTTTGCGTTGCTTGTGGCTGAATGATTGTTTGTCTTAAAGGGGTTTAGTGAGCCGCTAATAGTTCTCACATTGCGGTGGTCATGGTTTTCATTCGTGGCATTCGTTTGATTCGTGGTAGTAAAAGTGGATTGAGATTGAGGGCGTTGATGGTTCGGGGCGGTCCAATCTCTTGGCGAGATCGGCTACGAGGGAAGGTGGATGGTTACTGATTCGCGCGAGTTAGGCCGGGGTTAGAAAGGGGCAATCCCTTACCTTGCGCTTGCGGGCTTGTATTGAAGGAGCGGATCGGGCAGGAGTGCCCAATTCACGAGGGGGAGATGGCGTGGGTCGATACTTCGTTCCCGTCGGTGGCCGTTGTTCGAAAACACCAATTCACGCGGGGGTGCTGTGAGTCTCTACGTGCAAGCAGAAATTCGAGTCTTGTT
>JBKCTT010000188.1:0-135843 GCA_046318795.1 Pirellula sp.
TTGATACTAGTCATTCTGCCGAAGATTGAAAGGCTAAGCTTTGCTCTTTGTTTCTTTTGGAAACTTCAAGTCAGCATAATCCGCACGCACTGCACTTTAGTGCTTTCTCTTGCCGCCTTTGTTGCCCTTACCGGACTTGCCCTTGCCGGACTTGCCCTTGCCGGACTTGCCCTTGCCGGACTTGCCCTTGCCGGACTTGCCCTTGCCGGACTTGCCCTTGCCGGACTTGCCCTTGCCGGAATTGCCCTTGCCGGAATTGCCCTTGCCGGAATTGCCCTTACCCGATCCGCCGCCGTTATCGTCGTCGCCACCGTCGTCGCCGCCACCGTCGTCGCCGCCACCGTGGTCATCGCCGCCACCATTGTCGCCGCCGTCCCCGTGACCGTCATCGCAATCATGGCTCATCGTATAAGCCATCGCCCCTGGCACGATTCGGTCTTCGAGCTTTGTTAGCCCAAACTTCTTCCTTACGGTCATTTCATTAGCCTCTAGGTTGCATTTCTCGTACAATAGCTCCGCCAAAACTGTGTTTGAGAGTCTAGTTCTGCTTAGTTCGCAGTCAATAAGTGCATATTCAACTTTATTGGAATTGGCGTCCTGGTAGGGCTTTTTGGATGAAATGGGGCCGCGGTAGCTACGAAAGAGTGTATATCTATGTGAGGTTGCACACACGGGTCGACGTTCAACGATTCACCAACGATCGATCGACCCAAGGAATCGCGAATAACAGACTACAGCACGCCCGGCAAAAGCGAATTTTAGCCGCAAAACACCAGCCCGAGGGCTTTCGACCGATGAAACGGTTAACAACATCCGTGAGGCGAACGCCCCGCGGGTGCTAACGTTTCAACCATAGCGGAGTATGGATGGATTTCCTTGCACTCTAACAGTTTGATCGATTCCACGTAAGCGAAGAATCGCTGGTTGTTGTCGGTGACGTAGAATGTGCACGCAAGTGTTGACTACACTGTTGGCGCAATGAACTTGAAAGGTTCGGCAGGTTTGAAGTTCTTGGTTTGGTCGCTAGCGATATCCGGGTTGTCATCTGGTGCAACAACTCAGAGATAATCTTGATTGGAGAATCCCAGAATTCCTGTGCTCGCAGCGCGAGCGAGGGATAATATCCCAGCGAAGTCCATTGCTTCGGAGTCGGTTTGTGAAAAACATCATCTCCAAGTTGTCGCACTAATCAGGTTTCCGTCCTATGGCAGACCCAACAACCATTCACGCGTGATGGCAGCAGGTATGGTTTTCTGCTCAAGCAATTCATCCGGCGTACTGCCCCAGTAAAAGCTGATCCAACCATTGTGAACGTGCGATTGCTCCCGCAAAAAGTTCCGCAACTCCACCGTACTACATTTCAACGGGAAACACTCTTCGATTATCAATGGCTTACCTAAACGGAAGCCGCGAAGCGTCTCTGCATTTTTTTCCAACTGATCACTCTGCGGATAGAGATGCATTGCGATAAAGTCGACATGCTCCACAATCTGCTCCGGTTCGAATCCACTCGTTAAGCCGGGCCGATTTAAACTCCAATCCACCAAACCTACAGTGATCAAGCCCGGATCACCCGTTTCACGGATCGCTTCGGCTAAGTGCTTTGTCCAGGCCTTGGCGATCTCGGGTCTGGCCCGATTCGCTTGGTCCAAGGTAATAAACTGCACAAAATATTTATCACCAAAGGCGGGTCCTAACCAATCCCTATCCCCTCTCTTGCCACCCGGAACCACCGGCTCATTCATCAAGTCCCAGCAAAAGACTGCAGGCGATTTTTTGGCCGCTTGTACTACAGCTCGCCAGAAGACCGCCTGAGCCGCCCAACGCTCTTCTTCATTCAGAGCGTCGTACCATGCTGGAGCATCTTTTTTATGATAACAGCCCAACCCTGTAACATCCAAATAGAGACGCGTGCGCTCTGCTAGTTGTACCAATGCTGAGAATTTCGCCAAACTTTGTGTATCGGGTTCCGTGGCTGATTTCATAAAGCGACCGAATTGAAGATGAATCCGAACCGTGTTGGCACCCAATTCTTGCATCTCGCAAAAATCGCTTTCGACTTCCGACCATTGTTCGTTCCAATAATCTTCGATCAATCGCCCCACCTGGTCATGATCGTAATTGAAACCCCTCACTCGAAACTCTTGCTGTTCGCGGTCTATAATAAATTGGTTACCATCCTCAGAAACTCCAATGCGTTGCAATGGTTCCCGCATAGCGATCGTTATAGGTTCTGGTTGAACGCCAGTAACAAACAAGCGGTCCGCATATGATCCCAAGGCATACGTGGCCTCGCGGTCTCCTTGGATATCTTGTTCGATGGTTGCCTGTTTCAAATCGATCCGTCTCAAACGCCCATCTCCACCCAGTACCCACAACATCGGGACCTCACCATCCAGTATTGGTTTCTCCCAGGCTGCTTCATTAGGAGCCGCTGCCAACCGCACGAAGCGAACGAGGCGACCAGTTTGCGGGTCCCATAACCGGACCGTTTGATCGCGAGAAATCGAGACCATGTGGACCTTGGAATCAAATTCGGTTGGTGTAGACAATAACTGCGTGATCCCCGCTGTATGCTGAGATAGAGATCGCACGGCAGAGCCATCCTCGAGCTTCCACAGACGAATGGCCGCATCGTTTCCTCCCGAAGCCAGTAAGCCCAACTCTGGAAACAATTGAACCGCCGTGCAACTATTCGGATGTGCATCTACTTCCCATCGCGATTCGAGTCCATGATCGTCGAGCAACAGCAGCTTACCTGTTGCCACGGCCACTGCGATCAAGCCCTGGCTCGAATGCCAATCTATCCTCAACAGCGTGTCATTCGGTATGACACGCCTCGCCAATAACTGGAACTCTGGCCACGTATATTGTTCTAATATGCCTTCTTCGCCAGGCACCCCTCCCGCGACTAGGATTTGCGAACCATTGCCCGAAAATTTTACATCATGAATCTTTGCAATCTCTGTTTCCATGCGTCGTTGTACATTCCGGCACAACTCATCCCAAACGACCAACTCACTACCCTGGGCCGTCACCCATTGACCGAGCGTATGCTGGAATGCAATTGCGGTTGCAGGTGATGCACCTCGCAAGTCTTCGACGGTTGTTTCTTCTGCACGGATCAATGAGAGGTTGCAGAGGCAACTCGTCAAGAAACAAATCACTCGAAGATAATTGAATAGGTACAGTTGTAAGGTCATGTATTTAATGCTAGTGCTGCAATTTCGAGATAACCTCGATTGGAGAATGGCCGAAATCCCAACCCGCAGTGTGAGCGAGGGATAATTCTCACGACAAAATCCGTTGCGCACGCGTCGGGTTATGATCAACATCAACTCCAAGTTGCGGGCACTAGAAAGTGAGTCGTTCATGCGATAAGCTCTCGCACGATCTGACCACCTTGGTTGACGCGAATCGGGCGGCCGTCGGCCGTGGTTAGCATCGTCTCTGCCGCGATACCTAATTGAGCATAGATAGTACAGGCTAAATCGGCAGGTGTAACGGGAGCATCTACGGGACTTTCGCCAATCCGGTCACTCGCTCCATGCACGTAGCCACGTTTGAGTCCACCACCTGCCATCAAGACGCTAAAGACCCGCGGCCAATGATCTCGTCCGCCTGTGCTATTAATCTTTGGGGTACGCCCAAACTCTCCCATAACCACCACCAACGTACTGTCGAGCAGTCCCCTATCCTCGAGATCCTCGATGAGCGCGGCCACCGCTTGGTCTAGAGTTGGAATTAAACCAACACCGATCTTGGCTCCGGCATAACCTTCTTTTAAACGCAGGACTAGATCAGTATGTGTGTCCCAATCGTTATTATGAATATTGATGAATGAGACATTGCGTTCAACCAATCGTCGAGCCAACAAACAACATTGGCCTAAAAGACGATCGCCATAACGCGCATGCGTATTCGATGATTCGTCTTCGAGTCGAAACGCACCCCGCGTATCGCGATTCAAGGTCATCCGATACGCTTGTTCGAGTAGCGACGATGGCAAGGCAGTTATCGATTCTTGCTCCAATCTACGCTCTTGACGATCGATCTGTTGTATGAATTGTTTGCGTCGCAAAAGTCGCTCCTCATCTAGACCTGGAAAGAAGGTTAAATCTTTTGGAGCTAGCGAATTGCTCTTCGGATCCCGAGGCACCAGATAAGGTTCGTTTTGTGCACCTAAGAAGCCAGCCCCTGCGGTGGAACGATATTCGTTTAGAGTAATGTAGTTTGGTAAAGCGGTCGTTGGTTCCCGGAAATGAGAAACGACTGCTCCATAACTCGGATAGACCAACGCTGGGGTCGGCTGATAACCGGTCAGCAAATAATGGTTGGCTATGTTGTGTTCGCCCAAGGGGGACGTAACCGATCGAATTACGCAAAGCTTATGTGCAATTCTGGCTAGGTTCGGCATTAGTTCGCTGAAGGCTAATCCAGGTACGGAGGTTGCCATCGATTGAAACGGGCCTCGCACCTCCACCGGCGCAGTGGGCTTGGGGTCAAAGGTTTCTAAGTGACTCGGGCCACCATCTAACCAAATCAATATGCAAGACTTGGCGTGCTTCGGTTCGCGTGCAAACAATGGCATCGAACCCACTGTTGAAAGTCCCAGACCGAGCAAGGGAATGGTACCCACCTGCATGAAGTCGCGACGGGTGATTGGAATCGATGGCAGTGGCATCTCCGTGGTCCTTTTAGCGATTATCCAAGAAATCTTCGGACGACAATAAAGCCCAAAACAAATCTTCCCAACCCGCCTCGCGCTGCTCGGGAGGTAATTGGTTGAGCACTTGAAGTAACTTATGCTGTTCCGCAGGGGTCGGATAGCGACAGAGCGTTCGCAATGTCATAAGCTTCAACAATTCTTCTGATTCGATATCTTCCTTTATCGTTGTTTTAAGCCAATGTTGCTTATGGACAATTCGCTGATTGACCGTCTCACCATTGATCCAGTGGAGCATAAGCGCCAACGAGGAGGTTGCCGACGACGTCGAGCAAATTTCGTTGCGTACACAACGGCCCAATGTATCCAGTGCAAGGGATGGTGTCGTGGGATCTTCGAGTAAAATCGCCCGTTCGATCTCGGTTCGTTCTGCAATAGGTAGCGTGCTCCCAGTGGCATCATCGACTAGATCTAGCAATACATCGGGGGATAAAGGTTTGCGAGGCCCGAAGCTGTACGTAAAATCGCTACGGCTGGCGGACGTCGTAGTTGGTGATTCTCTGCGATAAGCTTCGGATAGCATAATCTCGCGTATCAAAGCTCGTATGTCGTAACGTTGTGCGATGAAGCTTGCTGATAAAGATTGCAGTAGTTGGGGGTGAGTCGCAGGATTAGTCAATCGCATGTCATCGACTGGTTCAACCAAGCCACGCCCAAAGAAATGAGACCATAAACGATTGACGGTAGCTTTGGCTAGGAGCGAATCGGGGTGTTGGATCATCCAATCGGCAAGTTCCCTCCGTACATCGCCACTTGAGGAAAAACGTTGGCCGCCTGGTAATTGCGGGATCGCGGGTAGACCTGTTCGCGGATTGGTCACCGCACCACGGTCAAGCCAACTGACTGTCTGCTTGCGATCTACGCGTGCAAAGACCGCCGCGAGACTATGATAATCATCTTGTTTCCAGCGATCTAACGGATGGTCATGACAATTCGCACACTCCAACCTCGCTCCGATAAACAAACGCGAGATCTGCTCGGCTTGTTGCCTCGGATCATTTGCAATCAGCATAAAGAACGCGGGCCCTTCCACGTGGCAATCACCGCTGGCTGTTATCAGTTCACGACACACTTCATCCCACGGTCTACCGGTCGCGAGCTGTTGATGGAACCAACGATAGAAATGATGCAAGCCTTGTGGCGCTTGGCTGTTTGGTCTCAAGCCAAAGGTTCGCGTCCAGCGATACGTCCAAAAGTCAACGTACTCTTTCGAACCCAACCATTGCTCCACCTGCTGTGCATATTTATCGTTCGAGTTATTCTGTAGATAAGCTTCTAATTCCGTTGGTGACGGAGCGCGACCGATCAAGTCTAACATCAGCCTGCGGAGCAGCGTAGCCTCATCTGCAAGAGGAGCTACTTTCTCGGATAGTTGTGCGCGACGTTCATCGAGCCAACGATCGATCTGTCCGCGCGCAATGTGAATTAGGTCGGTTGGCAAAACGGATTCGGCAGTGGCGTTGTTATTGGACAGATTTGGAGTCAAAACTTGCAATGCCTGAACCCGATCGCCATACCTTAGTGTTAACGTGTGAATACCAGGGCGCAGCGCAGTTAGTCGCAGTGAATCTAAATCGATCTCTAAGCCGCTGGAATCAGGAATGTTGATGGATACCAGATGGTTGACTGATATAGGATCTTGTCCTCGGAAGTAAGCCAGGGCATCCAGTGTTCCACTTTCCTGTACCGATAGCTTGGCCGCCGAGTTGGGGGCTAGCGTCGCATGCTTGAATCGAACCTCAATCTTCTCAAGTTCACGTCCGCGAATACGACGTGCCCCTTGCTGTAGCCAAGTGTGCACGATTTTAAAAGAGGCGGAGTTTTCATCGAGGATAGCTCCACCTTCGTGATCGATGGTGCCGGTTGGTTTCTTCAATAACAAACTTTCGGTAGGTCGACGGACATCGATGCGACGGCCCTCAAATTCGCGAGTGATCGCCGCATAATCCGAAGCGGGATCCGAGCCCCATAAAGAAAGATGGAAGCCACCGCGACCCACGGCAGCCCCGTGGCAGCTTCCGGCATTGCAGCCAGCGCGAGTTAATACCGGAAGTACATCGAAATCAAAATCAATCGACTCGTTCGCGATCGACTGCAAAGGTAGGATGACCAAGAGAATGAGCGACACGCATGGCCGAATCATTTGTATTTCTCAGCCCATTTGCGAAGTACGTCTTGGCAACGCGGTGTACCATAATTTTCTAATTTGCCGCTATTGACAATCGTGTTCGAAATGCGAGCGATTTCTTTGCGAGCGCCATCATCCTTTTCCACCCAAGCCTCAACCGCAGCGGCCGCTTCGTCCACTTGTTTATCGGTCGCATCCTTTTGTATCAACGGTCGCAAATAGGTGCGAACCTGCTCGGCGAGGGCTTCGTTGGGCGCATTGGAGTTACCCTCCCTAGTTCGCATGTTGGGCCGTTGCATGTCAGGTTGCACGAGCTTGGTGATATCGGGAACTTCACCGCCAGCGATTTCGACGATCGAGGTTAAAACTTTTGGCAGATCCACTTGTATGCTTGGTTGAACCAAAGCGTAATTAGCTGTCACCTTATTTTTCTTACCGACCAATATGGTAAGCGTGACTTGGCGATTGAGTCCGTACGCTCCGGGTCCTTCGACGCCATCTGTATAAATACCGATCATTGTCTTTTCAGGTAGAGCATGCCGCATACGCTTTAGATCATTTTCGGCTTGTGTAGGATCGGGAGATAACCACACGATACAATTCGACACATCTTGATCTTTGCGTTCCGACAGATAGTTCATCAAGATTCGAGTCATACCGATGGAAGGTCGATTGGCTTGATGGACGAACAGCAGCACGATCGGTTTGCCTTGGGCTTCCGTGATCGGGTCAAAACGTTTACCTGCTTTATCATCAAAGACACCGACGATTTCAAAGGGTGGGAGTTCCTCACCGACTTGAGGGCCCGAGAAAATGGAGTCTGCCTGACCTTGCTCTTGAGCATCAGCCCGATGCAGCATGGCCGAGTATGGAAGAGCGAACGTGGAAAGTGCTAACAATGTACAACGGCCAAAAAAGCAGGACGAGAATGAGGATGTCTGCATCATAGTTATCTTGAAATATTGGGGAAGCTCGGTTCGCAATCATTATGAAGAATGTAGCGACACTATGAAGAATGTAGCGACACCGATAAAGAAATCTAGCACATGAATAAGTCAAAATGGATCATATTTTCGGGTGGGACGAATCAGCAAGTGGTGTCTCAAAGATACATTCACAGGCTGATTTGCCATGTGATAGGAGGGATCGTACTCCATCACATGTTCTATTATATCGCAGTCGCGCCCTAAGGGATTCTTTCTTTAACTCGGATTTTTTCCTCAACGCTTTTCTTGGTGCAGTTGATCGATTCGATGCTGACGTTGCGTTGCTTGATTTTTTTCAACAAAGCCAAACCGTCCACACCAGGGATTTTGGAGTCCAAAATTTTCTACTTGAATGTCCGATTTTAAAGAATGGGAATTCTTGTTGGCGGATCTCTATTTAGCGCCAGGCGTTCGTCGAATCCCCAGCCCTTCCCATACTGCACAGAGTGCACTTATTGCGTACTTGTAACCGGAGTAGCCGAATGGGAGTGGAGAGATTGCTTCATTGCTTCCGACATCACGGAAATCGATTCGAAGTATAAGCAATCAGAAAGCGATCTTCTCATGGCAGGCGATAATCCACCACCTCCAATCATGACCTGAACGGGACTGGGGAGCAGTTTTCGGAGCAATTGATGGTTTGCTAGGAGGCTATCGACGTTTTCAACATGAGTATGGCAAATCCATACGATTGATGCATTTAATTCTTGTGCAGCTTTGGCAATGGATGCTGCTGGCAGGTTGCAGCCCAGATCTATGGTTCGTATACCGATCGACCGCAGAACAACCGACAGTATCTTAGTTCCGATGGTATCGAAAATACGCTCAAAGGTTCCACCGATTGCCAATGGCGCGTGGCCATCTATTTCAGGCAATCTTTGCATTATCATGTCGAGAACCGTGCACGCGGTATTACTGCAAATGTGTTCTTGGTAGATATCGATTTCTTGGGTCCGCCAAAGTTCACCGATCTTCCAAAGTGCTGCGATTAGAGTGGATTCCAAGGTGTGTGAGAGTTCGTCTAACCTGTCGATGCGAGCCCAAAGGGTGGACATAGCCCTTTGTGCGTTTCCGTCGAGCAACTGCTCGACCATCTCTTTTGCGCTATCGACAGGTGACAGTTCTGTCGAGCTATGTTTTTTTTGTGACCGGCCCCAAAGAAGGCTATACGCATGATCCAGATCAGCCCGATCGATTCGGCGATGACCGCCCAGCGTACGAATCAGCGGGATGGAGTGCTGCTCGCAAATCCTCTTAAAAGTCGATGAGCTTACGCCGAGATAGTGGGAGGCATCTTTAACCGAGACGAATTGATTCATCCACGACGTCCATTTTCCGCTGCTTATTCGTCATCGACCGCAAATTCCGCAAGCGTCTTGCCGCATGGAAACCGTCGTATCGATGACCTGCTTTCGAGTCCATAACTACACATTTCCATGTTCGGATGCATGCCATCAACAAAACAATTCGAATGAGAGCGAACTCGTTCAATCGGCGTAAGGAAAACCCTTAGAGGCCCCCCTATGACCGCTAAACTCAAAGCTATTGTTGAAATCGTTGATGGCGGTTTTGAACAGTTTCATGTCGCCACGATTTCTTCAAAGTGGATATGAATAGTCACCAAGATGCGTTGTTATCATACAAATCGATCGAACGATTTTTTTTCGGCTTATTTCGTTGGTGTTTCCATTCTGCGTAATGCATATAGTTTCGGCAGCAGTTACGGTCGGAATGCGAGACCAAAAATTTCGTATCGAACCAAAATTCATGTGTGACCGAAGCCGATGCCGACCTAACTTGGGCGAACTCCACGAGTTGCCCAGCGGGGTGTTTTTGATAATCGATATAAGACGTTTCCGTTTTACCATCTGGGGCGAGTTCAATGACTATTGAAGATGACGAGTTGATCAAGGATTTCATCGTTGAATCGCAGGAGCATCTATCCGACGTTGAAAGTCAATTATTGACGCTCGAGTCTCAACAGAATGGAGTCGATGTTGCGTTGGTTAACAAAGTCTTTCGTGCAGTCCACTCCATCAAAGGTGCTGCGGGCTTTCTTGGCTTTGGGGTACTTGAAAATCTGGCACACCGAGGCGAAGAGGTTCTCAATCGCCTTCGCAATAACGAAATGCGACCAACCAGTTTGGTTATCAATACGCTTTTGAAAGCAACCGATCGTTTGAAACAACTGTTGGATTCTCTGGAAACCTCCAATCAGCAAGATGTAACGGAACACATAATCGCTCTTGAGGCGTTATTGAATGGGACAGATGCGTCCTCCGATGCAATCGTGACGCAATTGACCAATCATGAATACGAGACAAACGAACCGGAACAGATCGAAGCGCCCGCAGTCGCCGTTGAATCGAATGTAACCGTTGAATCGAATACCCAGGGCTCAGACCATACTGCACCGCCGATAGCAAACTCAACCGTCGTCAATCAAGAGACTCTGCGTGAGTTCTTAGTAGAAGGTTATGATAATTTAGAGCAAATCGATCGAAATCTTATCGCGATAGAACGTGATCCAACCAATGAATCACTGCTTAATAGTATTTTCCGAAGTATTCATTCCCTTAAGGGTTCTTCTGGGTTTCTGGCGTTCAGGCATGTCGAATCGCTTTCCCATGCGGGCGAGAATTTGCTTGGTAATATGCGGAATAATCGCCTGGCATTAGATACAGATACTTGCCGCGTCCTTTTCTCTATGGTCGACAAGTTGCGAACAATTCTCGTGGCTATTGAACGCGACGGGACCGAGGGAAACTGCAACATTGAAGATATGATCAAAGCCCTAAACGACGTTCACCAATCGCGTCTGGTTACGCAAAACCAGAATTCTCTTAACACCGTGGATTGCGAGCCAAAAAGCGAGGTGCGAGTCTCAGTCGAAACGAAACAGGTTGCGGCGGTTATTGAGCAATCGCCTTCCAAAATGATGGAAACCTCCAGTTCCTCGATTCAGGATGTAGCGATAGCCTCCGCTGCGGATAGCACGATTCGTGTCGATGTAGCACTCCTTGATACGCTGATGACACGGGTTGGCGAACTTGTTTTAGCTCGAAATCAGATCCTGCAGTTTACGGGCGAGCTTGGCAATAGCGACCTTATGAGAACTACTCAAAGACTGAATCTAATTACCACTGAGTTGCAGGAAGGGGTCATGAAGACGCGCATGCAACCGATCGGAAACGTATGGAGCAAGTTTCCACGATTGGTTCGCGATCTGGCTGTCATTTGCGGTAAGGAAGTTCGCATCGAAATGCAAGGAAAAGAAACGGAACTTGACAAGACGATCATCGAGGCAATCAAAGATCCTTTGACTCACCTCGTTCGAAACACGGTGGACCATGGTATCGAAAAGCCGGATGTCCGCGTTTCCAAAGGAAAGCCGAGCGAGGGATGCCTGACCCTTCGCGCCTTTCACGAGGGAGGCCAGGTCATCATCGAGATTTGCGATGATGGTGCAGGCCTCAACCTCGATCGAATCAAAAGCAAGGCTATCGAAAAAGGGCTAATCACCCAGGAGCACGCCGCTCGTATGCAAGAACAGGAAATCTCGCAACTCATCTTCTTGCCTGGCTTCTCCACCGCAGAAAAAGTTTCCAATGTATCGGGACGCGGCGTCGGGATGGATGTCGTGAAGACCAATATCGAGAAGATCGGTGGTTCCGTCGATCTGCAAACACGACCAGGATTTGGAACGACCATCAAGATCAAGATCCCTTTGACTTTGGCCATCATTCCTGCCTTGATCGTTTCCAGTGCGGGAAATCGATATGCAATACCGCAAGTAAATCTTCTAGAACTCGTTCGGCTCGAAGGGGATCAAACCAGTAATTGCATCGAATGCATCCAGGGTGCGCCTGTTTATCGATTACGAGGACGTTTGTTGCCCCTGGTATATCTTCGAAAGGTCCTCAACATCAATGAGGAAAAAGAAGCCCCGCCGGATACAGTCAATATCGTAATCCTCCGAGCCGACGATCGTCAATTCGGGCTTGTTGTTGACCGAATCAATGACACCGAAGAAATCGTGGTCAAACCTCTGAGCAAGCAACTCAAAGGGGTACCTGTCTATTCTGGTACGACCATCATGGGTGATGGAAAAGTTGCATTGATCTTAGATGTTCTCGGACTAGCCTATGCATCCCAAGTGATCTCCAAACTCCGCGATGGTGCGCTCGCCGATTCGAATAGTCTAGCCAAGGAATCGAATGGTAAGCAGCAAACACTTCTCATTCTTGGGACCGGTACAAGCCGGAGATTGGCTCTGCCGATTTCACAAGTTGCAAGGCTAGAAAAGATCCCGAAGAAATCGGTTGAGTTCGCCGACCATCAAGAAGTCGTTCAATATCGCGGAAAGATTCTTCCATTGATTCGACTGGCCAGTTTCCTAGGTCTCGAATGCGGGGAAATCGTCGATAACGATTTACTAGTTGATGACGATTTACTAAACGTGGTTGTCTACATCGAGAATGAACGCAGCTTTGGGCTAGTGATTGACCAAATCGTTGACATTGTTGAATTGTCATTGCAAATCAATCAGCGCTCCGCTCGCGAAGGATTGTTAGGATCTGCGGTTATTCACGAGCGCGTGACGGACCTGGTGGATTTGCCAGCAATTATTCGAATGATCGAAAATACTACCCAAAATCCTATTGCCGCACTCGTTTAGTGGAGTCCTGAAAATGCCTATATCAAGCCAACTGTGTACATTCTTTCTCGACAAACAAATGTTTGCGATAGATGTTCAAACCGTGCAGGAAGTCATCCGCTACCAACAGATGACGGACATCCCTTTAGCCCCGGAGGCGGTTTGTGGGCTGATAAATCTTCGAGGTCAAATTGTGACCGCCATCGATCTTCGGAAGCGATTAGGTTTACCATGTCGTCCCGAAGGGCAGTTGCCGATGAACGTCGTAGTCCGAAGCGATGATGGTGCTGTCAGTTTGCTTGTCGACCAAATCGGTGACGTTCAAGAGAGTGACATGGAGAATTTCGAGTCGCCCCCAGAAACACTTCGAGGGGAGGCCCGACAACTGATTCGCGGAGCTTACAAGATGAAAGATCGATTGCTCCTCATCCTCGATACCGAGCGCGTGATAGACGTGACTTCTATCAATGACTGACCTTTAAAGTAACTGTTCCTTAATCAAGTTCACGAACGTGAACACAACCATTTTTAACTAATAATCCTCGGGGAAAACTATGTCAACTAATGCAAGAACATCAAAAACAACAGGCAAGCCATCTGCTGATAACGAGACAATCGCGAGCAAGCCTGCTAGCAATAAAGCAAGCAAATCGGAGCTTGCCCGATACAAAGAGCAAGTGGATGTGCTCAATGCTGAAAAAGCGATGCTCACCACCGAAAAGGAGTTACTAAACGCTGAGAAAGAAGCGCTCGCGGCCGAAAAAGCTGCACTCGTTTCTCAGATCAATGAGCTCTCGGTTCGTGTCGATATAATGAACATGACGAGCATCGTCTCGGAATCCGACTTAAAGGGGGACATCCTCACGGTCAATGACAAATTCGTTGAGATTTCGAAGTACAGTAAAGAAGAATTGATCGGACAACCCCACAATACGACTCGCCATCCGGACATGCCCAAAGAAGTGTTTAAGGAATTGTGGTCCACCATCGGACGTGGCAAACCTTTCCGTGGCATTATCAAGAACCGCGCGAAAGATGGCACACCTTACTATGTAGACGCAGTCATCGCACCTGTGATGGGTCCCAATGGCAAGCCACAAAAATACATTGGTGTTCGATACGATATTACCGCCGCCGAGATCGAGAGACAAAATGCGAAGGGTGTGCTAGCCGGTATCGATACGAGCTTTGCTTATATCGAATTCGATACCAAGGGTATTGTAATTACTGCAAACGCGAACTTCCTGAATACGATGGGGTATCGGCTCGATGAGATTGTTGGCAAGCATCATCGCATGTTTGTCGAGCAGAGCTATGTAAATTCAAATGCTTACTCGCAGTTCTGGAACGAACTAAACGCAGGTAACAACCAAGCGGGCGTGTTCAAGCGTATTAACAAAGGGGGCAAGGAAGTCTGGATCCAAGCCGTTTACGCCGCGGTCAAAGACGAAATGGGCAGAGTCTTCAAAGTAGTGAAGATCGCGACCGATGTTACCGAGGAGAAGGTCCGAGCTGTGGATTTTGAAGGCCAATTGGCAGCCATCAGCAAGGCCCAAGCTACGATCGAATTCGGTATGGATGGGACGGTTCAAACCGCAAACGAAAACTTTCTCTCTACCATGGGGTACTCGCTCGAGGAAATCAAGGGGCGACATCATAGTATGTTCCTCGAGGAAGCCTACCGGCAATCGGCCGAATATCGAGAAATGTGGGCCAAGCTCAACCGAGGCGAACACCACACAGGTGAATTTAAGAGAGTGGGGCGGGGCGGAAAAATTATTTGGATTCAAGCCTCGTATAATCCAATTCTCGATCTGAACGGCAAGCCATATAAAGTCGTCAAGTATGCTACCGATATCACCGCACAAGTGAATGCTCGGGAGGCCTTAAAGAAATTGCTTGCAACCGTGTCTGAGAATGCGACCGCTTTGGCTGGGGCATCCGAAGAACTAACCTCGGTTAGCACGACCATGAGCGCTACGGCAGAGCAAACTTCGGTGCAAGCCAACGTCGTGTCAGCTGCTTCCGAGGAAGTCAGCAAGAATGTGCAAACCGTGGCCTCAGGGGTCGATGAGCTAAACGCAGCCATCAAGGAAATTGCGAAAAGTGCATCGGAATCTGCCAAGGTCTCACAGCAAGCTGTGTCAATCGCCAATACTACCAACGGAACTATTGCTAAGCTTGGCGAAAGCAGCACCGAGATCGGAAAAGTGGTTAAGGTCATTACATCAATCGCTGAACAAACCAATCTGCTGGCTCTCAACGCTACGATTGAAGCTGCTCGTGCCGGAGAAGCAGGAAAAGGTTTTGCGGTCGTTGCGAATGAAGTTAAGGAGCTCGCAAAGGAAACAGCCAAAGCCACCGAAGATATCAGTCAAAAAATCGAGACCATCCAGTCCGATACTCGTGGTGCAGTTGAAGCGATTCGACAGATTAGCAATGTCATTAATCAGATTAACGAAATCTCGGGTTCCATCGCGTGTGCTGTCGAGGAGCAAACCGCTACGGCAAACGAAATGGGAAGAAATGTGTCGGAGGCGTCAAAAGGCTCCAGTGAGATTTCGGAGAATATTACGGCTGTTGCAACGGCTGCCCAAAATACGACCGAGGGTGCTAGCAATACGCAACAAGCAGCCATCGAAATATCCCGCATGGCTGCTGAGCTTCAACAGCTTGTTTCGAATTTCAACGGCTAAGACCGATGTCGAATCGATACTAAAATGGGCTATCGCCGTCGATGGCCCATTTCCTTCTCCCCGTCCCAATATCCTTCACTAGTGACGAAACAGCAAATCATGCGAGCGTTAGTTATTGACGACGACCCTGCGATACTCCGATTGATCTCTTTAATTCTGAGCAAATTGGGTTTCGAAGTTAGCCAAGCAGGCAACGGTCTCGAAGGGCTGGAGCAATTGGCAAATCTAGGTCCACCGAATGTCATTTTGGTGGACATGTATATGCCTGAGATGAATGGTCTCGAGTTTGTGACTGCAGTAAGGTCCAATTCGGTCTATACCGATCTTCCGATCATCATGGTCTCGACGGAAGTAGAAATGGCGCAGATGGCATTGACCTTTGACGCGGGAGTAAACGAGTACATCATGAAACCATTTGACCCCATTATGATTCAAGAAAAACTCCAGATGGTCGGCTTAGGTGCGTTGACTCACGGACCCTTCTAATATTTGCCATCAATTCAACTTGGAATGGTTTCAAGGCCGAGAGCAACCGGAAAACCCTTAAGATTGTAAGCACTCATGAGTACCATTGCCGCAGCATTAGATCCTCAATCCTTTAATTTCATTACCAATTTGGTTCGCAGCAAGTCGGCGATCGTTTTAGAAAGCGGTAAGGCCTACTTGGTCGAATCAAGGCTATCGCCGGTCGCACGAGAACTTGGTCTTAAAAATATTGCCGAACTTGTCTCGGAATTACAAAAACCTGGCTCTCAAAAACTGACGCAGCGAGTTGTCGAAGCTATGACCACGAATGAAACCAGTTTCTTTCGTGACATACATCCCTTTACGGCACTTAAGGAAAAGATCATCCCCAATCTGATTCAGCGTCGGGCCAAAGAAAAATCGCTTTCCATTTGGTCCAACGCCTGTTCCAGCGGTCAAGAGCCTTACACTATCGCGATGTTAATTGCGGAGCACTTTCCGATTCTCAAGGATTGGAAAATACGGATCATTAGCAGTGATCTATCAAGTCAAATTTTGGATAGAGCAAGACTAGGTGAATTTAACCAAACGGAAGTCAATCGCGGCTTACCGATGAATTTTCTTCTAAAGTATTTCACTAAGAATGAGGGGAACTGGAAGATTCGCGATGAGATCCGCAAGATGGTCGAATTTCGAGAATTAAATTTGGTTGAACCCTTCCCCGCGTTGCTTCCTGCGATGGATATTGTCTTCCTCAGAAACGTGCTCATTTATTTCTCACCAGAGACCAAAAGTGAAATTCTAAAAAAAGTGCACAAGGTGATGCACAAAGATAGCTATCTGTTTCTTGGTGGATCGGAGACGACTATGAATCTCAACGTAAGATTTGAACGAGAGCAATTGGGATCGGCAGTTTGTTACCGACCAACCTAATAAGTCTAAAAGTTGTTTATTAGTCCGAACCACCACATTCATACACAATGGAAAGTCCTATGAGAGCATTAGTCATCGACGATTCCCGATCTATTCGTCGGATCATCGTCAACATCATGAAAGGTCTAGGCTACGATACCATCGAAGCTAGTAACGGTCTCGAGGGCCTAGCGCAACTGGAAGCTCATGGTCCGCAAGACATTGTCTTGGTCGACTGGAACATGCCTGAGATGAACGGCCTAGAATTCATTAAGGCAGCGCGAGCGATCCCCGCGAATTGCGACATGCCTATCATGATGGTAACTACGGAAACTGAAATGGAGAATATTAGTCAGGCCTTTCTGGCTGGCGTCAACGAGTACGTGATGAAGCCATTCGACAAGGACATGATTCTTGAAAAACTCCTATTACTTGGCATCGGAGCATAGTTAGGTATGCGTCCGATCCGAGTTCTCATTGTGGATGACTCAACGGTCATCCGACGTGTATTGAGCGATGCACTCTCCGCCGATCCAGCCATCGAGATTGCAGGTATTGCAGCAAACGGAAAAATTGCGCTCTCGAAGATACCCATGCTCAACCCGGATCTCATCACCTTGGACATAGAGATGCCTGAGATGGATGGCTTGACCACGCTCGTGGAAATTCGCAAGCTCTATCCGAAGTTGCCCGTCATCATGTTCAGCACGCTCACTCAGCGTGGCGCGGAAGCTACCATGGAAGCCCTTTTAAAGGGTGCGAACGACTACGTAACTAAGCCAGCAAATGTTGGAAGTGTCACTGCGGCAATTGCCAACGTAACCAATGAAATGGTTCCAAAGATCAAGCAGTTTTGCAACTGGACAACCTCAGCCAATCCCAAGAGTAGCCAACAAGACGGTAGGACCAAGCCGGGTACACGACTTCCATCGGCGAGTTCACAAACTCCTAATAAAGTTGGTCGCGTAGAAATCGTTGTCATCGGAGTATCAACCGGTGGGCCGAATGCACTATCAGTCATGCTTCCACGGATTCCGGCCAACTTTCCTGTTCCAATCTTGATTGTTCAACACATGCCGCCGGTCTTCACGAAGCATCTTGCTGACCGTTTAAATCAGATTTCCAACCTTCACGTTCACGAAGCAGCCGATGGTGATCTTCTGCTACCCGGCGGTGTTTGGCTCGCTCCTGGTAATTTCCACATGAAGCTTGGCCGCCAGGGGAAACAACTTATCGCCGCATTGAATCAGGAACCGCACGAATGTTCTTGCCGTCCTGCAGTGGATGTCCTTTTTCGCTCTGCTGTTGAGACCTTTGGAGCAAATGTACTTTCGGTGGTAATGACAGGCATGGGGCAAGATGGTCTACGAGGTTGTACCGCCATTCGCCAAGCGGGCGGACGTGTTATTGTTCAAGATGAAGCGACCTCCGTCGTGTGGGGAATGCCAGGTGCGGTTGTTCACGCTGGACAAGCTCAAAAGATTATTCCGCTGGAAAAGATTGCTGATGAAATTATCGCTCAAACGCAATCAAGCAGAGTACCTGGGCGACCAGAATGCGTAAGGAACTGAAGAGATTTCTAACAATATTATAGAGTATTCCATCGACCATTCTCGAACTGGATTAGATCCCTTGCGAGTTGTTGCCTGTAGCTAGAGTACGGTATGTTTTCAGTTCCGTCGAAGAGCAGTAAATCTCAGGAATAGCATGTCCACCGAACGAATTGCACTGAAGTTAAAATGCAAACTGGACGAAGCATTCGAATCCGTTTGACATTCGTGAACCGTTTCTCTTGTAGGGAGGCAACCAGCCTTTAGGTCTCGCTCCACTCCTCGAAATTCCAAGGCATTTTGAACAGACCGTAATACATAGAAATATCTTTCGGCACGTCGACGATTCTAAAATCTCCCGTTCCATCGTGGCACCTTAATGAGAGCTTGACCTGCTCGAAAGCCGGGGTCTGCAAAATATAGTGAAACGTCATCGTTTGTCAAAAGTCGAACGACGGTGGTAATGACTTGGTCGCGTTTTTCGCAAATCAATCGTCAATATGTTTCCAACAATGCTCCACTGTCGTTGGCTTGCGTACATGTTCAGGTTTATCGCCCATTGTAACCTGCTCCATTGAGGTGCTCTGTAAGGTTAACAGTCTATTCATTGCCTTGGGACCTGCCGCTACCTGAATCGACTTCTTCCAGAATAGTGCTTGATCCTTATTTCTTATGATGCCGTTATCGCTTGAGATTTCCAACAGGTGGTAATGGGCGAGTGTGGTTCAATAGCGATTCAAATGGATACAGCAAATCGTTTTCCAATACGATATGCAATAATATGAATGCTTCCCCCGACGAGTCGATCCTGTCGATTCGAGCTCGGCCAAGCATTTTTTCAACGCGGTTGCGAGTTGGATTTTAAAATGAGGGCTTGATTAACAACGGACCAAACAGCGTGCTGATTCTGTCTCAGGACAAGTCTTGGTCATATTATTTGATTCATCTGCGGGCAAGTCGCATCTAAATAAGAAGCTCGTAGTGATGTACGAGCTCCCCATTCGATTGTATTGATGTTACTTTTCTTGTGTCGTTAGGGAGTCGGCGTCTTGTCTCATCTTACCACTGTCGATCTCAAAATTGATGTTTGTCTTATTCCTGTCGCTACTACTGGGGTTAGATACCGTGAACCACTTTTGATAGAAGCCGCCGACCACGATAACGAAAAAGAGAACGAATACGATAATGAGTAGTCGCTTCATGATGGATCTTTCTTTCCCTTGTCAACACCTTTACCACCTTTACCGCGTCCCTCTCCATCATTCCCCTTACCCCGCACCGGAGAGTGTTCTTTATCGGCTTGCGGGGGGCGCGGTTTCGGTCGGATTTTAGGGTCTGCCATGGGGACAGGGATTATCTTCGGTGGGGCTTTACCGGGAGCAAGCTTTTGAATCGGCGATCCAACAATCGGCGATCGAGGGATTCGAGTTCGGACAGGAGTCGCTTCACTGTCGGGCTGCCCCCCGGTGTGTCCCCCTACTCCTGATTCCAGTTTAAGCCGTTGTTCATTCAATGCACGCATTTCCACGCTCCGCTTCCCTAATTGCTGTATAGTGTCTGAATCAAGCGGCTGGATGCGATGGGGTAAAGCCTTTACTTGGATCAGTTCTTCCAAAGTCGTGCCCACACGAAAACTGTCATCTGTACCAGTTCCGCCTCGCGCTAAGCGTTCTCCTTGAGATCTCAAGTCGCGTGGAGGTCGGTTCGTCTCTTGGTTCCTGCGGCGAGTATACTCGCTGACCATCCGCTGTTTCCATTGCTGGTCTGTGCGATGTTGCCAACGTTGTTGAGCGTAGAACGGATCGTATCCTGCATTTTGGCTGTGGAAAGAAAACCAGGGAGAGAAGCCTTGGGTCGCATAGTTCGCACTGTAGTAATCGCCGAAATAATAATGCCCATAACTGGGTCGTAGAAAGAGGTGATTCGTGAACACGCTTGGGTTGATGACCGTAACCGGCGAATAACGAAAGCTTTGTTGAGTATAGACGCTAGACCTGATGTAGACGGGCGCGTACAGAACGCCCCGACGACTGACGTTGTAGTCAAAGAATCCATTCACGAATACGTAGCCGCGAGGCGTCCAGACGTAGCGGGCTGGAATCCAGTTCCAGTCCTCTTGGCCGGGCGCCCAATAGCCAGGGCGCCAAGCATACGCGTTTCGCTGCCAAATCCAGCTTCCGGGTAGCCAACTGTGGTCTGCAGAAGGCGCAGGTACGTTGGGCCCTGCTTCGACTGTTGCCGGTGGTTCAGGTAGATACTCAATCTCCTCTGAGTTGGCATCGGCCCAGTAGCCAGATGTCCATTGCGCACCATTGATTGCAGGAGCCCAATATCCTGGAATCCATTGCCGGTCGGGCGGCAATGCACGCCAAATTCCACTGATCCAAATAAAATCTTCCCTATCATCATCCCATGCCCAATAGCCTGAAATCCAAGCGATGTTGTCTCCCACCGGCTGATGCTGTGGAGGTAACTCCTCAATCGCGGCAGGTGGTGATCTGGGGATTACGATCCCTGGTTTGGGATCGAACACAATCGTCTCTGCAAACGCTTCGTGAACTGGACCACGAGTTAGGATTTCTATTTCATCATCTATTGACGTGACTCGTCGTTGAGCAACCAGAGGATTTATGAAACTGGTTAGGCCAAAAACCGCAAAAGCGGCCATGGAATAATACTTACTACTAAATATTCGATACATAATTATTCTCGATAGTGAAATGTCTTCTTCCTTGTGTCGTTCGATAGCTATGTCTTATCTCGTACATATTGCTACTCCGGCGGATACGTCAACCTGCGGTTAACCCAAGAATCGGCCCCCTCTCGCTCCGTTGAAGACAAAGGACACAATCGCAAGTATCAAAAAAACAACAAATAAAATCTTTGCAATCCCCACGAATGATCCTGCGATCCCTCCAAATCCCAAAACCGCTGCGATCAAAGCGATTACCAAACAAGCGATGGCCAACTGTAACATGATTTATTTCCTATTTGAAAAACCTCGGTTGTCCTACACGGCGCAGCGTGGAAATATCCTCGAAACATGATGAGATAATCCGACGTACGCTAACGAAGAGGGAACAATCGTCGGCGGGCCTACATCCCACCAACGCGATGTCTTCTATGTCAGTACTCGCGTGCTGTCACTCGCGAGCAGAAGCGTTATCATTACTTTGTAGATCTAGCAGTCCGAGCCAAAATACTTTTAGTAAGTTGTTGCAGCACAGTGAGTCTAGAGTGCATCATTCCCTTTCAATGTTGGCAGCATTTGCACCCACGCTGCGACGCATGAATAGACGTCGAAGTAATCGTAGGTAACGTTGCCGTTGTTACGATTCTCGCTCGGAGGAGCAGATCGACCTATCGATGGATTTCCGGAAATAGCATGGTGGATTGAACCACGAGCGGGAGTATACATTGTGATTGCATCGCACAGACTCGGAAAATTACAGTCCTAAACGCCGCGCGACAGTCGCTTGTCGATGCTTGTTCGCAATCTAAGTGTTGCGATCAGTAACCAAGTCGGCAAAGAGTACCGGTTGCGAGCCCGTGGTAACGGAACATCGGGCTCAGTCGAATCGCCTTCGTTGCCTCGCTTGGCAAAAAGAATACGGTAGATCGACTATCAAACGCGCCTTAAAATTTTGTGCGTGGCATTGTAAGATTGGGTTGCCCTGGGTCTGAGGAAAATGTCACGGTTTGAGAGAAGATATCGATCATAACCGGACGCGTAAGGGCTTGCTGTTTTATTCGATACAAGATAACAACCTAAAGTAGAATGGGCATTCCTGATGGAATCCTCGAATTAGGGTCAGAGTCGGTGAGGAAACAAGCTAATTCACGGGGGACGTTCGTGAATGGGTTTTCAGACGAAATCCTAGCGAATTACTCGATCGATTTGGATCGATTCGGAATAAGAGTATTCGCGCCGAATATTTTCAACAAATCAATTGCAGTGGTCCAATGCCAATAAAACGTATTCGAACCAAGGCCTGTGAGCGGTGTGAGAAGGCAAATGATGTTTTGTATCGCGTTCGCATCGATGAATCGCAGATGTGGATATTTGTATGTCCTTCTTGTCTAGAACAGGTAAAGCCTAATAACCCACTTTACCAGTACGGCGGAACGTGGAAGAGTAAGAAGCGGCATTGAGTCGAACGCATAGTGTTGCATGTAAAGTCAATGATTTTACGTTTTCCTAGTGACTTGATTCCAGAAACCACTGTCGTCTACTAGGTCGCGAATAGGAACTTGGCTAAGTATCGCGCCGTTAGGAAACCTAATGGTAGCGGTTTCTCCATCGATGCTCACCAGCACGGCTTTGACACCTAGAGTATAACGATGACTGAGTGATACTTCCTGGCCGAGTTTAGATTTGATGGCTTCGATTTCATTCCATGCTTCCTTTTCGAAATCGATCGTCGTAGGCTTTATTCTCATTTTGCATTCTCCTAATTCGACGGAGTTTGCATTCGACTGGGACACGTTTGGTCAATTCTCATCCAATCGATACAAGAAAAGATCCGTATTTGTTTCCTTATTTATTCGATTCATAAGCGGATTTCTTGCTATTTACCCGCATCTTGCGACCTGAAACTCGAATACTGTCGTCGGTGATTTCCGAAAAGGAAGTAGCCCAGCATCCGATGCTGAGCTGCTTCGGACTTTAATCGATGAACGCAACGTGTCTCATTGCAAGCGATTCATTTTCTGTATTCATCATGACTTGATGCCATCCGTCCAATAGGATGGTTTTGTGGTCAGGATGGCGTACACGTCCTCTAACGAATACGCTTGGATTTCGTCGTTGCGTTACCCAATGAAGATGGCGTAGCTCGGGTTTAAGTCGCATCAATTGCCGTCGCTGATCTTCACTTAAACCTTGTGGATATTGATTGCTAACGTAAACCAGTTGACCACCTTGGCGAACCAGTTCTTCACACATGTGAGGTTTTCCGCCGCCGCGTGAGATTGGTTCGTTTTGTAGTATTAGTCGTTCATTGACTAGCTGTTCATTTTCGATGGGAACAAAGAACCATTCGCCTTGACGAGTGAATGCCTCGTTGCGTCGACGATTCCTATAACGCGGCTTTACGCCTAGACGCGTTTCGATTGCTTTTACCGCATCGGGTTTAAGTGCATCGAATGCAGATCTGACCGATGAAACTGCAGCCTTCTCAGGAATTGCCGCTACGAACCAGTGACGCTCATCGTGACCACAGAGGAACTTGTGTTTACCTTCATCTTGACGTGACATCAAAAGCAAATGCCGTAGGTCAGGCTGTACATCAAGGATCTGAGTCTCAGTTATTCGTTGGGGCTTAATCAATAATTCGAAAAACTCTCCCGCAGCGTCTTCTCCGATATCGATTGAAACTTCTGGGATTACCCCTCTGCGGCTACTTGTAGGCGGTCCGATTTTCGCGCGAGCACCGATACGAAGGAATTGACGCTCGATACTTTGTATGCTCATAGAGATAACATTTCAAAAGTGAAAAAATATATGACTGCCGGCAACATACACAGCTAAATGTACGGGCAAAATGACGAAGCCACCTCTTCGGTTTTCTAGACCGCCGACTGCATTCGTCGCGAAGTAGACATCATGGTCTCAACGCGACATTGAAACGAATTACATGAATTGTTTTTACGTTATGCGATTCGAAACCATACTCTTAGCTCGTAGATCATTAGATCGGAGGTCGCCTTAGGCAATTGGCCTAAATTCAAGTCATAGTCTTTAACGAAGTGTTGGATTCTCAAATTTTTGTGAAGTAACCCTTTTTGTTGCCTGCTGCACACATAGATACACTTATCCTGCGATGGTTCGCAGGAAATCCGTTTTTCTACAAAGACGTTTAGGAAGCAAGTCGTCGCAGTTTCTCAAACGGTTCTCAAGCGTTGAGCTTTTACACGTTTGGTGTTGTTAGCGTCGATCTGACATTTCATGAACCATGTCGATTAGTGCGATCACATTGTCGACTGGTGTACCAGGAAGGATACCGTGCCCAAGATTGAAGATGTGCCCCGGCTTACCGGCCGCTTGTGTCAAAATGTAGTGCGCGGCATTTTTTATCGCGTCTAGACCGGCAAAAAGGATCGTTGGATCCAAGTTACCTTGAACCGCGCGATCGTTTCCTGCCATATCCCATCCCACATCTAACGGAACTCGCCAATCCAGTCCCACGACGGTTCGACTATCACCGCGGAGCAGGGACGTAAGCATCGGGTTGCCTGTTGCAAAGTTGATTACCGGAACGCTCGGAGAAATTGATTCGAGAAGCCTAGTCATATGCGGGAGTACGTGGATTCGATAGTCGTTCGGTGACAAGCAACCGGCCCAGGAGTCAAACAGTTGAACGCACTGCGCTCCCGCCGCAATCTGTGAGTTGATGTAGAGACTGATCGATTCAACTAGCTTTTCCATTAACACATTCCACGCTGTCGGATCTCCATGCATTAACGTCTTGGTGTGTACATAGTTTCTCGATCCACCACCCTCAATCATATAGCTAGCCAACGTAAACGGAGAGCCTGCAAAACCGATCACGGGAATCGACGGTGGAAGAGCCGCTCGGGTCATCTGGACCGTATCCGCGACAAACTGCAGTGGGCTCATGTCTGTCAGTGCGGTGACTCGGTCAATGTCTTTATTGGTCCTAATGGGATTGTGGATAACAGGACCGTCGCCAGCTGCAAACTCTAGGTCAAAGCCCATCGGTTCTAAGATTGGAAGCAAATCGGAGAATATGATGGCGGCATCAACACCTAGTTTTTCTACCGCGGTTACCATAACCTCTGCGCAAAGGGCGGGGTTTTTGCATAACTCGAGGAAGGAATGTTTCTCACGCACTGCACGATACTCAGCCATGTATCGTCCCGCTTGTCTCATCAACCAGATGGGAGTAACGTCAGTCGGCAAGCGATAGCATGCGCGCAGGAAGGGGCTGTCTTTAAAACTGTTTTGCTCATTCATGCTGTACACTGAACCCTGATTGATAGAAATTCCAGTAAATCGCTTGGCCTTTAGTATTCTCGATGTTTTTTCGGCTGCAGCCTGTACTAAATGCCCCATCTTGGAGTGTTCCGGTTCAATATCGACCGGCAAATCTAAATGCTGCAACATCTCTGACGTGGTTGGGCCGATCGAAGCAACAACGGTTTTGCTCAATGCAGCCCTTAGCTCGTCCATACATCCCATTTCTTCCGCAAGCTTGAGCATGTTGACTGCTTGATTGGCACTCGTAAACATTAAGCAATCACGGTCGCCTGCGCAGATGGCTCTGATGTTCTCCTGCAGGGGGGCGATGTCTTCGGGCAGTTCCCATTGATACACCCTAATATTGGCTACACTGGCTCCGCGGGCTTCCAGTCCGGCTATAAGGGATCTATTGGTAACGCCATATTCTTGCAGGCCAACGACTTGGTTGGCAACAGGCACAT
The DNA here is from genome assembly GCA_046318795.1 of Pirellula sp. Lineage (GTDB taxonomy): Bacteria > Planctomycetota > Planctomycetia > Pirellulales > Pirellulaceae > JBKCUI01. Next base: position 25,564 of record JBKCTT010000188.1, read on the forward strand.
GCTGGTCAATCACCTGCAAAAGCTCCCGCCAGGTATTAGGCTCTGGAGCGCGGTGTGTTGGTTGAAGACCGACTTCTCGCATGGCAACGACCGGTTTTGGTCCTCGGGCAATCGTAGTGATGTCGGACAATGCATCAAGAAACCTCTGCTTGTCCACATGAGGTTCAATAGCAGCGAGCAAGTGCCGAAAACCAACTCCGGTAAGAAAAATAACCACCCCGATTTCGCCTGTCATAACTCGATACGCGAAATCGATAGCGGCTTTATTCTTTTCGATTCGCACCTCTCGCATCGAGGGGCTAACAAATGGGGAGCCACCAAATCTCGCAATTAGTCGAGCGAGATCGTCACCTCGTCGGCTTTCTAACGCAGCGACTTTCAAGCCGTCGAAAGAAGGAGTCCTCGAAGAACTGGACAACTCTTCTTCGTTCTGCATAGAGTCGTTAGATTGGGAGCCGTTTGATGACATAGTAAACTAATAAACAAATGGAAATGGTGATTTTTTACTGCGTTCGTTTTGACCGTCGCAGTTGAAGCGAGAGCATTTGTAAATGAACTATTTCCAATGAGCCGCTCCGCATTAGCTCTGTTAGCAACCTACGAGATTGATGGGAAGGAAATCTCCTCGTTTGCCGTCGGCTTTAGGCAAGAGGATTCGTTGCAAAAATCCATTCCTCGATCGGCTCCCCGTTTATGATTTGGCGTTCTACAAATTCCGGGATTTTCTCGGCTGTCATCCCGAAGTACCAATGGCCTTCCGGATAGACAACCAAAATCGGCCCACCTTTACAAACTCTCAAGCAACCGACCTTTGTCCGAAAGCATGCAGAGGGGGAATCGGACAGGCTTAGATTCTGCTCCTTGAGCAAGTTCTTGAGCGCCTTCCAAGACTTTTCCCCCGCCTCTTGGGAGCAGCAAGAATCACCTGTGCATAGAAACACATGTCGTTTGCAAGATTGAATCAGCAGTTTATCGGCGATCTCAGCTAGTTCGTTTTGAACTAAGGATTGCTTTTCTGGACTAGGATCACCCATTAGAGTTTTTCGTCTTGTGATCCGCCCCCCGAAGCGGTTGGATCTGTTTTCGGTGGCTCGACTGCAGGTGGCTCGACTGCAGGTGGCACAGCGGCAGGTGGTTCCGTCGAAGTCGACCCTACAGGAGCATTCTCGACAGCTGGAGTCGTTGCTGGTGCACCATCAACCTTTGGCGGTTCGACAGCTGGTGTTGCGGGGCCGTTGGAGTCGCCAGGGGCGGGTGCTGTTGGACTGGAAAAGTCAAAGGTGGCAGCCCCAGGAATTGCGGGTTTTTGGTCAGGGAAAGCGGGAGGCAAGGCAATTCCGGCCGGTTTGTTTTCGTTGAACCATTTGAAAAATGCTTCACCTTCTGCCGATTCGAGCCACTCGGCTCTCTTGGATGCTTCGGCGACCAAGGTTGATTCTGCGTTTTCGATGCGAGCAATTTTCTTGTACGCCGTTGCCGCTTGATCACGTTTTCCGAGCCCTTCTTCGGCTTGGGCGAGTCCCCAGGTCGCGCGAGTCGCTAGCAGTCCACTGTCAACTTTGGTAACGATCTTTTCGTACTCAGCAACTGCATTCTCATAATGCTTATTGGAAATTTCGCGGTTGGTAAAGATCGACTCGGCTCCCTTTGCCAAATGGGAATCTCCCGCCAATTGACGGGCCCAGAGTTCGGCTTGGGTACCGTTAAAATCTTCAGCGATACTCTCCAAATCGGAGGGTGTTGTATCGGAAAAATAGAGGGCCGTCCACGCTCGTGAAAGCTTGGCATTTTGCATGGAGTAGTACAATCCCCAAGCCAGTAAACCTATGACTACGACCGCAAGAACCGACACGATTTGTGGTAGAAGCTGTTTAACCTTAAGGAGAAAAACCTCAATTTTATCGGCGATGAGGTCGGTTTCCTGGTTTTGCTGACGTTCACTCTTCATAAGTTCGCAGTCGTTTCGTGGGGCGTCTAGTTTGAGATCGCGGATTTACAAGCCACCAAATATAGGAGTTAACCAGCATTTCCTCAAGGCGGACTTTGGGTTAATCCTCCGGCTTAATCCTCATGGGTGTAGTCGTCTTCTTCGTCATCAACTTCATCATCATCATCCATGTCATCAGCAGACATGCGGACGCCTTGGAAAACGACTCCGATTCTGTCATGGAGTGGCTCTTCGGCACTTTCTACTTCGAGCACCTCTGGTTCCAGCGGATAGCATTTCGCCTGTTCTGCGAGGGCTAGCTCTTCAGCTTGTTCTTCATTTTCAGCCAGTACACCCCAGTGCGCGATGTAGCCGGACCAATCTTCTTGGTCGGGTAGGCGGTCCAGAGAATTCTCCCAGTCTTCGTCTAGCGGTTGTAGGACGGTAACATGGTACAGGTTTATATCTTTGGGTTTTTGCGACGCGCGTTGCTCAACGAAGTATTCTTCGGGTGCGAATCCTGAGCAAAGCAATCGCCTCTCCATCTTGCTTTTGAGTCCTTTGTTACCCATGAGCTTGGCTGCACGCCACAATCGTTCTAGGGCAGATGAGACTCCTTCAGAAGTTAAATCATCGATTTCCGACAGCGACATTTGAAATGACTTTTCCACAGCTTTTGCTGCCACGGCATTGTTGCCGAGTTGTGCATTGGCGGCCGCAAGAATCGATTCGATGTGTATTCCCTCTCCCTTGAACTCGGAGACTTCCTTTCGAATGGCATCTAATGACTCTTCGGGCTTTTTGGTTTCTAGCAATCCGATGGCGAGATAATAATAGACCCACTGCATTGGGGGATAACGTTCTAGGAACGTATTGAGGTAGCTAACGAGGAGTTCATACATTCCTAGATTATGGGCTCTCATTGCTGCTTCAAAATAGAGCTCTGGTGAATCCCCGCCTTCTCGTATGCAGAGGTCTAGCACATAGTGAGAGTCTGAGTTGCGATCGGTGATCGAATAGATTTTAGCCAGCGCGAGTGCAGCGTCGGCGCGAGAGCGATCTAGCTTAAAGGCTCGAGCGTAGCAGCGTTCTGCTTCCCCGAGATTATCGATGTATTCGAATACTTCTGCAGCACGGAAATTGTTGTTAACTCCGGAGGAATCTAATTGAAGTGATTTTCGTACAAGTTGATCGAGTCGCTCGTTCGAAATCAAAGTAGGAGGGAGGGATCCATTGAAGTTTTCGAAATCGATCTTCGTTATTTGGTTAAACCGTTCTGCAGCACTGATCGCCATGCCCAGTCGAGCGAGAATCGAGATAAGATATCCCGTTTCCTGAAATCCTTGAACCATTTTATTAGCCCATTCCCAGATTCGCTTAAAATCAGCCCCGGGGGTCACCAGATAGGTCATGTAGTGGAGAGCTCTAGCGATATCTTCTGGGTCGCTCCAATCTCGATTCTGACTCAGCATCAACTCATCGCGGAAAGTGTCGATGTCTAGCTCCTCTCCTTGTTCATCCAGCGCTTTATGGAGCCGTTCACCTAGGTCATTGAGCCAACTGTAGAGTGGAGTATCGGTCGACAGTTCGTGATAGGGTGGCCGAGTCGAATGCCCGTCGTCCGATGTATTCGTGCGTGTGTTGTCACCGGGATGCAGTTTTGAATTTTTGACGATGGTGCCGATTGGAGTAATGCTGACCGATTGATCCAAACAGGAATTCAGCCGTCTTAATGAGCTCCAATCATTTGCTTTTGTTGCGGCAGCTTCGAGAGGAGCCGCGATTCGTTTTGCAGCTGCGAGATCTCCTCTAAGTCTTTTGCAAGCGACTAATCGAATTCCACTTTCTAACCAGCGACTAATCGACTTTTGTTGTTTGCAGAATCGGTGCCACTTCGCGAGCAGTTCCTCGGCTTGATCCCATTTAGCAGAGAGAGCCAACTTCATTGCGTCGACATAGTCGCGGTCGAGATCGTATTCCACGCACTCTCCCCGTGGGGGTAGACCGATTACTAATTCATCGAAGCGTGGGTCAGTCGGCTTACCTTCGATCATATTTAGAAAATGAAGTTCTATCGCAACTCCAAACTTTGCTGCCGGAATATCGTTAACTGTTTCCAGTTGAGCCAGTTCCCAAGCCGTCTCGAATTTCTGTCTTGCGAGTTCGAGTTCCCCTTCGTAAACATCGAGAGTACCCAGTTTCAAAGTAGCGAGCCAGCGACGATCGCCACGTTCGGAGAATTGTTCCCCCTGTTTCATGACTTGATGGCAATGAAACCGCGCTAGCTCGTAATCATCTGCAGCTTGGTGTATGTCGTAAGCGTATTCGCGGAAGCAGCCTATACAGGAGAGTTTGCCGATGCGGTGGCAGACTTCGATTCCTCCCGTGAGGCATTCTTGCATGCCTTCCGAATTGTATCCTTCTAGTTCCCCGGTGGCTTCCGCGAGAACCTCATAAGCGCAAGCCCCCATTTGGTAACGAAGTCCCTCGTATTCTTCCAGATCGAGTTCCGGTTCGATCTTTCTTGCTTGCTCTTCGTTTTCAAAGATTGCTATCAGCTCGATAGCACGCTCTCGAACGACTTCGAATTGAAATTGTCTGTGTGCCAAGGTCATTTGGCAAAATGTACCGAAGACGTAGTAAGCCAGGGATCTTTCGGATTTTGCACGCTGCCTGAGTTCTCCAAACAACCGGAACGAGGAATCGCAAAACGACTTTTCCATGAGGTCGCCTGCTCGATCGTTTAGAGCCTCCAGTTCTTTTTCGGCTAGTTCTCGCAGGTCGTTATTTTTCTTGGACAAGACAGATTCTCCTTGGGAATATGGGAGCTGGATTGTAGCCGATTTTAGGGCTTTGTCTGTTATGTTCCGTGGGGCGAGGAGCGTTTGACGCTAATTTTGTACGCTCCGCCCTAAGAATGTTATGTTACGACTGCCAACGATTGAGAATTGGGCTATAACTTGGGCTTACTTGGATAAAATGTCTCTCCAGTTTTCTCGGACTTCATATACGTACTTGCCATGGAAAAGAAATTCAATGTCGCAATGATCGGTCTTGGCTTCGGAGCCGAGTTCATTCCCATTTACCAGCGGCATCCGCACGCCAATGTTTTGGCCGTCTGCCGGCGCAATGAAAAAGAGCTTCATGCTGTAGGGGACAAGTTTGGAATTGCAAAACGATACCAAGAATTTGATCAGGTTCTAGCGGATCCAGAAGTGGATTTCGTTCACATCAATTCACCGATTCCCGATCACGCATGGATGAGCTTGCAGGCTCTCAAAGCGGGTAAGCACGTCATGTGTACCGTGCCAATGGCGACGACGATTGAGGAATGTGATCAAATCTGCCAAGCTGTTGCCGATACCGGGCTCAAATACATGATGGCGGAAACGGTTGTCTACAGCCGAGAGTTCCTTTTCATCAAAGAGATGTATAAGAATGGTGAGCTAGGAAAGATTCAATACATGGCAGCCAGCCACCCACAAGACATGGACGGTTGGCCAGAGTATTGGGAACGGATGATTCCGATGCATTACGCGACGCACGTCGTGTCACCTGTGTTGGGACTTGTTGATGGCTTAGCTGAGTATGTGTCTTGCTTTGGCTCGGGGACTATCCGCGACGATCTCGCGAAGAAGTCTGGTAACAAATTTGCGGTGGAATCCTGTCACATCAAGATCAAGGACAGTGACATTGCGGCGCATATTTGGCGGTTCCTCTTTGATACAGCCCGTCAGTACCGAGAGAGCTTTGACGTGTATGGAACCAAGAAGAGTTTCGAGTGGTCGCTAGTAGAGGGGCAGCCGCACGTCATTCACACCGCGAAACTGCCTGAGCATGAGATACCGATGTTGGTAGAGGTGCCAGATTATGCTCATCTACTCCCCGAGCCAATTCGTATGTTTACTCAGAGTATCCAAGACGCCGAGCACTTGTCATTTATCCAAGGTGGTGGACATGGTGGATCGCACCCACACTTGGTAAACGAGTTTGTGTCTGCCTTGGTCGAGAATCGGGATCCTTGGCCGAACGCAGTAACCAGCGCCAATTGGACTTGCGTGGGGATATGTGCTCATCAAAGCGCGGTGGCTGGTGGTCAAGCTGTTCAGTTACCAGCATTTACGCTCAAGCGATAGCGGACTGCATCATTGAGATTGCTCTTGATGGAATCGAGGTCATCTGTCACGTTTACTGTGAAATTTGCCACGAATTCTTCCGCAACACCTTTATAGTTATTCAGCTTTAGAATCCTTAGGAATTACTTGCTTATGGAGCAGTCCATTTTCCAGCACCTGTTTCCCAACGGATTAGTATTGTTAGGAGAACCGATGCCCTGGTTGGAATCGGTCGCCTTCACATTACTAATCCCTGTTGGAACTTCCGATGAACCAACCGATCGAAAAGGGTTGGCTGGTTTGGCTTTCGAGATGATGCAACGGGGAGCCGGGGATTTGGACAGCCATGCCATTGTTGAAGAGCTTGATTTTCTGGGGGTCGAGCGATCGAGCAGCGTAAGCACGTTTCATACGTCAACTAGTATGGCGTGCATGGCGAGTGTATTGGAGCCGACGCTAAAGATTGCGGTTTCCATTTTGCGAGAGCCTCATTTTCCCGATTCGGAAATGGAGGAAGCGCGTCAATCGAGCTTGTTGGAATTAGCATCGTTAGAAGATGATCCATCGCAGAAGTGCTTTACCGAGTTAAAGAAAGCCCGCTTCGGAGAGGTATACGGTCGTATTTCGCTCGGGACCGAAGATGGTCTGGTGGCCATAACTCTCGATGACTGCAAAGAGTATTGGGGGCAGCATATCTCCCCCAAAGGTGCTGTCCTTAGTGTTGCAGGAAATTTTAAATGGGATGAGTTGAAGGCATTGGTAGAACGAGTTGTGGGTGATTGGAGTGGCGATCCTGATCTTCATAAACCGAAAGTAAAGGCGCTTCCCAATGTGGTTCACATTGAGCATGACAGCCAACAAACGCATATCGCGTTGGCGTACGACGCAGTTCCGTATCAGCATCCGGAGTATTATCAAGGTCGTGGAGTCGTTGGGATTTTGAGCGACGGGATGAGCTCACGGCTTTTCTCCGAAGTCCGGGAAAAACGGGGTTTGGTTTACTCCGTCTCCGCCTCATCGCACTCGTTGCATGATTGCGGCAGCGTTATGTGTTATGCAGGTACGACTGCGCCGCGCGCCCAGGAAACGCTCGACGTTACCATTGCCACCATTAATGCGATCAAGGAAGGGATTGATCCTCAGGAGCTGTCCCGCCTCAAATCCCGAGTTAGAACGTCGTTAGTCATGGACCAGGAAAGCAGTTCGGCTAGGAGTTCGCAAATTGCCTACGACTGGGTATATCTGAAACGAGTGCCAACCCGAACGGAAGTATTAACCGAAGTGGACAGGTTGACTTGTGAAAGTTTACTCGATCATTTCAATCGATATCCGCCACGAAATTGGTCGATGGTCACAATCGGTCCCGAACCCTTGGAGTTGCCAAATGGAATTTCGTAGCGTTCAGCTCGACAATGGTCTTGAAATTGTTGCGGAGATTAATCCGTCAGCCTTTAGTCAGTCGCTAGGTTACTTCGTCAAGGCCGGCTCACGGGACGAAACACCAAAAATGGCAGGGGTCAGCCATTTTTTGGAGCACATGGTCTTTAAGGGGACCGCAAAACGATCTGCTGAAGACGTAAACCAAGAGCTCGATGATCTAGGTTCTCAGTCCAACGCTTATACGAGTGAAGAGCAAACCGTATATTACATGAGCGTTTTGCCAGAAAACCAGGCTCACGCTTTGGAACTGCTTAGCGATATCATGCGACCAGCGCTCCGAGACGATGACTTTGAAACAGAAAAGCAGGTCATCATCGAGGAGATTGCGATGTATGATGATCAGCCTCCATACGGTGCGGTCGAGCGTGCAATGGAAGAGTTTTTTAGCGAACATCCACTCGCCCGGCGGGTGCTCGGCACCAGAGATACGGTGTTATCGCTGGACCCAGCTTCGATGCGGGAATATCACCAATCGCGTTATGCACCGAACAACCTTACCTTGGTCGCGGCAGGTGCAGTGCAATTCGACGAGCTTGTTGAATCTGCTAAAAGGCTGACAGCGAGTTGGTCTCCCATGGATACCTCGCGTTCCCTACAACGCCCCAAAGCACTTCAAGCAAGTGTGGAGCTAGTTCATCCGCCCGCCACTCAGCAGTACACTCTACAGCATGCGATGGGGGTCGCGTCCAGCGACAATTACCGTTATGTCCTAAGAGTTCTCGCGTCCATCCTAGGTGATGACTCTGGCAGCAGGCTCTTCTGGGCGTTGGTCGACAACGGTCTAGCTGAGTCGGCGGTTGTTTTCACCCAGGAGTTTGACGATTGCGGATTGTTTTCGATTTACACAACATGCGCTCCGGAGCAGCATGAGTCCAACTGGGACGTCATCCAAAACATTCTTGCCAGCGGCGCTGAAAATCCCGTCACGGATCGAGAGATTGAATTGGCTAAGAATAAGATCTGCTCCGGTCTAATTCTGAGTTCTGAGCGACCGAGCAATCGTTTGTTTTCGGTCGGGGGGGCTTGGTTAAAGAGAGAACGTTACGAAACCGTCGCGGAAGTCGCTGCAAATTACCAGCGGGTTACCCGCGATCAGCTTCAGGACGCGTTCGAGAAGTTAAAGTCGAGATCGACGGTAACAGTGACGGTTCACCCCGAATAAAGCCAAAAGGTGCTTTCCGGCTCCCTTCTTCGTGTTTGTGGGGTGGGGCGTTTTTTCGATGACTCTTTGGAACACATAAAGACGTGCGTCATTTTCAAAAGTTGGTTTGGCGCCTGTGGGGAATTGCCTAGAATTCCTTTGCTTAAGGTGGTTTGTCCAAGACTTATTCCTCTTCACGATGGTGAGCGCTTAACGTGGTTAATACACTGTTTTTGCCAGAGCTCCGCGAAATGCTCGCCTCACGCGATCACGATCAGTTAGAGCAATTCGGCACCGCTTTGAATCCTGCTCGAACTGCAGAATTCATGGAAGGCCTTACAAGCGAGGAGGCTTGGGGGGTGCTCAGTCATGTGGAACCCAGCCGTGCATCCGAGATTTTTCTTTATTTTGAACACGATCGGCAAATTGAAATCCTTAGTGGGCAGAATGCGGTTGAGCTAGCCGAATTAATTGCTGAGTTGCCTGCTGATGATCGTGTCGACCTGCTTCAAGAATTGGACGCCGATCGCGCGTCGGAACTCCTAGCATTACTTCCTACGAACGAACGCCGCGAAGTTCAACGATTGAATTCGTACGCTGAGGGGACAGCAGGATCGATTATGACCACCGAGGTGGCACGATTGCGACAGCACTTCTCAGTGCGTGAAGCCGTCGAAGAATTGAGCCGACAATCGGAGCACTTAGAAACTATATATTATCTTTACATTGTCGATGTCGACGACCGACTATTGGGAGTTGTATCGGGACGGCAATTAATCTCTGCCCTTGGTAAACCCAATATTCGCCTGTCGGATTTGATGGCGACCGATATGTTAAGTGCCTCGGTGGACGAAGACCGAGAATCTGTAGCTCAGAAAGTTGAACGGTTCGACTTGCTAGCGATTCCTGTCGTAGACTCCAATCGAAAACTTGTTGGGATTATCACTCACGACGACGTCATCGACGTGGTTCGGGAGGAGCTTGAAGAAGACGCGCAAATGCTCGCAGGTGTTACTCCTCTTCGCGAGGATTATCTGCGCATCGGATTAGCCTCTTTGAGTTGGAAGCGGGGAATGTGGCTCACCCTCTTGTTCGTAACCGCCATTTTTACCGCGTTTGCACTCAAGAACTATCAAGGTAGTTTAGAAAAGTATGAGTGGATTGTTTTGCTTATCCCGCTGGTTGTAAGCACTGGTGGGAATTCCGGTAATCAAGCAGCCACATTAGTCATCACCGCTTTGGCGAGTGGCGAATTAAGCCATCGAGACTGGTACAAAGTTCTGATGCGCGAAGGGGTCATGGGCTTGACGCTTGGTGGTTTGTTGTCTCTCATCGGTGCTGTCATGGGTTTCTTTTTTGCGCCAACTTGGACCGCTATATTGGTCGTTCCGCTAACCATTCTTTTGATTGTAATGCTCGGGTGCATTGCAGGCTCAATGCTACCACTACTTTTTAGTCGCATCGGATTGGATCCAGCTTTGATGGCTAATCCTTTTATTGCGGGTATTATGGATATCATGGGAATCGTCATTTATATGAACGTAGCTGCGGCCGTACTCGGGTGATTCGTTGTGATTTCGGTTGACTTTCGATGAAAATCGAATGTGAGATTTCGCGAATTCGGAATTGTGGAACCAGTTTTAGTCGCCATTCGTCTAGGTCAGAAAACCAAGTCCATTTCCAAACTGTTGCATCATGCGATACCTAGCTTGCGGCTCTTTAGTTCCCTCGTTTTGTCTCTCGTTCTTGTTGGGTTGCGTACCTAACGCACAGCAATCTCCAAATCGGAATCTCCCACAAGACTCCACCGAGCGAAATTTGCGCAATGAGGTTCTCAAGAGGATCGAGGGAAAAAATGCAGACGAGAAGCTATCGATTCTATTGAAGATTATTTCGGCGCCAAATGACAGACCACTTCGTCGGGATACGATCCGTTACTTGAGTGGGTTACTAGTGGAAGTCAGCGTCCTATCAAATCCTCTGACAGATTTGCTTCTTATGGAAACCGATTCCGCGATTGTAAATGATCTCGAAGATCTGTTATCCAATCTAGAGTTTGATATAGATCATTATCTTTTAGAAGCTTCGCTCGCTGCTAGCGAGAGTCAGCATCTGCGAATTGTTAAAGTAATGGGGCTCAGAAAGACATCTACTCCTGAAGCACTTAATTATTTTCGGCAACACCTAACTGCAGATAGTTTGTCATTGTTCGTCAAGACATGTGAAGCGATCGTAGAAATTGGACCGCCGGCTCGAGTCCTACTGCCGGAGCTGGTAACGGCCGCCGACCAGCCCAGGATTGCGATGACACCGAACAATCCTAAGGCGGCTCGGGATAGCCGTGATAAGACGTATGCAGCGGGGCGTGCTATTAACGCCGTCGGACCTGATGTGAGCGCAGCGGAAACACTGCGTAAGCTATTGGCGATGGAAGCCTCGATCGCTACTCAGGCCGCAGAAGCTTTAGCTCAATTAGAATCCGAGGCGAGCGCTGCAATTCCGGAACTGAAGCAACTTATGAACCGCGACGACCATAGTGGTCGTGATATAAAAACAAGAAAAGCACGGGACGCTGCGGAACGGGCGTTAGCCAGAATTGCAAAGGGTACCGAGCCGTAGTGCCGAAGTTGCCGTAGTGCCGATGTTTTGGAATGGCCCTAAAACGCGGCTCCCAATATGTCAACTCGCAGCATAAGGGGGCGATGCGTTTGTCGTACCTTGGTCACTTGTTAGCGAGTCTAGCGCCAGAGTAGTTCAATCAAGGATTCGACCGTGCTAATTCGGGGATTATTCGACATTCGTTCGACGTTAACACTCGCGACGATTTGTGCAACCTCTGACCTTTCGCGGATTCCTGCTTCGTAAAGCGAGGCGGGGCAGCCAACACGTCTTAGAAAATCATGAATGACTCCGCATGCTTCCTCGGCATTATCGCAGCCCAGGGCGTCAATGATTTCATTTATACGATCAAGTACGAATCGAAATCCCCGTGGATCAACACAATCCTCATGACAAATTCGTGAGTTGTAAACTAGCATATCTCCAATAGTTAGTGCGACTGCAACTCCATGGGGTATCCCGTATCGGGAGGTTACGAAATAGGAGAGGGCATGAGATGAAGTAGTCTTACCGATGTTAATCGCTTTGCCTGCTAAATGTGCACCCTGGGACATCGCCAATCGAGATTCCATCGTAGGCGTTTGAACCGCTGTTTCCAAATTGCCCCAAACCAACTGCAAAGCTCGCAAGGCAAAATCGCGAGACTCCACCGACGATCCAACAGCCCAAAGGGACTCGATGGCCTGGCAAAACGCGTCTAATCCCGTTGAAGCCGTAATCGATTTTGGAAGACTTGCTGTAAGTGTTGGATCAATGATCGCTACATCAGGTAGTGATGAAGTATGAGCGACAGAGTATTTCTCACCATCAACATAGACTACAGAAAAATGGGTCGCTTCACTACCTGTTCCAGACGTGGTTGGGATCGCAATCATAGGGGCTGCGTTTTCTTGAAGTGGAGACTTCCCGAGAATCAGTTCCCGCGGTGTGGAAGGTTGTTTAGCAAGCAACCCAATCAACTTAGCGACATCAATTGCGCTCCCGCCGCCTAGAGCTATGATCAGATCTGGTGAGGCGTCTCTAAACAGGGACACACCATTTTCGATATCAGAGAGTTTAGGGTTCGATTCGAATCTGGAGAATCGCGATGTGGAGAACTGCCCGATCGTATTCTCTACTTGGGTCATACATCCGCAGTTTTGGTAAGCGGAAAGGTCGACCACGAACAACAACGATCGTACGGAGAGTTCTCGAATACAATTCTCTAGTTCGCCGATTGCGCCGAAATGCAAAATTGATTTCTGTGTTTTTTTCATTGCAATGTTCGGTTACTCACTTCTGTTCGCTTGTCATCCATCCTCAAAGACTCTCGCTTGGCCCATTAAAGCGAAAGCGAGAATCTTTGCGAAGACTACCGTTTGTTTTTTTCAATCTTTAGACAAAATTAGATCGGTCTATGCCACAGTGATTGCTTGATGTGTAACAACAGTCAAGTGATAAATTATGGCAAATCCTGAATTCGCTTAAGGTAGCTTTGAACTCATGGGAAATACTGTTAAGTCTTGTTCCTTGGTCGCGTGTCAAACCGGCTTTTTTTGTCGCTTCGAGCGTGTCCGTTTCCACTTGAGTCATGCAACTTGCTACTTCTTGCGTCGCGAGGGAAGATTTCCTGGCACTAACACTAAACACTTTTGTTTCCTCCGATACTCTTTCAACGCTTCGGGAGAGATTTTGCGTAGCAGCTTCTTATGAATCAAGCTCTCGTACGATAAACGTTGAGCTTTCCTGAGCTATTTTGACAGCTTCTTTGGCTACGGCTATTGTTCTACGAGCGTTAAGGTCAGTGCATTCCGATGCTGCTTGCATCTGTTCGACCGCGGCAGTGAAATTCAAAATGGACTCTTGAATAGTTGTAGCGGAATCTGCCATCTGCTAGATGCTAATGCTCACTTGGTCCGTTGCAGCGCTAACCGTAGCAGTAGTTTGCGTCGTCGACGCAGTGTTGTCGTTTCGATGGTTTGCGGTCGTGATCAGTTCAACGGAGCCTCCTGCAGGATTTTCAGAATATGTGTCAATTGATTGTAGAATGCTTCTTAGTTTGCTCTGCATGGTACGCATCACTGCTTCATGAATTCCGACTTCGCCCGATGTTCCTGTTGGAAAGGAAGACGCTTAATCGCCCTGGGAAAATTTATCGATTGCTTGGACCCATTGGGAGATGGGGCGGATAACCTGGTGACGCAGTACAAAGAATAAACCGCTCTATAATATGCCTATGCTGGCGCAGAGAAGCATGAGCCCTTTTCCAGCGGAATATCTCGCGGCTTGTTGTGATTCTTAAAGGTCAGTAATGATTTCAAAAGCTCCATGGAGATCCCCTTCTTTCAGGTTTTCCATTTTATATCCGTTGCCATCCAAACCAACTTTGTTGCCCCAGCATTAATCGCTTAAAGCAGGGGAGCCATGGCACAACAAGCAGTCATTAGTTTGCCATCAATGGCGAACGAATCGAATCGCACTCGGAAGCTTACGAGTCTAAATCCAAACAAGTCCCGGAGCGTGAATTTTTTAAGAACCTATTCATTTTTCACTTGCGGATGTCGGAAGCTTCCGTTCGACTAATTCAGACAGTTGCTATTCGAATTGCTAGAGACTTAGCTTGGTAGAATCTATCAACAGTAAAGCGGGACGATTCGCAGCGAGCGACTCCTCCTATTGGCACGTTTGCACTGAAATTCAACCAATTAAATCTTACAGAAGAGTCAAAGTGACAATATCTAATCGAACAAGGGTATATGCTAAATGAGGCGAACAGAGTTTCTTGTGTGGGTTTGCTTTGTTTTGCTTCTCTCTTCTGGCCAAGTTTTCGGCCAGAGCGGTCAGACGAGGGAATCAACCGTGGTTGCTGAAGAGTTTGCCAAGCAGATTTCGGCGATCGAATGGTTGGGACCTATGTCAGCGATTGCATTGTCGCCTTTTTTCGGGTTAGCTTGTCTATCTGGAATTGCCAATTTTGGCCCGGAGTGGGCAACTCAGAATAGCCCTTTATTGGGAAATCTCGGACCGATGAAAAGTCCGCTTTTGTTTTGGATCATGTTGATCTTGACCATCATCACCAGTGCACCGAGATTTACCAAGATGAGCAAGCCAATCGCATTGGTGGCAGAGACCCTAGAATCTTATTCTGCGATTATCATACTCGCACTTATGAAGTTCTCATCCTTCTTCTCTGGGCAACCGGAATCCCATGTCTTCGAATTGTCGAGTCATCCAATTGTCATGCAAGCCGGCATCGGAGAGCTTTCGACCGATTTGGTTTTCACGTTGGCCGCAGCCACAAACATTATCGTTATCAACACAATCAAACTCGCTTGTGAATTCTTCGTCTGGCTCATACCCGTACCTTTTGTGGACAGCATATTCGAAGCATCAAACAAAATTGCTTGTGGTTCACTTGCTTTACTCTACGCCTACTCTCCAACCGCATCTGCAGTACTTAACCTCGCGATCTTTGTAGCATGTGCATTGATTTTTATTCAGGTTTCTAGATACCTGCGATACTTCAAATATCTATTCATCTACCCGGTGTTCCGTGCCACTTTGGGATACAACGAATCCAAGGAGAAGACGATTTCAGGCTTCTTGGCGAATACATGGAAGAAGTTGCCGAGTAAAGCCGAACTCCGAATGACACGTCTTAGCGGGGATCGTGTCGAGGTTGTTTACCCGACATGGCTAAGTGCGTACCCAAAAGGCATCGCCGCGATCAAAAACCTGGAGCCTGGCCTGTTGTCGGATAAACTCACTATTCTTCTTGAAGGGGATAGGTTGTCGCTCGATATACGGAAAGGGGCCTTCTCACAAGAAGTGTTGACAGAGAAAACCGTCGCACCAACATCAACCTAGTTCTGATACTCTGAATGGGGTTGAAGTATTACCAACGGGCCGGTGAGGGAAGTCCAATAGCGGCCTACTCATTGGTCATACAGAGACCGATCAGGTTGGATGTTAAAGGCTGGCGAGTTTGTTGCAAGAGTAAACTGATTATCACACCCGATACGGCGCCGGTCATGTGTGATATAGGAACTGGAACAAAGGTCGAGTCGGACACGAACAGGTTGCCTCCCGAATACACCTCACACGCGATTTTGATTGTTAAGCATAGAAAACAGCACGTGAAAACCATCATGCTTACGCGGTCACCAGTTCTCTTAGATTCCAAGATGCGGTCCACAGCCAACATCGAAAAAAGTCCTGAATCGATGCCGCTCAAGCCTCGGTAGGTGACCAAATCGGGGTGGCATGCTAAGACGATGTGAGGGATTAAGATTGATGATAGCGCGAGATAAACCAGATACTTAAATCGATCCGTCGATTCGCAGATCGCTCCCAGAATTGTAAACATGAGCAAGTCCCAGAAGAGATGATTCCAGGACCAATGCAGGGCGTGACATGTGATAATGCGATAGCTGAATATTTGCATCGGATCCCTGCTATCCAACTCAAATAACGCTGTAACAGACGGTGTAAGATGAAGCATGAGAACAAAGCAGGAGACCAGTAGTGTGCAGGATATTCGAGCAGGAAACGTCATGATGTCATTTTCTGATGTTTGGGAGGTCTTGATAAGATTAGGCTCTTGATACAAGAGAGGCGTCGAGCCATAGCTCGGCGCCTTTTGACAATGGAAAGACCAACACGATTTCAATCTAGACTTAACTACGACGATCGAGTCTTTCGTCTAGCGGCCCACGCGGCAGCTCCCGCCAAACCTGCAGCAATCATGCCGGTAATAGGATCGATTGCTCCGCCGCCACCCGACGACGGGTTCAAAGAGGTATTCCTGCCTTGGTTTGCCCAATTGACGTTGTTAGTGTTCGACGTTGATGGTGGCAAGGAGCTGCCCCCTGTATTGGAAACGATATCCACGCCTCTATCAACCTTTGGCGAGTTGGGATCCTGCGGGCCTAAGTCTGCGATGGATTCATTTCTGAGCCCTTCAAGCTCTTTTTTCAAGGCTTCGCGAGCGATATCATCTCGCTTAACCCGCGTTGCGTTGCGACGTTCGATCGCCCAACGCTTGTACTCCGCATCGTTTTCCAAAACGATAAACGATGCATATTCACTGACGATAGAATACCCTTCGCACAGATTGACGATTTTGTTGATGATTGAATCTTGAGTGCCGCCTAGACGAAGTTCGTTGTTGAGTTCCTGTACTTGGTTGAACGCCCACATACGTTCAATTTCTGGGTTTTCGTTGTTGCTATCAGGTAATTTGACATCAAAGGATTGATCAATAGATTGTCCCATTATCTCTGCCTTTAACTCGACTTTGGCATTCCCGGAACCTTTGTAGCGTCCATAGACTCGAAGGGGTGAGCCGTAAAATAAATCCGGTAGAACCTTTGGTGTCACGTCATAGGTTTCCAATCCATTGATTTTGATAGAAACATCGCTGGCAACCGGACGCATCAATTTTCGGCGGAACGCTTGCGATTGTCTCGCGAAGTCGTCTTGTTGCGATACAAATGCAGCCAAACCGCCGGCCCCTTCCGCTAGTTGCTTCAGCATTGGTCGATTCACTTCATTGCCTAGCCCAATACAAAAGACACGAGTGCTTCCGGGAGCTTCCTTGATTAGCTTTAGTAGCTCGGATTGCTCTTTTGTTTCGGTCATTCCATCTGAAAGAACCACTACATTGAGAGGGCGATCATCCGCTTTGTATTTGTAAGCTGTTAGTATCGCAGGGCGAAGAACGGTACCTCCCTTTGCACGTTGGGATTCCAGGAACTGCGAAGCGAGTACCTTAGTTTCTGGTGTCACATCACTTAACTTTTCGAATTGCGTGTTAGGCATCGTATTAAAAGTCATCACTTCAAAGCGATCTTCGGTTCCCAGTGCACCGACAAAGGCATCGACAATACGTCGGGATAAACCTAGCTTTCCATCATTGGCCATACTACCGGAGATATCGACCACAAAAACGTAATCCATGCCAGCACCGTATTCCTCGAGCTCCTTGCCTGCGGTCATCGTCAGCATAAAGTAACCATCTTCACCAGTTTGCTTTGATGTGATTAGATCGACCCCTGTCCGTGGCCGCTCGGTATCGAGATGGATTACGACGTCTTTGCTTAAATCTCCTTCTTTGACTTCGAGGCTAGCACGCGAGTACTTATTCGTGTGGCTACTGATCACAAAATCCTCGCCATGAGAGGGGCTGCTCACACCGACGAGTGGTATCTCACTCTTTACATCAAGCGTAAAGGAGAATCGTCCCTTGGTCGTTTGATCGATGTTCGTTCGCGTTGTCGTCGCGAGAGGATATACATAGGTTGCATTATCGTGATCGAATTCGAGCTGCTGACAGTAGGTAACCTTTATGTCCTGCTCTGCTCCCGGTGCGATCGGAAAGACACGAAGCTCAAAGCTCTTGAAGTCAACTTGCTCAAGCAGGCCAGGGTCTCGCTTCGTAACCTTGTAGCTCTCGTAAATCTCGCGAGCTCGCTTTTTTTCAACCACTTCGCCTGTCATCTCTTGTCCGTTAATGATCATACTAAAGTTGCTGACGCTCGCACCGTTAGGTACGGGAAACGTGTAGAGTGCCTCAACAATGCGCTGTTCCGTGTTGCGAAAGACTTGGTGAACCTCGGTAACAGCGATACCGTTGTTGATGGTTACCGATACATCGTGCTCTTTGATCTCCAGTACACCGCCAAAGCCACCGTCCGCAATCAACAATCCTGATCCCGCGGCTGGCTCGGGCGAACAAACGGTGGCGGCACCAATCATGGCCGCCAAACCTAACGCCCTTTTCCAAATTGGCAATTTCGTCTTCATCATGTGTTCCCTTAAAAAGGTGAAAGTGGATTAACGTCGGTTCTTAAATGCAAACGCTATGCCAAAGAAAAATTGAGCGACGTAAGGTGTTTTGGGGAAAGGATTTGTGGAAAATTAGGCGATTCTTGTCTACTAGTCTTCCTAATTGCCGGTTCATGAAATGTACATAGCATGTACAATGGATGCTCCTTGTTTTGAGTAGCATTCGAAAGGAAGCTCATGGGACTAATTAGTCGAAGCGATTTGTTGTTTGTTCGTTGTGTCGGTGAACTGAGCTACACAAACCCATTCACTGCAGCTCGATTCGAACTGGAACGGCAGGCTCTCGGTGAGGACTACGTAGAAGAGCCATCGGTGTATTGGAGTCTGAATCCCGCTCCAGAATTTCATAGACGAGAGAACCTCGTTCGCCTCTCTGCCAAATCTCAAAAAATCGCCACAACTCTTCGGAGTCGCTTGCTACACGGCGATTCATTTTCTGACGACGAACTTAAACTCTATGATGACTTGATTGTCTACTTGATCTTCTACGAACTTTTTGACATTTGGGGGAAACAGAGGATGCATGATGCCTCCTCGACTGAGGTCAACCGCCATGCGTGGAAATGCTACTGTGAAGCGTTTTCGTACTGGCTAGAACTCCCTGGGCTTTCCCTCCCGTCGCTTAAAGACAAGGTTCATTTGTTCGCTTTGTATCACCAAGTGTATCTAGCGTTCTTTAGTATCTTCGAATGTGTTGTGGGGACATCGGAACCTATCGCGGAGCTTCGCGCTAAAATTTGGCAATCCATTTTTACATGTAATGTCAGAAGGTATAGAAAGATTCTCTATCAGACGCTGGGGCAAATCACGACCCTAATTCAAGGGCCGAGTGGAAGCGGCAAAGAACTAGTTTCTCAAGCGATTGGTATGTCTCGTTATATACCGTTTGATCCCAAGAAGCAGAGTTTTGTAGTAGATCCGGCAGATCACTACAATGCCATCAATCTCTCTGCATTTTCGAAATCATTAATGGAGTCGGAGCTCTTTGGCCATTCTAAGGGAGCGTTTACCGATGCTCGCGAAGCACGAGTTGGATGGTTAGAAGCATCGGGTGATCTAGGAGCAGTTTTGCTAGACGAGATTGGGGAGCTCGATTTGGTTACTCAGGTGAAACTGTTACGACTATTGCAAAGTCGTCAGTACCAACGTGTTGGAGAAACCAAGGTTCGTGAGTTTCGTGGTAAGATTATTGCTGCAACGAACCGAGATCTCCGAGCTGAAATCAACAAGGGTATGTTTCGGGAGGATCTTTATTATCGACTCTGTTCCGATGTCATTGAAACTCCGTCTCTTTCTCGGCAATTGAGCCGTTCTCCAAATGCTCTTGACGATCTTGTGATGCACCTTTGCCAGCGTCTTTGTCCAGAGGATTACTCGTCGCTTATCGATGAAGTTCTGAGTTGGATTGATAGACATCTCCCTCACAACTACTCGTGGCCAGGCAATATTCGCGAGCTGGAACAATGTGTTAGGAATGTTCTTATTCACGGATCGTATAGTCCACATCAATCATATCCATCCGGCGATGAAACCAGCCTTGGTCTTGCCCATCAGATTGATAAACTCGAACTCACCGCAGAGGAGCTGTTGGCTAGGTACTGCCAAATCGCCTACACGAAAACTCGAAACTTCGAAAAAGCGGCGAAATTGCTTCAAATGGATCGTCGCACCGTTCGAGCAAAGATTGATTGGTTAGCACAAACATCATCACCTGTGGACGATTCTTGCTCTGCAGATTTGAAAGACGACGTTTGATCTATTTTGAAGTAGTCGTCAGAATGAAGCATCTCCAAAAACTAATCACAGAGAATCGATCTGCACCATGGACGAAATCCGTTACTTTGACCGTTATAGCCAATCCATCAAGACAGAAGCTGTCTATGGCGATCGAGCTTTAAAGTGGACCTACGGTACTATTGCAGGTCGGATCTCGTTAAGCGTACTGGTCAAGCGAGCAATCTTCTCGCGTTGGTATGGCTGGAGGATGAACCGAGTGTCATCGTGCAAGAAGATCGCTCCTTTCGTTTCTAGTTATGAACTAAATCCCGATGAATTCGCGTTAAGAATTTCCGACTTCAAAAGCTTTAACGATTTCTTTTATAGAAAACTCAAGCCCGATGCGCGGCCCATTAATAGTTCGAGTTCTGTGGCTGTGTTTCCTGCTGATGGACGACATCTTTGCATACCGAGAATTTCCGAATCCCAAGGGCTCTTTGTAAAAGGGCAAGTGTTCAGTCTCAGGGAACTCCTAGGCGATGATCGTCTTTCCCAAAAATTCGAATCCGGCAGTCTTCTCCTGTCTAGGCTTTGCCCCGTTGATTACCATCGATTCCACTTTCCAACCTCAGGAACGCCAGGTAGTACAAAGCTAATCAGAGGCCCTCTCTACTCTGTCAATCCGATTGC
Organism: Pirellula sp.; assembly: GCA_046318795.1. GTDB lineage: Bacteria > Planctomycetota > Planctomycetia > Pirellulales > Pirellulaceae > JBKCUI01. The sequence continues at coordinate 46,037 of JBKCTT010000188.1, forward strand.
ACTTCGACAGAATATAAACATACTAGCGACTAACAAACGCTGTATAACCGAGCTACAGTCCGAGCGTTTCGGGAGTGTACTGTTAATCGAAGTGGGAGCTACCTGTGTAGGTAGTATTTGCCAAACTTTCGAGACCGGTAAATCGGTCGCCAAAGGGGATGAAAAGGGATTTTTCCAATTTGGTGGATCTTCTACCATCACAATTTTCGAGCCCAATCGAATTCGATTTGATGATGATCTAGTTTTCCATTCCAGTCAGCAACGAGAAGTCTTTGCTCACATGGGGGATTCCATGGCTCAGTCAATCGGGTAGTGATTGATATCTAGAAATTACGCGATTCGAATCTTGACTTAATGGGATCATTTCTTAAACGAGAAGAAACCGAACTCGGCTGCTGGTCCCATCAATTCTCTCAATGCAGTTTGATACTCATCAAAGTTCTGAAATTCTCGATGTTGCCCTCGAATGAAAAGTGTCCCTCGAAAGCTACTCGGGGCGTCACTGTTTGCAGCGGGAGGGGAAATCTGACCATCGTTTTGATCATTCGAATTGTGAGTTTTGTCACTTGGTGCGAACTGTGCCAACACATTATTTTGGGCTAAAACCGCCTCGTTGTAGTTATCAAATGAGTATTCTTTGCCGTTGAGCTGTATCGTGCCAACTGGTTGGGGTTCGTTGGCAGCTGTTTCAACAAATCGACTCCAGTTTTTAGCAAACGATTCTCCTGGACTTCGTACGCCTTGGAAAACATGCTCGCGGACTTTAGAGAAGACCACCTCGTCATCGAAGCTTCGGGACTGTCCGTTATATGTAATGACTCCAATCTTGTCGCCAGACAAGCCCTTTGCGAATGATGCAATCGGACCATGTATCCGGCTCGATGTACCTGATGCGTTGTCTAGAGGTAAACCATCTGACAAAGAATCTGGAGAAGTATAAACGACCAGTGAGTTGGTAGCGTCGGCGTTTAGATCCCACGCTTGTGCATTCGGATAGTCGATTGCCTGAACAGCAATTCCACCTCTTCGAACTTCAACTTCGGTGCGACCTGATTCTTCGACGACGATATCAAAGGCAGAATCCGTATTCGCAACCGCGATCGCAGGTGTTTCTAATTGAAATTTTGTCAGTTGATTCGGAACCTCCAGCGATAATTCTCCTGTTACCAATCGAATGGAATTCTCTGCCTGAAGTTCTAAACGACAGGGGGCAAACAACTTGATCTGCACGCCGCTGGACATGGCAATCTCTAGTTCTCCCTCAGAAATGATGATACTTTCCTTGCCCAGCGACAGACCGCTAACAAGCTTCGTGTTTTCGCTTAATCGTTCTACCTTGGTCACCGTGGCAAGCACTTGGGGGTTTTTAGCAAGGCCAGCCGTCTGGTTATGACCTGTTGGATCGTCGGAATGCTCCAGTGCCTCTTCATCGCTTGCTTTCGGATTCGATGTTACTAGGTCATCAACACGACCTCCTGATGCGATGGCAGTTCCATCCAGGGCTGCCGACTCCTCTATCGTTTCGATTTTTTTCGTAGCCTTAGAAAGGTCGAGTGATTGGTTCCGTTGATTGCCAACATTCTGATTTTGATACCAGAAGCCAATCCCTGTTATCGAGACCAGAACGACTGCTGCCATCGCAAGCCAAGCATTCTTCGTTTGGAACAAGCGACCTTCCTTCTTGCGAATATTGATCCGATCTTTGTTGATATTTTCTAGTAGGGTTCGATCGAGCAATCTTGTATCGAGGCCTTGTAAAGCCGTCGCGACAGGTAAATTATCTTCTGTTGCTGAAGTGCATTTGGCGAGAACTCTCCCCAAGAACCCCTCCGTTTGATCGGGCGTTTCCACCTCGATTCTCAGCATTTGATCGACGGTCCGTTCCGCGAGCGCAGTGCGTCGAAACTCGACATCGTTTTTCAGTGAATTACTTAAGAATTCGATCTGCTTCTCGCTTAAATCTTCACCGGAATGGTATCGATCCCATAAGTCCAAAGGAGAAAACTCTGGTTGCGAAACATTGCTCTTTTCGTTACCGGAATCATTCATGCTGAAACTCCTTCGTTGCTTGTTTGCGAATACACTTGGCCAAAGCTTCACGAATCCTCAGTAGCGACATTCGAACAGCACCTGCGCTACGTCCTTGAGTTTGGCTAATCGATTCTGCAGTTGCTTCGTCGAAATAAAATCGTTGAACTAGATCTCGCTGAGGAGGTTTTAACTTCTGAAGGCAATTTTTTAATTGAATCAATTCCACTTCGGGATCGAATCCAGAATTGCTCCCTCTACTGAAAGTTGACTCTTCGAATTGTTGAAACTCTTGCCATCGATACTGAATAAGCTCTGCCTCTAGATCCAAGGAACTAGTACGGATTTGTCGATTCTTTTGACGAAACCACGTTCCAACTCGATGGCGAGCAATACCGAGTATCCAAGTCTTGAGAGATGCTCTCCCCTGAAATTGATCTAAGCTTCTGTACACTTGGACAAACACTTCTTGAGCAATATCCTCTGCTGAAGGGTCGTTTCCTAAAAACCTGCCAACAAACAACCTAACATCGCGATGGTAATTCCTCACGATGCTCTCGAAATCAGGAACGGATCCGGATCGTTGTGGATGCTCCCCGACTATCTCGGCATCATGCCGCGAATCGAGTCCATGAATCGAATCTTCAGCCTTCAATTTCGGTTGCTCTAGAGATGGTGTTGGTACATTTGGACAAGAAACACGCGTGGTAGGGCAAAGCAGACAAGCTCTCGGAATGTCAGGATGACATCCTCTCTAAGATTTTACAATCTTATTCTCGCTGTAGCAGATCATCGTATTCCTCGTCCCTGAAGGAGTCGCATTAATCCGTACAGCGCAACGGAAAAAAAGGAAAACAAAAGAAAAAATTTTGCGTAACCTCGGATCTCCTGGTTTTCGAGAGGTTGCCACGAAAAAATGACAGGTTGAAATGTTTTTTTCGTGACGTTTGCTGCGGTCCGACCCACTAGTCTTTCGGCTTCTAAACCTCCTCTAGACTGCGGACAAGATCAATGAATTCTTCTAAAGCCTATCCCGAAAAGATTAAATGCGAGTCGTGTGGAGCCCAATTACGAACCGATCGTTCCCTGGCTGGCAGAAAAGTCGCTTGTAAATGCGGATACCGGTTTCGAATTCCTCAGGACTTTTTTTGCTCGACGGAACAGCAAAACTGCTTGGGTACACCTGGAAGTGAAAATCAGACTTCCTCAGCTCTTCCCGACGATGACGTCGCGAGAATTGAATCCGTCCGCAGTGCCTATGCCGCTCTAGCAAGCCAATTAGAGCAGGTTGTGATCGGCCAACAATCTGTGATCGAGCAAGCGATCATTGCATTGTTGTGTCGGGGGCACGTTCTATTGACGGGGGTTCCTGGGTTAGCAAAGACATTACTGGTTAGTAGTATCGCAGGAGTCTTGGACTTGGGTTACAAACGGATTCAGTTTACTCCCGATCTAATGCCATCCGACATCACTGGAACCGAAGTTCTCCAAGAGGATCGTGAAACCGGTCGTAAGCACTTTCAGTTCGTTGAAGGACCGTTGTTTAGCAACTTAGTCTTAGCCGATGAAATAAATCGCGCCCCTCCAAAGACGCAAGCCGCATTATTGGAAGCTATGCAAGAGCGCCGCGTTACCATCGGTGATACGACTCGCGAACTTCCAACCCCATTCTTTGTGATGGCAACGCAAAACCCCATCGAACAGGAAGGCACCTATCCGCTTCCAGAGGCTCAACTAGATCGATTTCTTTTTAATATTGTAGTCGAGTATCCCTGCCCAGAAGATGAATTTCGAGTGATCAAAGCGGCGACCTCCGATTGGCAACCTCACTTGAGGTCAGTACTCAATGCTGCGCAAATCTTATCCCTTCAGCAAACGGTGCGAAGGGTTCCTGTTGCTGATCATGTCATCGCATTTGCGAGGGATATCGTTCAATCGACGAGGCCAAATGATCCGCTCTCGCCGCAATTTATAAAGGAATGGATCGGTTGGGGAGCGGGACCACGAGCTGGCATCAGTCTCATTATGGCTGCGAAAGCACGAGCTGTGCTTCATGGGCGATATCATGCAACAACCGGTGATGTTCGACAAGTTGCTCCTGCGGTATTGCGTCATAGATTGGTTACCACTTTCAATGCGGACGGTGCAGGCATACGACGTGACGATATTATTCGTAGGCTCCTGGATCACGTTCAATCATCCTCTGCTTCCATTGAAAATCTACCTCCAAATTCCAAAGCTATTTCTTCAAGCCGAGGCTCGGACAAATTGATGACATTCGATGGCTCGGGCCATCGTCAAGGTTTTCTTCCCAAACTACTTGGTAAAGCCTCGGGGGCGTCATGACTCTGCTTCCGCAATCAACAATCAATCGTCTTACGAGCGCTCGATTGAAAGTTTATCGAGCAAAGTTGGGTACAAAACAAGGAGGTCACAAGAGCCTGGTGACTGGCAGCTCGAACGACTTTGCGCAGCATAGGCAGTATACCCCCGGAGACGAACTGAAAAGAATTGATTGGAGAGTATTGGCACGAACAAACCGGCTTATGGTTCGACAGTATGACCAAGAAACCAACTTACGAGCGACGCTACTAATCGATTCATCTGCTTCCATGGCGTATCGCGACGCGAATGCAGGGAATTCAGTGGAACGTACGCCCGACAAAATAACGCACGCGAAACAACTTGCCGCAGCGCTGGCGTGGATCTTGATTCGTCAGGGGGATGCCGTAGGATTTATGTCCTACTCGACTGGAGTCACGTTCCGTTCCAGTCATGCGAGCACAGTTCATCATCTGCATCGTCTACTCGGTTCGCTAGAGCAAATAGCTTCTCAATCCACTGAGGATTCGGTCAGTGTCCTCCACAAAATCGCGGAAGCACTTCCTCCACGAGGACTGATTTTTTTGGTTAGCGATTTGTTTCTCGAACCACTGTCATTCCGCGATGTACTGTCTCACTTTCAACACCGCAATCACGAAATGATCGTGATGCAGATTATGGCTGAGGACGAAGTCCATTTTCCCTTTGCCGATTCTCTTCGCTTTCGCGACTTAGAAGGCGATCAACAATTTTACGAAGCGGATACGTCGGCGATTCGTCGGGAGTACAAGTCTCAGCTTGACAATCACCTTCAGAGTATTAAACAGATTTGTCGCCAATTTCAAGCTGATTACGTGTTGACGACAACCGGGGATGACATCGCTGATGTCATAAACCACTTTCTAGAAAGTCGCCATCGGAGATCAAACTTCGTCAACGATTCCCGTGGGAGCTCCGTATGAATTTCTTCAATGCGGCGTGGCTCTTTGGATTGATTAGTCTTTTCATTCCGATCTTACTACACCTTCAAAAGCGGAAGATTAAGACAATCGATTGGGCTGCGGTACGCTTCCTAAAAACGTCGATTGTTAACCGAAGGCGAGGTCATACGCTCGAGCACTTTTTCTTATTAATGTGCCGCTGTTTGTTGCTTGTCGCTTTTGTTCTCATATTCGCCCGTCCCTGGACAGAATCTAATGACTCTATCTTATTCGGATTCCCATCGTTACTACTAATCGTGGGCATAGGTTTTGTTGTCACAAGTCTAACATGGGCAGGACGTCGTATTTATCGCGTCCTGTCTGGATCGATGGGATCTATCTTAGTTGCATTATCGATAGTTCTTTTCCTGTCTCGACAAGAGACAAATTCGATCGTCACTAGCCCAAGTTGCGATGCGGTGATTGTCATCGATGGATCCGACTCAATGCGGCTCAGGAATGAAAAGGGCGTTGCAGAGTCTATTACACTTTTTTCAACGGCCATCAAGGAAGCTCAGAAATTCCTCGACAATCTGCCTTCAGGTTCAACAGCGGCGATTATTGTTGTCGGAGACGATACTAGCCCGCAGCGGAATCACCGCAAGTCGAACATTGCTTTAATTCGCCAACAGCTAGAATCACTGACCTGTCCTGGAGGGACGAATGATCTTAGTGTCGCTATCGAGCATGCGAAAGCGATACTGAAGGGTGGTGCCAATTCCCGCCAACAAATACTGGTCATTACAGATGATCAACTCACCAATTGGCAATCTTTGAATTCTTCTGAAGTTAACATCTCTGATGAGGTTGGTGACGAAGAAGATATTTCTCGTAATCGGCATCGGTACGGATTGATCGCAAAGGTTCTCACTATACCAGAGAATACGGTGAATCTAGCCGTGACCAACCTCGTCATTGAAGATCAAACCTGGAGAGTTGGCGAAAGTGCTCGCGTCGATATTGAGGTTTTCAACGGAGGAAGTGAACCAAGCGAGGGTACGACAATCGATTTCCAACTCAATGACAATCTGAAACAATCGATATCCGTCGAACCAATAGAACCAGGTACTCGTCGGTTAATCCCGACGGAAATAGTATGGGATCATCCTGGTTCTGTTTCTTTGGGAGCGAAAATAAACTCTTTGGATGATATTTCCCAAGACAACGATCTCCATCGTGCGTTACTAGTGCATAACGAAATAAAGGTGCTTATCGTTGGAGGCGAAAATGATGATTCAGAAACTCCAGACGCAGCTCACTTTGTCCGATTGGCGATGAATAGTCCACAGGTCAAAACGGAGTCGATTCGAGTCCGCGAAATGGACGCCGAGTATCCGCTCGAACACTATGATGTAATTTATCTTTGTAACGTCCCTCATCTAACAAATGCGGTTGCCGAAAGATTCGCCAGATTTGCAAAGAGTGGAGGCGGATTGTTCATTCTATTAGGAGAAGACTGCGAGTCCAGTTTTTATAATGCATGGCAGTGGGATTCCATCCATGTGATGCCATGCGCTCTTACAGAGTATTCTTCCAAAGAAGGAAACAACATAGCGACGATTGCTTTAGATTGGTCGTCGGTGCAGCATCCTGCTCTTAAGACCTGGTTCGCGTCTGGTCAACATGACTTAACAGACTGGAAGTTTAAGGAGTATTGGGTTGCAAACCCTCTCAATGAGCAATTCTTACCGAATAGCCATTCCAGACTTAATTATTTAAATGGACATCCATTCTTCATAGAACATAACTTTGGACAGGGGAAAGTTGTCGCGCAAACATCTTGCCCGGTACCTCGTTCGAATAACTTGGTCAATCGGATTGGTTTTCCCGTCTGGAATCATATCCTAACTCGCTACCTCGCACGGAAGGATTCAAAGGACCTTCATCAGAAGCCTACAACAACCTGGGTTGCCCAATTACCACTCGCGATGGACGATGAGATCTTGCCTCCTCCCCAATCGTTGCAGAGCAACTCTACCGCTATTCTCACGAACCCCATTGGGGTGGACAGAACCGTGCCAATCGAGCGCGATGAACGATTTTGGAATGCAGATCTAGGCGACGTCAGATATCCAGGTCTTTACAAATTGTCAGGACCTTTCGGGAAATCGTTCCAGTCCGAAACGTTGCGATTAAGTATTGAGCGAGATGCAAACGAATCCGATTTATCTAAGGCTACTGAAGAACAGATTCTTTCAATCGCAAAATGCCTTGGTATGGATCTAGTGACTGATGAGATGCAATGGTCTCAAGTTGCTTCCGGGGTGCCGGTAAAAGAGGAATGGTGGAGCCTGTTTGCTTATGGAGCATTAGTGTTGCTTGTTTTCGAATCGATCGTTCTTCGATGGCTGGCATATCAGAGGGGGCAAACGGGATTAAACCACTCCTTCACGTATCTACTAATATTCGGTGCAACATGTTGGCTGATTTGGTGGCAGGGCTGGTCGCACACTAGTCAGTTAGTCGATATCCAATACTCGAATGCAATCGGAGGTATTGCCGGTTTAGTCGCTGGAGCAAGCTGTATTATTGCTGCAACCTATTGGGACAGCAATTCGGGTAGAGCAGGGATAAAAATGTCTTGGATCAAGTTCGTAAGATTCATTGAACTTGGCATCATTGGCTTCATTCTTCTCGAGCCGATGAAAGAGCAAGAAATACTGAATAACGATGTGGGCACGACTGCGGTGCTTTGGGACCGATCCAAATCCATGACATTGGACGATGGTAATGCGACGAGAGAGCAAGCTGCACGTAAGATCTTGCTAGGAGAGGAAGTAAGCGAGTCGTCTTTGTTAAACGCAATCTCTGAATGGAACAATGTAAGGCTCTACCAATACGCCGCGGGCCCCGAGTTGGTTGATTATGATTCACTTTCGAAAAGCGATAATCGATTGGCAAACGAAGGTTTGGTAGAAAAGAACGAATGGTACGATACGACAAATCTAACAGATGCCTTAAAAAGGGTTCTCGATGATACTCCTAAAGAACTCTTAACAGGAGTAGTCATTATCTCTGATGGTTGCGACAGATCCCAAACGCCTCCTTTGACAATTGCGACAAGCTTTGCCGACCAAAAGATACCCGTTCACGCTATCGTGATTGGAAATCAAAATCCTGTTGCGGATGCGAGCATTGCGGCTGCGAATGCACCAAATCAGATCTACAGTAAAGATCAAGTAACGGTGAATGCGAATCTGCATTTTGATCAATTGAGCGGAGAAACGGCGGTCGTTCGTTTTTATCGCGATCAAGAGTTGTTGGAAACGAAATCGATCCCAATCGTCTCTGATCAACAACGTACAACTGTGTTGTTTACAGATATACCAGAAGCGATTGGTATGCAACACTATCAAATCAAAATCGATCCTTTACGGATGGACAGGTTTTCTGGAAACAATCAGCGTGAACTAAGCGTATGGGTCACGAATGATCGCCTGAATGTACTAATTGTTGAACAACGTCCAAGATGGGAATTTCGCTATCTGAAGAATTTGTTCGCGGGGCGCGATAAGAATGTGTCTCTGCAGTATGTTCTTCTCGCCCCCGATCGATTGGCGGGTGTTCCGGACCCCTATCCGATGGTTGCCTCAACGTCCCGAGCATTTGACGATTGCGAAGCGAACCGACTACCTGAGTCGGAATTGGAATGGCTCAAGTTTGACGTCATCGTACTCGGAGATATCGATCCCGAAGAGCTAGACGAAAAGGCACAAAGATCGATTGAAAAATTCGTAAGCCAACGTGGCGGTACATTGGTTGTCATATCTGGCCCGAACTCGATGCCGCACAAGTATGAGGCTACTCCACTTTACAATTTATTACCAACTCAGAGCTCTACGAATAAGCTCGTAGAATCGAATACTCCCTATCGTTTGCGATTGACCAACGATGGAGTCACTAGCCCGCTTTTGAACAACCTGTCAGGGGACGCCGGGATACCTCCATCGACACAGAATTCTGTTTGGGAACGATTTCCCATACTCCATTGGCGACATTCTCATGCTAATGCGAAACCAGGTGCGACCGTTCTTGCCTGGGCGGATCATTCTAATGTAATTGACGATGACATCGTAGCGAATGACGGTAGTCCAAATGATACCTTTAATCAGAAGTCAGCGCTCATTCTTTGGCATCGCTTTGGCGGAGGCAAAGTGCTGCAAATGAATTTTGATCAAACATGGAGACTGCGTTACTGGAATGGGGATGAGCTACATCATCGCTTTTGGGGCAAAGTCATGCGATGGGGAACTGAAGATCGATTGGGGTTAGGCTCGGAGCTGGTGCGGCTGGGATTGGATAAAACGAAGTACAAACCTCAAGAATCCATGGCCGTTAAAGTTCGCTTGGTAGAGGACGATTCGACCGAAGATCTTAATGAGGATTCAGTACGTTGCGTTTTATCTCGGGACGGAGAAACAATCAGCAATGCTCCCCTCGAACTAAATCAGAACTCAGGTGGACTACTCCAAGCACGTTTTACCTTGCCGAAGAGGCCCGGACGTTATCGAATTGAGGTTGTGGGAGCACGAGTGGATAAATTGTTAGAACTTGAGAAGAAGACTGGGCAGTCAGTCTTTACTGAATTCTATATCGAAGATAATCCTGCGGATGACGAAGCAAATGATCTTGTTGCCAGCACCGCAGTCCTAGCTCCCATTACGAATCTAACTGGCGGCCAACTGCTAGATGCTAACTCTTACCAGCTTCTACTAGAAACAATACTCAAAAAAAACAATCAAAATCTGAACCAGACTGCGAAACCTGTTTGGGATATTTGGCCCATTGGGTGTCTGTTACTATTCCTCGTCTTTTGCGAGTGGATCATTCGTAAGCGATACGGATTGATTTAAAGAAAAAAATGTGGTTACACCACTAATCTTATCTTTGCTCAATATCCATGGAGACAACATTATGATGTTGGAAAATCGAGTCAAGAACGAAGCGCTACCTTTGCCCTCAGCCGTGTCGGAACCATTGATTTCCATGGTTAGTAGGCATCGAGGGCGAGAGAATTTTATTCATTGGTGTGGACTGATAGCTTTTCTTTTGGGAACGCTTCTAATCATGGTTCTCATCGATTTATGGCTCGAGATTGATTCGTTTCTTCTACGTTCCTTCGGGCTCGGTATCGCTTCGTTCGTCGTAGGTTGTTTCGCGTTCTGTTGGTACCGAATATTTGAGCACGATTTTTGTGTGATTCACGCAGCGTGGAAACTTGAGCGATTCTTTCCACACTTAAGCGAAAGGGTGGTATCCCTAGTTTCGCTGTCGAACACGCAGAATACCGGCTCTACATCCATCGCAGGGTCCGCACAGCTTATAACTGCCCTAGGGCGTGAGACCGCGGAGAAAATGGCGATCGTTGACACAAGTACCATTCCTGTCAGATCGAATCGCGGTGTAATTGTTTGCGCAACCATGGTTTTCGTAGCGTTTCTCAGCGTAGCAGTTCTCTTTCCAGAAAGTCTTGTCTGCTCCGTGCGAAATTGGCTACTCCCGTGGTCCTCTTCTGTTTTTCCCGAATTGCAAGTTGTGCTGGAACCGGGCGATACAACTGTCGAGTATGGGGATGATCTCATTGTTAACGCGATTGGCTTGTCGAATAGTAGGGCTGCATTTTTGGAGTATGAGAACGAAATCGAGACAAAGACATTGTCCGTTTCTCGAGGAGAGGTTCGCTCGGCAAAAATTCAGAATCTCCGTCATGAAACAATTTATCGATTGAGAATAGGTAAACGCGTTAGTCGCGATTACGTAGTTCGAGTTACCGCACGCTCTCAAGTAGATACTTCTTCGGACGAAGCTATCCAACCCTCCGAGGACGCAAAAACAACCGAACCGTCGGAAGTCGATCATCCACCAACTAGCAATGATCCCGATCCAAGTTTCCATGATATTCTAGATCAACAAGAAGAGTTGCACCGGGACCTTGAGGCGACTCGCGAGAAGATCCAGGAGGCGATGAAGTTGATCGACCAGGCTGATGGAATCCAGAATGAGCAAAATTCTAAGTCCATGGATGAAGGGGAGCAAAGCAAAGATGGACATCTTAAGAAGGCGAGTGAAAAGACTGCTGAAAGCCGAAAGATGGTGGAATCGCTCGCAAAGAAAATCGATGAATCTAACGTAGAACTACACAATGCGGCGAGCGAGTTGCGAGCACTAGCGAACCAAGAATTGTCTGACGCCCAACGACAACTCGACCAGATTGAAGCAAATGACAAGATGTCGAATCAAGCAACATCGACTGCTCATGCTCGCGAGAATCTAGAACAAGCTCAACGAAAACTTGATGATTTAGAGCAAGTGATGATGGAGAAAGAAAACACGCTCTCCGATGCTGCACAGTTGGAAGAAATTTCAGAGGACCAAAAGACGCTAGCAGAGGAGTTATCGGATGACGTTCAAGCTAGAGAGTCCGATGAAAGGCAAGACGACCTACCTCCAAATGCAGAATGGAGGGAGAAGCAAAAGCAGGTCCATGAGAAGCTAGACGAATTGAGGAAAGAAGATCGGACAGATCGGACAGATCGGACAGATCGGACAGATCGGACAGATCGGACAGATCGGACAGATCAGACAGATCAGACAGATCAGACAGATCAGACAGATCAGACAGATCAGACAGATCAGACAGATCGGACAGATCGGACAGATCGGACAGATCGGACAGATCAGACAGATCGGACAGATCGGACAGATCGGACAGATCGGACAGATCGGACAGATCGGACAGATCAGACAGATCAGACCGATCAGACCGAGCAGGCAGATCAGACCGAGCAGGCAGAGCGGACCGAGCAGGCAGAGCGGACCGAGCAGTTGGCGGAGGCATGCGAGAAATGCAAATCTGCGGCAAACGCTCCGAGCCGTAAAGAGGCTAGGGAGAACGCTCAGTCCGCCGCGCAAAAACTATCACAGATGATTGACGAGTTAGGCAAGAAACCAAACCTGTTAAAGAACTGTGAAAAATGCCGCAAACCAAGTCAGGGTGATAGGCAACCTGACTCGAAAGCAGGAAACCAACCAAATGGAACAAAATCCGTGACGGAAACTCCTTTTGAGCGACTACCTCTTCGAGGCGGTTCGAGTTCCGGATGGACCGGAACAAAACGCCAACTAAAAAGCGACCGATTGGAAGGCCGTGAAGCGATGATACCGGAAGCTTACCGGGATGTCGTGACAAACTATTTCGAAGCCTTGGCAAACGAAGCCGCCGAGACGCCGCAAGCCAACGACAAGAAAATTCCACCTCAATGAACGCACCTCATAAGATCGCATTAATGTTGACGGGAGCTGTCTTGGTGTCCTGTTTGCTGCCGGTGAGATCCGTCGGTGCTGATCCAATTGATAAGCCGCAGCGAGTCCGTGAGCTTTACCAGAGTCGAACGGAAAAAGCGGTTGAAAGGGGTCTTCGCTGGTTACAATCCCGTCAGATTTCGCAATCCGACGCCGACGCGATCAATAAGCCGAGCTTGAAAGGATCGTTTCGAGACGAGTTTGCAATGGGAAACACGGGAGTCACTGCTTTATCGGTCATGGCTTTTTTGGCGCAGGGGCATGTGCCAGGCCAAGGCCCCTACGGAAAGACCATGAACCTGGGGATAGATTATCTACTGTCTCAGCAGCTCGAAAACGGTTTAATCGTAAGCCACGATCCCATCGGTCGACGATCGGAGTTAATGTACTCCCACAGCATAGCCACTCTATTGTTAGCCGAGGTTTCCGGAACTATCGATGCGGAACGCCAGAGAACACTCGATCGAGTATTACCTCGTGCCCTATTGGTGTTACTGCAATCACAAAAGGTACCGAAGCCCAGAATGCATGCAGGCGGCTGGCGTTACGCCCCCGGTTCGACCGATAGCGATTTGTCCCTAACGGGATGGTCAATTATGGCTTTAAGAGCGGCACGCCAAAATGGTGCTGCAATTCCCGACGAACATATTGCCGATGCCATCGAGTACATTCTCAAATGCCGCCGTGGAGATGGGGCTTTTGCCTACATGCCAGGTTCCACGCCAGGAACGCCGTCCATGACGGGGTTAGCGATTCTATGCCTGGAGCTATGTGGCGAACATGGCCACGAAGCCATTGAACCCGCCGCAGAGTTTTTGCTAAACCACATTCCAAGCCCGAATGACCATCATCGTTACTTTGCTCTATACTACTGCGCCCAAGCGATGTTCCAGTTGGGAGACGAATACTGGAGTCAGTTTGCCCCTACGATGTATGAATCGATACTCGATGAGCAAAATGAGGATGGTAGCTGGGGAGAGAATAAACCGGGAACGTACAGTAATACTTACAAAACAGCACTCGCTATCTTAACATTGACCGTAGCCGCGAGGCAGTTACCGATATACCAAAGGGATGAATAAGTATGCAAAACCAATTTAGCCTCAACCAATCCAATCTCTTACGATCGAAACAGGCTCTCGGTTGCTTGATTTTACAATCGATTTTAGCATCGACTATTTTGAGCCAAGAATCGGGAGCTCCGCAGGATAAGAAGTCAGTCGAAACTCCTGTTGCTGATCAGAACGATTTAAAGGGAATTGAAATTGAGGCCTGGATTGAACAGCTCAATGAACCTAGCTTGACCAAAAGGAGAAAGGCCAAAGAGTCTCTTGTTCAGTCTGATGCTGCTTCGATCCCCTATTTGGCTAAAGCAGCGTTGTCCGACAAACGGGAGCTGATTGTTTATTCGCTAGAGGTACTCGGAACGCTTATGGAGAAGAGTCCCAACGAGGAAACCCGTAAAGCAGCGAGGACTACCCTGCAAATGCTCTCCGAGTGCCCCCAACCCTCAACGGCTGATCGGGCCAAGCAAATTCTCAATACCAAGGTAGGTGATCAGATCGAGGCATTCCCAGCATGGAATGATCCCAATTCAGGGTTCGGAAACAACTTTGGAGCCAAGCGAAGTGTATCCGCTTCTAATAACAATGGCGTGAAAACAATTCGTATCGAAGAGGATGGTAAGATCACGACGTTTCGCGATGAACCCAAGGGGGCGATACGAGTCAGCATCGAGGAAGCGGGCAAGAAAAAAGAGTTCTTCGCCAAAAACCTAGCTGATCTCAAGAAGAAGAATCCAGAGGCCAACGCACTCTACGAGGAGCATAGTAAGGGGCTTGGTGGCGGGATGGCATTCGCTGGTGGTTTTCCACAGGGCGGTTTCCCAGCGAACGGGTTCAATATGAATTTTGGCGGGGCCGCCAATGTCGGCGGACAGCAATTTAATCAAGTCGGACCGATACCATTTAACGGAGTGGCAGGTTTTAATCAGCAGAATTTCCAGGGTGCAGTGGCTGGAAACGTAGGCAATCTGGAATCCAATGAAGCAGCCAAGGAGATGATGATTCAACAATTGGAGGAACTGAAGAGACGACTCGCGGATAACCCTGCAATGTCGCAAATGCTGGAAACGCAGATCCAATCACTCAAGAGTAAACCTGTTCAACCAAAATAGATTGTTAACAACTTAGAGTGGGCGCTCTTCTCTGTTTAATGGTGCTTAAGTCTGAAAAGAGTGGCCAACCCACTATTACCGTAAAAAACTTAAGCGAGGGATCTGCTCGCCGGCATTTCATTGCACTTGGATCATGAAATGCTCGACATCATTTCCGAGCTAAATTACCAATTAAGTTTGGTGCATTTAATTGTTTACTGAGTCTGTCTTTTCGAATTCTACGAAGTAGTTTTCTTTGAGCTTGTCTTTGTGTTCTCGAACCTTGCGGAACCCAGCTGCGATAATCTCCTCCTCAAAGACTTCTTGGCCGGCACGAACGTGGTTCATAGTCCACTCGGAACTTTCCCCTTTAATACGTTTAAAGTCGATAAGGATAACTCGCCCGTTAGGTTTGAGTGCCTGATGAAGAGAAGCAAGCGTTTTCAGTGGGAACTCAAAGTGGTGATAAGTATCACAAATGTAGGCCAGATCGATCGATGATTGCGGCAAATTGGTTGAATCTGGAGTACACAGTACAGGTTCGATGTTTTTCAGACCGAGAGAACGACTGGTTATCTTGATATGCTCGAGAAAATTCTCTGCGATATCTACTGCGAGAACTTTACCGTTCTCACCAACCTCTTTGGCGAACAATCGTGTAAAAAGTCCGGTGCCAGCACCAATGTCGGCGAGGACCATGCCCTTTTCGATTCTGCAGGCTTTAACAATTTCCTCGCGTTGAGCGAATACTTCTCTGCTTTCTATCTCAAAACGTTCAACGTACTCGTCAGGATTCGGTTTCAAAAAAGAGTCGTTGATCCCTGGTTTCACACTTTTCTCTTGGCAGAACGCGGCGCTAGCGAAAAGGGATTGCGCCACAGCCAATCCTGTAAATGCAGCTAAGATATGGGGCTTAACGGTTTTCAAGATCATACTCCTACGGATGACATGCCTAGGCGATTCGCGTGAACGCCATTGTATCTGTCTAAATAGGGATGGGGAGTACGAAGCTGCCTCGATTCGAAATTGCACGAGCGTCCGTCGCTTCTTAGTTGCCTTGTCGTAGGGAATTTAAGTTTAGAATACGATTTCGTGGTGGACGAACATTGGTAGTGCGTCCGAGAATTTCACGCAATATGCGTTGTTCTAGTTCCGTGTCATTTTCTAGGCGAATCCAGTCAAGATTGACGGGGCCGCCAGCGAGTTGATTGTCTACGCGGACTACCGTACCATCATGCCGCTTGGCCGCTGAACCCTCGGAGGAAAGAAGAGATCGATCGACATCTTCGATCTCCTTTAAAACCTCAACGAATACATCAAATCCAGCTTCCGTTGGTACAACACGCACGGTCGCAATGCGTCGAATTGTTTGCAGAGAACTTTCCCATAGCTGAAAGCCGAAACCAGCATCCTTGCGCCATGGTTCGAGTGCTGTTGCCCCGATTTGGGGTATCGTTTCTAGTTTTCCTTCTAGCCAGTGAGTCGCTTCGACAGTCGGACGTTGCTCGCTTTTTATTTGGAAATAATCATCAACGACGTCAACGATTTGATTCCAGAGGAACTCTCCATCTTTGACCGGAAGGGATATCGGGTTCGACAACAACGTGGATTTGTCTAACGGAACTTGGTTCGCCCCCCACCGAGTGAAGAGTGTTGAGTTACAACCCGATATGCACCATGGCAGTAGTACGGCTATAAGAAGTGCCGAGATTGATTTGGGTAGATAACAGCGCAACGGAAATCGTTATGTGTTGGGAGTCGAGGACTTGGACACTGGCTCGATATCTTTGAGAGATCGGCCCAGTCGTTTTTTCGGTGATGTTGTGCCACCGGTTCTCTTGCCGACAACGGAATCGGAGCTTTCTAAGACTGCGGAAGAGCGGTTCGAATTGATCGACAGCAACGCAGGATGAAGCTTGTCTGAACTATCAGGAGAACCAATTGACTCTAGGGCATCAGAAACTCCGAGTAGAACGGATTGCCGTACTCCTTCTCGTATCCAATTAAACAGTCCTGAGTTACCTGACATTCCGTTGTCTCCTGGTAAAGGTTGGGTATTTCTGGTCGATGAACGCGTTTTAGCAAACGTTACCATTAGGTACCAGATCGATTTATCCGCGCTGGTTCATCGATATGGCAGTGTTGATTGCTAGCGAAAGTCGCGAGACGAAATGTTTAACGGTCCAACGAGGTCTTGCAAATCTTCGATACGAGCCGCCACAACATGGATAACCCCCTCGCGTTTTTCCAGTACTCCTTGGACATGCCAAGCGTTGGACTGTTTGCAAATTAGGTAATGATCTTTCCATACTTGAGGCTTTATTACCAAATTGATAGAACCGGTTTCATCCTCCATAGTGACGAAAGTGATTCCTTTAGCTGTTCCTGGACGTTGACGGAGGACGACTAAGCCAGCGACACGAACGAATCTTCCGTGATCGGTCGCTGCAAGGTCGGCGGCTGTTTTAATTCTTTGCTGAATGAGTTTGTTTCGAAAAAAGCTCATCGGGTGACCTTGGAGAGAAACCCCTAGGCTGGCGTAGTCACTGTAAACCTCTTCGAGAGGATTGAGTTTGATTAAGGTATCGGGAGTCACCTCGTCGTCGTCGACTCCACTCGTTTCAAACAGCGGCATATCGATTGCGGATTTTTCCCGAGCCAAGGATTGCCAGTAGGCAGCACGACGATCTCCCGAAATGGAATTGAGCGCTCCGGATTCCGCTAGGATTGCCAAAGTAGGTTGGGCTAGTCTGACTCTCTTTACAATATCGGATTGGTCTCGAAACTTACCACGGCAGGATCGATTGGTGACTAATTGCTCGGCTTCATTGTGCTTTAGGCCGCGTATCATTCGCAGTCCTAAACGCAAAGCCAGTCGAAGAGGCATGTTGTTGTTAGTATCATCGCTAGATTTAGTAATGGATCGATAAGAGGTGCTAGCCTCGAGTGTACAGTCCCAGTTACTTTGATTCAGATCGACAGGCAATACCTGCACACCATGTCGCTGAGCATCTTGGATTAGCTGAGAGGGAGAATAGAATCCGAGCGGCTGGCTATTGAGCATAGCGCAGCAGAAGACCTCAGGATAGTGATGCTTTATCCAGCAGGACGCATACACGAGTAAAGCGAAACTGGCGGCGTGCGATTCCGGAAATCCGTATTCGCCAAAGCCTCTGAGTTGCGTAAAGACTCGTTCCGCAAATTCCTGATCCAGTCCATTTGCGAGCATCCCGTCAATGAGTTTTCGACGAAAGTTCTCGATAACTCCGGGGCGTCTCCACGCCGCCATGGTGCGGCGTAGTTGATCCGCTTCACCGGGGGTAAAGCCCGCAGCGACAACCGCCAATCTCATTGCCTGTTCTTGGAATATGGGTACTCCCATAGTACGTTTTAACACATCGGCAATGGCCTCGGTGGGGTAGGTGGGCTGGATGCCGGTGCTGCGCGCTTTTAGATAGGGATGCACCATTTGTCCTTGGATTGGTCCTGGTCTTACGATAGCAACCTCAATAACCAAATCGTAGAAGCATCTTGGCCGGAGACGAGGTAGCATGCTCATCTGCGCTCGGCTTTCGATTTGAAAAACGCCAACGGTATCTGCCTGGCAGATCATATCATAGACGGCGGAGTCTTCTGCTGGTATCGTGGCTAGATTGTAGGAGCGGTCGTATTGAATACGAATCAAATCCAGGCTTCGATGGATCGCGGACAGCATTCCCAGCGCCAAGCAATCTACTTTGAGAATACCGATTTCGTCCAGGTCATCTTTGTCCCATTGAATGATTGTCCTGTCGGGCATCGCGGCGTTTTCGATTGGACACAGTTCGCATAAAGGTCCCTGTGTCATCACCATACCGCCTGTATGCTGCGAGAGATGGCGGGGAAAGCCTGTGATTGACTCTACCAAGTAGACGAATCTCTGGCCAAGAGACGATGCGGGGTCGATTCCCGCGGTGGTGCAGTGTTCTAAGAAATCGTTTTCCGCTCCACGTCCCTCGACAATCTTCGCCAGCCGGTCAATTCTATCTTGAGAAAGACCTATCGCCTTTCCACAGTCCCGAATAGCGGAGCGAATGCGGTATGTCGTAACCGCTGCGGTCATGCCGGCCCGGGTGCGACCATACTTTTGGTAGATGTACTGGATGACCTCCTCACGTCGTTGATGCTCGAAGTCAATATCGATATCCGGTGCTTCGTTTCTCTCCCTGCTGATAAATCGTTCAAAAAGTAAATCAAACTTGCTCGGATCGACGCTAGTCACTCCGATACAAAAACAGACCGCCGAGTTAGCGGCCGAGCCACGCCCCTGACAGAGTATGTTCTTTGAGCGAGCAAATCGAACTAGATCCCACACGGTCAGGAAATATGGCTCGTAGTGCAGGTCTTCAATAATTTTCAATTCGTACCGGAGCATGGAAATTATTTTCTCAGGAACCCCATCTGGATAACGTTGCTTAGCGCCGGCCCAGCTCAAACGTTTTAAGAATTCGATGGGGGTTGTTCCCTCGGGTGCCCATTCTGTAGGGTACTCGAATCGCAATTGGTCTAAAGAAAAATCAATTCGATTTGCGATCTCAACCGTGTTATGTATGGCGTACTCCGCTCCTCGGTAAACGGAAGAAATTTCTGCGAGAGATCTTAGGTGTCTTTGTGAGCTATCAGGACGAAAAGCAGCGATTTCATCTATAGTCACACCTCCACTGATCGCCGTGACGCAATCTTGGAGCAGCATGCGTCGAGGACAGTGATAAAGAACATCTCCCGTGGCGACTAATGGGATGCCAATACGGCTCGAAATCGACGATAGGTGGTCCAGCCAAGCGCAATCATCAACACCCCGCAACAAAGAAGTTGCGATGTAAACATCGTTCGAAAAAATTTCCTTGGCTAGCGGGAGCCAGTCGAACCACGCGTGGCGATCCTTTTTAAAATTATCGGTCTTTTTTGGTTCATTGGTCGAAAGGCTAGGATCAAAATCTCGAAGTGTGTCTTTTGGTGTACGCGTCACATGCGATGTGAGTCTAGGAAGTACGCTGCTGATGCAATCTGTCAAAGAGTCCTTTAGATCTTCCCAGTGAAGGATACACTCACCTTTCTCTGCACGTTGGCGACCCAAAGAAAGTAGCTTGCAAAGGCTGCCGTATCCCTTTCGATTTTTTGGCCAGATCAAAAGTCCTGGACCATCGGTAAATTGCAATTCGGTTCCAACTATAAAGCGAATTTCACAGTCTTTTGCAGCGGTGTGAGCCCTCACGACTCCAGCTAGCGAATTGCGATCCGTTATTGCGATACCATCGTATTGCAGATGTTTCGCTGTTTCCACAAGTTCATGCGGATGCGACGCCCCCTCGAGGAAGGAGAAGTTCGACTTGCAGTGGAGTTCGACATACCGATTATTTAACAAAGAGACTAGCGCTGGTTGGGGGGATGTTGGTAATACCACAACTTGGAGATGATGTTTATCATAACCCTACGCACAAGCAAGGGAATATTCGCCCGGACATTGTCCCTCACTCACGGGCGTGTTGCTTTAGTCAGCCGTAAATCGATAGCCTCCGGGTATTGTCCGTTACCTGTGGGCTAGCGCCCTGCGGTTGCTACTCAATTTTTCAAAAAGCCACGAAAGCAACGAGCCCTCACGCTGCGGGTTTGGTTTCGGAGCTTATCCCATCAAGGTTATCTTCGAGTTGCGGCACCAGTTTTGTCGGATTATCGCCGCATAATTAGACCTGTTCGAATCGAATCTGCATGCGTATTGTCTAAGAGTACTGTCGCCGTCGGCAAAGGGAAGCTAGGGAATAAAACTGAGATCTCCTAAAAAACCATTGCAATAGAACTCAATTGTGCGAATCTGGCTTGAAATATACCTGCTATTGTTTAAAAATTCCGAAATGGTTTGGTAGTGCTGGGCTTCCAATGATACCTTGTTTGAGTTCCTGTTTTTTGTTCACCAAATTTGTACGGTTGCATTAGTCACCCCAAGAGCAACGCCCACTCCCTGATGATGATTCGCAGTTCGCGGAAGAGTATCCTTCGGAACGCGATAATAGTACTCGTTCAATAGCTATCGATAGGACTTATGGAATCAAACAGCTTCGGAGCGTGTGAAGAACCTGCTGCATGGACGAAACCGTCGAAAATTCTTCTTATCGAGGATAATCCTGGTGACGTCGCGCTTTTCAAGCACTATTTAGGTAGTGCTGGTGCCGAGCACGTTGAACTCAAAAATGCGGCGTCTCTCGCAGAAGCCGAACAGTTATTGGGTACTGAGTTTTTCGATTCGATCATCTTGGATCTTCGATTACCTGATGCAGACGGAATCGAAGCACTCCGTAAAATTCGGCGATTCAGACAGGACATCCCCGTTATTATCTTGTCCGGGAACATCGACAAAAGCATGGCTTCGGATGTCATTGATGCGGGAGCGGACTCGTTTTACAACAAGGAGACGGTCCCTATCGAGTCGCTGTTGCTTTCTCTAAAGCTGTCGATAGAGCGGAGTCGGAACTCGACGAATGCCCATGACAGTGGCGTAGATGAAGTAACAGGACTGTTCAACCAATTTGGATTTCAGAACGTTGTGGATGAAGCGTTCCAGTCGGCGTGTACCTCAGACTCGGAGTTGTGCTTGTTCTGGGTTAGTATGGGGATGGGGGATTCACGCGTGCCGACAGTCGATGATATAAAGTCCGTCGCGGCACGATTAGAAAAATCGGTCCGGAGCTCTGACTATATTGCGAGGCTCCAGCCCTCCGATTTCTTAGTGGCATTGCCTGGAGTTGGCGCAGAAAAGCGAGAGCAAATCCGCAGCCGCTTGCTCAATGAGCTGACCAAGGAAGTTGGCTCTGAAATTGCGATACGTATTGGATGTGCATCTTTAGACCCAAACTACTCGACTCTCACGACGTTAATCGTACAGGCACGGAATAACGCGGGCGGGGAAAAATCTGATGACGTTTGATCCTCGAAGCAAACTGTGTCTATGCACCTGACGTCTGGCAAGGCCTGGAAGGAAAACCTGGGGGCCACCGTTAAGCTTTCGACGATTTCAGGGCTGACTGTCTTTGCAATCTATCTTTTGTTGTCGGTTTTGGGTGACTGGTTTCTGATACGAGGATCTACATCATCGCCCGTTTGGCCTGCTGCCGGATTTGGGTTAATCGCATTGGTCATATTTGGGAAACCTGCGTTAGCTCCCATTTTCTTAGGATCGCTGTTTAGCGTGTTAATCAGCGTGCCAAGTTGGTCCGCTGAGCCAGCAGAACTCGCCATTCGCTGCATCGGGTATCCTTCTGCTAACGCCGCAGAATCATGGATTACTGTAAGCCTCGCAAATTGGCTTCATAGGCGGCGGAAGAAGCCTCTTTTCATAAAGAACATCGATCTTTCGATAACTATGGGCGAGAGCCAGCCGTGGATGATGCGATCATTGAAGTCCGTCTCAATTTTAACCGTTTCTATTTTTGTGGGAGGGTTAGCGAGTGCTTTGCTTGGAAGTATTGTCGCTTACTTTCTGAAGGACTCCTCTAATCTGTTCTATGCAACATTATTCTGGTGGGGTTCCGACTCAACTGCCATGATTTTTGCTTTGCCCCTTTTCTCAGTAATACTTTTTAGTACCAAAAAGGACTGGGGGGCTGCATTTGCGGCACAGTACCATTTTCTTTATGCAGTGTTACTAGTTCTTCTAGCTATCTGCTATTCCGATGTATCTCAAACGGACATTGCACGAGAACTATTACTCTGCATCATCGCCGGCGTATGGCTAATGTTTTGCTTACAAGACAATTTGCCCATGCTAGTCATCGGGCTCACGTTGATTGTTGGATTTACCATTACGGCAACGCTTATGGAGTATGGTCCGTTCACGGGCCGCGATAAGCAAGACGAGTACCTGGTAATGCAGGCCTACTTGATTGTACTTACTTTCTGTGGGCTCGCTATGCATGGACTTAGACGCGAAACATTCCATATGAACCAAATGCTTCTCGAAATAAGAGAAGCTGAAACGATTGAACGGTACGAATCAAGATTGGAGGAATCGTCTCGTTTGCTTGAAGAAAAGCAAATGGATCTCGAAGGGATTCTAGGTACCTTTCCCGATCTGTACTTTTGGCTTAGCAGAGAAGGGATCTATCTCAAATATTATGCGCACCAAGATCTTTACGTTTCGCCAGATTACTTTATCGGCAAGAGAATTGCCGATGTCGTGCCAGAAAATATTCAACCCGCGATCATGGAGGCATTTGAAAAATGCTGTAGCTCCGGCAAAACCGAGGAGATTGAGTATTCGCTAGAAATCAATGGCTCTGTAGGCTGGTTCGAAGGACGTTTTACGCTACTTGAAAACCATCAAGTGTTAGTGGTCGTTCGTAACATCACGAAACGAAAGCTAACAGAACAGCAACTTCAGTCTCTTCTCATACAACGCGAATTTGACTCCGAACAACTGAATCTAAAAGCCAAGGAGCTGGCTCGCTCCAACTCGGAGCTTGAGCAATTCGCTTATGTTGCGAGTCATGATTTGCGTGAGCCACTTCGGATGGTGCGAAGTTTCTGCGCCATTCTAGACGAAAAGTATTCGGCTTCTCTACCGACCGCCGCGAGGGAGTATCTGTCTTTCGCCGTGGATGGCGCGAAGAGAATGCAACAAATGGTGGACGATATTCTACTTCTCTCTCGCGTTGGTACTGGGCAATATACAATTGCCCCCTGCTCGCTCGAAGAAATTTGCAATAACGCAATCGAAACACTCAAACATTCAATCGACGAAAAAAAGATCCGGATCTCAAAAGTCAACTTAACTGAGATTCATGCAGACCGTGATCGTATGGAACAAGTCTTGCTCAATCTGATCGGTAACGCAGCAAAATTTTCAAGAAACGAAGACGCGGAAATACGCATCACCTGCGAAGATCGTAACGACGGATGGATTGTGCGCGTCATCGATAATGGGATTGGTATCGATTCTAAACACTTCGATCGAATCTTCCTAATGTTTCAGCGATTGCATCCGAACAATATCTATCCAGGTTCTGGTGTTGGATTGGCATTGTGTAAAAAAATTATCCTTCAACACGGTGGTACTATCGGGGTTCATTCCATTCTTGATCAAGGTTCCGAATTTTGGTTCACTTTACCTAGAAGCGATACGACCTGATACAAACTTATTTACGACTATGAATCAACGAAAACCTCATCGGTGCATTATTTTGATTGAAGATAATTTTGGAGATGTGGTTTTGTTTCGTGAATCTTTGTCAGAAGCAGATAACAACGTTAGTTTGACGGTCTTTCGGAATTACGACGAGGTCGAATTCGCGATTAGTGAACTCGAAGCAGGCTACAAAGATTCACGCATGATTATCTTGTTGGATCTCAACCTACCACGCTGTTCTGGTTTTGATCTTATTCCCCTTTTTCGAGACAATCCTGTTCTGCAATACATCCCAATTGTGATCTTTACTTCGTCGCAAGCGCCCAAGGATATAATGAGGGCCTTTCAGGCGGGCGTTAACGCCTATGTTCCTAAACCCGACGATTTAGCCGGCTATCGATCTGTGGCGAAAAGCCTGGTCAACTTCTGGCTTCATAATTCCATCACAACATCCGCCATTGACTTCTCCACGTTTAGCTAGCAATAGGTTTCAGATACTCCGGTATGTACTAACTTTGATAGGGAATTGCCTGATCCTAATCAACTGTTGTCACTCCCAGCTTCCTCAAGGCAACTTCGGAATTGCCAATCAATATCAAGGCGATAAAGATATCAGCACGGACTCGCGCGTAGTTCTTGCCGAGAACTTTGAAGTGGAGTCGATCGACGATCTAAAGACACGATGGGAGATGGTTCGAAACTCTGAGGTCATGTCGCTCTCGGCCAGCATACCGGAATTGAGTCACGGAAAAAAGTCATTGCTGATAACTCAGATTGCCGAGCAGGGAACGGGGGGAGACCTCTATACTCGATTGCCAAAGGGACTGAACAAAGTTCACTCGCGATTTTATGTTCGCTTTGGAAAAGATTGCGAACCGATCCATCATTTTGGGACCTGCCTGGGAGGCAATCTCCCCGCAAAACCTTGGCCTCAAGTCCGAGCTGGCGAACCCACACAGGGTGACAAATCCTTTTGGGTTGGGATCGAACCGTTCGGGAAGTCATGGAGATGGGACTATTACACCTACTGGCACGAAATGCGCGGCAGCCCACCACGTGGGCAAACATGGGGAAACTCCTTCATCAATGATGAAGCGATCGTTGTCAAAAAGGATCAATGGATCTGCTTGGAAATGATGATCAAAATGAATGACGTCGGGGAGTCGAACGGCGAACTCGCATTCTGGCTGGATGGAAAACTAATCAGCCATCTCCGGAAAGATTCTCCTAAAGGAGTTTTCATTTTCGACAAGTTCTTGCCCAACAAATCGGGGGAAGGTGTCGTTTGGGATCACTCGACTGGTGAACGTCGCAGCTTACCTGAAGTGCCAGGCGGATCTCCCTTTCCCGGTTTCAATTGGCGAACGACGCAAGAGTTGAACGTGAATTTCGTCTGGTTGTATGTCTACTTAACCCAAGGTTCAGGCGGGCATGCAAACGAAATATGGTTTGATGACGTTGTTATTGCGACTGACTACATCGGACCTTTGCGATAAAGCTAACGGCCTGAACTGGCGATTGCTGTATTCAAGAGTTTCTTTTAGTCGTCCTTAAGTCCCAGTCTGGCCCACCAGCGCCCCTTGTGCGGTGCCGGCGATAATTGTGAAGCATTTTCGGCTGCTCGCTTTACTCGGTCTCTTTCTGCCTCGAGTTGTTGCAGTTTATCGTGTATCTCCAGTCGTTCACGAGCTAATTTGGCCCGCTCCAGAGACATCTCGATCTCGCCTTGTCGTTGCTTTTGCTCCCACTGCAACTGCATTTCTTTAAGTCGTTGGCGTTCTTCAGCAACGATCTCATCTGCATCAACTAGATTCGCAACAGCCGCAGCTCCGACTGCAAATCCGTTTGCCGCGATCGACTGCTGCTCCAGCAAGCTTCTTAGATCGGCGATCTCCTTTTCGCGAATCTGAATTTGAACGGAGGTCTCCTCCAAAATTTGCTTCATCTCGATAACGTTTTCAGCGCTGCTCAATTCTTGTTGGTCTTGCTCCTCCAACATTTGAAGCAGAGCTTGCTTTCTATCTTCCCAGCTTACCGAGTCGTGATTAACAGTGCTTGGGTCCTGGAATTTGGCCAATCTTGAAGCTAATTCATTGCAATGCAATCGTACATCGACCACTTCGTGACGCGCGTCGATCAGTTCGTTGCGAACAGAAGCGAGTGTTTTTTTAAACTCCGCTTCAGAACCTGTACCGATACTCGAACCAATCTCGTCTTCGAGCAGCTTAACCTTTTCTTTGAGCCGATCTAGCTCGCGATTCAATTCACACTCGCGTTCTAGATGTTCGTTTCGAATGTTGCTCGTGAGTTCTTTGATATCTTCGTTTTCGATGAAGTCTAAAAGCGTCTGATACTCGGCCCGGGTATGGTTCAAAAGACTTACGAGTCGCTCATTTTCCGCACGCAACGACTCGACTATTCCGGTGTTAAATGAAGAATTATCTTCCCCTGTACCGCTATCGATCTGTGCTATCCGCAATTCGGCAGAGTCTATTGCGTGTTTTAGCTGTCTCCGAGCCTCTTGGATCTCGATTCGATCTCGCTCCAGCTGTGCCGTGTTCTCGACAATTTGTTGAATCTTGTTCTCCAACAACGCTAGTACTGCCGAGTTTAAATCAACGGAAGGAACAGGTTTATTGATCTGTTTTTCCTCGATTGAGTTTTCAACCGCAAGGAATGATTCGCCCCGGCTAGATCCGTATGTTTGATCGCATTCGCCGAGCAGGGTTTCAACCTCGCTCAAATTCCTGTCTAATGAGTCGTGGTGGTGCGGGCGAGCAATAGCAACACCAGTTGGCCGGGGCAAATTGCCTCCGCCATGTTTGGCTTTTTTGTTTGCACTTCGCCTATTTGTTGACATTAGAACTCGATCAAGAGAGCGAGGATTCTCCAAGAAAAGGTATGGAGGGATCTACCAGTGAACGATAGGTTATAGCGGCCGAGTGACTTGACCTGCTGTCAAATGACAGAGAGGTTTTTTGTGGAAAAAACTACCATTTGTATCGATTAGAACGGTTGGGAAGAAAAAGTGAGCAACAGCGAGAGTGGAACTACCCGAGAGATGACGTTCGAAGAAGCTATCTCCGCTCTTGAGCAATCCGTTCGAAGGCTCGAGGGCAACTCGCTGGGATTGGAGCAGTCCCTGGAAGAATATTCGAAAGCGGTCGGCTATGTAAGTCTTTGCCAGCAAAGGCTAAGCCATGCGAAGCAGAAGATCGAGCAACTAAAGAGCATTTCCAAATCTGGCGAAATTGTTGCCGCCAGTTGGGAGGAAACGGAATCGAAGCCTGACACACCGACTACTCGGCGACGAAAGTCTGAGTAAGAAAGAAGCTAAGCATCGATCTAACGAACAAAGGACGTGTTGTTAGTTGCTGAGCGCTCTAACCCTTGGTAGGGCATCTCGACCGCATAATACTCAGACCAAATCGGAAGATGGTCAGAAATCGCCAAAGTTTCTTCGCGTGTGATACGGAATAGCTGCTCCAGATCCATGACACCTGCTCGGCCAGTAAACTCATTGGTTAATTCTTTGTCGAGGAGTATATTGTCCCAGATCTTTGTCCTGCGCGTATTGGTTGGTTCGTTGATCAACCAGATCAGCCCAGGGACCTGCGCGAGCGATCCGAAGTTTCTGGGCTCGACATTCATGTCCCCCATCAGAATGACATCGTCCTCACCGCCATTGGCATACTCAAAATTTCTGATGGACTTGAGCACCGAGGAGAGGACTTTGATTTCCTCTGCGGCCTCGTCCGGATCGGAATGAAAGTTGACGAGCGTAAATCGAAATGGCTGATAGCCTTGCGCTACCTTGCAGACGAATCTCGCAACCAACGGTTCCCTGTGCAGAAGATCACTGGAGTCCTCTACTAAGTAGCTAAACTCAGTTGCAGACACAATCGTTTGCGTATTAAATACAAATGCGTACTGCTCTTTGGACGACGTTCTTCCCAGAGGCGGGCTTATGATATAGTCGTATTTGGATCCGTTGCTGTTGACGTATTCTAAAAGAAGCGGGAGCGAAGAGCCGCTACGGTCTCGGATTTCTTGAATCGCAACTATGTCAAATTGTCGAATCACCTCAGCCAAATGTTCTGGGATACCAGGCTTAGACATCTTGGAGGTGCCAAAGACTTGAATGTTAAAACTCGCGATGAGGATGGTTTGTCCATTGCGAACGGGGAGCCCGGGTGCTCGATTCGATGTGGCCTGGGAAATATACTTTCCAGGCTGAGAAGGCTGAGATCCGGTTTGAAATTGGCCGGAAGTCGGTTTCGTCGCGGGGGCAGCCGTTACATTTTGAGATTGAGATAGAATTTGGTCCGCTACTTCACCAGCATGTTCGCAACCAACAAATACAATCGCAAATAGCCAGGCCAAACGGTGCCCGAGCGCAGTCCCCCTCTGATTCATTGCCCTCGCCTCCATGCTCGGGTATGTGGATCCTCTTCTGTTTTCTAACCGCTTCCTTGCAGTCCAGCCTCGCTAAATTCGTCGGCGAATCAAGGAACGCGGGTGCCACTGTTCGCCCAGCAATCTTTGCCGCGCAATGGCGCACAGCTAGCATATACCAATAAAACTTTGCTGAGTCGAGGGAGAACTGGCCATAAAAAAGGCCCCGCCAACGATCTGCATTGGAGGGGCCTGTTGTTCATCGCAACAAACCAAGAAAGTGATTCGCTAGCTGTGGCTATTTACCAAAGCTAAAACCTCTAGATCCCGTCGTCATTCTCGCGCTGGATGCTCGTGCTGCTTTGACGGAGCTTACGGCAGACTTGTGGTAGTTTTGCGGACTCATCTGGGCACTGGAAACCGAAGGTGCTGCGCCCCCGTAAAAGCTGTTTTGTCGTCCCAGCATTGATCCCAGGAGGTAGCCGGTCATGAAACCACCAGGACGGAAGCCATAGGGGCGGTGATGGCCATTGTTGTCCGATGCAACCAGGCGATTGTTCGCGGTATCGATTGTCACGGTGAACTCTTTGGTTTCTCCCGCATCCTGAATGTTGTTTCCATTCGGATCCAGAAATCCATTGATCTCCCCCCCCGCCGTCATGGAGACTCCCACCTGGGCTTGCATAACCTTAAGATCATTCATGGTAGCGGCCAGTTTTGTCAGGAACTCTTTTTCCTTTTCCGCATCCTGCTTGGAAGGGTCGATCGCTTGCAACATCATCTCCTGAGAGTCGACTTCTGCGGATGCGTTGACTGCTACACTCTCCCCCGTACCTTTGTTGTCGGATTCTGCCAAGACGAGCGCGACCGCATCGAGCACTTTGTTCAGATCGACGACATCGACGTTATCAGTCCCGCATCCACTCATCAAAGGTAAAAAAACACAAAAGACAAAACCGACTAATGGAAACGCTTTCATTCTGCGACCCTTTCAAGCATTACGGGATGAGATTGCTGGTGCCGAGACTTGGAGATGACGTGTATCATAACGCGACGCGTACACTGTAACTCGGCATATCTATTATAACCCAACGCGTAAGCAAGGGAAATCTGTGGGATTGTCCTTTGCTCACGCTGCGGATTGGGAGATCGGCTAATAAGTGCTGTCTTCAAGTTAACGCAACATGGTCATCGTATCAAATTTGGCACCTGATCTCTAGCACATTATTGCTGATCAAGAACGGTTGAGCTTCAATTTGTTGGAAAATCCTCCGAACTCAATCACAGTGGAATCTCCATCGACGATTTCTTGAGCCAGCCCGAACATTCCAGGCTCACGCCCCACCAATTCGTCGAGCCATCTACGATTGTTTCGCCTGAGCTGAACACAAGCCGCTGTTGCTGCAGCATCTGCATCTGATGCATGGGCTGCAAATACAGTAACTAATTGCTTGTCCGTTATCCCTCCTCCGTCCCGAGGATCCAATATGTGGCTGGTCCGATCCTTAGGCGATTGACTCTTCCAATCTGGGAAACGCTGAAATTGGTCTCCCGAGGTGGCCATACTAAGGTTGGCGAGTCGAAATCGATACAAAACCGATGCATTGGATGGAGCGTCTCCCAACAACTCCAACTCTACAGGCCAGCCATCCCGATCAGTGGGTGAGGCGCCTGCCCGAAGATTCCCTGAGAAATTCACGATGAATTGTTTTAGTTCCAGACTCTCAAGCTTTTCGCACACTTTATCCACTACTAGGCCTTTGCCAATTCCGCCGAAGTCGAACTTGACTCCTTTCTTGTCTATTTTGACCGCACGTTTTTCCGGATCCCAGCTAATGGCATCCCAGCCTATGGTTTGTATAGCTGCCGTCCACTCCTCTGGTTTCACAACCCTGCGTTTGCGTCGCAGCGCCGTTACCGCTCCACAGGTAACATCGAATGCCCCTTGAGATATTTCAAACCACTTTTTAGATCTGGCTATCGCCTCCGCCAGCTCGGTCGAAACAATTTGCCAACGTCCCATGTTCTCTGTTCGAGACAGTATCGAAGCCTCGCTTTCGTCGTCATAGTCGCTAAGGATAGAGTTCCACTTTTCAAGAAGTGCTGACGTCTCATCGCGAACTTGTTTCGCCATTACGCTCGCGTGTTCGTTCGCTTCCCAGCGAACATTGATTTCGCTACCCATCGCACGAATAGAAATTTCTTCAATACTTTGTTCGCCGACGTAAAGCCCTCTGGACCATCCATTCTTTTCGCCTGATCGCAATGATAAATAGCCAATCCCACCTAATACTGAACACTTAATGCATTTTCGTCGATTAAACATCATGAGGCTCTTTCGAACAATTTGCTGCACATAGGTGATTCCGGTTTCAAATCTCGATAGCTCTATCGAGCGTACGTTGTAAGCCTTAAATGGGAGTGCCCCCCGGTCAATCCAATCTCGTAGGCGCGAGTCGAAAGTTCTTCTAGTGCTCGCTCGCCTACCGTCCCTAGCTCTCGGGTCCAATCGTTTACATACAATTCTACATGCTTCATGAGAACGGAATCGTCGAACTCCTGGGCATAACGTCTCATCGTGGGTAACGCTTCGTCAGGATGTGCAAGCCCATATAACAGAGAGTCGTAGATTATTGCTTGCACGCTTCGTAGTACCTCCCGACCGAGGCCCCACGCACCGATAATTCCACCCAGGGGCAGTGGGCAATGAGTCGTTTGCTCCCATCGGCTACCTAGATCTTCCACCAACGATAAGCCTTCGGATCGCCAGGTAAATCGTCCTTCGTGAATACATACTCCGAAATCTGCTTCCCCCTGTTTTAGCTGAGGCATTATTTCGGAAAACACCACTTGCTTTAGTCGAGTTGTGTCAGGATAAAACAATCTGAATAAAAGAGTTGCCGTTGTATGCTCACCCGGGCAAATGGTTAACTGGCTCGGTTCTTTGGGTGTGACTCCTGCCTTTGACGCAAGCAATAAGGGACCCACGCCGTACCCAAGAGCAGAGCCGCTCGGGAATACCCCATAGTCGTCCGCCAGATAAAGGGCAGCGTGAAAGCTCGTTTTCGCGACATCGAGTCTCCTGGCAAGAAGCTCTTCATTCAATGTCTGTATATCTAGCAATTGGATGTCAAAGTCCAAACCTCGCCAGCTGACCTTGCGCTCCAGCATGGCGTGAAAAGCAAAGGTGTCATTTGGGCATGTGGAAATAGCAAATCTTATTGGTCTCATTCGGGGCGACTCCGACTGATCTTTATTACCAATTCGCAAACACTACCCATCGCTTCCGCAACCTTCCAGTTTTTGTGTTCTCGGTCTCCCGCCCAATTAGAAAAGCCTCTTACAATCGAAATCGGTACGCCGCATAACTCACATGCCATCGCTACTCCAAACCCCTCCATGTCTTCCGCATTTGCATCCGGTAAATACTCTCGCTTGCTCCTCGCCTCTTCTGTATTTGCTGATGCTGCTGTGACACTCAGGAGTGTCCAACCGGTTCGTTGTTGGAGATCCAGGCCTAGTGATTCCAGTTCAATTACATCGCTTGCCACGTAAGCATGCTGCTCCGATTGCAATTGACTCCATCCTAACGTTCCCGAACTCTGAAAGTTCAATCCGCTTCCAACGCCGATGCCATAACAGCCAACCCGGTCAAATTGGACAGCTCGCCCCAGCCAAGTCTCGTCGATTTCCCTATTTCGATACAAACCGGCGATACCGGCCAGTATAACTCGATCCGGCTGCCTCTGAGTTATGAGTCTCGCCGTTTGAGCGGCCGACGCAATTAACCCAAACCCACAGAGTGCGACCTCAATTCCGAGCGTTCGAAAGAGGGTAAACGTCTCGGACGCAATCATCCCCTTTTCGTAGGCGGTAGGGATTAGCAGTAGACTGCCCATTCTTTTTCTGTCTCTTATTGGAAAGTGTTTATCTTTCGCGACAAGCAGATTTTGCCCAATTGCTTAAATCGGCTAACGCTCCAGAGTTTTACCCGAAGCCCTTCGTCGCACGGTACCCAGCCGAACCCTCTCGGGTGTGAAATTATCAACCACCCCCATTAAAGTACCCGAAAATGCCAATTGTGCAGGTGCGTTGCTTCCGGAAGAGCAATAAGTTAAGATGCTCAGACCCCGCAAGGGCGTAGAACTCGGCTCAAGCTGCCGATAGCGGCGTCGAGGGCCGAGCAAGTCGCTCGCCATTTCTGTCTCTCACCTTATGGAACATTTCCATGTCAAAACTCAACCGTAGAAACTTCATCCAGAATACTAGCACCGCTATCGCTGGTGGCTACTTCGTGGCAGCAGGCAGCACCAAGGCACTCAGCCGTTCCGCACTCGAGACGTTAAACGTCGCTTGTGTGGGCGTTGGTGGTAAAGGGGGAAGCGACTCGTCCAACGCGGCCAAGTTCGGAAACGTGATTGCGATGTGCGACGTGGATAGATCCACTCTGGAAGGCAAAGCAAAGTCCCCCGAATTCAAGTCTGCTGAAAAGTATACAGACTATCGCGAGTTGCTCGCAAAACATGGCAAGAACATCGACATCATGACGGTTAGTACGCCGGACCACATGCACGGTCCCGTTACCCTCGCCGCAATGCGAATGGGAATCAGTTGCTACACGCAAAAACCATTAACCCGAACCATCTACGAAGCTCGCTTGCTGGCAAACGTTGCAAAAGAAACCGGCGTTTGCACTCAGATGGGAAACCAAGGTACGGCTCTCGATTCCTCCCGAGAAGCAATCGCTCAACTCAAGTCTGGTGTCCTAGGCACTCTTCAAGAAGTCCATGCATGGTCCAATCGGCCCGTCTGGGCCCAAGGTCCTGGACGTCGAATGACGATGGAAAAGTTCGCAAAGCAAGCTGAAATAGAGTCCAAGGATGATGCTCCTGGCTTGATCGAAAGCAAGAAAAAGGAAATCGCACGAGCCCTCAGCAAACTGGATTGGGAAAATTGGGTTGGTGTAGCACCAATGCGCGAGTACTGGCCAGGTCTTTATCATTCATTTCAGCACCGAGGCTGGTGGGATTTCGGCACCGGCGCTCTTGGCGATATGGCTTGCCACCAATTGACCGTTCCATTCGCTTCCTGCGGACTGAGAGATCCGATCTCGGTTCAAGCGAAATCGACCGGACACGATTTCGATTCGTTCCCAGCCAGCTCTGTGATCAAGTTTGAGTTTCCAGAAACGAGCGAACGTCCAGCGATTCCATTCTGGTGGTACGATCGAGTCGGTAACAAACCACCAATGGATGTATTTACCAAGTGGGGAATCGAAAACGTCGCAAATAGCGGTGTTCTCATCGTGGGCGACAAGGGTGCGTTCTACAGCGCGGACGATTACTGCGGCGTCTACGAACTACGCGGTGTACAAAAGGCTAAGGTTGACTTTGAACGCGCTGTCGACAAGGGCGATAACGATACGAACAACATGTACGAACTGTTCCGAGCCAAATCAGAAGGCAATCCTATGATTTGCAAGTCGAACTTTATCGACCGTGCTGGACCTCTTACAGAAACCATTCTTCTCGGTAACCTTGCTGTCTGGGCCGCCGCTAAAGGTGGTGAAGAAGGTGCTATGGGCGAGTGGGGTGAAAAGGTGGAATGGGATGCTGCCAACATCAAGGTTACGAACTTGGCTTCGCTCAAGACCCCAGGTGTCGCAGATCTGATCAAACCAGTTTATCGTGGCGAACATCGTCTCGATTAGTTTTGAGAGGTCTCGCGGTCGGGCTGTGGCATGCGTCTCGGACTACCGGTTCGCTTGGTGCTCCGACCGACTGAAGACCTCAGTACTAATGGAAACAACGTGTCATAAGTTTCTAAAAGCGTAGGCCGAACACGACCTACGCTTTTTTGTTTTCTCTCTATCCGAACTCATCGCAAGCCGAGCCTTAGATCCGAGGATTCCTAAGTTATTGCTGTGACGTTATTTGGGAATTAGCGTCGATAGGCTATAATGCTTGGTGTTTTCGACACGGCGAATATCCTCAAACGCAATTTTCTACGTATGACACAAACTAATCGTCGCAATTGGCTTGCTGATGCACTTCGATCTTCCCTGGTATTAGCGTTCGGCATCGGAATGGGAGCTTCATCACTCCTCACGCTCGCTGCGAGCCCCATGGCGTCGGATATCGACGAGCGTATCAAGCAACTGGGAGCAGTGGCGAAAGTAACCAAGGTGGATGGAAAGATAACCGAGATTTCTATCACCGACGGATCAGCACTCACGGCAGAGGATATAAAACTATTCGCTACTGCTAAGGACCTAACAAAACTTCAGATATTGAACTTTCGTGGGCTCGGTTCTAGCGATGTTGCACCACTGTTCGAACTCAAAAATCTAAAATCGTTGTCGCTGACGAATACGGTGATCGATGATTCTGCCGTTGAGGGAATCGTCAAGGCGCTCCCGAACCTAACGGATCTCGACCTATCGTCGAATGCGAACATGAGTAGTCAGGTGCTCAAACCTATTTCGGAGCTAAAGGGCTTGCAGACATTGCTGTTGATGCAAAATCGATTAAACGACATAAGCACCCGAAAGCTCGCACAACTCAAAGACCTCAAGGTGCTCGACCTTAGGGGCAACATGGAAGCCGGAGATCTGACGCTCGAGGTTCTCAGTAGCCTGCCCAATCTCAAGGCGTTAAAGCATAGAAGCACTTCCGTTACTGACTACGGTCTAGAATTGCTATCGGAAAATGGGTCCATAGAGAACCTCTTAATTCAGGACTTTGCTATCTCGGACGCATCCGGTCCGTATCTCGCGAAACTTCTCAAACTTACTCAACTCGAGATTATTCGTTGCCAAGGATTCGGTAATGATGGCGTAAAAGCGCTAGCCGGCATGCCGCTTCAAAGACTTACATTGCGCGACCTGCCAGTGGTTGCAGATGATGCAATGCTCGTTTTCAAAGATATGCCCAAGCTGAAGCGACTCTACCTTCACGAACTCAGTGGCGTTTCCGACGTCGGCCTAAAGAACTTAAGTTCTGTCCAGTCTCTCGAAACGCTTGATATTTGGAGCATTCCACAGATGACCGATGCGACCGTTCAAGTCATTGCGAGCTTGCCTAACCTGACAGAACTCTCCATTCGATCTACCGCAATCACTGATGCGTCCATAAAGACAATCAGCCAGATGCCAAAACTCAAACGTCTAACACTCAAAGACAATGCAGCAATTTCACCCGCCGCATTGAAAGTTCTAAGTGATAAAAAGTGGGATAAACTAGATCTCGGTAACAAAAAGTAAACCGAAGTAGAATCGCACTGAGGCGAGATTCGGTTCTATGTCGTTCATTTTGTAGTGAATTTACGCCTCCTGTGGCTCCCCTTTATTGCACTGCGATTCACCGTCGTTTAATCTAACAACTCATCAGTACTTCATAAGCTTTAGATAAGTCAGGCTCGTTTTATGGGAAATTTCCAACGTATCAATGTCATGGACCAGGACGGGGTAAGTGTCGTTCGATTTATCGACAAAAAAATCGTCGACTCCGGTACCATTGAACTACTCGGAGATGAGTTGGTTTCACTAGTGACCGTTGATAAGCGTACACAAGTGCTCCTCAACTTTGAGGGGGTCGATTTTATGTCCAGTGCTGCGCTCAACAAGCTAATCAAACTGAATTCAAGCGTCAAAGCTGCAAATGGACGCTTAAAGCTTTGCAATCTCAGGGCAGAAATCTTGGACGTTTTCAAGATCACGAAACTCGATCGAGTGTTTGACCTTAGAAAGAGCCTGGACGATGCCTTGGGTGCATTTCGCCTTTAGTCGAATGGTACTCTTCACATTTGCTTTGCATGGGGCAGAGCACCTCATCACACTTCGTTCAGCCTGACGCAGGGAATCGAAATGAATTCGCCAAGCAATTGGGCTTTAGAAAAGTCGATTCCGAGCGATCTTGATGTCGCTCACGAGTTGATAGAGCAAACCATTCTGGCTATGTCCGATCTGGATTGGCCGGGAGGGGATATGTTCCATGTGCAAATGGCCATGGAGGAAGCGCTTGTCAACGCGATCGAGCACGGGAACAAAAGGTGTGAGAGTAAAGAGGTCGCAATCGCAATCTCGGTATCCGGCCAAGAAATTACGATTCAAATTAAAGACCAGGGGGATGGTTTCGATCATCGTAATGTGGCCGATCCAACAGAAGAAGAACGCCTTGACCAACCTCGCGGACGTGGTGTTCTTCTTATTCGCGAGTTGATGTCTCATTCTCACTACAACGATATTGGCAATGAACTCGTAATGATCAAAAAACGATCCGTTGCGGAGTAATGTCTTCACAACCTGCGATCGCGCGGTGGCCGAAGCTTATGCCAACGCTTGTCCGACTAATTGTGTGTGCAAAATCTCTCGCTACGCCAATATCTCGCGAATGACTCTCGCCGGTTCTACCCCAGTTAACTTAAAGTCTAAGCCCTGCGATTTATAGGTGAATCGCTCATGATCGATTCCTAAACAGTGCAGCATGGTGGCGTGCAAATCATGTACGCTAACGGGATTCTCTGCGATGTTGTACGAGAATTCATCCGTCCTACCGTACGATATTCCCTGTCGAATCCCCCCTCCTGATAACCAAACGCTAAAGCATCTCGGGTGATGATCGCGTCCATAGTTCCCCTTCTCTAACGCCCCTTGGCTGTAAACTGTGCGACCAAACTCACCACCCCAAAGTATCAATGTTTCGTCAAGCAACCCTCGTTGCTCCAAATCCTGGAGTAACCCAGCCTGCGCTTGATCTACATCCTGACATTGCATCGGAAGATCCTTGGGCACACTGCCATGGTGATCCCAACCCCGGTGATAGAGCTGAATAAAACGTACACCTCTTTCGGCCATGCGACGAGCCATTAGGCAGTTATAGGCATAGGTACCAGGTTTTTGAACGTCGGGGCCGTAGAGCGCCAAACTAGCTTCCGATTCATCTCGAAAATCCGTTAACGCCGGCACGCTTGTCTGCATGCGATAAGCCATTTCGTATTGTGAGATCCTCGCTTCAATTTCTTTATCGCCGAATTTTTCTGCTTGTAATTGATTCATACTATTGATCAGATCCAGCGTTCGTCGACGATCCTCGCGCGCCATCCCTTTAGGATTGTTCAAATAAAGAACGGGATCCAGCGAGGCACGAAATTGAACCCCTTGATGCTCGCCTGGCAAAAAGCCTGTTCCCCATAAATGGGAAAAGAGAGCCTGCATCTGCCCCCGCCCCTGACTGATCATAACCACAAATGAGGGTAAATCTTGGTTTTCTGTTCCTAAGCCATACGACAACCAAGCTCCCATCGACGGCCGACCTGGTAGTTGATGTCCGGTCTGCATAAACGTAATACCAGGCCCATGATTAATCTGCTCCGTCTTCATGGTGTGAATGACACACAATCGTTTCGCTTGCTCAGCCGTCTTCGAAAGCAGATCGGAAACCCAAAGCCCATCTTCGCGATTTTCGTGACGCTTAAAAGAAAACATGCTTGGTGCTACGGGGAGTCTCGCCTGTCCGCTCGTCATTCCCGTTAGTCGTTGTGTTCCTCTTACCGACTCCGGCAAGTCTCGATCAAACCACTCCTTGAGTTCAGGTTTGTAATCCCACGTATCAATCTGTGATGGGCCTCCCTCTTGGTAAAGATAGATGACCCGTTTTGCCTTGGGAGGGAAATGAGGCAGCCCCAAAGAATTAGCATTATGAGAGGCATTAGCTTGAGTCTTTGAGGGAGCATCGGCTCTGAGCAGTTGTTGCAGAGCGGTGCTACCGAGAAATCCCAAACCACCTGCAGCGACTCCCCGAAGCATCTGCCTGCGATTTATCGACATCCAATATTCGTGTAGCGGATTCATAAGCAGATTCTCCTTTAATTTCTTACCAGGGCTTCGTCGAGATTCATTAGTGCGTTGACGACCACCATCCATGCAGCCAAGTCCTCTTGGGACAATTCTGCCGGTACGGTCGAGACCCCCTGCTTGAGTAACAGTTCGGCATCGTGAGGGGCTTCACGAAAACGATCTCGTGATGCAGACAGTAGCTCCTGTGCCCACGCCAGCTCCTGTGGGCTGAGCTCACGTCCCGTTAAACGTACCATGATTCGATTCAAACGATCTACATCCACTGTTCTTTCTTGCATAGTTCTCGCTGCCAGCAATTTGGCACACTCCAAGAACTGCTCCTCGTTGAGCAATGCTAACGCTTGCAGAGGCGTATTGGTCGCAACTCTCTTCACCGTACAGTAAGTCCGGTCGGGCGCATCGAAAAGAGACATCAGCGGAGGCGGGCACGTCCGTTTCCAAAATGTATAAAGACTCTTCCGATACAACCCATCCGGGGCGCTACGTTGATAAACCTTGGTATTGCTCCCCTCATTGGCACGCTCTTCCCAAAGCCCTTCTGGTTGATAAGGGAATACCGGCGCTCCGCCAACGTTCTGAGAAAGTGTTCCCGATACAAACAATGCTTGGTCACGCAATTCTTCTCCAAGCAATCTACGACGCGGAAAGTAACCTAGCAGTCGATTATCTGGGTCTTTCGCAACAAGCTCGGCACGGACCTTTGAAGACTGCTTGTATGTTTGGCTACTCACAATTTTCTTGATCAAGAACTTGATGCTCCATGCATAGTCAGCTCCAAATCGATCGCTATGCTGAAACTCATAGGCTAGTTGATCTAACAATTCTGGGTGTGACGGATAATCTCCCTGTATCCCGAAATCATCCAGAGAGGCAACAATTCCTCGAATAAAGAATTTCTGCCAAATGCGATTTGCGATCACCCGAGCCAACATAGGATTGTTCTCAGACGTAACCCATTGAGCGAGCCCTAGCCTCGTTGGTGGATACTGGATTTGATCGATACGAAATACCTTGGGAATGCGTCGGTCCACGGGACGATTCGAGTCAGGCATATCATATTGCCCTCTCGTTAAAACAAAGGTCTTGGTGGGCTCGGCCGCTTCCTTCATAACCATCACCTTGACCTTTTCACCATCTGGTAACAAAGGAGAAGTGGTTTCGATAAACGGCTCGTAGGCAGGAGCGGGGTTGTTTTCAGAATGCTTTTCCGTGATGGAATTAAAATAGGCTTGAAGACTATAGAAATCGTCCTGGGTCAAGGCATCGAATTTGTGGTCGTGACATCGGCAACAATTAAAACTTAATCCTAAGAAAGCCGTCCCGAACGTCTGCACACGATCGGCCGCGTACTCGTTGAGAAACTCGGCGGCTATCGTACCTCCCTCTGTCGTGATGAGGTGATTACGACAAAATGATGTCGCCAAAATTTGCCTCTCCGTTGGATTCTTCAATAGATCGCCTGCGAGTTGCTCGACAACAAATTGATCAAAGGGCATATCGTCTTGAAAGGCTTTAATAACCCAATCTCTCCATGGCCAGCCTGTCCGCAGAATATCGTGCAGGTATCCACTCGTGTCACCGTATCTCGCAACATCTAGCCACATCACAGCCATTCGCTCACCATAACTAGGTGACTCGAGCAATCGATCGATTTGCTTTTCCCAACATTCCGGCGATTCATCTTTTAAAAACTGCTCAATCTCCTCTGGCGTAGGAGGCAAACCAGTCAAATCTATCGAAAGTCGGCGTAGCAAGGTCGCTTTGTCTGCTTCCGGAGACAACGCAAAACCCATCGCTTGGAGTGGACTCGCAATCCAATCATCGATTGAGGTATAAGCTACTTCAGAAATGTCCTCTTCTTTGCCTGGCATCGAGGGATGCCGTACCGGTTGAAAGGCCCAGTGCCCTTCGTACTCGGCACCTTGCTCAATCCAACCTTTTATCATCAGACGCTCAAGTTCCGTAAGCGTTTTGTGGGAATGAGGAGGAGGCATTTGCAAGTCGACATCGTTGGACTGTATGCGTTGCCACAACTCGCTCTTCTCTGGCTCTCCCGGAACAATCGCGATTTTGCCACTATCCCCGGCAGCATAGGCACCGTCGGATTGATCCAGTCGAAGCCCCGCTTGTCGCTGACCCGCATCGAATCCATGACATGCAAAACACTTGTCAGCCAAAATGGGACGAATGTCGCGATTGTATTTGTATTTCGTCTTGGCCCCTGATTCACCGGACTCGAAATCGCCAAGTCCCCAACTAAGGGAACAGAGAATCGAGAAGTGCGCCAAAGCGACCAACCAAACGCTCAACGCAGAAATTGTTCTCACTCTCATGCCCTCAACTCTCATGCTGCACATCCGCTTTGGTCGCCTATCGCCACAACTTGGAGATAACCTTGGTCGGAGAACCGCCGAAATCCCAATTTTCGAACTTCACGAATTCTACCAAAATGGGAACACCAAACGGAAGCAAGACCTCTGGGGGATAAGCGCAAGAGCTAAATGAAGCTGAAAATCAGTTAACATAATGCGAATTCGGCGAATTCACCCACCACAGATCAGGGATCGCGACTTCCTAACCTTGGCATTTTGGTAGAATTCAGTACTGTCTATGTTTCAAAGAGTCACAAGTTTCCTCAAACCATATTCGGGAGAATTCCATGGCATTCACCTTGCCTAAATTGCCCTACGCTTACAACGCAATGGAACCTCACATCGACGCACAAACGATGGAGATTCACCATGGTAAGCACCACCAAGCGTATATCACCAACCTGAACAAAGCGATCGAAGGCACTCCACTCGAATCGAAAACCGAGATCGAACTCATCAAAGACCTGAGCGCAGTTCCTGAAGAAAAACGAATGGCAGTCCGTAATAATGCGGGCGGTCACGTGAATCATACGTTCTTCTGGCACGTCATCGGCTGGAATGCTGGTGGCAAACCCAGCGGAGCCCTTCTAGCGGATATCGAGGCGACATTCGGTAGCTTTGATGCCTTCAAAGAAAAGTTTGCTGCAGCGGGAACAACCCGCTTCGGTCGCGGTTGGGCTTGGCTCGTTGTCAACAAAGGCAAGCTCGAAATCGGATCGACTGCTAACCAAGATAGCCCTCTCATGGGTAAAGCTGTCGCCGGCATCGAGGGCACTCCAATCCTAGGCCTCGATGTTTGGGAACACGCATACTACCTCAAGTATCAGAACCGTCGCCCTGATTACATCGCTGCATTCTGGAACGTTGTTAACTGGAACGAAGTGACCAAGCTCTACGAAGAAGCGAAAAAAGCCTAATCGCAATCGTAAATAGTTCATGGTGAGAGAATCTGCGAGGAGGGGAAACCCTCCTCATTTCATTTTTCCCCTCCGCGGTTCGAAACGTCCGCATCCTTCAATTTGCGGTCGAACCAAAACGTTCCAATCGGAACCAACGACGCAATAAAAGCCTGCGCAAACATGGTTGTATTCCATTTGTAGTACCAGGTTGCCACCGCAGCCAAAAGTAGGTAGGCCACAAAAAGCCCACCGTGAATCCCGCCCACAATACTCACCATCAGTGGTTGACCCATCGCGTATTTTAGCGGCATCGCAATCAACAAAAGGATCAGATACGACAAGCCTTCTGTGATACCGACCCATCGAAATGTGGGAATCAACCAATTCATAAATGCGCGTTCCTTAAGGTATTCTCGGGTTGCTGTGCTTCGGGTAATGCCTACTCCCTAATGACCCCTAAGTTGAGGGACGGCTATCTCCCTTGGCATCTACTTTTGCACATAATCGATCGCTTGGTCATCGAGTGGCACAAGCCACACATTGCGAAACTTCGTAGGACTCTCGTGGTCTTGTAAGAACACAGGCCCTCTTTGTTTCGCCTTTAACTGAGCTGCTATCGGTTTGAGGTAGTCGGTCGTGCCGTAACGAAACGGATGATACACCGATCTCGGTTCGGAAAACCTGGTTTCGTCTTGAACCTTGACACCATTAAGCCATGCGGTAACCGATCCTTGTTCCACAATTTCACCAGCATTATTTCGTCGCGGTGCTCGATATCGAATATCGTACACTTGCCACTCACCAGGTTTTCGCGACGCATTGGCCAGTGGTTTCTGAAATCCATAAAGCGCCCCCTGATCGTGCTCGTTTACTTCGTTCTCCTTTTTGTTCCACGAGTTGAATATCTGCAGTTCATAGTGACCATGGATGTAGATCCCGCTGTTTCCCTCTCCCTCGGGAGCAACCATGAACTCGACGTGAATGTCGGCATCTCGAAAGTGAACGGTAGAGACAATGTGGTTAACTCGACCGCCGCTACGTTTCGATGTGGCTACACCATCCTCGACTGGCCAATCGATCGCTTTTCCCGCCATACTTACAAACCGATTCCGCTCGCTATCGAGAAGAATGATCGCATTCTCAGGAGGGGGAACAGGGATTTGGCTTTGATCGGGTTGAAAGGTCTCACGGGTTGCCGGCGAAGCTGTCCCGGTTTCCTGACCACATAACGACTCGAAAGAAGTCACAAAGAGAAGAAAGAATAGAATAATTCGCGATCCAATCAGCGTGATTGGACGTCCGCAAAACGGGGTAAACAACGAACCGAAAACCATTCTAGACGGCTGGATTGGAGTTTGCATAACGGCAGCCAAAAGGTGGGAGGACTACAAATAACTAATGCCACAACTTGGATATGATGTTTATCATAACCCGACGCACAAGGGCGTGTTGCTTTAATCAGCCGTAACGCGATAGCGTTCGGTTATTGTCCGTTAACCGTGGGCTAACGCCCTGCGGCTAATGCTTATTTTTCAAAAAGCCATTAACGCAACAAGCCCTACCGCGGCGGGGTGGGGTTCGGGTGATTCTCCCATGAGGGTTGTCTCCAAGTTGAGGCCCAAGGAATCCCCTCAGTCTAAAGTGACCATGTCAGTGGCGGTAGCTAGGAACCCTCGATTTCGATACACTCTTGGGCTGTTTCTTATGGTTAACCCATGTTCCACTCACTTAATGCAAAAGCGTTCCCATGGCCGCGAAGACCGCAATCACACCAACTAGAGCCCAAGACTACCCAGAATGGTATCAGCAAGTAATCGCCGAAGCCGGTTTGGCTGAAAACTCGAGCGTTCGTGGTTGCATGGTGATCAAACCTTGGGGATACGCCCTCTGGGAAAACATGCAACGGGTCTTGGACCGAATGTTCAAGGAGACGGGACACCAAAACGCTTACTTTCCGCTCTTCATCCCAATGAGTTATCTGGAAAAAGAAGCGAAACACGTCGAGGGGTTTGCCAAGGAATGCGCCGTCGTTACCCACCATCGACTCGAACCAGACGGCGAAGGGGGGCTACGCCCTGCCGGCCCTCTCGAGGAACCGCTTATTGTTCGTCCTACGAGTGAAACGATTATCGGAGCAACCTACGCCAAATGGGTCCGTTCGTATCGTGACTTGCCCATTTTGATCAATCAATGGGCAAACGTTGTTCGCTGGGAAATGCGAACTAGATTGTTTCTCCGAACGGCGGAATTCCTCTGGCAAGAGGGACACACCGTTCACGCAACGGCCGAAGAAGCCATGGCCGAAACTCGACAAATGCTCGACGTGTACGCGACCTTCGCTGAGCAATATATGGCTATGCCTGTGATCAAAGGAGAGAAGACGCCTGGAGAACGGTTCCCTGGCGCCGTCATGACCCTATCTATCGAAGCTATGATGCAGGATGGGAAGGCTCTCCAAGCAGGCACATCTCACTTTCTCGGTCAAAACTTTTCTCGTGCCCAAGAAATAAAGTTCCAAGATCAAAACGGTGAGGTGGCGTACGCATGGACAACATCCTGGGGGGTTTCTACTCGACTCATCGGTGCACTTATCATGTCTCATTCGGACGACGATGGACTAGTACTGCCACCCAAATTGGCGCCAACACACGCTGTGATTCTACCGATCTATCGTGATGAGTCTCAAAGGGCCGAGGTGCTTGCCTATTGCGAAGCCCTTAAATCAGATCTGAAAAAGCAAATGTATGATGATGCCCCTCTCCGTGTCGATATAGACGATCGTGATCTCCGTGGCGGCGAGAAAAAATGGTACCACGTCAAGCGTGGCGTACCGCTGCGAATCGAAATCGGCCCCAAAGATATCGCTAATAACAGTGTGTTCGTAGGAAGACGCGATACGAATGAATCACAAGGAATCGGACGGGATGAATTGGTCACAAAGGTAGTCCGACTCCTGGATGAGATTCAAACCAATCTTTTCAATCGAGCCCTCGCTCTTCGAACATCGCGTACCCAAGAAATTGCCAATGAAACGGATTTTCGCAAGTATTTCAACGGTAACCCGGGCTTCGCGCTCTGTTGGTTCAGTAGTGAACAAGAGGTTCAACCACTTCTTGATGAGC
Source organism: Pirellula sp. (assembly GCA_046318795.1). Lineage (GTDB taxonomy): Bacteria > Planctomycetota > Planctomycetia > Pirellulales > Pirellulaceae > JBKCUI01. Next base: position 90,625 of record JBKCTT010000188.1, read on the forward strand.
TCAAGGTTACGATTCGATGTATTCCCGTCGACGCTTCCGGCGGAGAGGGTACGTGCTTCCTAACCGGCAAACCGACCTCTCAGCGAGCGATCTTTGCCAAAGCATACTGATCGGATCGAATCATTTCGCAACAGTTTGAGGTTTGCCCCCGTGATTTCCCCTCGTTACAGGGCGCTCGCCCTGTAACGCCCTGCCTCGGAGGCTCCGCCTCCCTACAACGATTCGCTATTACTAAATTGATTCGAGACGCATCTTAATCGGTGCGCTTTGTTGCCTGTGGCGAACCTTGCTCTTTGCTCTTTGCTCTTTGCGTTCCCGTCCCTGACTAGTTCTCAAGGGATCTTTACCAAGCACCGAGCTTTGTTGGTAGGACGGTTCTCCAGGACCGTCCACGAATTACCGAGTGGCAAAAATAATCGCCTCGTCATTTGTGCCGAAAATAGATAACTGTGTTCTAGGCATATAGTCAACCGAGTTGACTACAGTGTGATTCACGTTATCATAGCATCATGAAAAAGAATCTTGATCCGAATTTGTTATTAGTCGATGCGGTCGACCAGCATCAGCCGCTCGGCAGATTTTTGATTCTGCTCTTTCGTTCGTTCGAAGACGATCTTGTTCGGCGGCTTGAGAAGGAGGGATACACAGATGTCAGCACCGCTGACTTAAACGTGTTAAGGTTCGTTCGACCTACTGGTAGCACTTCGGTTGAGATCGCGAAGCTAGCGGGAGTATCGAAGCAGGCGATCGCCAAAAGTATCGCCACGATCGAGGATAAAGGTTACATAAAACGTCGGAAAAACGCAGACGATGGTCGGTCTCAGATCATTGTCTTTACGCCTAAGGGAATGCGACTGCTCCAAACTTGCATTACGGCGATTTCGCAAATTGAATCAATCTACGAAGCGAAACTTGGCAAGAAGTCGTTTACAGAACTCAAATCATCCATCGCTCAGTTGATCAAAATTTATGAAACAAAGTAAATCAGATATTCAGTTTTTGGACCATCCGGATGGGCGAGTTGCCTATCGAGATGAGGGGTATGGGGAGACTATTGTATTTGTTCATGGTACTCCCACATCATCGCAGGAATATGTTGGACTATTCAGTCGATTGAAGGACACTTATCGATGTCTTGCATTGGACCATCTTGGGTTTGGATGTTCTGACAAGCCAAAGGATGCTGACTACTCTATCGAATCACATACGAGTCGCTTGAGATCATTATTGTCTCAATTGTCGATTGGATCGTTTCATTTGGTGGTACACGACTTTGGAGGAATTATTGGGTTACCGCTCGCCAGTGATGAGACCCTTTCGATCCGATCATTAACGATAATGAACTCGTGGGCGTGGCCATTGATCGAGACCGAACCGCAGATGCGTTCACAGTTATGGTTGCTTCGGTCGAAGCTGATGGATTGGCTTTATTTGTATATGAATTTTTCCCCTAAGGTGTTGCTCAAGATGGCTTGGGGGACTCACAGGCCTCTTACCAAGGAAAAGCATCGGGCGTACCAAGCCCCATTTGGATCACCAAAAGAACGTTACGGAGCGCTTGCGTTCAAGAATACATTACTAAATTTTGAACTACCCTGTTGGAACAATAACGGTTTAGCGAGGCTCTCATCACTCCCAGTATTACTTGCATGGGGCATGAAAGATGCTCTCGTGAGTCCACGGAATTTGGATCGCTGGATCGATAGCTTACCTAGTGCACGAGTCGTGAAATTCGAGCGAGTAGGTCATTTTGTAGCCGACGAGGGAGAAGAGTTGTTAGCCAGTGAATTGAGAATCTTTCTAAATCAGGTCGACAATCACAATTCGCTCAAATTCTGATTTTGTGGTCATAGCGAGCATGGCATCTCAAATTATCAGCCGCGGCAAATAAGGGAAAATGGACGGCGCTCGGTTCTTGGTTTTCATATTTCTGCCTTACCATATTTTTGCCCCCCATCTTCTAACAGCTCGAGTTAGTTCTGGCCCCGTGCGAGTCATATCTGTCGTCAACAGGTACTAGCAAGAAGCATATGGTCAGCAAGGTAAAAAGATTGAGGGACGAATAGCCGAACGCTTAGATTATTCGCCCGGCCATTTTTTGATTTCAGCTCTCTACCTTCAAGTAGGAGGCGACCCATAGTCGCTTTTCACGGCGCCGGTCGAGACTTCCTTTACAGCATAACAAGCGATTTCTCTCGATCGTCGGATCGATCATCGAAAATGATCACTCATTGTTTGAGTTCTTATCGGGCATCAGATACAGAAAGGCATTGCCAACCTTTTTGAAAGCAAGCGTCCCGGGTTCTCTCGCACGGGCCAGATCGCAAGTGGACAGCTTCAATCGCCGTCGAGCTTCCTCGCCTCGCACCCAATGGTGGGCTTTGAGTAGATACTTCCTTGTAGTCATGGGGATGCATTATCTAAGGCATAACTGCCTTGGATAGTCTTGAAAAAAGGAAGGAAAGCGAAGAGTTGCTCACATATGATTTTTGATAAAGACATCTCCGTTTAACGCCTGTTGAACGTTCGGAAAAATTCTGGAATCACACAAACCAATTTGGTGCGACTAAGAACATAGGGCCACTTGGGTGGATTCGAATATGGTCGGTGTTTAATTCTTGCCAGTTTCTGAACGCTTGAGATATATGTGGTGCTTCTTCTGCCGTCGTAACACGCATGCCAACGCGACGCATTAGCAAAATGGTGTTGGCCGCTAGGTTGCGACGACCACGAGTGACGTGCGAACTGATCATTGCAATGAATGTATCGGTCGATGCTTGCGGCTGAAACAAATGCGAGGTTGCGAATTTGGCATGATTCGCCACCGGGTCCGCGCGACTGACTTCGAATTCTATCCAAAGTCTCTTTTGTCCATCGTCGCGTGTAAGCAATACGTCTGCCCATGCTGAGTAACCAAGTGCACGCTGCCATTTCTCGTCGAGTACATCGACCTCGTGCTGACAACTCCAGCCCGACGGACATGATGCCGCAAAACGTTCCTGTAGAAATCCCGTTAAGTTACCCAATTTTCGCTTGTCTCCCTTCGACAATTGTTTTCCCGGAACACATAGCAACGACTTTTGTAGTGAATCCTAAAAAAGCGTGATAGGTCGCGATGATTTCTTTGTCATTGTACGAGTGATAAATATGATCGCCGTTACGCACAGTATTTGTGTTCGCGGTGCCAAGCTAGGTGACGGAGGTCGGGCCAGAGATTTGGTTGGGACGGAAGGGCGATCCTTTCGCCTCGGAAATCACGCAGCGACTTCTGCTCGCGTGTCGCTTCGTCGAATGCGGTATCCGCAACTATGATGCGATAGTCGTCATCCAACGACCATAACCCTTGATCAAACATCCAGTGCGCATTCTTGCAAAGCGCTATCCCGTTCTTGGGATCGTTGTTCCGGGACTCCGAAAATTGATGGATGTGCGCTGCGTCAATGATCGATGCGCCATCAATCGTGGTGACTCGGTAGCCTGTTAACGCACAGGTGTAATTGTAAGCTCCTACGATGTCCAAACGAAAGCGAACGTCTCGGCCTTGCTGATACGATGATTCATTCTCACGAACCATAACGTCTGCATTTTCCAAATCTTCGATCGAGATGTTTACCAAACTCGCTAATGCAACTTGTTCAGCAGGCTCAAAATACGTTTTGATCAAAATCGTTCGTGCGAGCATCCGAAATTCCGCTTGTTGCGAGAGGCGAAAGAACTCTTCATCGATCTTTACGAAGTGCGTTCCTTTGGAGTCAGTCGATTCTCTCCCCTCGCTTGTAAAGGTAGACCAAATCCCGTCCGATGCCATGTGGTGAAACGGAAGCCGGATATCCAATCGCTTTGTCCTGCGATGCGCGACGATCGTTGCAAATTGGCTAAATCGAAACGCAATCTCCGGTGTCAGGAACAGCGTAGGATTCTGTAGGTCTCCATTTTCTATTAGTTCAAACACCACCAAGAGCAACAAAGGCTTATGCGGTGCAATACCCTTGGACCGATCAACCCGAAGCTTGCGAAGACCTGCTAACCATTTCGACTGTGTATCCAAAAATACCCTCCTACTGATTGATGATCAACAACTCTAGATTCGTTGTTTTTATATCTCGAGTATACCCGATGTGAATCCAGGAAGTCATAATTCGATTGTGTTCTTAAGCGTGTTTCAAAAGTTCTTCACTAAACAAGCGAATCGGGAAGAATTCTGGCCCGAACCCTTATTAACGACTGGGCGAACGGATCCGTGAGCCGTTACGTTTTGGTTCTTTATTGTTCACTACCTCGAAGTGGCGGCACCCTTACATACTGTTCATCCGATATATTGGAACATCATGGTGGAAAAATCGAATGGGATCGTGCCTTCACTGGCTGACAAAATATTTGGGAGTCTCATCGGTTTGTGCTTTGCCGATGCGGTGGGGGCGTGCTTTGAAGGGATGTCGCGCGAAGAGCTGCATGCAAAGTTCCAAGACCAGTCGGACGCTTGGGCCTTTGCCCTGAATCAAAAAGAATTGCGATACACAGATGATGGGCAAATGACGCTCGCCATCGCCGAATATCTCGCTGAAAATTCGTCTGTCGTAAGCGATGAACTGATGCGACGGTTCGTGCAAGTCTACGAACCGTGGCGCGGGTACGGCCGCGGTGCAAGAGTTCTTATCGAAGCCTTCCGCGACCAGGCCGATTATGAATTCATGGCGGAACACTTGTTCCCAGGCGGATCCTTGGGTAACGGGGCCGCTATGAGAAGTGCTCCCGTTGGACTTCGATTCTTGAACGATCGCTCTCGCATCTGGAAAGAAGCCACGGCGAGTGCGTGGCCTACACATCGACACGAATTAGGGATCGAAGGGGCTCAACTCATCGCCGTCGCAGCTTCGATTGCTGCTGCAGAATCCTCGATCGATCCGAATTCACTGGCTGATCAATTAACCCCGTTGTGTTCTACCGTTGTGTTTCAAAACCGATTGGAACGATTGCGCCAGGTAAGGTTTCAAGATGACATGGAATCACTCGGGAATGGAATCGAAGCGCATGAGTCGGTGGTTACCGCGTTGGCATGCTTTGCCCTTTATCCGACGAATTACCAATCGGCAATCTCGACTGCCATATGGCAAGGCGGAGATACGGATACGATCGCAGCAATGACCGGTGGACTGGTCGGTGCTCACTTAGGTGCTCGCTTCACCACGGATATTCCGCTGGAGAAGTTAGAGGGTGGCGAGGAATTGGTAAGCTACATTTGGGATTTGGCGAAGAGAATGGAAATCTTAGCGTTAAAACACGATCCGTCCGGTAGGTCGTAAGAGATTCGGTGATTGGTCGCTGAGCGATGATAGATTTTGTAGGGAAGAGTCGCCTTACAGTGTCGTCGGGAAACAGCAAGAGATTGACCACGAATGAAACGAATCACACGAATGGGATCCCAAGCAGTAAACAAAGTACTCAGGGCTAAGGACTGAATTAGTGCGGAAGACAGGGGAACACTAATCTTCGCTAATGGCCACTAATTCCAAACGGAAGAAGCGGCGGGAGATCGGCGTGGTTGGTGATTGGTTTCTTCTGGCCTAAGGTATATTCGTTGTGCTTGGTGCGTTAGCCAGTTTAAAACTTGGGGCAACGACGGTTCTTGCGAATGATACGAACCTAGTGGCAAATAGTCTTTGGGAAATAGCTCACGAGTAACCGGGACGGGGTGAACGTTGACGGTTGCAGGGATTTGCTACAGCCTACAGCCTACAGTCTTCATTAGTGCTTATGAGTGGTAATTAGTGTTCCCAAATGGTTTTCTGTTTCCGGGCTTGTCGAACGCGGTGCGGAAGACAGGGGAACACTAATCTTCGCTAATGGCCACTAATTCCAAACCGAAGAAGCGGCGGGAGATCGGTGTGGTCGGTGATTGCTCTCCTCTGGCCTAAGGTCTGCAAGAACAAAGCGGGGCAAAAAATTAAAGGGCAAAAAAATAAGAGAGCCGAAGGCGCCTGACTCTTTGCTTACAGCTTACAGCTTGGAATCTTATTCGTGCTATTCGTAGTCAATTTAGAACTAGATCATGCCTTGCTAGAAGAGTAGGTTGTGTGGTTGGTGTGTTGTTGCGAATCGGATGGTAGTTTTAATTGAGGGGAGACGCATCGTATTGCCAAAGGCAATTGATAGCGTCATGGGCGCAAGCCCTACGGTAGGGTGTCAACAAGCAACCGCCTATAAGCTTTTCTGTAACACGTGCTAACCAATAAACTCCCGTTGCGCTTCGCACTGCCCGGCACCGGAGGTCTTGCGCCCGTACCGCTACTATTCGTATTGCCAAAGGCAATTGATAGCGTCATGGGCGCAAGCCCTACGGTAGGGTGTCAACAAGCAACCGCCTATAAGCTTTTCTTAAACACGTGCTAACCAATAAACTCCCGTCTCGCTTCGCATTGCCCAGCACCGGAGGTCTTGCGCCCGTACCGCTACGATTCGCCTTGCCAAAGGCAATTGATAGCGTCATGGGCGCAAGCCCTACGGTAGGGTGTCAACAAGCAACCGCCTATAAGCTTTTCTGTAACACGTGCTAACCAATAAACTCCCGTTGCGCTTCGCACTGCCCGGCACCGGAGGGCAATCGCCCGGGCCGCTATCAATTGTTTCGCTACGCGAATGGAGGTCAGAGCGCTACTATTCGAGTTTCCAAACGTAAACAAAGTAATCTTGACTAGACGCCGCAAGCGATTGGCCGTCGGGACTAAAAGCGACATCGCTCACCGTGTTGGTGGTGTCTTCGAATTCTAATAGCGTCTTCCCCGTTGAGACATCCCACACTCGTACCTTGTCACTACCAGTGGCTAGCTTGTCTCCTGATGGACTGAGGGCTACCGAATTAATCTCGCCTGCTCCCGCATCATACACTTGAATCTGTTTGCCTTCCAAATCCCACATAATCGCTTTGCGATCACGACTTCCTGACACAATCTGTTTGCCATCTGGATGAAAAGCGACCGACTGTACACTTCCACGATGCCCTCTGATCGTGTGCTTTAGTTTTCCGTTGGACGCATCCCATAAGTACACATTGTCGTCAAAAGAACCGGTAGCAAGCGTCTTGCTATCTGGACTCCATGCGACTCCCCAGATCGCAGTATCATGCGGTGCTGTCGCGAGAAGTTTGCCTCCCTTGGAATCCCATACCTTGAGGATTCTGTCGAGACTGCTGGTCGCTATCTTCTTTCCATCGGGACTATAACGCACTCCTGTTACAAGATCCGTATGAGCTTGAAACTGACCAAAGAGTTTCTTCTTCTTTATATCCCAAATAAAGACAATGTTATCTCTGCCCGCAGTGGCGAAGTACTTTTCGGTTGGTTGGACTGACAACGAGTACAACAGCTTGGGATGCCCGTCATAGGAATCAATCTGCATTCCACTGGTTAAGTTCCACTTCCTGGCCTTTTTGTCCGCGCCAACGCTCAAGAGCTCCTTGCCCTCGGAAAGGAAAGCGACCGAGTTCACTACCATGTCGTGCCCCGCTAACTTCCATTGAAGCGTTTGGGCCATGGCAGGTGAGTGGATCGTGAGGCAGGTGACGAAAAGGATTCCTAACCAAGCGACCTGGTTAGAGAGCCATAAACGATTCCATATTGAGACGGTAAAGAGCCTTCGATGTCGAGATGTAACCTGCCAATCCTTCATTAGTCTGACCATTACGAAAACTAGCCTCTTTTGGTTCTATGACGGTACGAGCTTTCTTCGTAGCTCGATTTTAACGGTCAGTTTGTAACAAGTGGAATTGAACATAGGGGGTGAGGGGGTGAATAGTAAAACCCCGCGTGGCGTCCCAGGCCGATGGGGATTGGCAACCAAGTGGACACGACGAAACAACCCTGGGACTGACCTCGAATGACGCGAATAACACAAATGAAAAAACGGCAATTCGCGCCAGAGCGGAGACTTCGTGATTGGAGTCTTTTTGAAAGGCAGCTAGCGACCTAAGAAGGTAACTACCAGCTGAGGTCTATTGTGTTGGCATAGCGTCTTTGACCATGTATTGCTGAAACACTTGCCACTGCAGCTCGTCGTAGATCGATGGATCGAGTTCCTTCAATTTTTCTTTGACGACCTCGATATCGTCGCTCCGAAACACCATAACCCCTAATCTCTTGGTGGGGACATTTGCAGGCTTTGTGAAAAGAGCCGCAAATCCAAGATTGCCTTCCTCAAAGTTTTTCTTCGCAAAACCTTCTAAACTATCTGCGACTCTTTGATATTGTTCGGGCTGCAAATCGTCGTCGGCTTTCTTCGATAGTATCACCAAGGTGTACTTATCAAGCGATTGTTCATTCTCAGGAACCACAAATTTTCCAACAATCGACTTGTAGGGATGAATCTCGGGGGTCATAAATCCTTGAGTGATGTAGGGATCTGCGTCGAACAGCGATTGAGCCTTTTCTAGCGTCGGTGCATGCACAACAACAATGCCCCGAACCTTTTTTTCAGGATCGGAGCACGGGCCTGCGGCCGATAGCTTCTTGATCTTCGCTAATCGTTCAAAGTTCTGTATGTGGGCAGCTTGCATTTGCTGAACTTCTTCTTTAGGAGTTCCGGCAGTAGGTTTTCCCGTTACTAGAAACACAAAGCAATCGAGATCAATATCTGCGGGTTCGTCAGCGTACGGTCCGAGGCTGCTTGTTTGACCCACGAAGAGAAATGCCATGATTATCGGAATCCCCCAGTTCGACGTGCGACGGAGATAACATGAAAGCAGGGACGCAGAGAGGCACATAGGGAAGCTTACCTTAGCGGAAAGAGTGCGGTCGGAGTCAAACAGGTTGAAACGTGGCGTGCCCGCTTCGAATGCATATTGTAACTCAAGAGAATATGACGGATAGGGAGAGGCGGCTTTGGTGAGGGAAACAAACGCGGAGTGATCACGGTGATTGTATCGCCTCGCATGGTCCGTGAATCCAGCGATTGGTAGACTTGAAGAGGAGAGAATCGTTTCGGAAAAACGCTCTTAGGGGGTGACCTAGAATAAATCGAATAGCGAGAGGGGTATCAATGCTTGGTTCGAGTTGAGGTTTATGAATCTTTGAGAGTTGATTTCTTTTGACCGATAGCTAGAGTTCTGTCTAAGAATACTCTGTAAGTCTACGGTTTTGTTGCCGAGGAATTCTTGCACGCGTTAATGCCGAACTCGGTCACGGCGCCCAAAATTATTCCAACGGTGTAGCAAATGAGATCGGTCCAAAGAAACCCGAAACCCAAGACTAGGCCACCCAAGGTTGTTTGCCTTATGCCGTCTATCCATGGAGCATGATATAGTTGGCTTGTCTCGACCGAAAAAGCGATCACCAGCGACGCAATGGCTCGAATTGAAATCGACTTGGCCGGCATCAACACACTTACAAGCAAATACACCATCAAAGCCCAAAGAGTGTCTCCGGAATAGTCCCCGAGAAATAGTGGCAGCGATGCACGGTATCGGCGCGAAGCCAATCCAATCGCAATGACTGTTGCAGCAAATCCGAGATAGACAAGTCGATTCCGAATCAAGATGCACTCACAGTTTTAATCGTACGCGTTAACATTGGGCTGTTCTTGAGCCGCAGTCGAACCAGTAGGCTGTTGATGGCATCGCGGCCTGTTGTCATATCGGGAAGTTTGGATGCTTCATAGGAAGCCTCAAGCACTTTTGTAAGGCGGTTATACTCGCTTTGATAAAATCTGATGTCGGCCTTTTGAAGAGTTTCCTTTTCGACTCCATTCCGCTTTCGATCGATGAGTTCATCTAGGTAGCTCAGTTTAGCAGACTGATTGAGTAACTCTAGGTTGGCCTGAATCTCACCGGTCTTCATTAAATGGATGCCGGTTAACAATACACGAAACGTGTAGAGCAGTGGTTTGACTCTCGGCGGGTTCTCTTTTTCGAAGAGCTTCCACTGTGTGGCTGCAAAACCAAGGTAATGGTGAGCGTGGTGCCGAGTGATGACAGTTGGGGCTAACGACTTTAATTCCTCATGTTCAGGTGTCGTATACACAATGAGAGGCGAGAGCAGTTGTTCCAGAACATAGCCATTTCGCTTTAGCATCAGGCCAAAAAACTTGGTTGCATCGTGGGTGACGAGATCGATTTCAAGCCCATCGTAGATTCCCTCCTTTTCAACAGTTTGCTCCCCTTCGTCCAAGCTGACTACAGTCTCTAGTGGGAGTAGATGTACGCCACGGAGATCGAAATCGGAATTTGGAGAGGGGAAACCGTACAAATGTGCTCCGCTTATGGTGGCGAATACGAGAGGAAACGGATGCGACTTCACGTGATCCATCATCTTGTCGAAGGGGATGTTCATATTCGTAGTGGATTGGGTTAATGGTTTCGGACCGTGACTCGATGGGATTTTATTTTGTTAGCCAGGCCTGTGGAGGATAAATCTCGGCGAGAGTGATCGCGGTTTGAAAGGATTCTTCTCGGGGGAAAGCGACATTGTGCATCGAAGTGTGTTTCGTACGCCAGTTTAAGGCAGTTCGTCTTGTATGGCGAGTCTGCGGGCATAGACTAAGAACGCGTTGGCTCGTTCGTAGTCAGGGCGATCGGGAAGCGAGGTCTGCTTGAACGCGAGTTCAAATTCGATTTGCAGTTTCTTACGCCATTCGTCTGCATCGGAGAAAGATACTTGCCCGTGTTTGATTGCGAGTAGCTGATCGCGGACTCCTCCTACTTCTACGGTTACCGTTCCTTGACGCAGAACATCGATACCTGAGATCAGTAGTCGGATCAGATGCATGACATGTTTCCATTTCACTCGACCTTGATTGCGAATATCCGTCTGCATTTTTTTGAATTGGGACGCGACATACCCCGAGTAGGTTTGGAATACTAATTTTGACAAGAATGCTCCACGAATCGAGAGCAATTCTTGAGCAAGCGGAGTTGCGAACTCGACAATTGGTGAGTAGAGGCATTCCAGCACATTTGGGTTCGCCTTGAGAGCTAACACGATAAATTTTTGAATCTCCCAGTATGCTTCCTGTGTTTCATCGTTTTCCAATTGCTCTGGCACTCCGTATAACGACCAATGTAATTCAGCCGGTGGCAAATAAATCCCCCGACGGTCCGTATCAGAGTTGTTGTCCTCCAAGCCGTACGCACGAGAACCGATGACACAGCGATAGATGATTCTGTCTCGCAGATCATTTGCGATGTGGTTTGTTATGGCACGATCCTGAGAGGCGAGTGAGTTGGATTCTGTGGATTCACGAACGTGATTCAGGATCGGTGGAATGCGTTTGAATTCGGACAAGCGTACCAATTGGTCGTGATGCACAGCCGCTTCAAAACCGTCGTTGAATTTAACACGATAAGAATGGGAGCGATCGAGTGGTGAACGGACGATTACCCCGACAGACCCTGCAGGATGCGCGACTCGACGATTCGGATGGTAAGTATCCTTTTGCACTACGACTTGTGTGCCAACGGAAAAAATGATCGGTTCAGACAAAGCGAATAAGCTCCAAGCCTTTTTGTGCGGTGATAAACGATTACCGGAACTGGAAAATTGCGAATGATCCGGCTCGTTTGGCATTCCTTTAAAGTAGTTCGAGTTGGCCGGTAACTTGGTCGATTTTTGTCGCGTCGTCTGGTCCAATGGCCAGACAAGTGCGAGTTGGCTGTCCGTGAAACTCGGTTCGGCCGCTGTCGGTGATCAAGTGAACCTCAAGCCCTAATTGTAAGGCCTGGTCATGAATAGCCATCAGCTCCTCTTCGCTGTTGCAACGCACGCAAACCTTAGCAAAAGAACCTAGGATCCAAGTTTGTGCATGCGTTGAAAAATCCGCTAGGCTTATAGAGGAATGACTCTGCAGTCGTCTAGTGAGAAACGCCATCGAAGCATGTGCACCTTGTGCGATCTGTTTGCCACGACGCATTTTTAAGTCGTGCCTCATGACGATGACCTGCTTTATGTTAAGTGCTTGTGCATCTTCCATTGACCAAGTGCCCCGTTTATCTATTTCCTGTCGACAAAGTTCCCCTACTTAAGTTGTGCTTAGTATACCGCCTTTGGCAGCAGTGCACCTAAGAGGAACGCTGTTTCGAGCGATTTACCACACGAACCATCGAAGACAAGTAATTGTGTTGTGAGGTTCATTCGGGGGTGATGCAAAGTAAGTAAGACGTAATGCAAGAAGTAACATCGTCTTGTCCAAGCGAATTGATTTAGAATCGAGATAGCTTAAGAATCAGATTCCACTGACGATAGGCTGGTGAGTAAAGTTTGTAAGTCATTGAGCCTCGGCTCAAGCATCTTTTTGACCTCGTGTAGATTGATTCGGTAGATCAGCCCGAAAGGTACAGCACAGATGGCACCTACCGCGGCGATAACCAGCTGTTCAGCATAGCCGTTTGCCCGGGACTGCCAGGATGATGAGACTAGGAACAGTACAATCCCAGGGATGAGAGGGAGCAGATACCACCACATAATGTTTCGGAGGAACCAGATTTGATGTTTTATTTCTTCAATTGCAGCTTCGAGTGTTTGTGGCAACGAGTCTGTAATGGAGGATCGACGGCGTCGCTGTTTAAGGCGGTCAGATATAAAAAACAAGCCGACAAACAGGCTGCCGGCCGCACAGAGAAAAAGTGACGACAGCTCGAGCAGGAATGCCAGTGTCGTAAAGACTACCGTGATAAGAAAGGCGGCTATAATCTCTACGGTGTCTCGCAGTAACAACTGCTTGTCCAAGGCGCGGTGATTGCGGCGGACTTCGGCCATTAACTCGGTTGAATTGATATCCAGTGGCACACTATGGTCTTGGGACTGCCACTTCGATTGTAGGTCTTCGAAAGTCATATGTTTTGTTCCTAAGTTTGCTGGGTGTTTTAGCTGTGAGAATTATCACTCTCACGATCCAAAATAGTGTTAATGACGGCGTTCTTTATTTCGATTCAGTGAAGCGTTTGGTCAATTCAGCTCGGATCCGAGTGAGCTTTACGCCAACGTGGTTTTCAGTAATTCCTAGCACCATGGCAATGTCTCGATAAGACAGACCATCCAAATGCATGATGGCGATTGCGGCCTCGACTTTTGGTAGCTGTCGTATGGCTGAGTAGAGCTGCTCAACGAGCTCGTCATCGCGATTTATGGGGGCATGTATGCAGTTTTTTTGCTCCTCGATATACTTCATATAGATCGAATGATTTTTACGTCGACGTCGCTCGCCACGTACCCATACCATCGCAGTTTGGAACGATACGCGGTAGATCCAGGTAATCTCTTTAGAGTCGCCACGAAAGCTGACGACTGAAGACCAAAGATTGATTAGCATTACTTGCAGTAGATCCTCTCGATCGGTTGCTTCGGAAGTGAAGGAACGAACAATCTTGATCATGAGACCAAGGTGCTTTGCAATCCAGCTCTGAAATATTTTTTCTTGTTCGTCCGCCGTCACGTTGAGTCTCCGATTTGCCTAAATTAGTAGCCGACGCATCGAGATCATTACAGGTCAGGGAATTTTTTTCGCGTTTTCCAGACGGAAATTTCACGATAAGGCGTGTCGGGGAATGGGGTATCAACGAAGGGGATTCACTCACTTGCTCGCCGGGTTACGATTGATATCATCTGGAAGTCGCGACAGCAGTACTTACTAAAGATCGCTATGATACATGAACCGGAAAAGTCTACTTTCGTCTCCGAGGTTCGTATAAGCCATTTCCATTTATGACACTTCGAACTTCCGATTGCTTCGCGGTGATGGTAGTCGTTTCGATTTTTTCTTGGATCTATTCGAATCCAAAAACCGAAGTCTGGGTTACACTCGGTGCTTCGGGGCCGGATAGCGGTCAATATTCTGAGTATGGCGTGTTCTCATCGGCTTTGGTTATAGGAAAAGAAGAACCAATCTAGCGATACGATAAGCATTAAATGGTTTGCGTTGGGAATGGAACTGGCCTGTTTTGCCAGCATCATGTCAATCACCGTGGTGACCCTTAGATTTGTGCAGTTTTACAATGCACGGGCCAAGAGTATGAGGCAACTTGACCAACGACTTTCGAATACGCAAGATGATCCAACGACTTAAGCATGAAACTTCTCGCAAACGTAAAAGGGGAGCTGCGCGAGAGTCGTCTGGCCAATGCTGCGTTTTCTTGTGCGTTGGCCAATGTGTTTGTCTACGGTAGAGAGAATTCTGTGTTTTTTTAAAGACAATGCATTCGACTTTGCTCGCCGTTTCATTTTCTTTTGGTGCCATCCATTGTTAGTGCTCCCAAATTGGTGCCACCCAACGTTTGTTGCCTGTTTTCTTCTATCCGTTATCATAGTCCTATACCCGATAACCAAATAGGAGGCAGATCATGAGTCGAACCCCGCGTTCCGATCAGTTTCGATATGACGAAATCGCCATCGTCCATTGTGTGCAACGTTGCGTCCGGAGAGCCTTTCTCACCGGAATCGACGAAGTCTCCGGAAATGATTATTCCTTTCGGCGTGAATGGATTCGACGTCGCTTGGAAGCTCTCGCTTCCGTCTTTGCCATCGATATTCTCACCTACGCGATCCTTTCCAATCACATGCACGTGATTTTACGCAGTCGTCCCGATGTCTTGGGGAAACTCTCAGACGAGGAAGTTGCCATCAGATGGCTACGAGTTTTCCCCGGCCACAGAATCGAAGATCATTTGGCTGAACCTTCGGAAATCGATGTCAAACGTGTGGTCGCCGATCCCGAGCAGCTTGCTATGATTCGCACCAGGTTATCTGATATTTCTTGGTTCATGAGAGCTCTCGCGGAACCCATTGCTCGCATATCCAACGCGCAAGACAAATGCACCGGTCGATTTTGGGAAGGTCGATTCAAAGCCCAGCGAATTGTCGACGACGCGGGCTTGTTAGCGTGTGCGATGTATGTGGATTTGAATCCCATACGAGCGGCCATGGCGGAGAGTCTTGATCAGTCGATCCATACGTCGGTCTACGATCGAATCGAAGCAGAAAAGGGCAAGCAGATACCTTCTGCGGCATTTGATTTGGTGCCGATTTCTCATGAAGAATCAATGGCCCAGAGACGTAAATCGCTTGCCGAGCAACGTCATGATCTCAAGACAAAGAAACAGGGAACGGCCAAGCGAGTGCCTCGAGACAGCTGGCTTGCTCCTCTTAGTTTCAGTGTAGGGGTGCAATCCAATGACCCGCAGATGCACCGCGATGGGCTTCGAGCGAGCGACAAAGGATTTCTTCGTATCGATTGGAGCAGCTACAAGAAGCTGCTTGTCTGGGTAGCAGAGAACAAGCCAAGAGCATCGGGAACCGTGTCATTGCCCAAGCCGCTAAGTGACAGGCTGATCGCAGTGGGAGTTGTTCCAGAGATGTTGTCGGACTTGGTGTGGAACTTCAAGAAGTACTTTAGTCGATGCGTTGGTGGATCGGAATCGATGTCCAGTGATGCCGAGCGAATAGGCCGGCGATGGCATCAAGGCCAGCGCCGCGTGGCTGCCTGCTTCAGTTCGTAAAAGCCCCCACCAGAGCAACTCGAACGATTTACGTTCGCGAACCCAGCCGGACTGACTCTACGAAAACATCCTCGGGGGGTAGATGCATGTCACAACTATCCGCCGGGATCGGCAAACCGCCCATTTTTCGCCAATCAATCGGCTTCAGGACGGCAAATCTCCACGAGCAGCATCTGCAATGCAGATTCGGATTCCAGCAACCGGCTCCCGCGATCCCAAAAACAATGGATGGCACCAAAAGGAGAGGAGTATCGATGTGATGGCTGATTGCGTTCAATTGGCTGGCGGGCTGGGAACGTATTCCAATAGATCATTCGATACGTTACTCGCAATTGATACTACCGTTAGAGTCGGTGCGTATCCTTTCTCTATTTGATATACCTGTTCCGTAATCCCTTCGAGCTACCGAAATGGTGTCCTAGCGTTTGTCACTCGCCCACTTCTGAGCTGGTCTCAGCAATTGATTTACTAAGCGTACACCCAATGTCAAACCCCACACGAAACCTTGGTCCGGTGTCTGCGATGCAGAATACCGAGTGCCCTACTGGCGACGACTGGATCGGACGATCTATCGGTCAGTACTCGGTCGTGCGCCGATTGGGTGAGGGTGGGATGGGGACTGTGTACGAAGTCAAACATGCGGTTTTCAGTAAATCGTTTGCCTTGAAGCGGATGCGTTCCTCCGGCCCTCGCGATGCTCAATCAGCCACGCGATTTCTGCAAGAAGCCAAAACGCTCTCAGAACTAGAACACCCAAATATCTTAAGAGGCATCGATGCGGGCGAATTTGACGGATCGCACTACATCGTTACCGAAATGCTTCACGGAAATGATCTGCAATTTACCATTGATCGCGACGGTCCAGCACCGGTCGATGTCGCTTGCGAATGGATGATCCAAACGTGTCGAGGATTGCACCATGCTCACACTCGCGGTTTCGTTCATCGTGACATTAAGCCATCAAATTTGTTCCTACTTCGCGATGGTACTATCAAACTCGTTGACTTTGGGCTGGTACGCACTCAGGCGGATGATAACAAACTGACACAAGCTGGACAATTTATGGGCTCTGTGGATTATCTTGCACCGGAGCAAGCCAGCGATCCGCGAGATGCAAATGCCAAAAGTGACATCTATTCCCTCGGGTGCACGTTTCTGTTTCTACTAAGCGGGAAACCTCCTTATGGAGATGCAGCGTACAACGGAGTTGTTGCAAAACTCAAGGGGCACATGATGGACGTCCCCCAATGGCTCGATCGTCCATGCCCTCGAGTACGCGAAGAAGTGCGTATGCTGATCCGATCTATGCTGGCGAAATCGCCGGGCGACCGTCCCCGAACGGCCGAAGAGGTAGCGAAGCAACTAGAGTCTCTCCAACGCCACAAGAATCCCACCAAATTGTCGGCTACCTTGCCGTCGTTGACAGTAGGTAGCAAACGAAAAATACGATTGTTAGGTGCATCCTCGCTTCTAGTCGTTGCTGGCATCGTTACGACTGGCCAGTGGTTTTCGTGGTCCAATCAATCGATCCATCCCGATTCGCCTCAGCATTCGAACGAATCGTCTAGCATATCGCCCGTTGCTCCATCCAAACTGGTAAAGAATTCTTTGAACGCGAGCGACGCTGTCGACAACGGCGATCCTGACCAGTTGCCAACGCGCGATGCCGAGGCTCCAACTCCAGCAAAAGATCTGCAATCAGCAGAAACTCGCGTCCCTGAAACCATTCGGAGTGCACCCGTTCGTTCCATACCAAACAAAAAATGGTAGTTCCAAAAGTGGTAATGCGTCGTAACCAAAACTCCATCATCCCTGTTATGCATCGTTAATGAAATACAAGGATCTAATCGTGATCGAAACACGCATCAGCAATTCATTCTGCCTACCCGCCTTAACCGTGCAGAACCGTGGTTTGTTGGTCAAGGTTTATCCGGCAAGCCCACTCGATCGACCGATCCAACTGGACGGAACAACGATTACGGTCGGGCGAGACGAGACCTGTGAGATTTGCCTAAATGAAGATTCGGTCTCCCGTCGGCATGCGTCGATCGAGTCGCGACATGGACAGCCTTTTTTAAAGGATCTCCGCAGTACCAATGGAACATTTCAAAACGAACAGAGAATTGATGAAGTCGCATTGCAACCTGGGGATCGTATCCGATTTGGCAACCAAATCTTCAAGTACTTGGCCGACGACGATATCGAATCGCAGTACCATGAAGTCATCTTCAAGATGATGACGACCGACGGGCTGACGCAGGTATATAACAAGCGATTCTTGTTCGACAGTTTGCAACGCGAAATGCGACAAGCGGGGCGAAATGGTCAGCCGATGTGCGTGCTCATGATGGATTTGGATAAATTTAAAAATATCAACGACACCTACGGGCATTTGGCTGGAGATGCTGTATTGGTAGAGTTTGCAAAACGAGCCACCAGCGTTCTACGCAGCGGTGAGATTCTGGCACGATACGGCGGCGAGGAGTTTTCTATCCTTTACGCTCCGGCCACAATCGAAGATGCTGCCCTCGCCGCGGAACGTGTCCGTGTGATTACCGCCTCGGCGCCAGTGGTCTTCGAGTCTATCGAAATACCGATGACCGTCAGTATCGGTATCGCATCCTACAATGGACTCGAACATGATCCGCTCCCTTGGATTGCGGAAGCTGACGCGATGCTCTACGAAGCCAAGCGTATGGGTCGCAATCAAGTCCGCTACAAATCGCGATAGCTCGATCGCTCGTTAAACTCCGCTAGGTAAACATTACTTATCACTTACTCTATTTTTCGTTGAGCTAAAACGACAGATTTAAAAGGCCAGCTATGACCAATCGACTTGTTTACTTCGTTACTATTTTCTCGTGGTTCGTGTGCCTCCCGTCTGTATCGTTTGGATTCGACTTTGTCGCTATCGCAGGTTGGGATCAGCAGTTGTTTCCGTCTTACATAGTCGGTACGGCAACCATGAAATCTAATTCTGAGAACAGCGATCCCAACCGACTGGGCGACTCGAACGGATTGATCGGTGTTGAGTTGGTTGCTCCTCGGAGCGACTCCAAGGTTGAGGTAACGATTGAGTGCGACGGATTTATGGAAACCAGTCGCTTCGCTGGCCGCTTGCCGGAAGGTGGTAATACCTACAGCGTTTTTCCGAAAATCAAATTTCGATATGACCGACTCGCCGAATGCCATCAAGCGACTCCGGCGACCATCACCTATCGAGTGAAAATCGACAATGAGACGGTTCAGGAACAAAACGTTACAGTGGCCTTTCGGCCTATTCATGATTGCCCTCTGAAGATCAAGGTTGGCGATGCGGTCGTTGACACGAGCTTTACATTTGCAACATACGTCAATGAGCAGCATCCATATGTCGACAAGCTGTTACGTGAGGCCTTGGATATCGGTGTCGTGGAGCAATTTACTGGTTATCAATCCAACGACCAAGCCGAGGTGATGCGACAAGTCTATGCGATTTGGGACTTGTGTGTCGCTCGCGATGTTCGGTATAGCAGCATCACAACAACGGCTGCCGACTCGGAGAGCATCTTGAGTCAGCATGTGCGGTTGATCGAAAACACGGTGAACAACCAGCAAGCCAATTGTGTTGATGGTTCGGTACTCATGGTTTCGATGTTACGGAAAATCGGAATTGATTCTTTTCTCGTATTGGTTCCGGGGCATTGTTATCTAGGCTTTTACGTGGATGAGAAGCGGGAGCGAATACTCTGTTTGGAGAACACCCTCGTCGGTGCTGCTGTCACACTCGAAGAGGGAGAGGACGAAGGGGTAGCTGAAGCGATTGCGGTAGACAACCAATATGAACGCTCGTGGGCTAGCTTCGTTCGGGCTCTTGCTGTTGGAACGAGCTCCTTTATTGACAATCAAAAGAAGTTTTCTAGTGAGGATGAACCTGATTATCGATTGATCGATGTGGGGTCGGCGAGACAACGCGGTGTATTGCCTGTCCCGTTTCGTGGAAAGGAAGAATTCGTTGCCTTTGATCATGCATACAGTGAAGAATGGGAATTGACGGAATCCGCGGATATGAGTGAAGAAGGGTCAGACACTGAGTCCGAAGAGTCCGAAGAGTCGGATGGTGAGGATTGGGGAGAGGAAGAGGGGGATGTTACATCTGGTGAAGACTATCTTGAAGAGTAATTAGTCCTAATGAGTAATCGGACAGGCTCATTTCGTTGCGATGTGAAATGTGACGATGGAAGAGGGGGTGGTCGTTGCAGAGTACGTCACAAAGTAGGTGCTCCTTAGATCAATCGATTGAGCGCCCGATTTCTCTAATCGCGTTGTTTGGAGGAGACTGCTTTGGCAAGACGCCAATGGATACATTTCGGCACGCGAAGAAGTTGGTCGAACAGAAAATGCTCGACCAACTCGTACAGTCTAGTACGTAAAAATGAGCATTTTCCGTCAGATCAAATACTGGCTACTACAAATTAACTATCCTATAAACCGATTCACGAATCGTTCTTAAGAGTTCCCTGGTTCGCGGAGCTACCGTAACGTTGATACTTCTGTTCTTTATATCGCACGCAAGATTATCGAAGACCGCAAAAATCAGTATGCTGGTCGAACTTGTCATTCTACTTCTGGCGAAAAGGGCTCGCGCCGAAAGAACCATCGCAACCAATCAGCCCAGGCACTTCGGGACTTGTCCCGGTTCGAGTCGTCCCCACCAGCTTTAATAACACTCTTTGTATTCGATTCGCCTGCGGCGCGTCCATTGAAGCCCCTTGTGAAATCATTCGCCCAGCCATCGACCAAATTCTTCAATCGCAGACTGCGCATCGAAAATGTCAAGCTTTTCGCTCAACACCAAGATCTTCATGGCCATCCCGAGTGCGGAATCCAACAACAACCCGCTCCGGATGGCTTAGTCAAAGGCAACAAGATCGACACCAGTATCGGGGCACAGATCATGGTTCAAAAGTACATGTTCCATGTGCCGGTATACCGAACCGAAGACCTCTTCGCTTCCAGTGGCTGGACTGTAGCTCGCGGCACTCTATTAAACATCTTGAGTGCGATGGCTTATTTGTTCGAAGGTCTTTACCCAAGACCGATATTGGCATCCGTCGCCTTCGTTTTTTCGACCGACCAACGAAGCAAAGACTACCTCTAGAAAACTATTTATAGGCAACGAACCCGGATTTGCTTTCCAATGCTACCAGCATCTCTTTCGATTCATCTATCGCGCAGAGGCTATCGATAAGAGATTTAGCTTCCGAGATAGTAATCTCGTCATTTGCAAAGACGCTGATAAAGGGCACTTCTTCGCTTTCGCCAATGATACGAAGTGCCCCCTTCTCAACGGTTCCACATCCAGTCAATAGTTTTTCGGCATAACTACTAATGACCGCCGCCACCTTGGTCGAATCCGATGCTTCGACTAGCTTCACTGCTGCAATGGAACAAGTCTCGCAGACCTCTTCGCCTGTGGTTTCTACCTCGATCTCTTTTAATCGCAATTTCGGTGCAGCCGACTTTTCATCACATTTATCGGGCCCCCATAGAACCTTGTAGCCCTCGAGATCAAGAATCGTCGATGCCGAGTTACCACGACGAACCACAAATACTCCACGCTGATTCACGCTTCCGTTTGTGTCAGTCAGTCGAGCCAGCGGCTTTACGTCAATATTAAGAGCCTTTGTATCGTGGCGTACCACAGAGTCCTTTCCAATGAACAAAGATTTCTTTCCCAACCCGTGCTCGCGCTGGGCAATCGCAATCGAGTCGCTCCATACAACTCGTACGGACTTACCAAGCATCTTTTGTAGATGATCTGCTAGCTTCTCATATTTGCGTTGGGCATATCCCTCCACGCAACTGCAGGCAAGCGGCATAGCTAGCGGGTCTGTTACAACGATAGTGTACTCAGCATTCTTCGGACCATAAGGATCGACGGCAAAAACATTTGGACACTGAGATGCAATGGCAACAACCGCTATTCCACCGAGGATTTTCCGTCTGTTTAGATTCCGCATCGGTTTTCTCCCTGCGATTTTGTATGAAGCGTTTTCAGATTGAGCCCAAGTTATGTGATTTTCCGCATTTCGCTGGTTGCGAAGCCAACCCCAAATCAATCTAATTGTTAACAGATTGTCCGGCAAGCGTATCTTGGCTCGCCATCGCGGTTCCTGAAACTTGAGATCTGAATGATACCATTTTTGATTTTCCTTTTGGCGGGCTTCCAAACAAATGTTGCTCCAAATGATTCAGGTTTTTTCACCAAGTCGCTTTGGTTTGTTCACGCTTACGGACGTCCTGAGGTTTCCTACGCAAGAATCGACAAGCAATTAAAAAGTAAATTGGCATTCGCGTTGGCCAAGGGGCGTGAACTGTCTCCCGCTGATGTAAAAGATTGGATCCCTCTAGAGGTCTTTCGTAAACTCGCTGGTAAAGATGATCGTATTTCCGATGCAGAGCTTACGACGGCGTTAGCATTTATGGTTCCTGAAACTAGGAAGAAACTAGTTCCAGAGCTTCGTGAATATGCCGATTATCTTACGACGACATTTGATATGATTGAGCCAGAACACTACGCATCTATGGATCAATTGTCTGATTGGATTGCAAAGAATTGGCAACCCAGCGGAACCCTTCACGTCATATCAACGTGTACCGGAAATTCACGTCGCAGTATCCTCGGAGCAACGATGGGGAATCTTGCTGCAACGTACTATGGATTGGATAACGTTCGATTTCACTCCGGGGGAACGACTCCTTCGGCGTTTAACAAGCGTACGATTGCTACATTGAAGGAGATCGGATTTCAGATCGAACCGACAGGTGAAGAAGCCCAACGAGGCGACCCCAAATTGCCTAACGCCAAATTCACCGTCGCATGGGGTGAGGGGATGGAGTGTTTAGAGTTCTCGAAGACCTATGACGACCCATCCAATCCTAGTTCGGGATTTGCTGCTATATTGGTATGTAATGAAGCAGACACGGATTGTCCCGTTTTGCCTGGCGCTTCATTGCGAGTCTCAATGATTTTTTTGGACCCGAAATCCTATGATGATGGACTTTACGAAACTAAAAAGTACGCGGAGCGACGTGATGACATAGGCCGGACGTTACTGGCTGTCATGGCAAATGCTCGCCGTAAGATTCAGGATAGAGGTAACTAACCACAATTGAATATAGAGTGACACGGAATAACGAATTTATATCTAAGTCCGTCTGAGAAGATCGTAGCTCAAATCGCTACATGCTTTAGAATAGCAATGGCACATGCCGCCAGGATAGCCCCACACGGTACAGTCGTAACCCAGGCGAGTAGGATTTCGATTACCGAACGCCACTTCGCTTGATTGGTGCTTGCTCCCATACCGAGCATTGATCCGACACTGACGTGGGTCGTGCTCACGGGCAGACTATGAAAACTGGCTGTCGTGACTAGGATGGCTGTGGCAAGATTAGCAGCGAATCCCTGGCCGGGTGTCATGCTAGTTATATTCTTGCCTAATGTCTCAGCAACTTTACGTGCGTCGATCAACGCCCCAATCGCAATCATGACGCCGATCATTAGTATTGCATGCTTGATGGAAAAAATCGGCGTTATAAGGAGTAAGGCTGCCATCTTGGGAGTGTCATTGAGCCCACGTGCAAAGCTAGCCGTTCCCGCTGAAAAGAAGTGCGCCACGTCGAGATATCGATTTCGATTATCCGGTGCTAATTGAAGTTTGAAGAGTACTCCGTAAACGCTAGCACCGAGAAACACCGCTATCAGTGGACTAACGAACAGTGGATAGAGAAAATTGCCGGCCAACGCGGAAAAGTTAACCGATTCACCACCTGATGCAAAACCTGCTCCTACGAGGGCTCCCACGAGAGCATGCGTGGTCGAGACCGGGAATCCAAGCCTCGTTGCCAGAAAGCTCGTGAACGCAGCACCGGCCGCCACTGCGGATGTGAAGTTCGGCGAATGGAGAAGTTCATCATTTACAAGTCCCTTGCCACTGAATTTGGTGAGGAGCCCATGCGCAAGAAATAATGCCGCAACGGAACCTGCAAAGGTCGCGAACGTCCCCCACCACAATGCCACTCTCAATGTTGTCGTACCGCTTCCATAAAGTGTGGCGACACCTTTGAAATTCGCATTCGCCCCATTGGTAAATGCAACGAATCCAACTGAAAGGATTAAGATGGCAAGTAACAAGTCGATGACTACTTTGCCTTATGTATTTTTGTCTCAGCCGGATACTTCTTCATTGACGCGTACTCCTTCCACGATCCTTCGTAGAGTCGAACATTGGAAAAGCCCGCGACATGGGTTAGGTAGAACCGCAGCAAGCTACCCTCTCGCGACGTTCCACAATAGACTATGATCTCTTTGTCTTTAGTAACGCCAACGCTTGCAAGATCGGCCATTGCTTTATCCTTCGGGATAAACTTATGCGTATTGTTCTTCTCCATCAGGCGTGCCCAATGAAAACTGATCGCACCGGGAATGTGCCCTTTTCTAAGCCATACATCGTCATCGCCGACGTACTCGTTGTAAGGACGAGCATCGACAAGCAGAACGTTCGCTCTATCTTTCTTCGAAAGCAATTCTTCGAGATCAATTCCAATGCCGGGTTTCGTTGATTCGGGCAGCACTCCAGTTGGATTCCCATAGTACTCTTGCGTGGTGGGGAGGTTTTGTTTTTGCCATTCTGCAAGACCTCCATCCAAGACGCGAATGTCATCAACCCCGAACTTTTCCAGCACGTAAGCCACCATGCTTGTGCTAAGAATTTCGTCATTAGGCAATTCATCGCCTGTCGCGTACAAAATGTGCGTCTTACCTCTTGTAACCCCGGCGCGGATCAAAAGCGATTTCATCAAGTCATCGGGCAAATACTGGACCGGCACACCGAGGTCGGTTCCGCGTAAGGTATCAAAGTTGAGATGATGAGCAGTTGGAAGATGAGCTCTAAAGTAGTCTTTGTATCCGCCACGGGTGTCGATGACGATCGGTCGATCAGACTCTTTAGCGTTGTCGATCAAGAGCTTTGCATCTTTGCAGGAAATGACAGTAATCTCGGACCTGGCAATCGAGCCACTCAAGACTAGTAGGGCAAAAATGCAGGTAGATATGACTGACTTCATTGACGATTCCTTGAATTGCTTTTTTAGGATGGTCGACTGGTGCGTATAGGCATTCATTCAAACAGACTTTGGAATGTTGTAATCTAAGCTACCGATTTTGCAAAGCACTTTGAACGTTTTCTTCAGTAACGGGAGGGGCGTAACCCAGCCCACGCACGCCGTAGATTGAGATTAATAGGTTAATCGCCTCTTAACCTCTGCACCCCAGTGTTTTCGGTGGATAACGGGCCGCAGATAAAGTTTTGGATCACCATGCCCGTGATCGCTAAATTCGAACTATATGGATTCAAAAGGAAATAGTGGGCTACGACGGTTACGAAACTCTAGTTGACGGAGATCTGCAGTGGTGGAGCCAATTGTATTAACTCGCAAGAATTTGTCGCAAACATCGCTATAGGCGGCGATGGGTGCGTTGACTCCCTTGGCGACTAATACACGGAAACAAGTGGGATCTACTTGGCAACTTTTGAGCTGTTGCAAACTAAAAGGGACCATGCGTCGACTTGTGAGCATGATCGTTATGGTTCGGTCCATAGTCTCTACAACTGCCGTCGCTCCCTGGTCGAATTCTACGATGCCCCCATGTCGAGGTTCGCTTTCTCGAAAACGCCCAGAGGGTAGCGATCGAACGCGAGCTTTAATTCGAAGTGGAAGACCATGACAATTATCGACTTTACCACCAATCTCCAGTCGCAATTGCTTTCCAACTCCAGCAGAGCGGCACAAAGTTACCGCCTCAGGATCGTATATGCATACAAAACTAGGCCCCAAGTCTCGCTCCAGTAATGCAGCAGCCAACGTGGTTCCATCCCCGGCCGAACCACCCCCAACATTGTCCCCCATATCTAACAGGCAGTAACGTGAACTAGAGTCGGATTTACAAAGATTCATTACAGCATCTATCCCCATTAATTGACTGTCGAAATCTTCACGATAATGCCATAATCGCTGCGCTAATTCATCGGCTAGTTGCTGGGCTTGCTGTATATCATTGTCAGTCACCACGACGGTCGCCGCTCCCATCTCAACGACATCCGCGTAGGGGAATCCCAGGAGAATACTGTTCGAAAGAACCCCAGGTTGTGTTAGCTGAATGTCCGCGAATTGATATTGATGACGCAGATGAGGATCATTGGTGCATTGTCGATCGATATTGATCACTAATGGCGGATAGCTTGCTGCCATAGTTGGGAAACATTCTCCTCGTACTGTTTTCACCATTAATTTTGCTGCTTCGATGCCCCGAAACCTCTGATCCAAATGTGGATTTGTTCTGTATGCGATTAGAGCGTTACAAGCCTTGACCATAGTAGGGGACAAATTCGCATGAGCGTCGAGCGTTCCAATGATTGGCAGATTCTCACCAACGAGAGAACGCAAGGCACTTAACCAATAGCCATCCGCATCGGCAGCGGATTGGCTTACCGCCGCTCCATGTGGGGCGACCAAGATGCCATCTAGATTAGGGGTATTTGAGACGATTCTCGATATGCTCGCTACCAACGTCTCCATGGTTTCGGCAGTGATCATCCCAGACGGAGTTGCCCGGGCTGCTAGCAACGGCACAGCGACGACGTCTCCATTGTGATTGCACTCTTCCAGACCAAGAAAAAAGCCACCTATCTCGTGATGACTGTTCGCTAATTGTGAACGAATCTCCTCTCCCTCCAAATACAAATCCTCTTGAAACTGTGCTAACGTAGTCCATTGGCAGGAAAAAGTGTTCGATTCATGTAGAAGAGCTATGATACCGATGCGCATGACGAAACTTTAGGGTCAGTTCTTGGATCCGATTTTCGAAGGAGGCACCGATAGAATTGAGGCAAATTTAAGGTTTGTGAACGCAAACAAGATGATTTGTTTTGTAGAATTTCTTGTTAGATACCAGACACCAGACCACCTTAATTGCCACTTCAGCTACCTTTATTGTCATCTCGAGTATGGCCGAATTTCCTTTTGCAATCAACCGGGGTAAACCAACATGAAGTATGCTATGGCCGATGTGCGAAAGCAATTGTATTCTGCTGTTGTCGCCGATGCATTAGATCAACTAGGGTTTCGACATCAATCACCTCGTGCTGATCTGCTTCCTCTGACCTCCCAAAGCTCTGTCCTCTTAGGGCGTTGTAAAACAACTTTATGGGCCGATATGGCTCATGTCGATACGCACCCGTACGAACTTGAATTAAAGGCAGTTGATGAATGCGTCCCTGACGATGTATTCATTGCGGCGGCGAACGGTTCAATGCGTTCTGGTATTTGGGGCGAATTGCTAACCACTGCAGCCCTTAACAGAGGCTGCGTCGGAGCGATTATCGATGGAGCAGTTCGCGACGTGAGTAAAATATCAGACATGAATTTCCCTGTATGGGCGCGCGGAACCTGTGTTTATGATAGCCTCAATCGACAACGTGTAATCGACATCAATATCGTAGTGGAAATCGATCATGTAAGATTTACCCCAGGTGACTTAGTCATTGCTGATCGCGACGGGATCGTTGTTGTTCCTCAATCGGTAGAGGACGACACGTTGCGTTTAGCCTTGGAGAAAGTACACGGCGAAAATATGGTACGAGATGCGATTCGCCAAGGGATGAAGGCTACCGATGCATTCCAGAAATATGGCATACTATAGGCACACGCATAATAGAAGCGATTCTCCATTAATGAGCAAAACATGAATATCGCAATCGATCGCCGAGTTTTCTTGCAACACGCTACAGCACTATGCGGTGTCACGAGTGGACTATCTTTGCAGGGGAGTGAATACGGTTCCGACGAAGTGAGTCCCAAGCGGGTTGCGGGAATCGTTACCATCTTTCGTCGAAATTCGCATGCCGATGTTTTGCTAAGCAAGATCCTAAAAGGCTGGAAAGAGGATGGTGGCCCTGGTCCTCAGCTAGAACTCGTCTCACTTTACGTCGACCAATTCCCCGCGGACGATCTCGCGGTCGAACTAGCAAAAAAGCATGGATTTCGATTATGCCAATCCATTCCAGAAGCGTTGACTCTAGGGACGGATCAAGTTGTGGTCGATGGCGTGATGAGTATCGGCGAGCATGGCGACTATCCCTATAATGACAAAGGACAACATCTCTATCCTCGTCGACGTTTCTTCGAGGAGATATGCGACACAATGGAAAAGTGTCAGCGTGTGGTCCCTGTCTTCAATGATAAGCATCCAGGTCCCGAGTGGGGCGATGCACAATGGATGGCAGAGCGGGCTAAGAATCTAAATGTACCTTGGATGGCGGGGTCCTCATTGCCCGTAGGCTATCGAGATCCTCATGTTACCATTCCTATGGGAGCTGAACTGGAATCTAGTGTTGCGATTGGTTACTCGGGTTTAGACATCTATGGTTTCCATACGTTGGATGTAATGCAAAGCATTTTGGAGCGTCGTGCGCCGAAGGAGTCCGAGGATAACTCGGGAATTGTTAAGCAATTAAGAAAGCCATTAGAAAAGGGAGTCCGATGGGTGCAGAGCTTACCCGTTCGGGAACTTAGTAGGCTGATCGAAACGGGCATTATCAACCAACAGGTACTTGATGCAGCCTTAAGAGCTAGCAAGACCGATCGGCAATCGATACTTGATTCCCCGCCCGAGGATGGTGCAATCTTCTTAATCCAATACCATGACGGATACCTCGCTCCAGTGGTTATGTTGGCAGGGAAGGCACAAGCGATCTCGGTGGGATTTCAGGTTCGAGGTGGGCCTGTGACAGCAACACGTATGGAAGAGCGAGTGGAGCCGAGATATCCCCATTTTGCATGCCTGCTAAAAGGGATCGAACAAATGTTTGTAACAGGAAAACCCTCGTATCCGGTTGAGCGAACACTACTGTCGGCCGGCATGCTCGATGCTCTGCTCAGTTCGCGTCAAGCCGGAGGGCAACGAATAGAAACCCCTCATTTAGCAATCGAGTATCAACCTGCAGACTATCCATTCGGAGACCAAATCGTTCCTTCTTAGCCTATCAGGCTGTGTACATCTCGATGTGCGACCACGTTATACCAGACTAGCGTCTGGTGCTTTTGGTGAATTGTTAGCTGACAAACAACACATTTACGTGCAGTTGGTTGCCAAGCTATTCGCATTCATGCCTGAAGAACCCGACCAACATTAACAACGGGAGAAGGCAAGCTTTTAATTGAAACTGCGAGATTTACGTCTTGCAGTCTCCTTGATTCCGTTATCCAAGTTTAGTTAGGAAAAGGGCCAAATTAAAGAAGCCAAACGTCTGCTTCGCATTGCCGCACAAGTCACCGATCAGACATGGCCGAAAAGCGAGGGTATTGAAGAACTAAGACTATGTATCGATTGTTTTCTGTTATTTGGTTTCCCATATGACAGCACAATTAAGTGAGTCACCGCAATCATCTCCCAATGTGGATCGGTCTCTAGTGTGCCTCCAAATGTGTTTGCGGTTGTTCAATCAGTGCAGATGCTATCTTGGCAATAGGTCGTAACATCCCGAGGATGTGGACGGAACGATTTGAGCAAGAGTCTAGGATGATTCCTAGGCCTGCCATAAACAACGCCGGCCGAAAATTTCCAGGCAATCTTGGTCAATCGAGTCATAGCAAGCTCACCGACGGAGAAAAAGCGAAAAAATTTATCCCGTCGCCAAAAAATTAGAATCGATCCGCCTCATTCTTGTATGGAGGCCATTCTCAAGTCAAGAAATTGTGGGGATTGGACTTAAGATTTTAAGTACTGACAAAGCTTCCGATCTTTCCAACGACGGTTGCTTGTCCGTTCGAAAGTACGCATTAACACCCATTTGAGTTTAGGCATGTCGATTGATGAAGACTTAGATGACGATTTGCGGCGGGCGCTCGCGCGCGGTGATGAATCGGCATGGTATGCCTTGCACGAACGATTCACCAGCCGACTCATTCGTTACGCTCGTGCGGTTGTCAAGAATGAGGAACTCGCGCGTGATACCGTACAAGGAGTGATGGTCAGCTTGGTTCGCAATCGAAAACAGCTCGATCAAGTTCAAGACTTCGAAGCTTATTTGTTTTCTGCGGTTCGTCGCGATTTGTGGCGCGCTTTGAAACAAGAACAAAAAGAAGCTTCGATGTTGATACCACTCGAAACGGAACGAAACGGTCAAGCGACAATGCTTCCGATCGCGGACGCTACCACACAATCATCAAACTTGGAAGATCGCGATTTCGTGACGGTGGCTTTGTCTCGTTTAACCAGCGACTTGAGAGTCATCATCGAACTGCGATTCTTTGGCGAACTGACTTTTGAAAAGATTGGTAACGTATTAGATCTCCCCCTGGGAACAGTGGTTACCCGGTTTCGAGCCGGCTTAAAGCAGCTAAAGGCCTGCGCTGAGGAGCAAATATAATGAACCGAAAACACGACCAAGAGGATGCGGAGTTTGATTCCATCGATGCGGAATTGCGAGAACAGTTTCAACGAATGGTACCTGTTACAGCCGAACGAGACGACGTCCATGCGATTTGGGACGCTTTGCGTACCGAGTTGCAATCCGACGTCATAAACGTTCATCCATCGAACCAAGCGGTATGCGTACAGGGTAAGAGCTATCTGAATTTTCGAAACACATTAGTACTAGCTGCGGCTTGTTGTTTGGTCTCGTTCAGCTCGATCTTTATGGTTGCCGCTAAACAACAAAGCGACGGTACGGTTCTTTCAACCACGACGCATCTAGAACGCATGATAGCCCGTCAGCAAAAAGACCGATCAACCAATCCTCAGTTGTTGCCGGAGGAAAAAGAACTTTGGAAACAACTCATGGCTCAAACGGCTACCAATATCGATCCCGATAGCACAGTCGTCGTCGCCCTAACGCTTCAACAAAAGTAGTGACTAAGACCTTAACTTTACAAGGATTTGATAATGCAAAAGATTCGCTCCCTTTTGAAACGAGGGCTTTTGGCTGGGTTGTTTGTCTTGGCCGTCGGTTTTGCTTGGATCAGTTGGATGAACTACTCGGCAGGCAAACGCGTTACAGAAATGCGTGATGCAATCGTCCAAACAGGCCATCCGATCCATTTGAAAGAATACTATAAGGAAAGCGTACCCGACCAAGATAACGCTTACCAAGTGGTGGAGAAATGGAATACTGGAATCCAGAAAGCAGAGCTTGCAGTAAGTGGCTCTGCGAACGAACAACCACCCTATTTATCCGAAAGAGTTCTAACGCAAGAGGAAATCGCAGCCCTAGACGCGATCTTGGCTAAACATCAATTGATGATAGAGGAACTAATTCAAGCTTCCGAAAGTAAGCGGTTACGAGTGCCAGCTGACATCGATAAAGTTGAGAGCGTTCTCAATGAACTGCTAACCCGAACTCGAGAATTCCGCTCGATTGCCAGAATCCTGTCCGCCCACGTTCGCTTGAAGATTGGGCAGGGTAAACAGGCGGAAGCCATGGACAGCGCGGTTGCAATTTTGAAATGGAGTCAGTTATTGGCTAAGCAACCCACCTTGGTCAGCTACCTCGTAGCAACAGCCGTACGAGGAATAGGAATCTATTACGCGGCCGAGGTTCTCTACGCTGGGCCAGTTGACGACGAACGTCTGAAAAAATTGGAAGATGTGCTATTGTTGTGCGACACCAACGAGCAATGGAAGGGTGTTATTTTTTCTGAGATTCCTTTTTTTGTAGACGTGTTTCACCCCACTCTACCCATCGCAACACGGCACCTATGGTTTTCCTTGCAGGGTGAAGCGGACTATCTGTACACCATGAAGACAATCGCCGAAAAGCCATTGGTTCAAAACGGATTGTTTGTGAATGCGATGCCAGATAAAGATTCTAACTTTGGCAAGAGTTCGATGTTCGGGTCGATAATGCCTGCCTTGAATGCCACACAAGAAGCGGCGATGCGGACAGACGC
This sequence comes from Pirellula sp., assembly GCA_046318795.1. Taxonomy (GTDB): domain Bacteria; phylum Planctomycetota; class Planctomycetia; order Pirellulales; family Pirellulaceae; genus JBKCUI01. The sequence continues at coordinate 122,093 of JBKCTT010000188.1, forward strand.
TCAGACGCGTTGCTTACTAGCGCTACTGCAATGGCGCAAACTGGGTGGGACTGCTCAAGATATACAAGCATTAAACTTGAGTGGCGCGTGGGCCAAAGATCCTTATGATGGAGGACCACTTAAAATGCAAACCACCGAGTTTGGGCCTGCGTTTTATGTACTTGGAAGTAATCGTGTGGATGACGGAGGTGGCAAAGCAATCCTGTCGCAACAAAAAGATGTAGGTTTGTTGCCAATGGCAAAACAAGCCCAGTTGCTTGCCGAAGTGGAATAGCACAACCGCATCCAATCGATTGCGTTTCCTAAACGCGAATAAGCTCGAACGCTTTCGTGTTTAGGGAGGAAACCGATCTTAAACCTGAGTAAATTTCGCACTGCTTGCGAGATATCGGCTTCTTTCGTTTACAATTAGTCGACCATACATCCGAATATAATTTTCTTTCGTGAGAGAGTTGCCCCGGTGTAGGAAATAAAAGATTGATCGTAAACTCACCGAAAGTCGACGAAGCCGAGAAAGGTCGCACGCCATGAACGATTTCCCAATTATCATTACCCCCCAAGCCGAGCGTCGCAGGTCGGCCTGCATAACTGAGACTCACCTTTATTGTACTGCCATGGTGGCAATATGCCTGGGTATTGTTCTTCTGTTCTCTTCGGGGGCGAACCTCTCCCAGGCTGGAGCCCAAGAATCATCTGTCTCATCGGCTCAATCGTCAACCCTTACGACCAATCCCGAAGACTCCATTCGCGGTACCGGCGACGCATTGGAGTTTCGATTACGCGGACGATTGCTGTTCTCCCCCGATCAGTCGCTTGAACAAGCCTCCGTCGCTGTTCGCATGGCAGATAATGATCAAGTTCATAACGCAACGGTCTCCGATGATCAGTATGAGGTTTGGTTGCCAGCAAAATCACGCAGCTGGTTCAGCATCACGATCGAATGCGTATCAAAGGATGGACGAAGCGGTTCCTCATCAATCGGCCCAAGCGGCTTGCGAAAGGCTATCTATAAAGGGGTCGACGTTACTCTTCAGCAACCAACTCGGTCGGTCTGGATCAAAGTGAAGCACAATGAGGAACCAGTCCAGAACGCCATGATCAAAGCGTCACTAGGTGGCCGTTCATCAGAGATCATTTGCCAAAGCGATGAAAATGGCGATGCAATACTTCAACTGCAGGCCAGCGATAGCTTGTATGCATTCACTGCGTGGACCGATTCAGGCTTGCTCGGTGGCTATCAATTTGCACGAACACCTGCACGCGATCCGAAAAGCAATGAACATGTAATCGAAATGCTGGAATGCCAGGAACGACGTGTTCGAGTGGTCGATGTGGATGGATCGCCCGTCGAGGGAGTTCGACTCAAACTGCAGGTAGCTACACCGGAAGATTACAACTACTTTGGACAACCGACCGATTGCGAAGTGACCACGGACGCCGACGGCACAGCCAATTACAAATGGTTTCCCAAGCTAGACAAAACGCATCACTATGCGGAGCTCGTCGAGGAAAAGAATTGGAAACTACAATCCCAACGCAACACGGTTAATGCGGTTGAAATCGTGGTCGCTCCGCCAGCCCAACGTGTGCGAGTCGATGGACAGGTGTCTCGCAGTGTTCTGTATTCCGGCGGAACCCTGGTTCAGGCGTACAGTTTTCAAGGAGAACGAGAAAACCAATCGGATGCCATTAGTGCTGTCACCGATCGAGAAGGCAAGTTTAGCTTTGATGCACTTCCGAAATCTACCTATGCAATCTTCGTTATCGATGATCAGTGGGTGTCGGAGCCGCAAATACTCATACCAATTGATCCCGATAGCGGTGCTAAGAATTCACCATACCTAACCGCAATAGATGGAACCCCCGTCACCATTCAACTCACGTCAGGGCTCGACCGAAAGCCCATTACGGGGCAGAATGTCTCTGTCATTTCTGAGTATGCGTACTCTTGGAAGGAGGACGGTAAAAAGCGAAACGGAGTAACACATCGTCAGGTTTTCGTCACCACGGACGAACAAGGATTGGCGACCGTATTCGCCCCGCTTGGAAAACTTTCGGCTGATGTATATTCTTCATCGTGGCGCAGTGAGGAACAGATCGTCGTAACTGCTGGTAAAGATAATCGAGTGGAGCTGCATCAGGCACGAGACGAAGCGAAAATTGTAAATGGCCGAATTGCCTTGCCCCCGTCGACATCGATCGATTTAAAGAACGTTTCGATTACCATCCAAGCCATTGATGGTCAGTTTTCCGAAAAAGTAACTCCCACGGTTAGCGAATCAGGTGAATTCAGCTTTGATACCAAAGCGTCCGTTGTTGGATTCTTTGCCTACTCGGCGGACGGTGAGTGGGCTGCGACAAAACTGATCGATGATCTCTCAAATCCAATCCGTATCGAACTGCTACCTACAGCTTATTTGACAGGTACGATACTGGACGGTGACGGAATGCCTATCGTCGACCTCGCTGTTATGGCCGAACCAACTCTTAAGAACCCGAAATTCAACTCAATAAACTACGGGTTCTCCATGCGGATGAAGGGCACAGCTGTAACCACAAAAACCGACGCAACTGGTCATTACAAAATCGGACCTTTGCCTAGGCAAACTGACATCGGCATTTGGTGCGAAGCACCGAATGCGTCGGTTAGGAATCAAAGAGAGAATTTGGGCAATTACTTTATCGAACTGGATGAGCAACGTCCTTCGCGCGTTCATCGGCTTGGCGAACCCTCCAATCCTACCTCCACGAAGCTGACGACCGACCATCGCATTGCTGAACTATTGCGAGACGCGCGTCTCGGCGGATTCAATGCCATGATCATCCTGGCCGATTACGCAGACGAGCGTTGCAGCAGTTTCGTAGATCAAAATTTTCTCGATTACGACGCGAACATCCAAGTCGCCAGCTTTATGCAATTGCGATTGAACACAGGAGAGGCATCGATTGGCAAGGGGAGAGAGTTCGCAGCGAAGCGGAATTGGACCTTGCCAAGTGCGGGAGGTGTGGTTGCCGTGGCGTTAGATGCGAACGGCAAGGAGTTAGGCCAAGCTGAGTTTGATGTGGCCGGTGAGAACGTCAATAAGCAAGCGGCCGCATTCCTCGATAAGCATCAGCCTGCTTTGGTCGATGCCCAAAAGAAATGGGATGAAGCATTCGCACTGGCCAAGAAGACAGGTCGTCGCGTTTGGGTTCGTCTCAGCGGACGATACTGCGGTCCGTGCTTTCTTCTAAGTCGCTGGATAGACGATCATCGCGAAACGCTGGAGAAAGAGTTCGTCATGCTCAAGATTGATGACGCACGCGATCAGAATAGACTTGAGATTGCCAAGGACTTAACGGGAGGTGAACCATATGGCATTCCCTTTTTTGCTTTCTATAGCAGCGATCAGAGCCTGCTTATAAATAGTGTCGGGCCGACCGGAAACATCGGATCTATTTCCGGGTTTGAAGGTAAGCGTCACTTTCGCAGGATGCTCGAGCAGGGAAATCGTAAGCTGACCGACGAAGACATCGAGCGACTTCTGTCAGGCCTAAGCGACTAGCCAAATTGCGTTCAATCTCTCGATGAGTCAAGCAAAACCCTGTTCTCTAAAGTGCCATTCACAGAAAGGGGGCCCTTCGTCGTTGAGTTTGGCTCAACCGCACTATGGTGCCATCGAATGCTCAATTGAGACAGACATCCGAGTGGATAGATTAACTGGTCAAGCGGATTTCTGCCAACGGTTCATACGGGAGTTCGATTTCACATCAAGGGTGATTCCATCCTTAACGTCGCCAATCCGGACGGGATTGATATCGAGGCACAATTGGCGTCGCTAGAAGTTGTTTACCAATTCAGCAAGCAACGACTTGCATTGATTGGCGCCCAATCGATTTCAACTAGCATCGCAATCTAAGAAATGTCCTTTTGGCTCCAGGACTCTGCACCGAATTTGATGAACTTAAATGAAGAGATCGTGGAAAAGATTGCGATATTCGGTTACGAATCCGACAAGCCCTTTCTTGATCGTGCGTGTTTGTTGGCCCGACGAATGATCAAATGCGGCGTTCGTTTCATTACCATTTAGCACGAAAGCTGTGACGCGCACTCAGACTTTGTTGGGCATCATAACATAAACCTATAGACGACCGAGCAAGCGACAGTAGCACTAATCCGGGATTTAAAACGACTTGGAATGCTCGATTCAATGTTTGGTTAACTGGGGGGGCGAGTTTGGCCGAACTCCTGTGTTTGAATCAAACGCTTTGCGAGGTCGCAAGCACCACCCTCAAGCCTATATCATGAGGATGGCTGGAGGCTGCACCAAGGATCTTTTAACCTAACTCTCGCCACGGGAACGTACCATGATATTTGCAACAGGACGAGTTGATAGAAAAAATCGGCGACACAGCGCTGGTCTAGCGATTCCGGTTCGAATAGTAGTTGTCGGAAGGCTTGGTACCTTTTCGCTTGAGCGATGACCACCTTAGTCATTGGCGGAGGCACCTTTTTCCCAAGCGACTTGACCACATCGTCAAAGTCATCGTGTGCCGCTGGTGTATACGGAGTCATCACGAGCAAATTCCTATTTTTCCCCATCTCCAGCGCGGGTCGGGAGAGATTGCTGCTCCCACCACGATGTAGCAGAAGCTTGGTTTCTTTGTCCGAATTGGCTGGTAGATTGTAACGGTCAGGCGGGATAAGTTTAAAGCGTATGGTCTAATTGGCTAATCGACGGCTTGAAAGAGCAGACTAAAGCTTGAGTCCTACTGAACAGCGAGGCTGTCCTAAGGAGCAATCGTTAAATTCCATCCATCCATTACAGGTAGTTGTATACGATAGCCAGAGTGAACATAAAACCCACCCAACTGTTGCTATACACGCCTTTTTGGGGACTTGTATCTTCTGAGGTGGTATAGGTTTCACGTCTTTCCTCAAGCGAGCCGATCTTCGGATAGAGTCGCAAAATAGGACCTACCCCCATCCAAATCGTTGGTTAGCCTGCTTTCGCAACTGTAAGAGTGTTAGGATGAAGTCTCAAACGCAAATACGATATCCGACCTCGATAGGGAGTGTCATCGTTGCGTTGCTTGTCTTCGTATTGGTTGCGAAAACCAATGCACAGGAGCCAACTGCTTTAGATATCCAAGCCACTTTGGCTGACACACAATTGTTGCAGCAGGATCTCGAATTGCAGCGGTCGTCTCAAATGGATCCTGATCTATTATGGTGGGAGCCATATGTTGTCCAAGCCTATCGCAGCGATGCGGAACCGGTGCGATTATCACTGCACGAAGTGTTATACATGGCGTGCATGGCGTCAAAGATGATTCGCGCTTACGGTGATACGCCGCTAATTCGTGAAACTGCGATTAGAGAGGCAGCGGCCACCTTTGATTGGGTTCGCTTTGCCGAAACCTTTTGGAACGATATCAACGAACCGGTTGGCAATACATTGACGATTGGCGGACCGGGCGATCGATTTCTAGATCAGCGCTGGACTGTTGAAGCTGGGGCACGAAAGCGAACACTTTCCGGCGGTGAGATTGAGATTTCTCAACGCTTGGGGTTACAAGATACAAACTCTAGCTTCTTCCTACCAAGAAACCAAGCCACAACTCAGTTCTCGATCGGATTCTTTCAACCTTTGGCGAGAGGCAGAGGCAATGAGTACAATAGTAGTTTAATATTCCTCGCGCAGTTAGATAGCCAATCTTCTCGGGATGAGTACTCGCGGCAATTACAAATGCATTTACTGGAGGTAATACGAGGCTACTGGGCGCTCCACCTGGAAAGGGCAAATCTGGTCCAGAGAGTCAAATTGTATGAAGCGACCAAAAAGATTTATGAGGAGATTCAAGCACGTTCTGCAATCGATGCACAGCGAACGCAGCTTGTTAGTGCTGCGGCTGCTTTAGAGGCTCGCCGAACCGATCTGATTCGCGCGCAAGCTGCGGTCAAGAATGCCGAAACAGGCCTGCGCGTATTGTGTAACCACCCTGCTATGGGGACTTCGGATTCCATTGAACTGGTTCCTGAAGATCCGCTGCTCAGAGATTACTACGCAACCGACTTAGCGATAGAAATGAGCACTGCCTTGCAACGGCGTCCCGAAGTCTCAACGGCACTTCGTGAAATCCGCGCTGCAAGTATTCGCTTGAACATGTCAAAAAATGAAATCCTACCACAGTTGAATTTAGTGACCCGAGCTTATGTAAATGGACTGGTAGGAGACTCACAGCTGGGAACGGCTTTCGGTGATCAGTTCAGTGAGGGCAGGCCAAGTTATTCCGTCGGACTTGTTTATGAACTACCCGTCGGCAACCGCGCCGCCGAAGCGAGGCTTAACCGCCGTAAAGTCGAAGTTAGACAACTTCAATCTAAGTATCAATTCACCATCGAAAAAGTTCGAGGCGAAGTTGACGTTGCGTTGCGGGAGCTCCAAGTCTCCTACGACGAGCTTACCGCCAAAAGTCGTGCCTTGGCAGCCGCGGTGGCACAGGTCGAAACATTGCAAGCCCGTTGGCGGCACGCTCCGGGAGCCAACGGGACCGGCACATTGACTTTAGAGTCGCTGCTGGATGCGCAGAAGCGATTAACGGAGGCAGAGAACAGTTTGGTTACTTCGCAATTGACGTACTGTTTGGCCATTTCCAATTTGCATCGCGTAAACGGCACGCTTTTGCATGTCCAGAATATCGATATGGTTCGGCTGCGTGAAAACAGCCTACTAGGGAATGCAGCCGAAAAGGGGCAAGGAGTTGATCGAGTCAACCTCCCTGATTATCGGGAGATTAGCGAAAAGGAAAATGTTGATACGTTGCCCACCGCATCGAGCTTTTCCGAAAAACGTTGGTGAACTATGACGCTTTCCTTATTTCGGCAAGCAAGTAATTCATTGTCAAACATACGAAGTTTAATGCCGGCAAACCTTGTGTCCAGTCAGATTTTGGAACGGGTCAGGCGGCGTCAGGTCGAATTGGATCGGGCAACCGATAAAGAAATTCGTAGTTTGGCCAATGCGATAATCGACGAGTGTCAGACGCAAGCTTACAGCCAGGGTAATGGCTGGCTAAGTCGATTAGCAAGCCTCTCTTGGTCCACCCCTTTTTTGAAGCGCCAGTTGTGTCCACCTCCTCGTCTTGAACTGGCAATGGCAGTGGTAACGACTGCGGCTGCCCGTTCCTTGAGGATGTCGATGTATAATTGCCAATTGCTGGGTGCCTGGGCCACCGTGTCCGGACAGATGATCGAAATGCAAACCGGCGAAGGAAAAACTTTGGTCTGCGGTGTCGCTGCTGCGGTCAACGCGATGCTGGGACAAAACGTGCACGTTTTTACGACTAACGCGTACCTAGCCAGCCGGGATTTCGAATTCATCAAGCCGTTATTTGATTTCTTGGGGCTCACCTCGGCCGCTTTACCCGAGGATCATCTGCCCGAAGTTTCACGACAGGCTTATAAAGCACAGATCGTGTATGGCCCCGGTTACCAGTTCGGTTTTGATTACCTGGCCGATCAATTGACACGCCAGAAGTTTCACATCGGGACGTTAGGTGCAGATGTCTTATGCGCTATCGATGGGCTGGATCCAGAAGTCCAATTGATTCAATCAGGCAGTTTTCAAACCGCGATCGTCGATGAAGCCGATAGCGTGTTGATCGACGAAGCGGTAACGCCGTTAATCCTCAGCGGAGTTGTCAGTCAACAGCCGCCCGATCCAACACCCTTTCGCGTCGCCCGCGATCTGGTGTCGCAGTTAGTGGAGGACAAGGACTATCGTCTCAATCGCCGTCAGTCGCAAGTTTTACTAACGCCAGCTGGTATAGAAATTTGCCAGAAATTCCGCCAAAAATTGGGTGATCTGCGTTTGCAACGGTTGTGGCAGAATTACGTCAAGAACGCGCTGCACGCCGAGTTAATGTTAGGGCGGAATGCGGATTACGTAGTAGATGATGGCAAAGTCAAGATCGTCGACCAGTTGACTGGTCGGATCTTTGAGGATCGTTCTTGGCAAGCCGGTTTGCATCAGGCTGTTGAGATGAAAGAATCGGTTGAATTAACGCCGCCTCGTGAATCGCAGGTTCGCATTACTAGGCAGGCCTACATCGGCCGTTACCAGCAAATCTGTGGGATGTCAGGTACGATCCAAGATACGGCCGAAGAGCTTAAAAAAATTTTCGGTGTCCACGTCGTTACCATTGCGACGAATATGCCATGTCGACGCACGCTCATGCCCAGTCGTTTTTTTTCCAGCTGGGATGCAAAGGCTGCGGCTATTGCGAAAGAGGTGCGTAAGCGGCATGCCAACGGCCAGCCGATATTGATAGGTACTGCCTCTATTGCGCGCAGTCTGGCCTTATACGATGTCCTAGCCGCAGACGGTTTGCATGCCGTGGTGCTCAATGGCTTGCAAGACAAAGACGAAGCGTTGATCGTTGCGCAAGCTGGGCAGCAAGGCGCGATCACGATAGCTACCAACATGGCGGGTCGTGGTACGGATATCAAATTGTCACCTCGATCGCGACAATCCGGGGGACTGCATGTGATCGGCACCGAACCCAACAATTGTCGCCGAGTTGACCGCCAATTAATCGGCCGCTCAGGTCGACAGGGAGATCCAGGGTCGGCCCAATTTTTTATCTCGGCCGATGATGATTTTGTCTACCAACGCGCCCCTGCATTGGCGCGGAGAATTAAGGTTGCTTGCCACCCGGATGGGGAATCCCGCTTCGATTTTACGAAGGATGTGCTTAGATCGCAGATCCAAGAAGAACACCGTCAGGCTTCCATCCGGAAACAAACGGTTAGTCACGAGTTGTGGCTGCAGCAGGTCCGTGAATCAATTTTCGGCGAATAATCGCTATCAATAAACTTATCAAGGAGAAGGGATGTCCACACCAAGATCATTCCGTATAGTAGGACGACAGAATCCCAGAAAGCACAGCTTCGTTGCTGGACTGCTGATGGCCGTCTTAGCGACACCTTGTCTAGGCCAGGTCGAAACCAGCGTCAGCGAACCCCAACATTGGTCCGATGTGGCAGCTGCTGAACAGGGCGTATTGCAGGAGATTCTTGTCAAAGCTGGAGACCGTATTCGGCGCGGTGATGTGATTGCCCGCCTAGATGTGGGGGACTTGCAACAGTCGATAGTACTGGCCGAAATGAAAAGCCGGTCCCAGGCCAAAATTAAGGCGGCTCAAGCCAAACGAAAGCTGCAGGAGAGCCACCATGAGAACCTTGTGCAGTTAAGCATTGAGGGACACGCCAATCCACAAGAGGTGGCGCAGTCCGCGGCTCAGTTGGAACAACTTGACGCGGAATTGCTTTTGGCGGAAGAGCAACAAAAGCTAGATGCCCAAGAAGTCTTGCGACTCAATACGCTGTTGGAGCGACGCATCGTGCGGAGCCCGATCGATGGCGTTGTGAGCGAGTTGCATCGGAGGGTGGGCGAGTTTGTTTCCGCCAGCGAGCCGAAGGTGGCAACAGTGGTAAATTTGGATCAACTGCGAGTTCGGTTTTACTTGGTTCCCGCGCAGTTAGAGAAGCTGCAGCCCCAGCTGTCGATTCAGATCCAGTCCGGTGACCGCCATGTACCTGCATGGGTCGAGTTTGTCTCGCCAGTGACTGATCCGCGAACCGGTTTGTCGCGAGTCGATGTGTTGATTGATAATTCTCAACTCAAACCAGGATTGCGCAGTGGCACGACGTGCCGACTACCCTTCTCGAGCCCCACGTCCCCAATTGCGGCGAATAAGCCGTAGCCGTACGACGCCGTTCTCGTCAGCGGTACTCTCTTAGCCGCTAACCTGTTAGACACTTCTTTTTCAAAAAAGAATCAATAAAGTACTTTTTCGGGTCAAGCTTTTATCGTGAATCAGAGTGAATCCCAAAATCATACTCCTGTAGGTGGAAATTCAACCTGCAATGATGACCGTCGCCAGTATGGACGGGTATCAGACACGATATCCGTCGCACTTAATGCGGACCTGAACCTGGAATTGTTGGAACTGGCAACGTCTGAAATGCCCGACACCCAGCTTCGTGAAGAACTGGGCCGCTTAGCCGTTCGTATGACAAACGGGACGGGTGCTGCCCGAGTGGTTTGTGATGCAGACGGGCATTGGTCGCTCGTCCGCGATGAACAATCCGGACGCCTACCAATCTCCGCCGACTTTTCGGAATGGCTCAGCAAGCGTTGTCCGGAATCTGTGCAGCGTGGCGTAGTCAGCTATGAAAGACCTACTTGCCTAGCTGGTGGAACGGTGGTGATCGTGCCGCTGTTGGAGTTTGGCTGCCCACCAGAAATCTTTCTGCTACTGTTGGAACCAAAGAGCGATGTGGCCCAAGCGTTGCTCGTGGTGCAGAGGATTGCGGGAGTCCTGAAAAAACAGCTCAAGTCCCAATTTGCCACTCAAAGCACATGGAAGTTGAACTCACTTGCCGCTCTGGTGGAACTAGTCACAAACATTGAAGCCGCCAGCGACGGACAGGCCGGGCGAGCTTGTGTTGCCAATGAGATGGCCCGTCACTTGGGTTGTCCCTACGTCGCCGTCGCTGGTTTACGGAACGACGTGGTTGGGAGCCTGGAAATTTCTGGGGCCCGTACTATCGATCCCCGCAGTAACACTTACCACGACTTTCAGCAAGCGTTGGAAGAAACACTGTTGCGAGACTCCATCGGGCTGTGGCCGCCGTCAGACGATTCCAACCATTTGTTACTTGCCCACCGCCAATTAGCGAGGGGACTGCAATGCGAAGCTATCCTTAGTCAACCTTTGATTACCATTGATGGCCGCAGGATAGGTTGTTGGCTGTTTGCTGGGCCGCGAGAACTAGTCCACTCTGAGCGGATGCAACGTTTTGTGCGCACCGCGGCGTGCCGCGTGGCCGGAGCGCTGAATGTATTGCAACGAACAGAGCTTCCACGCACCATACGTTTTATACAGGCGACTCCCAAAGTACTAAGAAAACGCCGTATCCAAGTTTTTCTTGCGATTGTGGCGTTGGTTTGTTGCATTTTAGCCTTTCCAGTACCATACCGAGTACGCGCTTATTGTACGCTTTCGCCGGCGGAGAAACGATTTGCAGTGGTCCCGTTCGACGGCACGATCGCTCGCGGTTTTGTCCGTCCCGGGGACACGATACAAGCAGGCGACTTATTGGCCGAAATGGACGATCGAACGCTTAACATACAATTGGCCGGTGTGGCCGCAGAACATTTGAAAGCGATGCGCAAGCAAAGTGTGGAACTAGCCAATCACAATATTTCCGATTTCCAAATCGCCAAACTAGAAGCCGAACGTTTAGCTGCGGAGGAAGAATTCTTGCGATTTCGTAAAGAGCATTTACAAATCACGAGCCCTATGACAGGCATAATCCTATCGGGTTCGACCGACCGAGCCGAAGCGGCTGCAGTGCGCCAAGGACAAGTTCTATTCGAAATCGGGTCACTTGACCTTCGTCGGATCGAAGTTGAAATACCCGCTACGGAGATCGCCTGCGTCAATGTTGGGCAACCAGTGACGGTGTGGGTCGAGGGCCTTGAGTCGACCGCCATCTACGGCACCATCGAACGCATTCACAGCCAAGCCGAGTTGCGTGGCGGCCAACTAGTATTTATCGCAGAAGTCCCCTTTGAATTAGCTTCGATTCGTGACCAGGCTCACGGCGGCGAAAAAGCTATCCCTTACCAACCAGGAATGCGCGGCTCAGCCCGAATCGACGGAGACAGACATTCATTAGCCTGGAATCTCTTTCGTCGTCCCTACGAAGTCTTGAAATCTTATCTGGCCTGGTAAGCAACAGTCTAGCTAGTAAGCTATTTCTTAATAACGTAATGTCGAACCTAAATCGGTTGACCTACTTACATCAGCATCTGTAGCTGCCATTTTTCATGCCAATGTGAATAACTTGTCCAAAATAAATCTTTGGAGTCGCCAATCGGAAAATCCTGAAATTGCACAGGAAATGTGCCGTTACAAATAGAAAAAGCGGTTTAATTCTCCCAGGTTATCGGATTTCTAGCTCCGTGATGTTAACACCTGCATGCATCATCTTATTTTGTGGCATAGATGTTGTCAGTGAGTGTTAGGAGACCATTTGAATACCCAGGCAGTTAGCCCCCTCAAGCGGATCAGTGGAAACTATCTTTGATTGCAGCTGATTCGCTGTGTGAAGAAATCTACATGATCAGCCCAATCAGCCCAAAGTAAGAACAAGACATGGAGCGGTTAGAAGATCGAGTTCTGTTTGATGCCCTCCCCGACGCATCGCTAATACAGTCCACATCAGACGCGAATTCGGAATTGCAGGTAGCACATAGCCAAAACCAATCGGAACTAAAATCCGATTCGACACCGATAGGCGTACTGGTGTTCGATCCGTCCGTCGAGAATGTAAATCGACAAATCCGGCGATTTCAAGATTCTTATCCCGACGCGGCCTTAGAAATCTTCTTCCTTAACGATATCGAAAACGGTATCGATCAACTCGATTCTGTGCTGCGCAGCCTGAGCGAAGATGCACGATCGATTCACTTGGTGACCGATGTAGGCGAAGATGGTTTTAGACTGGGCGACCAATGGTTTAACCAACTCTCGCTGGACGGTGCCGCTGATCGGGTGGCTGAGTGGGGGAATTTTCTCAATGCAAACTTTTTGACGTCCGAGGTCCAACTGAGGCTTGTGGCCGACAACCTGAGCGACACTCCGAGTAACGTCCCACTGCCTCGTTTGGAAAATTTTCTCGAATCAATTTCTGCTCAGATTGGCAAAAGTCTGACGCTGCAAACCCTCGACGACATTGACAATCAAACCGTGAACCGGCCTGCGGTGCAGCACTCCGAAATCATTTTCGTCGATGCGACAATCGTTGGCTACGAACAATTGGTCCAAGAGCTACTGTTAAGCCACGATGCCGAGATCGTTTTGTTGGACTCAAATTCCGACGGAGTGCTGCAGATGGCGGCGGTACTTCGAGGGCGTACTGGGATCGAAGCAGTTCACATCGTGTCTCACGGTTCCGAAGGAAGTTTGTACTTAGGTAACGCGGTGCTTCATGCCGACAGTATGCAGAATCAGCATCGAGAGTCGCTACTAGCGATCGGCGCGACTCTGCTCGATGATGGCGATATCTTAATCTACGGTTGCAACTTCACCGGCGGTGCAGCAGGTATGCGAACCGCTACCATTCTGTCCGGTATCACCGGGGCTGACATAGCCTCCTCGATCGACTTGACGGGGCATGAAGCTTTAGGAGGGAACTGGAATCTTGAGACAAATATGGGTGCAATCGAAGCAGCTAATCTCAAGGCAATGGACTGGCTCGCACTTCTCGCGGAACCCGTCAATGTCCTTCCATTGGCATTGTCAGTCAATGAGGACACCGACCTTACGTTTTCCAGTGAAGCGGCTATCGGTATCCACGATCCCGAAAGCACACTGACACCGCTGACCACTTTCACTCGTCAGGTCAGTGTCCTCAACGGGACCTTCACCAGCTTAGCAACGTCAGGTACATCGATCATCGCCGGTGGACTCAACACAAACTCGCTCACCCTCTCGGGCACCATGGCCCAGGTCAATGCTGCCCTAGCTACCCTGGTTTACACGGGAAATCTCAACTACCATGGCGAAGACGTCATCACTCTGGTCACATCCGACGTGGCGGGTAATTTCACTATTACCGACGCAATAGTCATCACTGTGATTCCAGTCAATGACGTGCCAGTAAACACCGTACCGAGTGCCCAGACCGTGGCGGAAGA
>JBKCTT010000189.1:0-5915 GCA_046318795.1 Pirellula sp.
TGAGTAAATTTCATGGCGTAGGCTTATCAGGAGAAGAGGACTCTTCGGATGGAAGAGGATCAATGCGATAGACGTGATAGGCATAAGCGATTCGTTCGACTGGTTCTATTTGTTGCAGGTATTGCAAACCAGGTTGGTCGGGCAAGTTGTAAAGTTTCTTCACGCTGATAATCCACCATTGCGTTTCAGTGATCGATCTGCGAACTTCGTCGACCGATGCACCCAGAGGTAGCAGCGGAGGTGATGACGTCGGAACGTCGAACAAATCGCCATTCATTCCAAAGTAGTCGATATCCATAACAAGAGGCCGTCTCTCGGGATATTTTTTGAGCCATTGATCGACTTCGAGAATATCTTGTCCCCAGTCGATATTGGAGAAGCCCAGGCGACGCCAACCGTTCTGGGGCCCACCGCTGAGCGTGTTAAAGTAGCTAGTGTAGTAGGGATGAACGCGAAGAGCCGACACAGCACTGAGCGTCACCAGTGTAATCGCCAAGGGAATCGCAATGCTTCGTTTTTTTCTTCCTAAAAAAGGCAATCGAAAACGAAGTAGCTTTACTCCGACTGGAGAAGCGATGTAGGCAGCCAGTGCGAACATCGGAGGATAGATCATAAGAACGTAGCGATGATGATGATTAAAGCCACCTTGCAGACTGATAGATGCAAAGCATACCGCAGCAGGGATGATTAGTAAGACAAAAAGTGAGAGGTCCTTTAGATTGACCACTCCCTTTTTGATGCTCGTGATTACGATCACTAAACCTAGTACGGACGCAAATAGAGTGGGCTCTGGGGTTTTAAAGACAGTAGTGAGAACATAATAATGTTCCCAGCTACCTAGTTTCCATTCTCCATCTAGAAATGACCAGTATTTCGATTCAACTTCATGTCTAAGATAATCGATTCCTAAAAAATAGTTTTTCGGCAATGGTACTGGCAAGCTAGAAAAGGGATATTCGGCAAATCGATTTCCTAAATTCAGTGGATTAGTACCTGATCCTCCGAGGGTCTCACTACAGAAGTGAAATTCGCGTAGAGGAGTGAACGAGTGCTCAAAAAGATATCCAGAATTAAGTAAAAAACATGCTGCGATCAAAAATACGGTCAAATCAAGTAATCGTAAAGGGATAGTTCGCTCCTGTGATCGAAACTTGTCAAAATAACGACAAACTAGGATTGCAAGAGGAACAGAACCAGCAAGTGTAATCCAGGTTAGCTTTGATAACATCGCTAGCCCAGCTAAAGCACCGCATATACAAGCGGCTAAACATGTGCTCTTTCTTTGGTACGAAAATACAGAGAGAGAGGCAATCATTCCAGAGGTGACGGCCGCAACATCTGGAATTACAGTAGGTGCGAACGCCAAAATACTTGGACAGAAACACCAAAAAGCGCAAACAATATGAGCCGAAATAAAACCAAATCCTTTAAAAACATAATACGTTAGGGTGACGCAACCTACGACGGAAAAGATGACGCAGAAAAGTCGTGGCAATACAAAGGACGAGATTATCGAAATTCTCCTGGCAATGAGGTGTTCTACACCAATAAGAAATTCAGGCCTTTCGCCAATTCGATCTGTGAAAAGCGTTAAATCGTAATTTGAATTAAAGAACCACGCTGGAAAGCCTGCGACATAATGCACTAAGGGTGGGGTCACACGGTACAAATCGAATCTCAGAGTCTTCCATTGGGTAAAGCCTGCTGCAAGGTGGCCAATTTCATCAATATTTGGAAAACTGTGAACAATCCGTTCACTCAATAGGCAAAGGTGGATGCATACAATTAATGCGATCCACTTCCATCGCAAAAAAACTACTTGAAAACTATTTATAGGAATCATTGACTCAGAGCAAATTGAACGCGTACTGGGTAGCTAGTGCCGTCTACCGAAAATTGCATCTCGATTTCGGTCGCGATCGAGTCAATCTCAAATCCAAGCCGAATTCCAGTTGTGGTTTTCTCGATAACTTCCACATTACTAGCCAAGTCAATCGCTTCGTTTTTAGCTGACCGAACAGTTATGATTTGGCAATTACCGAAAGGCGAATCAATAAACATATCACCATGGAACCCGCCATCTTCAGTAGGTTCGACAAGCACGGTCGAATTTTGAGGATGAACTGCACTGATAAAGTCTGCAAGTACAGATACAAAATAATTTTTTCCATCTGATGTTGAAATCACCAATTCTGTTTCGTATACCCCTCGGATTCCTAGGGACTTTGGTTGACTAATTTTGACTAAAAATTCTCCTTCACTCACGCTTTCTGGAACGAGTGAGGCTTCAAGCAGGCAAGGGTTCCTTTGGCCTACGGATACGCTTGTTGGGCGGGTCCCTTTAGGCAGCCTTGAAATCTTAAAATGCGTTTCTCTTGTCCAAAGAGTGTCGCCTGGAACAAATCCTAGATTTTTACGTCTTGGAACAACTGCGAGCCCTTCTTTACCGTTCATCTGCACGCTGATTGGTACGCTATTTCTCCCATCTTCAACACGTATCTCATATTCCAGCAAGCCGACATTCTGTACTTGGCTGCTTACTTCCACTATCTGAGATTCAAGCGGCTTCAAAGTTAGTGATGAATCACTGAGTACTATACATGAACAAGATGCTCGCAACTTAACGTTTTTGATTTCTGTTGTTGGGTTTACAATGGTCACTGTATCCTGAACCGTGCTTCCTATATCATTCACACCAAAGTCAATATTTCTCTTGTTTACGCGAACGATTTCTTCTCCGGACTGTCGCGACGAAAGCAGAAAGAATATAGGTGTAGCAATTAAGCCAGCTATCAAGGAAAAATAAAAAACATGTCTAAAGGTTGGTGTCTTTACAATCGCGACTCTATGGAAAGCAATGTATCCAAAGCGAAAAGCGATTACAACGACAGAAAGGAAAGAAATCGACGCCAGAATCGCACCATTGGAAAGCAGAAGCAAAACATCGTCGCAAAACAATCGCATGCCGCTAAATGTTAAGGGAAATTGCGATTTTGACAAAAGAAGAACCGACAGATGAGTGTTCGCATCGATCGGAATAGTAATCAAATCCGTGCCATCGGTGACTTCAATCGAGTCTTCGTTAATTCGCGTTAAAACAGCGAAATGGCCATTCGGACGCTTAGCGTCAATAAAATGAAGTATCGCAGCGAAAGTTCCTGATTGCGATCTGAATCTTCCAGCAAGCATGCGGATATTTTTCCCATCGAACCTAAATCCTTTCGACCTTAAGCCGAGTCGCGCAAGCACCTCTGAGACTTGCTGCATACTGACTTGGTTAGCGCCACCAAACATTCGGTCGATCTCACTAAGTCTAACTTCCTCACCAAGTTGGGAAATTGCTAGATAGACACTATCCCTCCCGCACTTTACAGTTTCAGAGGCTATTATTTCCGCATGCTCTCCGTCATGCAAACCGTACGGGAGTAACATTGCCAATAGTGAGCAAATACTTAAGATCATCGGGTTACCTCCCTCTTCGCAAGTGAAGGATAAACGCAATTACTCCTAATACTACAAACGCGACAATTGTTAAGACTGTCCAATCAAAGCGTAGGGTTGGTTTCATTCCACGTAATCTGGCGGCTTGCAGCATTGCCTCCTGCATTTCGATCTTGTCGTGAGGAATAAACGAATTCATGCCATCGACTTGGTTTGATACAGCGGTTCCAGGACGGAATTCAGGAAACCAAGGCTCGAGCTGAGATGGTTTCGTAACATACACTTTACTAACCTCGAAACGATACATAACCGTGGGAACTTTAAGATCTTCCGCAACAAAACCTTTCTGGTAGTACGAACCACTTTGAGGTAAGACAGCACCTAACTCGCTTGTCGACGAATTGGTAATCTCCCACTCGGACAGTTTTTCTCCCGCCGAAGTTCGAACAAGGGAGTAAACCGTCATCCATAGCCTGGTATCAACTTTGCTGAGAAATAAAACACCGTTCATCTCAGCAGTTATCTCAAGGACAGTAGGAGAAGTTTGAGTTATTTTTGCATGCGATTTGACTCTTTCTTCAAAGAGTCCTTGAGGATCTTGTAAATAGCTTGGTCCAAAGGGAGTGCACAAAAGCAATTGATCAAACAGATTGTTATTCAAATAGGAATTCTGAACCTGAGCAAAAATAGTCCCTCCATGCGAAGCGCCTTCCTTAACCTCTTCCGCCTGAAATAACACGGAATCAGAATCGCGATTCGCGTAAAAAAAATTCACCTTTGAATCCGTCGACGCCTCAGGAAAAACCATCCATTTGCGATGTGTCTTCCGCAGGTCTCTTATTGCCCCGAATTTTATCATGTACACATTGAATTCGTTTACTGCCGCCGATTCGTTAAATTCGACTGATGAACGATATTCAAAAGTCAGCCCCATTAGAGAGCTTTGCTTCTGGCGTACCTTAGCCACAATCTCGTCAATATTTACTTGCGCAAACCCAGAGTTTGCACATGCCAAAACGGAGAATATTAGTGTGAGTATTTCCGAAGACATTACTTACTTGCTTTGCTAATAAACGCAATCTGTCCGACTACCGCAACCGGACGGATTCGTAGAACTAAAGTGAACACAAAATCCCGTGGGAGAGCAGTAAGCAACCTTCTTGTCACAAGTTACGGCGGGTGCGTTATAGCATGTGAAATTATAAGGATTGTAGGTGAATACGCCTTGGCATGCTTTGTTTAATGCCCCCCCTGGTGCTGTACCGGGGCAAAAGTCAAAGTTCGATCCGCACAACTGATGGGTTTGAACGGTGGCTGGGCAGAAACTATTCAGCGGCATCATAGGGGAGGAACTGGTGCAGGGCATCCCAGCATTAATCGTCAAGCAGTCGCTACTTGCAAAGATTCCCCCTGAACCTTGGATTTCTACTAGCTCCGACGTTTCTAACTCGATTGGAAACGAAAGTACGGGAAGTCGGGTTACTAACCAAATGCTACTACAAGTAAGTAATGCAAAAACGCTCATTCGAAACATAAATGTACCCCTCAAAATAAAGTCGAATCTTTAACAAACCTGACAGATTTAAAGCAACCTGAGCAACAGGCCCAAGTGCCTAATCCCGTCTCGAAAACTTCTTAGGTGCGGCGGCCCGACTCGACCGTCAGGCCTCAAGATTGTCGGGATTTCTCCAATAAGATGTTCTCTCTTCGCAGCGAGGATCACCATCTCACTCGCGAACTCCATGCCGGTGCTTTGCAGTTGCAAGGCAACCATCTTTTCGCGATCAAACGCTCGCAAGCCACAGTGCCAATCACGACATGGTGTTCGATAGAGAAGCCTACCTAGACCACTCAAAATGGGATTGCCAATGTAACGATGGTGCCACGGCATGGCACCCGGCTGTATTCCTCCTGCGAAGCGATTGCCTAGTACGAGATCGTTGCCTTCCTCGAGCTTCGCAATTAGTTTGGGGATGTCGCCAAAATCATAACTGCTGTCGCTGTCCCCCATGACGATGTACTTGCCTTGCGCGGCGGCAAAGCCGCCAAGCAATGCAGAGCCATATCCTTTTTGTTCAATGGGTATTACACGTGCGCCGTTGGCGATGGCGATGGATTGAGAACCATCAGTGCTGCCGTTGTCAGCGATGAGGATTTCGTAATGGAGGGAACCGGGGGCTAGCGCACTGCGGCTGATGAGGGCGGCTTCGCAGCCCGCGCGGGCTTCGTTGATGCACGCGGCTAAGGTACGGGATTCGTTGAGACAGGGCATGACGACCGAGATGAGGAGAGCGTCCTGGGGGACGGCCCTCCCCTCGCTTCGCTCGACCCTCCCAGAGGGAGGATGAATGGTTTGTGGCTCGCTTCGCTCGACACTGCTTGAGGGAGGAGGAAGCGATTGTGACTCGCTTCGCTCGGCATCCGCAGCGACGAGGTGAGTGGTTTGCGCTTCGCTCATGCTCCACCTCCTGCAT
>JBKCTT010000190.1:0-33148 GCA_046318795.1 Pirellula sp.
CTCTCCGAGAGGCGTACGCGGGCCGTTTCACGTTCCCGAAGTATTAGCAATCCGATCGCCGAGCCCCCTAGGTGCCAATCGCATGCGAGGGATCGTAAATATTGGCGTAAGGGCGCTAGACCTACGGTTGGGCGTTAACAAGCAACCGCCTATCAACTACTCGGGAATTAGACGAACCAAAAGAGCCGGCTCGCTGGCGCATTGCCAGGCACCGGGGGGCTCGCGCCCGCTCCGCTATTATTCGGTTTGTCGATATCCGGTTTGCCAAAGGCAAATATTTGCGGCAGGTCACTAACGTCCTGTTAGGGAGTTAACTGGGCGATCGAGTGATCACTTAATTTGGAACGCACCGGGGGGCTCGCGCCCACTCCGCTATTAATAAGGACTAAAGGCTCTGTTTGCTGAGGAAGCCTCTTGGAAAGAGGCTAATACTGTAATAGCCGCTCTCCGAGAGGCGTAGCGGGCCAGGTCACGCTCCCGAAGCATTAGTCATCCGAACGCCAAGCCCCCTAGCACCAATCGCATGCGAGGGATTCAAAAATAGTAGCGTAAGGGCGCGAGCCCTACGGTAGGGAATCAACTCGCAACCGCCTATCAACTATTCGGTTATCCTTCGAACCAAAAGAGCCAGCTCGCTGGCGCATCGCGTGAAAACCGGGGCTAGCGCCAATACCCGGCTGATTAATAGGGACTAAAGCGATGTTGGTTGGTAGATCCCTCGCTTGCAAATTCGGGCTTGTTTGGTCAGGAGGCAGAGCCTCCGGCGCAGTGCGTTACAGGGCGAGAGCCCTGTAACGAGGAACGAAGCCTCTTGGAAAGAGGCTACTGCGGGGGCAGATTATGGCACGAGATACTTTAGAATCGCGTTGGCAAAGCTCAAAACTAGTAGGAACCCGGTCATGTCCGTAAGCGTCGTTAAAATAGGACCTGCCGCCAACGCTGGATCTAGCTTGAATCGCTTTAAGATTAACGGCATCAATCCACCAGCGACGACCGCAATCACCGTGTTGATGGTCATGGAAACCCCAACCACCAATCCTAGCCACGGATTTTGCTTCCAAATCCAGCCAGCAACTCCAATAAGACTTCCCAGACATAAACCATTTATTGCACCGACAGTGACTTCCTTTGCTGCAACCCAAAGCAACTCGTTTGGCTTTAGCAGCCCTAGGCTCAATTCTCGAATGCTTACCGCGATCGCTTGAATCCCCGCATTACCACCCATATTGGATATGAGCGGTAAGAAAACAGCCAACGCAATGACAGCAGAAATCGTTTCTTGGTAGAAGGCGATAACGCTCACGGCGATCAAATTTAAAAATATATTAGCAACCAGCCAAATCAGTCTTCGAGAGGCTCGGGTTCGAAGCGGCATAGAACGCAACTCTTCCCCGCCTATGATTCCCTGGATCTCCATGGAGAAAATATCTGCGCGGCCCGTCAACGCTTCTTCTACGTCGATTTTTCGCACCACTCCCTTGAGGCATCTTTGATCATCGACCACGGGTACACCAAAAAAGTGATGTCGATCAAAAAACTCTGCTAGCTTTTCGAGTGGCGTATCTAGCAAAACAAAGTGTGGGTCGCGAATCATGACATCTGTAATGGGAGTCGGATCACGCGACAACAGAAGGTCTCGAAGCCGCAATACACCCACTAGCTCGTCGATTTCGGCTTTGACAACGTAAGCGTATTGGACATCATAATCGGTGTAGTCATCTGCATTGGCACGAAGATCATCTAACACATCACCAACAGTTTGCCCCTCTCGATATTGCAACAGCTCGGTGATCATCAGGCCACCGCTCGATTCAGGATCGTAGCTGGTGAGCTGACGAGCCTGTGCGGCCTCCTCTGGATCCATCGCATCCAGGATTGCCTCGGCATTTTTATCGCTTAATTCCGCGAGCAAGTCCGCTTGTTCGTCACTAACCAGTTCATTAAAGATGGCGGCAGCGTCGCGGGTTGGCAGCAGTTTGATCAACTCGACAGCTTGAGTCTCCGCGACCGACTCGATCAATGTCGCGCAGAAATCGGCTGGAAGCAGTCCGAGCATGGATCTTTTTTCGTCAGAATCCAAGCGACTGATCGCACGACCAATTTCGCCACTTTCGATCAGTGTTTCGACGTGACGATTCAGTTCCATTGGATCTTGTTCCGCAATGCTGCGTCTCAGATCCTTCCACGGCCTAACAGAATCGTCTTCATCGATGTCATCGGAAAATCGCGGGTCACTTTTTTCTGCGTTCAATCTTTGACATTCCTGGCAGGTTGGGGGACTCGGACAAAAGCCGACCGCAAAAACGACCGCCACAATGGGTAGTCGTTGGCAAAAGTACCGGTTGTAGCCTTTTCAGGGAGCTATGTTAACGGCAGATTGCCAACGCAAGAATGTCAATCAAAGTAGAAAAACAAATGGAAGACTCGAGAAGAATTAGTCTTCCAATTTCCAGCCAATCGGTTGCGTCCAGGCTTGTTGCTGTTGCCCCTTCCAAACAGGATCCACGGGAGCTTGGTTGCTGAACACAACAGCCCGAACGTAGAGTTCCGTCCCATCGAGCTGATACGAGGGGGTGATCCCCGGGACTTTGGTTTTCACGTAGGCTTTAGGTAGCTGATCGATCTTTAACTCGGAAATAGGAACGGAATCGTCTACAGATCCATCTTTAGGGCGATCGACTACGATAAAGTGAGTCTCGTATTCTGCGTCAGTCGTTGGCTGAATGGCGAGTTGTAGCTGATTGTTTTTAGTATCCCATTGGATTGAACTTAGTGTAACGCCACTCGATGCGTAGAAATCGCCGTTCTTCATGGCGATGATCAAATGTTCAGGTGAGAGATATTTGCTCCGCACCATCACCCATCCTCGGCCGGGTCTCGATCCTGGTCGACCGTGATATTCATGGCTATCATCGGTCGCGATCCCATAGATAGGAGCGGATTTTAGATAGACAAGTCGCATGACATTGATGACGTCCCACATAGGTTCGATTCCAATGTGCTTTTCGTCTCCGAGATGATTTACGCCTGGATGGCCATTATAGACCTCGAAGAACTTTTCTTCGATCACTGCAGCGAGATCGGCTGCGGTTACTGCATAACCAAAGTTGGGATGGTTCAAGTGAGGAAGGATTTGGCGGCCTAGTTCTTTTTCTTGTTCGATAATGGTTCGCAGATTGTTGCGAATCGTTTCCGAAACAGTTGCTCCTCCGGCGGGCTGAATGAGTTGACCGAGGTTGGTAGCGTTGATGTGAATCGGCTTGCCCTCCGCCTTATCGCTGATTTCCTCCCCTTCGATCATGATGAATTCGCCGCTGCGTTCCACCAAACCTCGAACTTCATCAAGTGGTTTTAGTCGAACTTCGGTTCCCTTAGTCACCTCGCGGGTCTCGACCCATTGTTGGCCAAATCGAGATCGATATCGATCTAATACACCATTACCAGCGCGGCTTTCTATTTGCTCCAGACCCATCCATCGCGTGTTGCGGCTAAGGATGTTGTGATCTGTCAGCGTAAGAAAGTTGTAATCGCGATCGGCGTACCATGCGGCTACCATTTCAGGAAAATCGTTACCATCACTCCAGAAAGTGTGGGTATGCAAATTTCCTTTCCACCATTTGGGCTCGAAGCTCTGTCGAGATTCACTCGATACCACTTGTGGAATCACCTTCGGCGCATCGGATTCCGATTGTGCCTGAGCAGATTGCAATCCAAACCCGAGTGACACGAAAATCGCAACGGAAGTATGTTGCAAAATAATCCATCGGGTGTAGGAGCGAATTGTGGAACGCGTCGCGTTTGGAGAGATTCTTTTCATGGGAGGGGGATATCAAGGGGGAAGGATATTAGCCGACGATTCGTTTCCGAACTCCTGTAGACACGGCCTGATGATAGTTAGACTACAGATTCTCTTTCCAGATGATAATGTATTCCGCCACGCAAAAGATTAAGGCTCAGAGAAATCGTGGTTACTTCGATTTCCAATTTTTAGATGCGGCCTGATTTCATCGCCATAATAGAAAGAATACCGTTAAAACCAGCAAGCCGCTCAGTATTCCTGAGCGGCTTGCGGCGAGCTTGCATTACTGCAAATTTTAAACCTCGATGGCTCAATTATCCGAATCGGTATTGAGCCAATCGAGGAGGGATTGCTGGGGGACAGCAAGTTGTAGGATCGGGGCGAATTCAGCAAACGAGGAATCGACTTTTGCAATCAGGTCCTCGACTTCGACAGGTCGTTCGCCGATAATTCGATCGAATGCATCTTGGAACTCTTCTTTTTCATCCCAGGCCAAATCTTTACATGCAGGCAGGAGTGATGCGACGGCTACGCAAGCAGCATCGCGTTGGCGGGGATTACCGTCGAGCAAATCGTCAACGTTAGGATGTCGTTCAATCAAAACAGAAAACTCTTCTGGAAGGTGCCAGTTCCGGCAGAGCGCAGCGGCCGCTTGGGCATGATCCCAGCCGAACACTTGTTTTTCGAGACAGGAAAGTCGAACGCGTTCCGATGCTCGTCGTTCAATCAGTTCCTCATACTCGGATGGCAAAGCCTTGAGCAATAGGGGGATCGCCATATCTTGGAGCAATGCGGCGGCGAAGAGGTCTTCCGCGTTGGTTAACTTTAAACTGCGGCCGAGTTCTCTCGCGAACACCGCTCGCCGCAATGAGTCTTGCCACAGGCTTTTCAGGTCGAACGGTCCAAATTTTGGATTTGGGATCAACGAAAAAACGGCACTCCATAGTGCGAAGTTCTTGATGGCTCGTGCACCAACCAATTGAATCGCTTGAGGAATCGATGCAATTTCGCGGCTGAAGCCAAAGTACGAGGAATTAACGAAGCGGAGGATCTGTCCCATCAGACCAGCATCTGCTTCGATAGGTCTCGAGTAATCGCTTGGCCCCGCCATGGGATCATTCGAAATCTCGATAAGTTTGAGGGCACTATTAGGGAGCGCAGGTAATTGGGTGTTGGCAAGAATTTCTTCGAGGCTGGCAACTGACTTGGGCATTGTCATGGAAAATTCCGATTTCGCGGTAAAAGAGGTCAGCATTTTGTTCCGTAAAGTAGGGGCTTGCACGTTCCGTGAATCTCCCCGGAGGAATCGTAGGTTTTTATTGCTCAAGAGCAAATGAAACGTTGATCGAAATGCGAATATATTCCGGTTGTCGGATTTTTGAGACCCACTGACGCAACTGTGGCAGGTTGGTCATTCTTGAGCGACCGGAGAGCCATCAAACGGGCAGGAGTGCCCATTTTGCCTACGACAATCAACTTTTTTGGAGAACGTTAGTTTGTAGCGATCGTTTCCACATTTCGGATTATGACGACCTCGCCAAGCAGAGGGGGGATTTTTTTCCGTGCTGAATTACGCCTCTTGGTTTGTTAAGTGGTAAGCATTACGAAGCTAATTCGAAATAGACGGTCTTTATCACATCGCAAACATGTTGGTCGTTCATGGAACTGGTACAAGTTACCAATATAACAAAACTATATCCTGACGCCGATGTTGGGGACCAACCTGCATTGGATGCCGTCTCATTTAATGCCAAAGCAGGTGAGGTTTTCGGTTTACTCGGACCGAATGGTGCTGGAAAAACAACGGTTCTTCGAATCCTGGCGACCATTTTGAAACCGTCGTCCGGATCTGCCAAGGTTTGTCATTTCGATGTAGTCCAGCAGTCCGATTACGTTCGCCACTCTATCGGCTACGTCTCTAATAATACGAACATCTACGACAGAATGTCGGCTTGGGAGATGGTGGAGTATTTTGGTCGACTTTACACCATACCTGATGATGTATTGCAGCCGCGGATGAATCAACTTTTCGAGCGGCTGCAAATGAAGAGCTTTCGAGATTTACCTGGAGCCAAAATGTCTACTGGCATGAAGCAAAAGGTATCCATTGCGCGTGCTCTGATTCATGATCCTCCCGTTATGATACTCGATGAAGCCTCGTTAGGTTTAGATGTGTTGGCTGCGCGAGCTCTGCAGGACATTGTTCGAGAGCTTCGTAACGAGGGTAAGTGCATCATCTACTCATCACATATCATGCGGGAAATTGAGCGGGTATGCGATCGAGTTGCGATTATGTGGCGTGGTAAAATCATCGACTCTGGTACACTCGAAGAGCTAGCAGATCGACATCAAGAAAGAGATTTCGAAGAGATTTTCTATCGCCTACTCCTGAACGGAGCAGAACAAAATCTATCTCGCGAGGAGCTTTTAACGTGAGATGGAGTCATATCAAGCTGATCTTTAGTCGTGAGGTTCGCGACCAATTGCGCGATCGCCGCACGATGTTTACTGTGCTTTTTCTACCTCTGTTGCTATACCCACTGATGGGTTCAGTCATGTTTGAGGTGGCACAGTTTCATCGGGAGCAAAAAGTCGTCATCGGTGTTGTTGGTGCTGAAAATTTGCCTGAGTCATCGAACATCTTACACGACGATGCCGCCCCAGGTATCGAGTGGAAGGTAATCAGCGACTCGGATCGTTTGCAACAATGCATGGAGAGCTTCTTGCGCCAGCGTTCGGCAAATGCTGTTTCCAATACAGACACGACTGACCAAACCAAGACGCATGCCATCGCTGAATCGAAAAGCAGCGATGAGAAACCAGGTAAAAAACGCGACCTTGAGGACTGTTTGAGGGAGTATGCATGCGACAGTATCGTCTGTATTCCACCTGATTTTCGAATCAACCAATGGAATGTTCCGGTACAAGTTATCAGCAATCTGAGCTGGGAACGATCTACCATTGCGAACAACCTGTTCAACAAAATCATAGAGTCTGAGCACAAGAATTGGCTGCGAGAAAAGCTCGATAAAACAGATCTTGGTGCATCGGTTATCGACCCGCCCCTTCTTTATACATTAGACGTCTCACCGCCTAATCAGAAGGGTGTTTTCTTATGGTCCAAGTTGCTACCGTTCGTCGTCTTGATCTGGGCATTAACGGGGGCTTTTTACCCTGCCATCGATCTATGTGCTGGCGAGAAAGAGCGAGGGACTCTGGAGACGCTTCTGTGTAGTCCCGCTAGACGTTTAGAAATTGTATGGGGTAAGCTGCTCACGATCATTTGCTTTAGTTTGGGAACAGCACTACTGAACTTAGCGAGCATGTACGTAACCGCCTCCATGGTTATCGGCAGAATGAGCTCTCTACCGAATGCAGCGATATCCTCGGTATTAGCACCATTGCCGATTCAATCGTTAGGATGGTTGGTGTTACTGGTGGTTCCGATTTCCACCATGTTTAGTGCCTTGGCCTTAGCAGTGGCCAGTCTAGCTCGAAGCACTAAGGAGGGGCAGTATTATCTGATGCCGTTGCTTTTAGTGGGCCTACCATTGGTATCGCTACCCATGTTACCTGGCGTTACGCTCTCACCGGGAACCAGCATTATACCAGTGACAGGTGCTGTCCTATTATCTCGCTCATTGATGGATGGGGAGTATCTCAGCGCGCTTCTCCATATGCCTACGGTCGCTACGATGACAATCGTTTGTACATTGTTAGCTGTTCGATGGGCGGTTCGTCAGTTTGAAAATGAGACCGCTATGCTCAAAGATGGTGGTCGATACTCCTTTAAGAATTGGCTGAGAGATGCTTGGAGAAAACGTGAGGCGACTCCTACAGTCAATGAAGCAGTCGTTTGTGGACTACTCATTTTGGCCATGCTGTTTTTTGGTCGCTTGAGTCTTGGGCTTTCCGAAATGACCTGGGCAAATCTGGCCATCAATACGTTGTTGTTGCAGTTGGGATTGATGTTGGGGCCAGCCTTAATTATGGCGGTGATGTTAACGAAATCGCTACGCACAGCCTTTCGTATTCATAAAGTTTCGATTACGGAATTGGCGGCTGTCGGTCTTTTAGCGGTCGCTGTCCATCCGTCCTATGTCACGATGGCCAATGCCATCAATAACGAATACAAGCTCGGCGAGGAAACCCTCGCGATGTTAAAGCAAGTTGATCTAGTGATCTCCTCGGCGCCGTTTTGGAGTGTTCTGTTTTGTCTCGCTGCATTGCCTGCGATAACCGAGGAGCTGGTATTTCGCGGCTTTTTATTCTCGGGACTTGAGCGAAACAACGGTAATCTGCGTGCCGTTCTCGCGACCGCCATTTTGTTTGGGCTTTCCCATGGAGTGTTGCAACAATCCGTAGCGGCCGGATTGATGGGATTGCTTTTGGGATGGATTGCGGTTCGTAGCGGTAGTGTTCTAACTGCGATTTTGTTTCACCTTTTCCACAATTCATTGTCTCTCAGTCTCGCGATAAACGGCAGGCGGGGAAATCAGCCTCCCGATTGGCTCAGTTGGGCAATAACCTACGATTCAGGGGTCTGGAATTACACGGAAATCTGGAGCACATTAAGCGTCGGCGTTGCGATCAGCCTGGTAGGCTTTCTAGCAACCAGGCCGTGGATTGTAAATCACCCGTTTATTATGGTCGAAAAGGCCAATGGACAAGTCTAATCACCAAGCCGAACGGTCGATCGCAAACGAGTATATTTCAATGATGATTAACTCAATTCCGCGGCAAATCTAAAAGTTCATGGCATCCGAGTAGACTTTCATGATTTGAAAGAAGATCGTGAAAATCGCAAACACAATGAGTCCTGCGATCATCATCCAAACGGCAACTCCCGATACGACTGCAAATTTGGATAAAGCCGCTTCCGCTTGCTCACGATAGACGATTGCCAATCTTTCAAGTGACTCGCTGTCGGAACCGCTCAACTCACCAATCTCAACGGTCTGTATAAACTCGGATGGCAATAGCTTCGGTGCATCAAGTGCTTCGGAAAACGATTTCCCTTGCCGTATTGATTCTTCAACTTGCTCGATTCCCGAGATGTAGTAAAAGTTGCCTGTCGCCATAAGGGCTTCGCGGGCGCTGCGTCTCGCATCCACGCCAGCACCTAACATCATAGAGAGAGTCATCGATAGCCGGGACAAAGCGGACGTTGTAAACACCGGACCGATTACTGGTACGTTTCTTACCAGTGGCACCAGTTTATGATGACATCCAAACCAATTCTTCCAAATGCCGAACGCTATCACACCTATTGTGCCACCGATCAAGGCGATAACAGACCAAAAAATCAAGACACCCGTTCCACCGCGAAGCCCAATACCAGTTATGTCGAACGCGGGTTCATTTGGCGAACCTGATTTCAGAAATCCGTTGATAAAGATCACCAGCGTAATTACCCCCAACCCGATCCCAAGAGAAATCAGAGGAAAGGCAACTTGTCCCATAAATGTAGATCGGGCTCGTTTTAAGTTCCTGTAGTGATCTGCCATCTCTTGAAAGCAGTGTTCCACTCGGCCAGAGTGTTCGCCGGCTTTCAACATTCGGGTGAGAAGAACGGGAAAGTAGCTTCCCTGTAGTGTCATAGCGCCGGAAAGCGACTCTCCTTGGCGAACACTCAAGATCATATGATCGATGACTTGTCGGTGCCGTGATGATCCGTGTTTCGATTCCGATTCCAATAGTCTAAGAACATCGACGCCGGACCTGAGGCCTGTCGCCATTCGAGAGCAGAACGATTCCAACTGATTTAACGAGATACCACCGAAGACCGACTCCCATGTCGACGCATTTGTCGGTGACGAGGTTTCATCGGCCTGACCAACATTTTCACGTGTCGATTTTAAATGGTCACGCGATGGTTTTGTTGCCCGGATAGGTTGTTTGGGCAAAAGAGAACTTCTATTGGTTTTGGCCTCGACCGTAGCGTCGTTGGTCGTATTCCTCTTAGGGGGGTGGGCAGAACTCATTGATAACGCTCGCGTGGGACAAAAAAGAAAAGCAAATGGTTGGCACAACGGTCATCCGTTCTACCATGACAACGTACAGTATAACCAGGAAACCACACTAGTGCCGCAACATGGAGTTGACGTTGATCATAACTCTACACATAAACGAGAGTATCCTCCGGGATATTACCCCTCGCTCATGAGAGGGTTGCTTTAATAGTAGGCTAGCCACTCTCGTCCGACGTCGACGCCATGAAACGAGCGAGAGTGCCCATTCTACCTTCACTAAGCGTCTAGAATCGACTAAGGCAACAGGCCCGCACTCTACGAACTTGGGATTTCGGCGGTTTTCCAATCACAGTTATCTACGATTTCTGGCTCTAGTCACCGCGGCGAGCAGGAAGAATGAATTCAGCTTTTAAGTCGGTTATCGACACGGTCACTTCACCGCGAGTTTCAAAGTGAACTCGGAACCCATCTTCGCTTGTGGCAACCCGGAAGAGACCGAATTGCTGCCAATCGTCCCCCTGATAATCGTAGCTAGAAATCAACTGCCCCATGGCTTCACCGCCGAGCGTGTCGCTTACCAAAAGACCGCTTTGAGATTCCGCTGGATTCGAACGAACCTTTACTTTTCCTTGGATGTGAACCAATGCTCCGACGGGAATCGAGATGCGACCTGAGGAGACTCGCATCGCCGTGCCTCCATATCCCGTGGGAATACGCTGCTGGGTAACAGGCAACGACGTGAGGATCATGGAGGCCCCGCTGATGGAATCCCCCGGCGCCAATGCTGCTGTTGTGGATATTCGATCCTGCAGCCTTTGATCCATAGTCCAGCCTAACTCACGTAATGTTTCCCACGAGGAGAAACTCCCGCCTGGAATAACAAGTGGTTGCCATGGTCGGCCATACAAGTTTCGGTTTAACTCCCAATGCAAAGGCAGGCTTAAAGAGGACGCCAAAAGAGGGCTACTTTGCAGCGAAGTGAATTGTTTCGACGCTTCCTCCCACGACAGTCTGACAATTCTCTGAGCCAGAACGGTACATTGGTCCGCTGCTTTGAGCGTTGCAACCACCTGGGCGTCCTGAATTCCCCGAAGGGCTTCTCGGTAATAAGATTCCGCACGACGCAATAATTCCCAATGTTCGTGTCCCGCAGGTAGCCGTTGATTACCCAACGTCATCTGAGCGATCTGCAACGTCTGCTGTGCGATGTCGACCCGCGATTCCATAAATACGTTCTGTTTGCGCTGGAGCGCATTTTGAAGGTACTCGATAGGTTTGGGGTCAACGACCGTAACTAACTGCTCCATCAAACTCGGTTCGTCGATTTGAACCAGCAACCTGTCTCCTTGTCGTTCGCTTCTCACCGGTTCCAATTGCCCATTAGTGATACGAAAAACGCGTCGAGTTTGTCCAGTCGTTGGAATTTGCAGTCGAACGGATGAGACTACAGGGGAGACCATGCACACCTGGTCCATTTCCCCTTTGGCAACCACGAGCACCAATTGACTGTTAGGAGTGGTTAGCACGGATGCATGATGCTGGTTCGAGTTTGTTTCGACAACGGACCAGGGGGATTGGTTAGCGCGGATCCATGGCGCCAGTAACTCAATCTCTTCATTGATGGTTCGGTATCCACTGGCTCGGGTTGTATTAGTTGGGTCCCCAGAATCCAACGAAGCGGTCGATCGAAATATCCATCCCTTGGTACCCTGCATCATGCCTCGGAATACCGCTAGCCGCATCTGCAAAAGGTCGGTATCGGGCAAACCGGGTGAGCTACCACCCACGGAACGTTGAAGCTCTGCTTTTTGGGCTACCCACTCAGGGGGCATTTCGCTCACGATGGACGCGAGAGGGCTAGCTCGGCCGATCATACCTCGTGCGTCGGATTGCACGATTTGAGCTAGCTCGGTTGAAGACCGAACCCGAGTCGGATGCGGGGTTGGGACCGCAAGCCAATCGGTAAATCGTCCATAGGCTCCAAACATCTCCATAGCTTCGCCGATCGTCGGCCTCGAAAGGGATTGCGGAAAATTGGTGAGTTTGGAAATTCGATTTCTCGTCATGGGAACAGTCGCATCGTTGAGCTCCCATCCCAACATCCATGCCGTGATATGTTCGTAAGAGGATATTAAATCATCTGATGGCACAAGTTGGGGTGGCGGAGCGATCACAGCAATACCAGTCTCGGCAGCTTGCTCTGCGATCAAAGAGTCCTCGGATTTCGGAACAATCACACCATTGAAACCTAAATTCCGCAGATAGGTAAGACTTTCTCCCTGGTATTGGATCCAGCGCGGTACCGAGTTTTGTAGCGAGTCTAGTTGCTCAGATACCGTCCCCACTTTGATGAGTTCGGTGGGCATATCTGCAGGTCCAAAAACCGAATCTCTCACGGTTACTTGCGGTGGCAGCATCCCTTCCACGAGCAAGTCGTCCACCTGGAGTTTCGTAGTCCCCGGATTGCGATAGACATCTAGGACCAACGCATCGATGTACGGGTCGGACAGATCGATACTGCTACCGAATCGAGCTCTCAGAATCCGCTCTTCCTGTTCGAGTCCTTGCTTCACATTGCGAATCGTAGATGTTCCCCATGAGCCGGCTCCAGGACCTGGGTTGCCAAACACCACGACCGCCAGGGGATCGCTCGTTGCTGGATGGGTACTCTTTGGATAAACGACGCGAACGCCCAAGCGAATCCCACCTTCACCACAGCGAACACGGATCGAAGCACGAAACTCGTCGACTAGGGCAGACGGCGCGATCGGCATAGCTAGGTGAACAAAAGAGCCGAGTTTGTATCGCACTTCGATCGTTTCCACCCCGGGCTCATTTCGCGCACTTGGAATAATTTGCGCTGAACAATCATCTCGCCAAAGGTTGAAGAACGGCCCAGCCCGATCAAACGTTTCCACCATCTGGGCTTTTGCGAGTGTACCAAACGACCCATTTTCGGTGATCCAAACAAGGAATAGAGTCACCGCAGCCAATATACGTGGCCAAGCAGTTGACTTTTTGCAACAAATCGCAAATTGTTTGTGGAGAAACGGAATCATCGTGAAGGACTCGAGTCTTTTTGTCTTAAGTATCGTCTTTACCAAGACTTACGATGAAAATCCAGACTGATTGCTGTTGCAGGAAAGCAACAAGCTGTAGGGCTTGGAAAAACGGTGCAGATTGCGTCGCTTTTTCTAAGTCCTTGACTAGCATGGATTTAGCGTGAATGTTATCTGGCCTCACGGTTTGACGGCACACAAGCTGCAATTCTTGAGGAATATCTTCGGTCACCTTAACTTTGGCAAAACCTGCTTCAACCACTACACGAGGAATCTCCAAATGAGTCAAGCCGCTCCTTCTTCCGAAAACATGGTCAATGACACTCCTGCGGAACTCCTCGATCTCCAAAAGGTGATTGATACGCTGCCACCAGCACAACGAGTTGCTGTCCTGCCAGCCTTTCAAAGGGTTGTGGAAAGCACCAATCGTCGTCGAAAGATTCTTCAATTGGTCCAAGAGTCCATCGGCCAGCTACGCTTGGACATGAAGTATTTGGTGTTCGATTTGGAAGCGACTCGTCGAGAGCGAGACCTCTATCAAAAGCAAATCGAGGAAATGAATGGAGATAGCTACAACGGTAACGACGAGGGCAATCCCGAAGGCAACGATGAATGATTCGGCTCGCTCAACATAGAATCGGAGACCGACCGACTATGTGTTGAGAAATAGCCAACCAAAACGCTTCCATGGAGTATTTTGCGGTAATTTAATCTGGGCAGACTCCGACCTTCCCAGGTTTTACTACCTAAACCACCTTGGAATTACACGACAGAGCCGCCGAAAAGTCGCCACTTCTCGGCGGCTCTGTCGTTGAAACAGTTGGCTAGAATCACATGGATCGACTATCCTGAAAGGGACGGGCTTTCCAATAACCTCCTCTCGCACGCAGTACAGTTTCTCATGGACATCACTCCTCGCTCTTTGACTCAACGGGTCATCGACCTGGATCTCGTTTCCCCCATGGAAATCGAGAAACTCTGGGCAGAGCTGCGTACGGAAAATGCTTCTCTCGAGGACGTAAAAGCGCTCTTGCTCCGCAAGGGTCTTCTTACGAACTTTCAGTTGGAACGGATGCTGACCGGTGAGCGCTTGGGCTACTTTTATGGCCCGTACAAAGTCCTCTACATGATCGGTGCCGGTACTTTTGCTCGTGTTTTTCGAGCGGTGCATAGAGAAACAGGTCGCGTCGTCGCGGTAAAGGTCCTACGCAGTCGGCATCGTGGCGATGTGAGCCAAATCGAACAGTTTCTCCGTGAAGGACGGATGGGACTGCAGCTTCGACACCCCAATATTGTGTCGATCTACGAAATCCAAAATGACCCGAGAGCACCCTATCTCGTCATGGAGTTTGTGGAGGGAGAAACTCTTCGCGAGATTCTTAAAATTCGAAAGCAGTTCGGACCCCTTGAAGGGTTGCAAATTATTCAAGACCTATGCCAGGGCCTTGACTTCGCCTATCAACAAGGTATCTCGCACCGCGACTTGAAACTGTCGAACGTGTTAGTGCACCCAAGCGGACGTTGCAAGCTGGTGGACTTTGGTTTGGCGGCTCTGGCCGATACCTCGTCCGACAAAGCTATCGCAGACTGCCCGAGTGCTCGCGCGATCGATTATGCTGCCCTCGAACGTGGAACGGGGGTTCGTAAAGGAGACACGCGAAGCGATATCTACTTTACCGGTGTTATGATGCACCACATCCTTTCCGGGCGACCACCTCTCATTGAAACTCGTGAACGATCGCAACGTCTCAACGTAAGCCGATTTACCGAGATCCCCCATTTGGGCGAACTCGTCAAGGATCTACCGGAGGCTATCTATACGATTTGTTCTAAGGCCCTCGAATTCGATCCGGAAAAGCGATACCAAACGCCTGGCCAAATGCTGGCCGATGTTCAACAAGCCCTCCGACGGATGGAAAATCCGAACGAGCTAACACGAAGAGATAATCGCCACGATGTAATATTGGCGAACGAAGAAGACGCAAAAGAAGGTCAAGGAAAGACGGTCATGATTGTCGAGAGCAAGCAAGAGCTACAAGATTTGCTCCGCGAAAAGCTCAAAAAACGTGGCTATCGCGTTTTGATTTTTAGCGATCCAGAACGAGCGATCGGTAAATTCAATCCTGAGGAAACGATGGTCGCCGATTGCTTGGTCGTCTGCGCCGCAGACTTAGGAAATCAAGCCCTAGAAGCGTTCAACAAATTCGTTAGTGACGAGCATACGAAAGAAATTCCCGCCATCATGCTCGTCGATCCCAAGCAGTCGCACATTATTCGAGGTGCAAAGACCTCGTCAAAGCATGTACTCATTCCAATGCCTCTCAAAGTTCGAGAGTTGAGACAAGCGTTAGCGAAACTTACAGAAAAGAAGTTATCGGCCTAGTGCCGTAATCTAGAGTTGATTTTGCTCACAACCCGATCTGTATATTGGGCACTCTTGCCCGATTTAGGGGCATTTGATTCTGTTACGAGCGACAACCCACTACTCAAACATCAACTCCTAACACTTCTTCTCGGACTGAGCAATACTTCTCAGCGCAATTAGTAGCCGGTCGATTTCCTCGGAGGTGTTGGTATGTAAAATCCCAACCCGCACCATACCGCGATCAGACTGCCCTAACGCATCGCAAATATCAATGGCGTAATAATGACCATGCCAACAATAGATACCTAGCTCTGACAGGCGTGTCGTTACCTCGGAGGACGTGTACGGGGCGACATCAAAAACAACAGTCGGTACACGCTGACCAAAACGTGATTCCTCCGTAATGCCAAAGATGGTAATTCCAGGTATCGACTTCAAACCTGCCATCAACTGAATCAACAATCCCTTTTCATATGACTCGATCAAGTCAAATGCTAATCGCAGTTTCTCCCGTCGGGTCAATTCGCTGGAGGAGTTCGGAGCCGAATTTCCGATGGAAGCGATGTAGTCGATAGCTGCCTTGACACCCGCGATGGCAGCAAAGTTCTGGGTGCCAGTCATCCACTTGCCGGGGCCGATCGATGGTGAAGCCCTCAGCTTGTAAGGCGTTAATTCCTCGAGTCGCTTCTTGCGTCCCCAGAACAACCCGACATGGGGGCCAAAGAACTTATAAGCAGAACACACGCAGTAGTCGACGTCCCACTTGATCACATCGATGAGCCGATGCGGAGCCCAATGCACGGCATCGACATAAACCTCTGCTCCATATTCGTGTGCCAGAGCGGCGAGTTTCGGGATCTCATTTGACGTGCCTACGCTATTCGATGCAGCCGTAAACGCGACTAGCTTCACACCTCCCTGTAGCTTCCTTCGAAAGTCATCTTCGTCTAGGGTTGCCTCAGGGAGATTGACGCGAATCGTCTCACATTCCGCGCCCACATCTTTGGCTGCCAATCGCCATGGCGTCACATTTCCATCATGATCTAGCTGCGTTACGAGAATCCGATCGCCTCGATTCCAGGTTCGAGAGAGAGCACGCGAAAAGGACATGGTAATTGTGGTCATATTCGCTCCGAAAAAACACTCGGAGATATCAGTGCCGCCAAACCAATCGCACGCCGCTTCGAGCGTCTCCTGCAAGATCAGATTGGTCTCGCGACTGGTTGGGAAATTTCCAGCCGAATTGGCGTTGTGGTGCAAATAATAGTCGGAGATGGCCTGAATGACTTGCATGGGAACTTGGCTCCCTGCAGGACCATCTAAATACACAACACGCTCACCCGATGACGCATCGTGGACTCGGGATAAAGACGGGAACGATTGTCGTAACTCTCGAAAGCTTAACGCCATTAAACCAGACATCCTCAACTCACTTCCTAACCCGCAGTTCAATATTGGTCTAATCCGCAGTTCAATATTGGTGAACAATAACAAGAAAAGAAAACTACGGGAGACACAATTTTGCAACACGAGCCAACGAGTCGAAACGGCCGCAAAACGATTGTTTCAATGGCAAGCAACAATCGATTCGATGGTGTGGCTAGTTCAGACTGTCAATGAGTCGAGCGGTTACCCGCGGCAATAAGACAATTAACTGACTCGAGGTCATTAATTCTTAGGTTCAGTGCTTTGTGCAGTTGGGTGAGTTTTATTCCAATGTTTGTTGGCAGCTTGAATATCTCGCACATGTAGCCAATGACCATGCGTCTTTGTAGTGCTCGAAACCAGCGTATCTGGAGATATCTCCCCTCGCTCGATGCGATGCAAAAAATCTGGCTCAGAGATTGGACCGATCTTTTTTGTCCTGAAGAAACCACGTTTTAAGAAGTACCAATCCGACGACATTTTGCAATTCTCCTGCAAAAAAGTCCTTTCGAAGGGGCGCACATACGACGGGAGGGGGAAGGCGGGTCAACAATTGTCAACCCCAATCATACGCAATCTAGGGTTAAAAATGTAATAGCATTCCTAGGAAAACAAAAACTTTTACTAATAATTACCGTATCTCGCCTAATTTCCGTATCTCGCCACCCCTGCTCTTTGCCAGCCGCCTCACGGGACCTACATGACCTATTTGATGCGATAAATCGCGTTAAATGGTGCCAGCCAACCTTTTTTCGCTCAGCCACCCTTTTTGCACTCGCTCAATCCGGGGCTAAATCGCCATCTAGTTCGAGGGCAGATATTTTTGACAACTTTATTTGCTACTCGGCGCGTAAATCTCTATCATCAACGGAATGCCAGACCTGGATTGGCAAACTAATCTAAAACAAGGATCTAATTATGAAGTGGGTAAGGCCTTTCGTTCCCTTTGGCTTTGCGGTTGTTTTGGGATTCCTGACCACCACGTCCAACGTCCAAGCGGTCGACTTGGTTCCCTCGCACAAACAAGCGAGGTTTATAGCGCCTGCTATCGAGGGTCGCCCGGTTAAGTTGCAAACGTTTTGCGTTGGACATGATAAAAACCTTTGGATGTGCTGTTCCGGCGTTGATACCAACAGCGGTGCGATCCTCGTCTATACCGCCGAAGGGGAATTGAAGAAAACTATTCCTCTTAGCTTCTTGCCTCAAGCACTAAACATCGCTCCGAACGGAACAGTTTTTGTTGCCGGTATGGGCAAGGTCGCTAGATTGAACTCAGATGGTGACGTGGAAGAGACACGGGAACTACCGGGCCTCGGCAACAAAGAAGAGCTTCTGAAAAAGCTAAAGAAACAAGCCGAAGAAAATCAGAAACTGATGGCCGAGACCTACAAAACACAACTCGAGAACATTCGGAAGCAAATCGAAAAACTCGAAAAAGCTCCCGAGGATGAGTCGGACAAGGCCCGAGAGCGACGGGAACGCCGGATAAGAATTCTGACCCAAAGTTTAGAACAAGCGGAAGCCAATCAACAGATGATGGAGCAGAGCATCCAGGTGGATGATTACATGGTTTCCCGGATGGGAACATGCACCGGTTTAGCTGCTACCTCACAAGATATCTTCATCTCGTGCGCAAAGGCGGAGGGATATGGTTACGATGTTTGGCGACTCAACCATGAGTTATCGGAACCCGAGGTCGTGATCAAAGACTTGGGAGGATGCTGTGGACAGCTCGACATCCAAAGCGATGGCGTTCACTTAATCGTTGCCGAGAATACTAAGTTTGAAGTCGGTTACTACGATCGGGATGGAAAGCGTCTTCACGGATGGGGTAAGCGAGTCCGCAATGATGAGGGCTTTGGCTCATGCTGCAACCCAATGAACGTGCGATGCTGCGAGAACGGCGATGTTTTGACAGCCGAGTCCAGCATTGGCCACATTAAGCGATTCAATCCCAAAGGTGAGCTAGTCGCGTTTATCGGAACCGCCAAGGTAGCCGGTGGATGCAAACATGTGGCAATCGGCTTCGATTCGGAAAAGGACTATCACTACATGATGAATGAGGACCGCTCGCACGTTGCGGTCTTGGTTCCAAAAGATAAAGCACCACTCGAAACAGACGATGAAAAAATGGCTCGTGAAGCCATGGAGTCGAAAGGTAAGTTTCTGTTCGGAACTTGGGAACTCAAAGAAACCGTCAAAACGGAAACTCAACCAGGCTTCGAATCGATGGGAGACTACATCACCTCCGGATTCGGTCACATGGAGTTTGCACCCGATGGGAAGTTGATCAAAGGCCCTAAGGGCATGAAAGTGGGCAACGACGTATCAACCACACAGACCGTGCGTCCCTCGTTGCTTGGTACATTGCTTTCAACTATCACCGGTACATCAGTGGAAGGAACCACCATATCAGTAGACATGGCGGCAGCCATGGAATCTGAGTGGCGAGCAATGCACGTCGTCGACAACAAGCTGAGCGTAATAACGGTCGATAGCGAAGTTGAGTCGTTCGGCATGACCATCGAATTCCTAGAAAACGACGAGGCAAAGTTAGCATTCTTCTACAGCGATCCATCCCAAGCGGGCACCTATGGCACATTCATCTACAAACGTGTTTCGCTAGAAGCATGTGGCAAGGACTGCTCAGATTGCGCCCAAAAAGCTGGCTCGGCTGAAGTAACCGAAACACCTAAGCCCTAAGGCATGTCATTTTCGTATAGAATCAGGGGTCGCTTCCTTCTCTAGTAAGCGACCCTTTTTTATTGCCACTATTCCCCCCTCCATCCCCACTCACCATCAATCGGATTTCTATGTTCTCGATCCCCTCCTTTCGATGGAATAACTTCATCGCTGTATTGTTGTTCCTGATGGCATTGCTTCTTCCCACCGCTGGATGGTCCGCCAAGCCACCAATCGCTGGAAAGGTGCTCTTCTTGGGAGATAGCATTACATACGCTGGTGAGTATCTCACTCTAATCGAAACAGCATGGCGAATGCAAAACGCAGACAGCCCTGTTGATATCCTAAATCTAGGATTGCCAAGCGAAACCGTTTCGGGGCTGTCGGAACCCGGACACGCTGGAGGTGCATTCCCTCGGCCTGATTTGCACGAGCGATTAACGCGGGTACTCGATCAGATCCATCCCGATGTGGTGGTGGCCTGTTACGGCATGAATGATGGTATCTACCATCCACTAAGTGACGAGCGATTTCAAGCGTACAAAAACGGAATCACCAAGTTGATTGGCGCAACCAAGCAAAGGAACATCAAATTGATTGTCCTAACGCCAGCCTTCTTTGATGCCATGCCAATCCAGGACCGCCTATTGCCCGCCGGTCGCGATTCCTACCCACAACCTTACGTGGATTATGATGATGTGTTGCAAACCTACTCGGAATGGTTATTGAGCATACGATCTGAAGAGATACCGGTCATCGATGTCCATCGGGCCATGAAAGAGGCAGTCCAATCGCGTCGAGAACAAGACCCAAAGTTCACCTTTGCAACGGATGGGGTTCATCCCAACTCCGCTGGCCACAAGGTGATCGCCGAAACGATCGCCAGAGAATGGCAGCTGGATCTAAACGAAAGCGATAAAAAAAGAAGTCTGATACAACAACAGGTCGCTCAATTGGTATCCGAACGGCAAAAGGTTTTGAAACATGCTTGGCTTTCGGAAACAAAGCATACGCGACCCGGCATTGAACCCGGGCTCCCTGTGAAACTAGCTCAGACGAAAGCTGAGGAAATCGATTCGGCTATTTTCAAATTGCTCAGAACCCCCTAGAGCAGCATTCCCACCCCTTTAGGGCGTGTTGCTTCAATGGCGTTTTGAAAAACAAGCATTAGCCGCAGGGCGCTAGCCCACGGTTAACGGCGGACAACCGGACGCTAGCGCGTTACGGCTAATTAAAGCAACCAGCCCTCTATCGTTGGCCACTACAAATCACAAACCGCTGCATACGAGGCTGGTCACTTTCAACGTAGATTGGTCACTTATAATCTGCCCTTCACGCAAATGAACGGGCAGAAGTTGCCATTCTACGTTCACAACATCTCGCAATCCAAGTAACGCAATTCCCACACCTGGATTTCTGAACGCCTCGTCTCAACCCTAGAAGTGGGTTGAGGGTCACGGATTCTGTGGCTCCGACATTGGGACGCCAACTAGCGAGGGATCAAACTGACCTGAACTAGCTGCTGCACCGGTTTGTACGTCCGATGCGTCGTCTCGTGGCGTAAAGTATCGACCACGATCGAATGCTTGCGACAGCGAACCTCCATCGAGAGGTTCTTCGAATAGATTCACTTGATTGTACGCCAACAGTGATCCCTTCTCACGATGGAAGTCTCGCATCGCTAAATTGTAGTCAACAAGAGAGCGATAGAACGCACTCGTGCTTGTCGCTAATTGTTGTTGAGCCTGCAGGAGAAAGTTGATGTTGATCAACCCTCGCTCGTACCGGTTTCTAAGTACCTCAACTTGCAATTTGTCCGCTTCCACACGATTGTAGTTGGTCTCCATCTGCAAGTGACTTCGAGCCATTTCCCGCGAAGCGGAACTTAGGTCGTGAGTCACGCGAAGCTGTTGTTCTTTTAGCATCGCCATTTCTCGCGATAGTTGTAACTGTGCGTGCCGAACGGCAGCCGATGCTTGTCGCAGTCCGACGTTGTAGTTCCACTCCAAGCCTGCTTGCCACTCTTGGAAATCTTTATCCATGATGCTATGGAACAAGTTATCGAATTGGTTCGCTGAGTCTCGATTACCGATCAGGTTGTCCCCAAGACCTCGGAAACGGTACTGCATCAACGCATCCATACGAGGTCGTTTATTCAATCTAGCCGCAATCAATTCGAATTCGCGGCGTTTTACCGCCCATTCTTGTCGACGAATCTCAACGCGGCGTGTCAAAGCATCCGATACAGCGGACTCCCAATCCACGAGAACTTTCGCTTGTAATGGTTCGTCTGTTGGCTTGAGAACAGAGCCGTCACTCGGTGGTCGGCCCATCATATACCGGAGACGCTGTTCCGCAGCATAAAGCCCGTTTTGGCCAGCTAGAGCATCGTTCAACTGGGACGAGAAAAGATAAAAGTTGGATCTGGCTTGAGCCTCCGCGTCGGCTTCTCCCCCACGTTGCCCTACTTTTTGCAACTCGTTGACTCGCTGCCAAGTCTTTAACGAACTCTCCCGTCCTAGGACTTGTGCCTCGAGTTGTCGGTAAGCGAAATAGAGTTCCCAATATGAGGTTTCCACATCATTGATAAGCCGTATCACGCCTGCTTCGAAATCCGCGAGGGAGATGTCGGTGTTAATACGTGCAATGAGTACCCCGTTATATTGTCCGATAACTCCGCTCGGACCCGCGATACGATTGTACGTAGTGCCTGCTCCCTGCATTAACGGTTGTCGCCACTCGGCTTCTATAAAGCCAACGAAGTCGCTTGGAAACCGTCGGCTTGGGTTGTTGTTTCGGTCATAAACAACGTTGGTTCGCAAGGCATACTGAGCACCCTGTGCGGTACGCTTGCTGACTTGATTGACATAGTTGCCTGTAGTCTGTTGATTGACCTGAGGGAAGAACTGCCCCAACAACGGATCGTTGGGTCGGTTTACAGGGCGATCATTTTTGGCCCAGAACAACTGAGAGGTCAGGACAGCGTCAAAATCGGCCAACGCTGCTTCAACACCGCCGAGTGGATTAAGATCGGTCAACGCGGGATCGAGTTCTGTCGCTTGCCCTTGGGGAGCAGTAACGACGGAGCCACCCAGATTTCTCAGAACATCGCTCGACTGTAATGCGGCCGTTATAGCCTCCTGCAAGGTGATCTCAACGGTCGGTAATTCGCTGGGATTCTCGATAGAGAGAGGTAACGGAGTTTGCAGGATGTGCGAATCTATATCGGCTTGAACATCGGGATACTCGATGCGCGTGACATACTCTTGGAAGTAGGATGTATTTCGGTTATCGGTCCAAGCGCGGAAGCGATCCACGGGCTTACAACCTACAAGCATTGTCGCAGAGATACAACTCGCAGCGATCCATTGTTTCAGGTTGGTTCTTTTCAACATTTTGTTGACTCATCGTGCTTTGAAACGTGGGTCGTCGTTCCTCGCCTAACACACAATATGCATGCATTCGTTACTATACGAAACGACCGAATGTCTAGAACTATCGGTCTCACTCCTACAACCGCTCTAACCGAGCCTCGGTATGTTTGGCGAAACTTAAAATGTCAACGTACACAACTGGCACACCCTGCAAACTTTGTGCAGTCGATTCATTTTGCCAGCTCATCAATTTCGCTTGCTGTTTGGGTGGAAACTGCAATCGGTCTTACTACTAGCCAATCCGCTAAGTGGTTGACCGCTTCGTCGACGCATGATTTCAAGCCTTGGAACCGCACGCCCCAATTAATTGCTTGATCGAGTGCTTTCGCCATCGTTTGAAAGAAAGGATTGAACCATACCATCCCAAAGATTAAGTCGATACTCCAACGCCTTCAAGGCAGCGTTTTGAGCTCTGGTCCAAAGTTCGGGATCGTCCCCGCATAACTGACAAACTAGTCGCTCGGCTAGCGGACCGTGAACGTCACCATCCAATCCAATATGCCGCTCCAGATAATAGCGGAGCATACTTAACTCGCCTCTTGATTGCTGATCAATTCGCTCGACAATCTGACTAAAGACGTCGGGTAGCAGGTTTTCGCGACCAAATGTGAACGCCGAGACAATCTGAACAGGGTCTCCAGTGCGTATCACAGAAAACGTATACCGCACAAAGCTCCGCACAGCATCGGGTGCATCAACTTGTTCCAATGCAGCATCTAGGTCAATGCCCGCGCGGATCAAGTTTAGAAACTTTTCGATGCGACTGGTATTAGCGCCGCATTGCTGCATAGATCTTAGATACAATTCAAAGTGACTCGCGTAACCATTCTCTCCGTCGCTATCGGTTTCCTCTTCGAGTACGATCTCATGAATCATTCTCGCAACGAGAACATTACTCGTCGGTGTCCACGGGACTGTCGTACCGCAAAAGTGTGATTGCATTGCTTTCAGAAGCGACATGAAATCCCAGACCGCAAAAACGTGATACTCCATGAAAAATCTTAGCGAATCAAGATTCTTGAGATGTTCATAGAGCGGATGCCGGAGCAATTGTTCGCGGATAGGAGTGACGGTTTGATTCAGTCGTTCAATGTTGTTTTGCATGGGGTATCTCGGGATTGCAGGATTCTTAGGCTCGAGGACTCGTTTTCTTTTCAGCTAGCAGAGGGCTCATAACGTGAAAAATGCACAGTACTATAAGTCACAAGGCCACGCCGCTTGCCGGTAGGCGCTGTCCCAAAACATCCACTCGAGTTGGGTCGAGCGACGAAACGCTTGATGCATCAAATGAACGCACCGGTCGGAAGCGGTTGCGGCTAACTGGTCAACGACTGTTATGACCGTATCAACCGATCTTTCGAATTCCTCTCCCGAGTAGGTATCGATCCAGCGTTGATAAGGGTTCGGCTTGGTTGCAATACTGAAAATGCGTTTACCAACCTCTCGATAAATCCAAAAGCATGGCAACACACCGGCAACGCCCACCTCAAATGGTTCGAGCGAGGCAAGTCGTAGCAAGTAACTAACGTAATGCTCACAGACAGGAGTTGGTTCCGTGGCAGCGAACTCCTCCGGGGTTATCCCAAAATCGACAAAATACTCTGCGTGTAGCGATCTTTCGACAATGATCGCGACGCGTGCCGATTCAGCGAACTGTACGATATGATCCGAATGATGCCCCTTGGCCGAGAGCAATGCCAAGGCCCGGGCAAATCCCTCTAAGTAATGAGCATCTTGGATCATGTAATGCCGGAACTTTGCTCGTTCCAGCTCGCCCTTTGCCAGTTCCGCATTAAAGGGCATCGATACAATGTTCTCAAACAGTATTAGGTTCTTTTGCCAAGTTTCCTTAGAAAACATGAGACTTCTTTTTTTTCGCGGGTTGAGTTCAGAACGAGAACAATTCTCGTTACCGCAACATATTAGTTTGCATAACTAGGATCGCGGTACTAGTCCAAGAGGATTCGTAGCATTCGTCGCAATGGCTCCGCTGCCCCCCAGAGCAATTGGTCCCCCACGGTAAACGCCGACAAATATGCTCCGGAATGGTCCAACGATAGTTTTCGCAATCGCCCCACCGGGCAGATAAGCCCCCCGGTGACCGCTGCCGGCGTCAGGCGTCGTATGGACGCTTCTCGCTCATTCGGAATGACCTTGGACCAGGGATTCGCATCATCGAGAATGGAATTGATTTCGTCGATGGGGACATCTCGCTTAAGCTTGATCGTCAACGCCTGACTATGACATC
This sequence comes from Pirellula sp., assembly GCA_046318795.1. Taxonomy (GTDB): domain Bacteria; phylum Planctomycetota; class Planctomycetia; order Pirellulales; family Pirellulaceae; genus JBKCUI01. The sequence goes on from JBKCTT010000190.1 coordinate 24,985, forward strand.
TCATTGCACCGATCCGAACGCAAATACCATCTAATGGAATTGCATTTGGAGGATTACCCAATATTTTGTTGGTTTCAACACAGCCTTTCCATTCCTCTTTGCTTTGACCATTTCCGAGATCCTTGTCGATCCACGGAATGAGACTTCCGGCCAAAGGTACGCCGAAGTTATCCGTCGGGAAGGCCGGATCCCGCAGCGTTGCTGCGACATCTTTGTCGATTTGCAGAATGGCAGATGCTGGGTCTGCAAGCTGATCTCGGACATGCGAGTGAATGACTCCCATTTGACATAACAGCTCACGCATGTTCTGCGCACCTGCGCCCGAGGCCGCTTGATAGGTCATGCTGGTCAGCCACTCGATTAGCCCATGTTGAAACAATCCGTGCAATGCCATCAGCATTAACGAGACGGTACAGTTTCCCCCCACATAAGTTTTAATCCCTCGCTTCAATCCATCGCGAATGACAGAGTCGTTGACTGGGTCTAAAATGATGATAGAGTCATCTCGCATTCGTAATGTCGAAGCGGCATCGATCCAGTATCCGTTCCAGCCCGTCTTGCGGAGATCGTCGTAAACTTGCGTGGTGTAGTCGCCGCCTTGGCACGAGATGATCGAATCCATCTTTGCCAGTGACGCTAGATCGGTCGCGGATTGCAAAGTACCTGTGGACTGATTGTTGATGACCGGCCCCTGCCCTCCAGAATTCGAGGTGGAAAAAAAAACCGGCTCAAAGACCTTAAAGTCCTCTTCTTGTTGCATCCGTTGCATCAATACAGAACCGACCATTCCTCGCCAGCCAACCAACCCTATTTTTTTCACTTTTAATCTCACTCGTTAATCTGATAGCACCAGAAAGTGCAGCTTCGGTGCACCGAACAATGTTATCGTACGCTTGTTTTACTGCTACCGAATACTGAAAATGGTCTCTACATTGCCTCGAAGAATCTGAGTTCCTAGCTCAATCGCTTTGGTTTCAGACCAACCACGGCCCACGCAGAATTCGTCCGCCAATGTCGTGGCTAAGATTCGCTTGTACATGCGGAATTTGGGCAATATGAATTCCAATTTGTAGGCGTCGCTGTAGTAGCCGATTTGCTTGTTGCGTGGAATGGCTTCGATCCTACCTCGTAGGTCGTGCATGATATAGTTCGGTGTATTGCTGTACCACCAATGGCCATGAGTCACAACGTTTGGAAAAATCCATGCGTAATCGACCAACTCTTGATTCGTTACCGAGGCCAACACAGAGATCGGGAACGTTACATTCGGAAACGCGTTTAGTAAGTCTTGATACTGGATGAGGGACACCCGGGAATCGTAAAGATCCTGCCCTTGAAACACCCCCGACGGATAAACTTTGCGATTGACTCCAATCATGAGATCGAATGGCAGCTTATGTTGATCTGCGAATTCCGTGATAGTCCAGAAAACCCATTCGGAAATCATTCGCTTGGATTCTTCGTCTGCCAACGCACCTTCCTTGAGCACCTTGTCGAGTGCCTGTGCCAACCGAGGAGATGAGGTGTTGTGTTGTCGGGGGTGAAACCAAGGGGGCAATGAGATAGCGCAGGCCCTCGCTTGCTTGGAAACGAAATGCTCAAACAAATGCCCGATGCTTTCTCGCACGGAGCTAATAGAATCGACGGATTGACTGGTCGATTGGGAGAGCCGATTTTGGACGGCTTTGTTCGCCAAATGAAAGACTAAATCGTCGGTTCTCAAGCAGGGTATATAGCGATCGGTATTGAAGCCCGTTAGTGGATCATCAAAGTCATTCGTTAGAAAGATCTTCTCGACCTTACTCTTTTCGAGAACTTGCTCTTCCCAGTCGTTTTCCTTCATCCGTGCCGTTGCGAGATCGTAAACGATTTCCCAGTTGGACTGATCGATGGTTTCTCCATCAAAGCCTAATAGCTCCCTTGCTAGCTCAACAAACCATGACCACTGAACCGTGTTGTCGATGTTACCCAAAAAGCCAAAAAGCCTCCGAACTTTTTCTCGATGCTGTAGGTTTGGCTCTTCGATGTCGGCTCTCTGCATGCCACTCGAATGAGCCAATTCTGTGTAGTAATGGTAGCCCAGTAAATCCGATAAATCTGTCGATGCCGGACTGTGCGGATTGATATGCGAATGCGAATCGATCAACACGATTTGATCGAGCTCTTCGAACAAAGACTGCGAGAGGTTTTTCATTGTTTCTCTTAACCGCCGCTAACAGGTGGGATCAGTGCAAAATCGTACTCAAGACTGTGATGTTCAATAACGTATTGGTCATCGACAAACTCGCAACCAACAGCCACACGACTAAATTTTACGATTTGGTCGAGTTTCGGATTAACGGCGGCGATCGCACATTTCAACGCATGGATCGTCATGGGAGCTTGGACTTCGATCGACAATTGATCCGCACCCGCCGCATCCTTGGCACCCGCAAACAACATGATCCTCAAGGTTGCCATGGTTGTGATTAAGTCGAATAGCGACTCTTGCCGCTCCCGGATGTGGCTCGCCCTATTACGGAACAATTATGTCCAGCAGCCCGGATTTGCCCCTGAATGCTGTCGGCGAAATGTTCGCTGACAATAAACACTAAACCGAGCCCCATATTGAAGACGTGCTCCATCTCTTTTGGTTCGATTTGACCTAGTTGGGCAAGCCATGGAAAAACAGCAGGGACATCCCATGTACCACGGTCAAACACCAAATCGACATGGGGAGGGAGTATCCGCTCTGTGTTCTCCAACAAACCTCCACCCGTTATGTGCCCAATTCCGTGCACGACGTTCTTGACTTTGTACCGGCTAAGAACACTGCGAACCAATTCGCTATAGATTACAGTCGGGGTTAAGAGCGCCTCCCCGACGGTCATACCGAGATCGCTTACGTAAGTGTCGACGTCGAGCTTCGCTTTATCAAAAACGACCTTTCGAACTAAACTGAATCCGTTGCTGTGAAACCCCGATGAACTCACACCTAGGATTACATCGCCAGGGCTGATGGCTTGGCCAGAGACTAATCGTTTTTTCTCGACAACTCCGACACAAAAACCAGCTACATCGTACATGTCCCCGTGGTAGTGGCTCGGCATGATCGCCGTCTCTCCGCCGAGCAAACTGCATTCGGCCTTGATGCATCCATCGGAGATCCCCCGTACCACGGCCTCCAGTAAAGGTGGGTTATCTCGTCCCATCGCAATGTAATCGAGAAAAAACAACGGCTCGGCTCCAACGCACAGAACATCATTGACGCACATTGCAACCAAATCTATGCCGATCGTGTCGTGGCGCCCCATCATCTGGGCTACTTGCAACTTAGTCCCCACCCCGTCTGTTCCTGAGACCAAGATCGGCTCTTCGTAGTTGCGCGAAAAAATCGATTTGGCAAAGTCTAAGGCATACAAACCCGCAAAACCGCCGTCGTTGCGAACGACTCGTGGCGTAAAGGTGCGACGCATGAGCGCCGGCAACTTTTGCATCGCTTGCTCGTAAAGCTCTAAGTCAACGCCACTGTCTTTATAAGTTGTCGTCATTGCGTCGTGCAGCGTTTCCAATCGAAACGTAAAGGGTGTCGGCCCGTTGCGGAAACATAACCCGGCAACGTTACCGGATCATTCGTGAATTGTGATCCAGGCATAGCGAAAATACCCCTCATCCATCGCATGATTGCGAAATGGCCGAGGATCAGTCGCGGAGGTGTCTTGTCTGAACGCTGACATTATGTTGATTTTTCCGAAACCGTGAAGCCTTACACAACAATCCTCATTCGCCAACGCGAATCCCCTACTCCGGCCGATATCGAGCCACTATTAGTTGCCCCAATGTTTCAGCCGTTGTGCTCGGTAAATCGGCAAGCTCTAAGCTTTGCCGCTTAATCGCGTTCGTGATATGCACTAGCGTTGAAAAAACTGAGTTATCATCTACCATGGTGGACGAAGCGATAGAAAACTCGTCCCCCCACCTACAAGGCATTTATGATGAGAAAGTTGACCCTAGGTCTTTTAGCAATCGGTAGCGTTGCGCTAACCTCCCAGAACTCATTTGCTCAAAAATGGGCCGACCTGAAAATGACCATTGTCCTTACCGGAGAAGCTCCTAAGCTCGCCGAACTCAAGGTTACCGACCCCGGATGTGGTCAACAAACCGTTTCCGCGGAGACCTTGGTGGTCAATCCTGCCAACAAAGGTATTGCGAACGTAGTTTTCACGCTCGACACCAGAAAAAAGAAGCTAAAAGCGAGCGATATTCACCCTGAACTCAGCAAAGTACCAGCGACCAAGCCTGTGCTGGATAACGTAAAGTGCGTGTTTGTCCCACACGTTCTCACCATGCGAGCAGGCCAGACGCTCGAAGTCAAGAACTCGGACACGGTATCCCACAACGCGAAGATGGCGTTTTTCGAGAACAAAGAGGTCAATCCCGTTATTCCAGCGAACTCAAGTGTTGAGGTCAAAACCGAAGTCGAAGAAAGAGCTCCAACCCCCGTCGAATGCAACGTTCACCCATGGATGAAAGCTTGGGTTTTCGTTACCTCCCATCCGTACACCGGCGTGAGCGACGAAAACGGAGTTTTGACGATTTCTAAACTGCCCGCCGGCATGCCTCTTGACTTCCGGATTTGGCATGAAAGCCAAGACAAATCGATCCAAGAAGTCGTGGTTGGCGGCAAAAAAGAAAACTGGGCCAAGGGTGTAACGACCCTCGAGCTAAAAGAAGGCATGAACGATCTCGGAAAGATCGAAATCGACGTGAGCCGATTCCGTTAATCGCCATAGAAACAGACTTGAGACCAATCAGTTAAAGCATTCGAAGGCCGCGAGACGACCTGTTTTCGCGGCCTTTTTTCATTGGGTCGCCGACGAATCTTGGCTGCTCGAGCACCAACCCAGGCTTTGGTTATCTACCCCAAGCCGACAGCGTAGTATTTACAAAAGCCCGACAGCGTAAGTTTTGAAATTGCGCCATTTTGGATTTAGGGGCAATGCCCAGTTCGTTTACAAAGCAAGGCCTGGAGGGCTAGGAACGCGATTCATCGAGATTTTTGACGGGGCAAAGGCATGATCATTTGTTCCTTGCTAATTTCCGAGCCATCCTAAACGGCCGGACCTTTGGCCCTGAAATGATCGTTTTCTCAATTCCCAGGCCTTCTGGCTAGGCAAACGTAAGGCCGTTGGCCCAAAAGACCGGTTAGTGCGCCGCTTCAAAATGCGTGAGCGAGGGACGATTCGAAACACGAGTTCGGAAACCCGAGTTTTGAAAAGATACCCCGGCCTGTGCAATAAGGCGGATACTGCGAACAGGCCGCGGGTACTTTCGCGATCGGCTAGCCGACGCAAATATCGAGAACAGATGTCTGGGCCGTTGTCTAACAGATTTAAGGACGTTCGCACTCCAATCCTCTTTGCAAACAAAATCCAGCAGGAGAGTCGAGGGTAAACTCTAAACTCTCCTGCCTTGGACTTGTTGGGTAGAGGGTGTCCGCCTGAGAAACAGGCATTAACACTGAATGGTCTAACAATGCAACGTCCGTGCCAAAGTCATGGTGCCTAGGCGATTTGGACTCAGGACATAGAAAACTGCAGGGAAAAGTGACGCAAACCTCTCCTGTTAATTTTCCAGGACGCTACTCGAATCTTTTTAGCGCAGGACTCTGCCCAAAAATCAGGCGAAGCAACCTATCTACCTGCACAGAGAACGCTACCCAGCTAAACAGCTCTGCCCAGTTAAACAATGCCTGGCACCATTCAGACGCAGTTAAACAATGCCTGGCACCATTCAGACGTCTGATTCACTATACAGTGGCTGGCACCAATTTCGGCCACGACAACTAAATGAGCGCCTGAACCTAACCTCAACCACTAGTCCCGTTAAGTGGCCGGCACCAAAAGCCATACGAAACCCAAAAAAGATCCGTCTGATACCGGCCGATCCGTCTGATAGACGGCTTTCAAATCCTAGCCCGTCTCCAAAAAATGGATGGCACTCTTTGCTAGAGCATCCCCGGCCCAGTAAAAAAATGCCTAACCCAGTTAAACAATGCCTAGTTAAACAATGCCTGGCACCATTCAGAGGTCGGCATGGGTCCCATAGGTTGGCTGGCACCAATTTAGTCCCCTGATCCACTAAACAATGGATGGCACCATTTGATCATTGTCTGATACCGGCCGATCCGTCTGATAGATGGCTTTCAAATCGCAGCCCGTCTCCTAAAAAATGGATGGCACTGTTTGCTAGCACCCCCGGCCCAGTAAAAAAATGCCTAACCCAGTTAAACAATGCCTGGCACCATTAGAGGTCGGCATGGGTCCCATGGGTTGGCTGGCACCAATTCAGTCCCCTGATCACATAAATACGCGGATTGTGAATAATACGTAAACTTGGCAGTCGCTCCTTTCAATCGCAATACACATGGCTATACTGCGTCTATCACTTTTTTCGGCATTCGGACGAATAGCCTTATTTTGTGAGCTTTGTGTATGAATCAGCTAAACAATGGCTGGTATCATTCAAAGGATCCCCTGGCAACCATTTGGGATTTCACAAATTGATAATTTTTTTACCAAAAATCAGACTCAACAAGTAATCGAATCGAATTATACTTTTGCCGGAACGCGATGAAGTGGATGGAATAGTTGCGGGCACAGGCTACTATTGAAGACAATCGCAATCGGCAAATTTCAAATTGGGTTCTCACCCGGACCTATAGGTATCTAAAATGAAACTGACATTCAAACTAGCTGCAGTCGCTTTCGCAGTGACGTCTCTTTTTTCTAGGCCGATCTTTGGCGACATGATCATCAGCCAGTATTACGAAGGTACTAGCAACAATAAATGGATTGAACTAACAAATGTTGGGAGTTCGACGATTGATTTAGGTGCTGGTAATTATCGACTTTCCGGTTTCAACAACGCCAACCGATCGTTGTGGCTCTCGGGAAATGACGCCTCTATAAACGGAGGGACGTTTGTTCTTACGGGAAACGTAGCCGCTGGGGGGACGATAGTGTTAAGAAATGGTTCAGCCAATACTCCTGCCTATGCAGTTGCAGGATCAATCAACGCGGGCACGAGCGGTGTGAATTTCAATGGTGATGATAGCGTCGTTTTGTGGGCAGGTACTTCTTATTCATTCAGTAACATTATCGACACTTTTGGTATAACTGGTAACACCGGTCAAGATACCTCGTTTGTCCGTAACGCTAACATTTTGACCGGTACAAACGCGAACTTCAATGCTTCGCAGTGGACTCAGTTTTCACTTGCTGATGTTAATTCAGCAGCGGTAGGGACCACCCAACGGCTTGGATTCCACAGTTTTTCCGCTGTCCCTGAGCCAGCTACTATGCTTCTTCTCGGTGTGGCCGGAATTGGCGGATTCGCTTTCCGTCGTTTCCGACGCAAGAGCGTCAGCGAAACAATCGCAAGCTAACACTACTTGCCGTCAATCGATTCCGCACAACGAGTCGTCGACGAGAAACTAACAACATCCGAAAACCCTGCCGAAGTTTGGCAGGGTTTTTTGTTGCACATTGTCCAACTATCGCTACCTGGAATCGCAGATTATCGGCCCAAGGTTTTCAAAGATTCAGCGATTCAGAAACTAGAAGCCCTCGACTTAGCGCGATGGAATAGCTCCGTTCGATGCATAGCTCTATATTCGCGTAACGCTATCTTCATTGGGTCCCTCTGATTGAGCGTTAGTCTATCAACCCATCTGCTCAATGTTCAACCGCTTCCTACCTCCCCACTCCCAGCGCTATCCACTCTTTTATCAAACGCCCCAGCTGATCAACCACTCCTGGACTGGGCAAAAACATCTCCACAGTAACCGGGCTGTCGTCCGGTCGCGACCAGAAATCAACCGGGATGGCTTCCAATTGCAATCCAGCCCGCTCCGCCAACTTCATGGCCCTGGGCATGTGATACGCACTCGTGATCAAGCCCACACGCTTGCCCCGCCACAAATCCTCTTTCGCCGCTAACTCGCGCATCTCGGTCGATGTATTTTGACCCTCGATGCGAATGATGTCCCCCTCCGGAATCCCCAGATCTTTCCACATGCGGACTGTCTGCTCACTCGGCCCCTCTCCCTGCTTCAACTCGCCAATCAACGACCCCTTGAGCTCCAAAACACTCCCCGTTGTGATCAGCTTTTTCGCCTTTCCCC
>JBKCTT010000191.1:0-5460 GCA_046318795.1 Pirellula sp.
GAAGATGGGGTGACGGACATTTGCCGCGACCATTCTTGATGACGTTCGTGCAGGTGTAGTAGCGATAGAGCTTCTCGTCTTTTTGAGTGAAGGTATGGACCATCGCACGGTCGCAAGCAGAGCAATGCAGCAAGCTTTTTAGTAATGCACCATGCTTGTTGATCAAGTGGTTGCCTTTGCCTCGGCCATTTTGCTTGAGTTGCTTCTGAACCGCCTCGAACACCTCCGGGGCGATCACGTTCTCGTGTTCCCCTTTGTGGAGTAGGTCCTTGTGGCGAATCAGGCCCGCGTACAAGGGATTGGTCAGCAGAGAATAGATCGAGCATTTGTCGAATGCTTTGCCGCCACGCGTTAGTCCCTTTTTCGTCTTCCAGACTTTGTTTTGCCAGCCCCGTTTGTTGACCTCGCTCAAGACGGGAAGGAGCGAGCCAAGCTCTTGGTATAGCGAGAAGATGCGCCGTACCATAACGGCTTCCTCGGCGTTGATAACCAGCTTGGGACTCGCGTTGGAGCGATCGACATCGTAACCCAGAATTGGAACTCCGCCGGCCCATTTTCCCTTCCGGCGCTGGGCAGCGATTTTGTCCCGGATGCGTTCGCCAATGATCTCTCGCTCGAACTGGGCGAAGGACAGCAAGATGTTTAGCGTGAGCCGGCCCATCGAGTGGGTTGTGTTGAACTGCTGGGTGACCGACACGAAAGAGACTCCGTGTTTATCGAAGGTCTCCATGATTCGCGAGAAGTCCAAAAGAGATCGACTTAGCCTGTCAACTTTGTAGACGACTACACAGTCGATGCGTCCGGTCTTGATATCCTCGAGGAGGCGGTTCAGGGCTGGGCGTTCCAAGCTTCCACCCGAGAATCCGCCATCGTCGTAGCGATCCGGCAAGCATTCCCAGCCTTCGTGCTGCTGGCTAGCGATAAACGCCTCGGCCGATTCACGCTGGGCGTGCAGCGAGTTGAACTCTAGGTCGAGTCCTTCTTCACAAGACTTCCGTGTATAGATGGCACAGCGGTTCTTCGGGCCGGTGCTTTTTGGTTGTGTGCTCATTGAGTACTCCTCAAACGAAAGAACTGAAATCCGTTTACGTGCGAGCCCGTGATCGTGTTGGCGACCGCGGTGAGAGAATTAAAGAGTTGGCCCTCGTATTCAAATCCATCTTCCAGGACGAGTACTCGGATCGGCCGGCCCTTGTATTCGCGATGAAGCATCGTGCCGTTGGGCGGCAAGCGAAGGTCACGGACCGGTTTGGCTTCGACGGCTGCTACGACAACTCGCGACCGTTTGTGTTCGCGAGGCGGTGTGACGCGGACCTCCGAGTCGAGTGCCAGCTCGGCCGCACGCTTCAACGCCCGTTCCGAGAGGCCACCTTCGGCGTTGGCTTGCAGTCGCCAGGCGATTCGACGAACGAGGTAACGCTTGTTTCTGCTCCGGCATTTCTCGCCGACGAGCGATTCGAATCTCTCGACCAGTTTGGAAACGGTCATCGTGTCCAGCTTGGCAATCTCGGCTGCTGTTACCGAGTCCATAAGCACCTCCTTTGGTTTGTGTTATCTCTGCGTATTCACTCGTGCCAATCGACGACGATCATGTTTCGTCGGCGTCGTCTGGTTCCCCAATTCCGGGTTGAGACACAGAGAGCCTCAAGTCCGAGGAAACCTCAAGGCTGGAGTCGCCAGAGTTGGCAGAGATTCGGGCTCTTTGATCGAGTACGCGCTGAAGGCCTATAGCCAGGACAGCAGCGATCCGCTCGCGGCGCTGGCTGATCGAGAGATCCGAGAAAGATAGATTGGACATGGCATATCCCACCGGGTTGGAAAAGTGCGAGCTGACAACGATTCAGCTCACCCGGGTTATGTATGCCGTTGGAATGCGGAGGAGACCTAGTTTTCTACTATGGATGCGACGCTGTATAATCTTCGCGATCGATCAAAAGCGAACAAACGCAGGATCTATGGGAATGACTTCTTCAGCGGAGCAAGCATCTACAAACTAGCGTCGATCTTTCTGCCTCCATGAAAAGTTCTACGAAGTAACCAAAATGGCGAAGATCAAGTTTTGAAGAAAAGCTGACACGAGTGCCATTAACTTGAGGCTAAGTTCGCAACCTGAGACGCCTAAGTGGTATGATCTTTCTCTTGTCCCCAGAGCAATGGCTTGAATTGAAGCGTAGTAAAGATGAAGAAGTTTTTTCCAATTAGACGCTCATTCGTGTTGATTCTTCTCGGACTAATTCTTGGCGGAGCTGCCTGGGCGAGGGTCAGTGCAGAGAGGGCTCGAGCGATACCACCTGGACACCAGCAATTAACGCTAAAAGTCGGAAGCCTTGAACGCTCTTACCTATTGCATATTCCCCCAAAGTACGAAAAGGCGAAGCCACTCCCGCTTGTGATCATGTTGCATGGTATGGGTGGTACAGCGCTGCTCTCGCAGCGAGAAACCGGTTGGTCCACTAAAGCCGATTCTGAAAACTTCATCGTTGTATACCCTGAAGCAACGCGTCCTGAGCAAACGCGGTCTCCCAACCTTCGAACGAATCCTCAGGCTTGGAATGATGGCTCTGGTCGCTTTCATGCTGCGGAGCGAAATATAGACGACGTTGCATTCATTAAGGCTCTCATCGATTCCTTGGCAAACAGTTACACGATTGACCCAAACCGCATTTACGTCACTGGTTTTTCAAACGGCGCATCGATGGCGTTCCGACTAGGTGCAGAACTTTCGGATCGAATTACAGCTATCGCTCCTCATTCTGGCACTTGCTGGACCGAAGGATTGTCGCCTGTGCGCGCGCTCTCGATTTGCTATCTGGCAGGCGACTCAGACACACTGAATCCCATTAAAGGTGGCTTTCCGAAACTTGCTATGGGCGGAAAGGATCAGGGCGGTAGGGAAAAGCCGCCAGTCATGGTCATGATTAGCAAGTGGGTCAAAGCCTTGGAATGTAATGAAACACCCACTTCTGATACAAATGAGCGCGGCGTGCGAACTTTGCGCTTTGGGCCCGGCCGGAACGCTTCGGAAGTAGTTTACTTTTGTGTTGAAGGTCTTGGCCATCATTGGGCTGGCGGTACAAGTCAGGCTCCTGAGTTCCTCGTTGGCAAGAACAACAATAAACTGAAAGCAACTGACGTTGTCTGGGACTTCTTTATGTCCGTCTCGCACGCTCGATAAGCCCTTGAATACCAGACAAGTCCTGTAACCGAAGCTTTAGCGAAAGATTGGTTGCTTGTCGAAGTAATGTAAGACACACAAAGCCACAAATCCTTGATGGAGGATGAGCGTCCATAGGTTCTGCTACGCCAGTTGATGCAAATCTTGTCAGTATATAGGTTGGGTCCAGCATGTCAGACTTGTATCCGCTAAGGTTGGACTGCCCAATGGACTGGCACGCTTCACAGTGCGACCACCGTTTTGGCGAGCATAAAAATCGCCGTTGCTTCGCCGGTGGCGTCCAGAAAGGGCATTGTCCGTTTAGATGGCTGAATGAACGTCAGAGAATCAAACCGTTATCGCTTGATTGACTTGATATCCTCGAGGCTTGGGAACAGTATTTCCCGGCACATATCCAGTCTCGACTTTCTGCTCTGATAATTCGCCTCTGCAATTTTGAGTTGTGCCTCTTTTTCCAGCACGGACGTGAGTGATTCATTTCCCTGTTGATTCAGAGCGCGAGAACGTTGCAGCGATTTTTCGCAAAAGTCGACCCAAGCCTTCATCGCTACAACCTCATCCGGACCTTTATCACAACCCGCTTCCCAACCCTTTCGAAATACTTGGTAAAGCTCATCGCGTGGGACTTCGACTCCCGCAAAATGTTTTGCCATTTTCTTCATGGCTTCGAATTGAGAACTCACAGCGATTAGGTTCTTTTCAGCCACTATCAGCTGCTTCTCACCCCAAATGACCTTTAACTGTGCAATCTCATATTCAATCTGTGAGATTGCGTCTTTGGTTAGTAGCTTTTCCATCTGCGAAGCAATTTGTCGATCTCTTTCCAACTCTGCCTTAATGGTATCAATTTGAATCTGTGCCAGCATGCTTTGGTAACCATAGGACCGACCGTAGTCAACGAACATCATGACTGATAGCTGACGATCGGTGACGGGTGTCTTGTCACCTTGTGTATTGTCTGCCTTCTGCGAAAATGCAGACTGCGTGAAAAGCAACGCAAAGAGGCAAACGAGTAAAGGTACCTTCGTTGTTGTGAACATTCTCAATCCTTCTTTGTATGCTAGATAATGAAAAGTGGCGACAGCTTCGCTTTGGACCGGGGCTCGCTCTCCTGCGTCCTGCCGATTTAGTCCTCAGGAATCAGTCGAACCCGTTTGGGGCCTCCGGCCACTTGGATGGTTTGGCCACTCACCCAAGAACCTGCTGGTGAGGCTAGCCACAAGAAAGCATTGGCAACGTCTTGTGATGCCCCACTCCGCCCCGTCAAGTTATCTGGGTTTGTTAATCTCTCTTGGGTCTTCGCATCGAGACCTGCCGCCGCGTAGCCTTCCGTTAACACGGTTCCGATCACAACGGTGTTGATTCGCACCGATTTAGCAAAGGCATGTGCAAGTCCCAACATCATGTGATTCAGCGCCGCTTTGGCTGAGCTGTATGCCAGAAAGTCGAACGCGGGCAACAAACCGACCATGGAGCCAGAGTTGGTGATTGAAGCATTCTTCGCTTGACGCAAGTATGGAGCGGCAGCGTCTACCATGCGCAATGCGCTCAGGGTATTTAGCCTATAGGAAGCGATCATGTCCTCGTCGCTGACCGCTACTGGATCAGGGTTGGCCTGCCCCCAGCCAACATTATTGACCAAAGTCGACAAGGCACCGAAGCGACGTACTGTTTGATCGACGCACGCTTTGATGTCGTCTCCTTGAGTAACGTCGCACTTCATGCCGAATACCAGCGAACCTGTCTCCTGCTCGATTCGTTTGGCAGTTTCGATGGCTTTGTCACCATTGAGATCGGCGATCAGTACTTTTGCCCCAGCGCCTGCGAACGTCCGAGCGATGGCTTCGCCAATATTTTGAGCCCCTCCGGTGATGAGCGCTACGTGGCCTTCCATCGAGAAATCGGCAAACGGGTTGAATGGCATGTTATATTCCCTGCGTTACATACTTGATGTGTTTTGAATTTGAAAGTTAAGCAACTGCGACTAGTCGAGCTCCTGAACGCCGCCACCGCTGACGGTCAACACTTGGCCGCTGACCCATGCAGAAGCCGGCGATGCCAGGTAGACCGCTGCAGCCGCGATATCCGTTCCTTCTCCCAGCCTGCCGAGCGGCGTGTGTTTGAGCATGGCTTTTTCGACGTCGGGCGTGAGCACCTTTTCTAGCGCCGCCGTCCGAATTGCTCCGGGGGCAATCGCGTTGACGCGGATGTTGTGCGGCCCTAAGTCAAAGGCCATGTTGCGCGTCAGGTGATCGACGGCAGCTTTAGAGGATGCGTAAGAACAC
>JBKCTT010000192.1:0-119829 GCA_046318795.1 Pirellula sp.
ATTTCATGAAGTCTATTTGCCAGGCCCAAAATGGTATAGATGGTGGGACTTTGCTAACGGTACGATGTCCGATCTCGGTAGCCACTTCAACGATCTCCCCTTTTGGGCGCTGAAGCTGGATCATCCTCGTACGATCGAAGCGTTTGGTCCCCCGCCACATAAAGAACTCGCCCCCGCTTCGATGACCGCGGTCTACGAATACGGTCCGCGCGGCGATCTTCCAGCTTGCACCGTCTCGTGGTATCAAGGTGCCGACAAACCGCAAGTTTGGAAGGACAAGGGAATCCCCGCATGGGACAACGGCATCCTCTTTATCGGCCGTGATGGCATGCTACTTTCCGATTACGATCGGCATGTATTGCTACCGGAAAGCAAATTTGAAAACTACCAAGGTCCCAAACCATTTCTGCCTGTATCACCCGGACATCAACAAGAATGGCTTAACGCGATCCGGACCGGTGCGGACACAGGTAGTCCCTTTCATTATGCGGGCTTACTAACGATTGCCAATCATCTTGGCAACGTGGCCTATCGTGCTGGCCAAAAGCTCGAGTGGGATCCTATTGCACTGCGGGCCACCAACTGCCCAGAAGCCAACCCATTCATCCAACGAACTCCTCGATCCGGTTGGTCGCTGAGCTAAGAGCGTTTTTGGATCAAAAATGTTTGCATATGCATGAAGCTTTTTGAGGTAACAGAAATCGAATACGAGGATTTCGACTCGGAAACGAATATCCAGGCTGCCAAACAAGTCATCGCGAATGAACGTCTCGCATGGAACTTTGGCGTACCCCTGCTTGTTGCCGTTATTCCCGGCATTCTGTTTCGATTGATGGGAATGGTGGGAAGCACCATGCTCAAGCCCAATGCGGAACCACCCGCTTGGGCGATCACCCTAATGATCGTTTTTCAAATCCTTGGCATGGTGGCGATGGCCGTTGTGTTTTTGATTCGATGGGATTATTCATTTCGCAAGCTTGCAACACTCACTTCTGGACGTCCCCATATCGTACGTCGATTGTTGTTGTACTTGTCGTTTGTATGCTTGCTATTGTTCGACATACTTTTTAACTTCGGGGCCGCTTTCGCTGGATCCTTCGATATAGCGATCGTTTTGTGGCTTGGCTCCGTGCCGATCTTCACGGGCTTTGTTTTGTGTTACAAAATCGCTTTTGCCCGCCTCTCGTTTTGAATTGAAGATCTGCACTATTAGCTAAATACCAAACAGATCACGAGCACTTAAACCAACAAACGCCCACGGTAAGATGTTACTATACGAACCTACTTCAGGATGTCGTGTATCACTCGGCCGTGCACGTCGGTTAAGCGACGATCGATTCCGTTTTGACGCACACTCAGCCTCAAATGGTCGATACCCAACAAGTGGAGAATCGTAGCATGCAAATCATAGCACCATGTTTTGTTCTCGACCGCTTGATAGCCCCAGTCATCGCTGCGACCATAGGAAACTCCAGGCTTAATTCCAGCTCCCCAGAGCCATGTCACGAAGCTACCTCCATTGTGATCGCGACCTAAACCGCCTTGCGCGAATGGTGTTCGTCCGAACTCTGTCGTCCATATCACCAAAGTATCGGAATCCAAACCTCGCGCTTTGAGATCCCTCAAAAGGGCCGCAACGGGTCGATCAACACTTTGAGTCATAGGTGGCAACTCCGTTTGAATGTTGCCGTGATTATCCCAGTTATTGACCGCTCCCTGTGGTCCACTCCACACTTGTACAAACCGAACCCCTCGTTCCACTAGCCTCCTAGCCAATAAGCACCGTCGTCCAAAGTCATCCGTGGATGCAACGCCAAGTCCATACTCTTGCTGAAGCGTTTCGGTTTCTTTGCTTAAATCGAACGCTTCGGGTGCTGATAATTGCATCTTGGCCGCCAGTTCGTAGCTGGCAATGCGAGCCTCGAAACGTGAGTCGCCTGGGTACCTTTGGCGATGCTGTTCATTTAGCATTCGCAACAACGCTTGCCCATCGCGATCTGCATCACTGGTAGCAAAGGAATATTTTGGAGAGGGTTGCAGGTCGGGGATGCTTACTTTGTTGCTAGCCTGCAACACAACACCTTCGTGCACCGTTGGTAAAAAACCTGCACTAAAGCACCCCTGTTGATTGTAGGGTAATCCGCGCGCGTCTGGCAAAACAACAAAGGTCGGTAGATTGTCTGTAAGATTTCCCAACGCATAGGATATCCACGCCCCCATACAAGGGAAGCCTGGCAGCAGAAAACCCGAATTCATCATGTAGGTTCCCGGACCATGCACATTAGTCTTGGTCGTCATCGCCATGAGAAACGCCATCTCATCCACTAATTTGGCTTGTTCCGGAAACAACTCACTCACCCAACGCCCCGACTCGCCGTGCTGTGCAAACTTAAATGGACTCTTCATCAACGCGCCAGCAGGCGCGGTGAATCCCTCTGGCTTTTCCTTAGGCCCGAGCATTTGTCCATGCAATCGCTCCAACTCTGGTTTGTAATCAAACAAATCCATGGGGCTAGCGCCGCCAGTCATAAACAACTGGATGACTCGTTTTACTTTTGCGGGGTGATGAGAAATGGTTAATGCATTGGAGTTAGTCGCTCTCCGTTCATCAGCATGTATATCTGTCCCAAGCAAATGAGCGAGAGCGACGGCAGCAAAGCCACCACCCGATTGCAACAGCATTTGCCGCCGATTCGATAAGTTATCCATCAGATACTGCAGGCTTTTTAAAGGAATCAGGGGATAAATAAAAACTCATTGCTATTAAAGATGATCCGACACAGCGCGGCCAATCCATGCTGATCAACGTATCGCTTCATTGCATCAAGTTCGCTTAGATCAGGTTCGCGTTGGTAGGCCAACCAAAAGAGACGCCGAATTTGCGATTGCATATCGGAAGACTCTCGAATGCGTTGCTCCGCTGCCTGCTCAGCATAATGAAGAACAAAAGGATTGTTCATCAGCGCGAGAGCTTGTAATGGAGAGGCAGAAAACGTGCGACTAGGTGCGAGTAGTCCGAGATCTGGGAAATCCATCGATGCCATCAACGGGTCCGGAATTCCCCTCCAAACATAACGATAGATACTACGCCGGTTGGAACCCGAACTAGACCAATCGTAAGCCATGTAATCCAATTTTGGCGTCGATTGAGGCCCAGGTTGCTGCGTAAAATGCTGGATCGCTGGACCTCCCATCCGAGTATCAAGCCGCCCTGAGACGGCGATTACGTAATCGCGAAAAGCATCAGCATCCAATCGCATTCTGTTCTGCCTCCAGAGTAGCCGGTTTTGTTCATCGATCGCAACTGCCTCAGGACGCTCCCCGGTAGACTGTTGGTAAGTCTGACTCGTAACGATTAGCCGATGCAGTTTCTTTAGCGAACCCCCGGCTTCATCTCGAAACCATACAGCCAACCAATCGATTAACTCGGGATGAGACGGTATTCCTCCCATGCGTCCCAAGTCGCTCGGCGTATCACACAAACCTCGACCAAAATGATAATGCCACACGCGATTAACGATGCTGCGCCACGTCAATACATTGTCCCGATGAGCTAGCCAATCCGCCAAAGCGGCTCTCCGATTCGCCTCTTGATTGAGTTCAATCGTTGTAAATCGTGAAGGAACGTGAGAGAGAATAGTAAGTGCTCCTGGCAATACTTCACCACGTGGCCTGGAGATGTCCCCCCGTTCTAATAGGTGAACTTTCTTCGGTTCATTTACACTCGCTTGTTGCAAAGCGCCATTACCAGTCGGAATCGATACATTCGTGCCAACCGCGTAAACTTGTTTTTGAGCAGGTAGATTCGCGAGCTCCCGATTAGCAGCTCGTTCTGCGAGAAAAGCAGATAAAACCAGCGATTGATCCGGAGATCGTTCGCTCTCAGCAATACCCAATGCCTCTTCCACCCCCTTTGGTAGGGCGATGGTTTGCTCAGCGTCAGCGTTGGTGACACTCAACCGAAAGGCTCCGATCAAATGCGAGCCACCATGCAGTTGCTTAAGCGTAATGGTCAATGTACTTCTTTGATCGGCTAAAACCGGCTCAGCAAATTCGAAAACCGCATAGTGAGGCTTACCCACTTCAGGATGAATTCCCCAGGCCGTTTTGAGATCGCCATCAATCGCACGCTCGATCCCCCAACCCGCCTGATTAAAGTCAGCACTCGCCCTAACAATGGAAATCGGTCGGCCCGCTGTTTGATCTGGCGAGAAAAGCGATAGCGATATTTCAGATAAGTGAAGGTTACCATTCTCGCATCGCCCCGGCCCTTGACTAGGCAATGACGTATGTGGCAACACATCGAGCCTCAGTGCAGTAACCTGTTTTAGAGGTATTTTCACGCTCAGCACATAGGTATCCGTCGCCGGGGAGATGCCCGATGCCAAATAAGTTTGCGACGACTCTTTGGTAAGGGTAGCCCCCTCTAGAGAAACAAAGGACTCCAGGTCTAGGGATTGCCAGGCGGCCAGCTTTTTCACGTGCGCGGCTTCTGATTGGATGAGTTGTTTCGCTAACTCTTTGGAAAGCCCGTTGGGATCGCGCGTCGTGGCAGCATTCTTGACTACTAGAAGATCGCTTCGTCTCTGAGCAATATCTGCTTCCGCATCGAACCGGATGTTCCCTTTTACGACTCCTGAAAAGACCGCTTGCAAAGCATAGTAATCCTCCTGAGAGATAGGATCGAATTTATGCGCATGACAACGAGCGCAGTTAGCCGTTGTACTCAAAAAGGCGGACATGGTTTGCGTTAGCATGTCATCACGATCGTGATAATCAAACGTAACGGGACCTGTCGAATAGGTACTCAAATCAAATGTTCCCGCTCCGAGAAACCCGAGGGCCGGCGTTAATTCCGTTGCATCTGGCTCAAAAACATCCACGGCCAACTGCTGGCGAATAAATTGGTCCCACGACGTATCCCGATTGAGGGCCTGAATCACGTAATCGCGAAACGGCCATGCCTCATCACGCCCCACATCATGCTCATAACCGTGCGAATCAGCAAAATGAATCGTATCGAGCCAATGACGAGCCCAACGTTCCCCATAACGAGGAGATTCCAAAAGCTCATCAACGATCCGCAGGTAATTGGCTTCGTCAGGCTCATCGACAAAACGTTGCACGTCTTCAGGGCTCGGAGGTAGCCCTGTCAAATCATAGTAAAGACGACGCAGACGCTCTCGTGGATTAGCCACCGGAGAACGAACAAGCGACGCCTCTCGAAGCCTCTTATCAATGAATGCATCGATAGGATTTGTTCGATCTAGTGGAATATCTGGGGACTGAAGGGGTTTCAGCGACCACCAATCCATCGGATCAGTGGTAGTCGGCATAAGCGTCCTATCGTCGAAAGCACCTCGTTTGATCCACTCTCGAAGAACTTCGATCTCCTCGGGTGGAAGCCGCTCTTCAGGCATTCGTAGCTCTGCATGAGAATGCTCGACAGCTTGAATCAATAGGCTGTCGTCGGGTTTCGTGGGAATGATCGCAGGGCCTCGCTCGCCTCCTTGAGCCCAGCCGCTTTTCCAATCGAGAACCAAGCCCCCTTCCATTTGGCCGCTGCTATGCGAATGACAGCCGTAGCAACGATTGGTTAGAACCGAAATAACTCGTGAATGGAAAAAATCTGCTTCTGTATCGTCAGCCAAACAAGGAGAGCACCAATGGCCCAACACTACGATGCACGCGCACAGAACGAATGGCTTCGCAATCATAGAACTTTGATTCTGATATGGTAGGCAGGGCAGAAAGGCAGGATGCACTTAATATAGCTAATGGCGAGAACCTAGTTTCAGCGCAAAGCGTGTATCCGCACAAGAATCTCTCGGGATATCGTCCCTCGCTCACAGCCAAACGACTTGAAGCACTGCTGACGAGCGGTTCGATTAGGAATCAACTTGAGAGAACGAAGAGCTGGCGTAGTTGGCCAGTTGCGCGTCGGCGGCTCGGATTAAGCCCATTATGCGGCAATCGAACTCGTCCACAGGCTTGTTGACCGGCGTCGTCAGTGGCGAAGCCACGAAATCAGCCTGACAGTGCATGCACTTAACACTTTTGCCCAGTAACACGATGGGAATCTGATGAGACTTCCCACAACATGGACAAACCCTCGAAAAGCGTACAGATCGCGGCATCATTCTCCTCCCGATGCGAGTGACCAGAGCCGACATTATGCGCCTTTACCTTCCTTTGTCAACACTCAATGCGAGATTAAATCGCACAAAAGCTAAAACAAGGATGCCGGATCAGCCTTCCAAAGTTTGCGAATGGCTAGCAATCCCGACATCGAACACATCAGAACGGCTAACAAACCAACTCCTACCATGCGTTCTCCTGTCATGAAGGTCGGAATGCCCGAGAGGTTCACGGTCAATCCATAAAGTCCATAGGAAAGTCCCGCCGCGATTAGATATCCTCCCACTGCCAGTATCCAGGCTTGTCGCATTACGATGAGAGCAACGTAGAAATTGGAGTACCCCATCGCCTTTAGCGTCGCGAACTCCGAGATGCGACTTGTAACGTCGGTCGCAAGCACCATGTAAACGATGGCGGCTCCAATTATAAAGGACAAGATGACCCCCATGGTGAAAATCATGCCGATCGGGGTCTCGGTCAACCATCGATTTCGCTCCCAATCGATTTGTTTCTTCATGCTCAAAATCTTCACCGAGGCACGCGCATTAGGATCGATCTCTGACATCCAAGCTATTAAGCTATCGGCTAGCTTCTCCCCGTTCACACCTGGCTTGACCCGAATTAGCCCAAGACTGGCTCTAGTTCGCGTATCAACAGGAGAACGCCTAGCGAACGCTATCTCGTTGACCAGCACAGCTCCATTCGTTGCCAGCCCCGTACCTAGTTTGAAATGCCCTGCAATGGTCGTAGAAATGTTGCCTAGTTCCGTCCGAAGTCCCAGATCCTGATCCGAAAACTGTTTGCAATTTTGAGGCCCATATTCAGCCCGCGTCGTGCGATCGACGAGCATGGAATTGGGGTCCTTGATGGCATCCAGCAATCCCTCTAGCTCTGGCAAATCAATTACCGGACGATCAATCTCCATTCCCATCATGCCGACGGTTCGGAACGATCCGTTAGGTGGCGTGTTAGTACAGGCCTCGCTCTTTGGCGGATTTTGCCACCGCGTTAGGGATACCCAGAAAGGTGAGACTCGCTCAATATCTGGATGGGATTCCGCCAGACGAAGCCAATATCGATCGAAATTCCTGGGTTCGTATAAGTGGACGTAATCGGGAGATCGGATGACGATTTCGGCGCCAAGCCGACTGTAAACGAGGGTAGCTGTGTTGGCGACGGCTCCACGAAATCCGAGTTGCATAAAGATCAACAGCAACGCAAACGAAACCCCACCCACGCTCACCGCAGCCCGCGTGGGATTGGAGAACAAGTTCAAAAGTGCGACCGGAGTTCGACGAAAAACGCTCTTGATCAACTCATATCCTAGCGAGTGTCTCTTGTTGAATGCGAGATTTGCATCAGAATCATAGCTTGTTCCGTCTCATTCACCAACCTAGGACAGTACATTGGCTTCCCCCTCTAGAAGTGGCGTCTTTGCATCGGGCATGGACGACCGATTGGCGAGATTCAGCGAGAGTATCAGTTTCGACCACCGTCTGTTTCGACAAGATATTCGGGGATCGATTGCCCATGCGAAAATGTTGGCGGCCACTGGCCTTATCAGCCAATCGGAATTCGACTCCATCAGGCAAGAGTTGGAAGCAATCGGGGGCAGAATCGAGCGAGGCGAACTCCCATTCAAAATTGAATGGGAGGATATCCACATGCATATTGAGCAAGCGCTGATCGATGCATTGGGAGACACAGGCCGGAAACTCCATACGGCACGTTCTAGAAATGATCAAATCGCAACCGACCTACGCCTTTGGGTTCGGGATCATCTCGATCAAATTGATTCGAAATTGGTCGAGTTGCAAAAAGCATTTTTATCCCGTTGCCATAAAGATAACGGGGTCATCGTGCCTGCTTACACTCATATGCAGCGTGCTCAGCCAGTCCTGGCTGCTCACTACTGGTTAGCCTACATCGAAAAACTAGAACGGGACCGCACTCGCGTAAGTGATTGTCGCAAACGGGTCAACATTTCGCCTCTGGGATGTGCTGCGGTGGCAGGGACTAGCCTTCCTATCGATCGGCACATGACGGCTCAAGAATTGGGCTTTGACGAGGTCGCTCGAAACAGCATCGATGTGAGCAGCGATCGAGATTATGTTCTCGAAACTGTTTTTGTCCTCACGATGATTGCCGAGCATTTGAGCGTGCTGGCAGAAGAATGGATTCTGTGGTCGACGACGGAATTCGACTTTATCAAACTACCGCAAAAGTTCTGCACCGGTAGTTCCATCATGCCTCAAAAAGTCAATCCAGATACGCTTGAGTTAACGCGTGGCAAATCGGCTCGCGTCATCGGAGCTTTGCAAACACTTTTAGTCCTGATCAAAGGATTGCCTCTAGCCTACAATCGCGATCTCCAAGAAGACAAACCTCCAGTCTTCGATGCTTTCGACACCGTTAGCCTGATGCTGGAACTCGCGGCACTACTCGTTGCCGAATCGGAACTGAATGTCGAATCAATACGAGCTCGACTCGATCAAGGATTCTTGGATGCGACGGCACTTATGGAGGCATTCATCTCTCGCGGCGTGCCGCAACGAACAGCCCACCATCGCGTCGGAGCCATGGTGGCGATGGCCAAAGAAAAACAATGCCGACTCGTAGATCTAAGCGATGCGGATTTTCTATCAGTCGACGCCAGTTTTGATTTCTCCATCCGAGATGTTCTCAATGTCGAGGGGGCTGTTAACGCTTACAAATCCTATGGATCCAGCAATCCCGAACAAGTTGCGAAACAAGTTGCTTACTGGACCGAAAGGCTAAACGGCCTATAGAAATTAGCGATTACGGTCGTTGCGAACCATCATTGGATTTAGAGTCAAACGGGTTTTCTATCGCATAGAGAGTTGGAGTAACTTCTCCTTCGTAGACTTCCGTTTGATCGAAATCTTCATCCGTAGTTTCTTCTTCATGAGGCTTTCGCGTTGCAATATCACGGGTGACATTGCCGAAAACAATCAGCGACATGCCAGCTAGGAATCTGAGGAAGTAGCCTCCGAACTCTCGTTCGATTCCGCGGTCTGAGTTCCATGACAAAAAGATAGAAACAAAGATAGATGCCACGAGGACGATTCCTACAACCATCATGACGAGCCCTGCAAAGTAACTGTTTCGAGGTTGATTCATAGCTACCTGCCTCTCTCGTTGTAATCCTGATTTACCGCAGTCGCACTACATTCTTTCAACAGTCCCTATACCTAGCAACCCTAAGCCTCGCTGCAAAACCCGACCGGTTAACTCGGTCAGTTTAAGTCTGGACAGTTTTCGCTCCTCAGTATCAGCCTTGAGAACAGGGCATTGGTCGAAAAATGTTCCGAAGATCTTGGCTGTATCGAACAAGAATTCTGTGATCGCGTTGGGTAGAAAATCGTTCATAGCAAACTGAAGCGTGTCTTCAAACCTCGCGATCTGAATGGCCAACGCTCTTTCCGCCGGCGCTTCGATCAGAATCGGAGCAACTACCCAATTTTTCTCCTCGATTCCACCTTCGATCGCTCGTCGCAGAATACTACGGGTTCGCGCGTACGAATACTGGATGTAGGCCGACGTGTTCCCTTCCAGTGCAACCATTTTATCCATATCGAACACATAGTCACTGGTTCTGTTATGAGACAGATCGGCATACTTGATCGCTCCTATACCAACGACTTCCGAGATGTTACGCATTTCCGCTTCGGTTAACTCCAGGCCTGCTGATTGCAAGCGGTTTGGATTGCATACTACGCCCCATGCTCGTTCGATCGCTTCATCGAGCAATGATTCCAAGCCGATGTTGTCGCCAGCTCGCGTCTTAAACGGCTTGCCATCTTTGCCCATGACGGTCCCAAAGCTGACGTGCCTGTAGTCGGTGTGAGTCAGGCCAATTTTTTCCAGCACCGCAAAAAGCTTCTGAAAGTGCTCGCTTTGTCGATGGTCGACGACATACAAACACGCGTCTGGACCAAACTCACGCTCGCGGAACATTGCGGTCGCAATATCGGTCGTGGAATACAGAAAAGCACCATCCTGTTTTTGGACGATCATAGGTGCATCAAACTGCTCAAGGAAAACACAAATCGCTCCTTCGCTCTGAGTAGCAAGCGATCGACTTAGCAATTCTTCAATGACGGCAGGGAGCATATCATGATAAAAACTCTCGCCATATTCATGATCAAAACTAACCGAAAGACGCTCGTAGATCGCATGAATTTCTTCCTTGCACGCCGGCAGAAACCGCTCCCACAAAGCGACGTTCTCCTTGTCGCCGCGATGGAGTTTTGCAGTCTCTTTGAGCACAAGCGAATCGAGGCCTGGATGATCTATGCACCACTTATGCAATTGAGGATCTGATTCGACTGCTGCTACGAGATTGGACGCTTGCTCGTGCTCCTCTTGTAGATTCTTCAGGGCCGATAATGCAGAGTTAGCATCTTTAGAAAGCTTCTTATCTTTAGGGGCTTCCGTTGCCTTTTGTTGCAGCATAGCGAGTTTAGCTTGGGCGAGTGCGATTCCTTTTTCTCGCTCTGCAACTCCACCGGCAGCTTTTTGATAAGAAATGATTTTCTGAACCACTCGATAAAGCCTGCCTAGCTCTTTCACCGGGGCACTGGCAAACGCCTCTTCATCGCGAAAATGTTTGTAACCGTAGATAATCATTCCGAATTGTGTTCCCCAATCCCCCAAGTGATTGTCGGTAACAACAGTATGACCTAGAAATAAGAGTGTTTTGGAAATCGCATCGCCGATGACCGTTGAACGAATGTGTCCCACGTGCATGGGTTTTGCAACATTGGGTGAAGAAAAGTCTACAACGAAAGTCTTAGGCGCAGCCGTTTGCTCGACACCTTGTCGATCTGACTCGTAAGCCGATTGCATTAACTTTTCTAGAAACTGATTAGAAAGACGCAGATTCACGTAACCAGGACCGGCTATGGTAACTTCTTGGCAAAAATCATCAACTTTTATGCCGGCCACGATTTCTTGCGCGATCACTTGCGGTGGCTTACCGACAAGTTTTTGCAATGGCATGGCAACATTCGCTTGGTAGTCGGCAAGCGAAGCATCCTTGGATGGAACGATTCTCTCCAACGCAGTTTGGAGTTCACGTGGTTCGGTGAGCCATTGGCCTAAAACATCGGTGAATCTAGCCCGAATCGAATTTAGTAGTTGCATGAAATAGTTCTATTCGTCGCGATTGAAGACATCTGCGCGGGATCGTAGTTGATAAAACAAGGCTCGTTTTTGCTCGGGGAGTGAGTATTCAAATCCGAGCTTTTGCAGGAAAGCATCTGACGAACTGATCGCCATGACTTCAACGATACCCTTTTGCTTGGCAAGTTCCAAACAGGCTCGCACCAGAGCGCTGCCTAGCCCCTTGCCTTGGTGCTGTTCTGATACGGCGAGGCACTGGATTTCACTCATTTTTTCAGAGTAAATTTCCACCGAAGCAAATCCAATGATCGTGGGTGGTCTATCTGCCGATGCCTCAGCCAAAACCTCGGCAACAAAGCCTGTTGCCATTAGAAGCAGTATCTCTGATCGGGTTCGCTGAAGAAGTTTCTTTTGCGCGAAAAAAGGAGTTAGGAACTGGGCAATCGCATCTTGTTCGTCGAATCGAGCGCGTCGGATCTTGTAGCCGTTGAGGGGCTTGATTACGACACCAGCTTGTTCGGCTTCCGCAGAGGAGATTACCGATTCCGGATCAACGAGATCTTCCACTTCGTAAAAGAGCGCTCGTTTTTGTTCAGGGAGCGAGTAGTCAAAACCAAGCACTCGCAGGAATTCGTCTGACGAACTGATCGCCATGACTTCCATAACCCCCTTGGCCCGTGCCAACTCGACACATTCCCTAACAAGTTCCGTTTGGATTTCGGTTCCTGCAAAATCGGGGGCGACGGCCAAACATTGAATTTCGCCCAATTTCTTCGAGTAGATTTCTACTGAGGCAAAACCGATGATCGGGGTGTCGTTGGGATCGGTCACACCGCCTGCATCCGGCTCAGCCCCGATTGCTTCTGCCACGAACCCAGTTGCCATCAAAAGCAATATCTCGGAGGGGGACCGCTCCAAAAGTTTATTAGCGGCAAAAAACGGCAATAAAAGTTCGTAGATTTCGTCCCGATCGTCGTAGTGCGCACGCCGGACCCGGTAGCCTTTTTTCGGACTACTGGGTAGGGATGATTCGCTTCCGGTGGGGAGGTGCGAGGGACGGGATTCGAATTCTGGCAACGCTATGCTCGTCAAACGGTGTTTCGATTTTTGGGTATGGTACCCCGAGAGGTCGATCGTCACAACCGACGGGGCTCACCCAACTAACGGCGAACCGCCGGCGTACGCTGCTCCGCAATCTGTTCTTGCGGAACGTAACCCATAAAACTGAGCAAATCTCGGATTTCCGTAGGAGTCAGATTGTCGAATAATCCCGAAGGCATGGCGGACACTCGGCTCGGTAAAATCTCTTCGATCTCGTCCTCGCGGATTTGAACTTCTTTTTCCTGATTGATCCGGATCGCGACACCACCCGGTGTTTTGACCAATATTCCAGTGTAGGTCTGCCCGCTCGTCGTTAGGACCTTTTTCGATGCATATTGGTCACTGATGACGTGAGACGGAAACAGGGTCGATTCCAAGAACTCTGTCCTAGTAAACCGCCTAGCAACGCTCGTCAAATCAGGACCAAACCCCGACCCAATCGTTTCCATTTTGTGGCAAGATGCGCATTGAGCGGCCGCAAACACGCGGGCACCATTTTCACGCGATCCGAATTTGCCTTGTTCGCCGTCAAGAAATTGCTCCAGGAACTCGATCGACCATCGTGGACGCTCGGTTTCTTGAGGTAAGACCGCTGGCTGTGCGTCCGGGTATCGAACCTCGAACCAACGTTGCCACGCACTCATGGGGGTAGCCTTAGGATCGGTTGATTCTCTCATCTTTTCACCGGTCCAATACTCTAGCAACTGGATCGCTGGAGCCGGATTCATTCCGTTATCCACCAATCGACACCCTTGTAAAATCGCCTGGCGAATTGCTTCGGCATCCTCGGTTGCAACATCGATTTTACGAAGAGCCATGCATACATCGGGTACAGCGAATGGTTCGATTATCCCAAGACTTCGCACTAGGTAATCCCAGTTCTCTTCGACAGGATTCTGTGCGAAAGCCAGTGCGATTGCAGCACGACGATCTGGACTTTTGCGCCAGCGCGATCGCAAGTAATCTCCTGCTTCAGGACTGCTTTGACCTGACAGTATGGCTGTAATACCGGTCTTCAAGCGTTTGAAAACATCTGCTTCTAACCCTCCGCGATCGATAGCGGAATCGAGCCTAATCAAATTTTGAATAGTCTCGGCATCTAGCTCTTCCGGGAGTTTTATCAACGCTGCGAGCGCCGCATTCGGATACTCTTCTCCAAGAGACAGAATTCGAATGGATTCCTCCTCGGTTAACAAGTCAGACAGCGAGTTCGACGTATTCATAACATAGAGGTGATAAGATCCACCCCCCCGTTCTTTTTGTGCTGACTCCAGGAATTGCAACGATGCCATCCGTTCTTTAGATGTCCAATCATGGGGCATCTGTGGCAGATGCATTGCAATCAGAACTCGCTCTGGCATTGACGTGTCCGTCTGTAAATACTTGAGCACTTCTGGAACGAGATCGCATTTCAGATACGCTGCAATTCGCACCAACTCCGCATTGATTACAGAATTGCCAGCCGGAAACTCCGATGAGACTAGTTCGCTCCAGGCTTGTGTTTGCTCCCCGTCCGGGGTCACCAAATGCATCGTAACTTGTACGACTCGCAACAAGTCCACAAAATCTGCATCGCTGATAAAGTTCTTGGTCAATCTAGCCAGTGAATCTAAGACCAACGTAGCATTGGTTCGATTGGGCGATTGGGTGATCAAGGTCAACGCCGATTGCACTACCAACCGACTGGAAGGGCTCGATAGATATTCATCTTTCCAAGTGTCTTCGGGAATCATAGCGAGAACACGCCGAGCCAAAAACCGCTCCTCACGATCATCGCTTTGCAGCAATTTGAGCAATGCGGCCGGATCGCAAACCACGCCAATTCGGAGCATGGATTCGCAAGCCGTTTTTCTTACGACCGGGGAAGTATCCTCAAGCAACTTGACAAGACGTTCCGCAATCTCGGTTTCAGCATGCAAACCCATCAGGCGTGCACACTTGGTGCGTACTGCATCGTTTGTTGTGTGGCTTAGTTCGATAAGGATGTCTGGAGTTGGTGTAGGTCCGAGCAATTGCATCAGGTCCAACGCCTGCAATCGATACTTGGCTGGATTTTCGTTACTGTATGCAACGCCGGCGACCAGTTCGCCCCATTCGCTTCCGAGTTCCTTTTTCGCAAGAGCTGCAGATTGACGCCCAAAAGCAGAACTAAGCTGAGGCAGTCGAATGGCTTTGGTAATGCCACTGCCCAATTGCTTGGTCTTGTCAGGAACCTCCCCTGTCCATTCGACCCGATAGATACCGCCGTCGGTACCACGTCCACCGGTTGCGAAATAGAGCCATCCATCGGCGCCGACTTCGACATCAGTCACGTTCATTGGTGTGCCAACGACAAAATCCTCGAGTTTGGGCTGAGCCTTACCGTTCTGATCGAGTGTGCAAGAGATAATTCGCCCCTCGGACCAATCCGCCAGGAAAAGTGTTCTTTGATAGGCAGCAGGGAACATAAAGTGATTATAGAAAACCATACCCGTCGGAGATCCACGTCCTGACGAAGTCAACGCTGGCAGTCTGTCAGTATAGTATTCTGGCCAGTTAGCCCAGCCGCTTCGCCATCCATATTCCCCCCCTTCGATTACGCGGAACAATGAGGTGCGCCGATGCCATACCGATCCCTGATCCGCTTCCATGTCACTATCATGAACATACAATGAGCCATCTGGATGAAAGGCTAGGTCATAAGCATTTCGAAGCCCACCAGCGATGACGGTCGCTTTTTCCGATCCCAATTCGTAACGCACGATCGTGCCCCCAGGAGCTTTCACGTCAACGGCGTGCCCACCTGGATCTTCTTGGCGAGGTTGAACCAAATCTCCTTCATATGGCTTAGGGAATGTGTAATCGTCACTCCAAGGCTGATCGAGTTGAGAATGATTGCCGACTACAATGTAAAGGTTTCCGTCAGGTCCAAATGCGATTTGATGTGGGCCATGCTCACCGGGAACCCCTTTGAACTTGAGCAGCACGGTCGCCTTTTCAATTTGTCCGTTTCGATCACGATCTTCTAAGCGATACAAACCTGAGCCCTCCTCCCCATCCCCCGTCACATAGACGTCACCGTTGAGAGGCAGGATTCCTTGGACATTTTTCACAAGTTCACAATAAGTTCGAACCGTATCTAGCTTGCCATTCTTTTTGGAGTCGTAAAGCAAAAGAAGCGGTCCGCCTTCCTGCGATGCGATAATGTGACCGAACTCATTAAATGCCATGGCAAGCATGGAGCCAACATCTTTTGATGAGAACACCTCTCGGACAACAAAACCTGGCTTGGTGGTGAATCGCTCGCGTGGAGGAGGACCTTTGCTCGAGTCATAGTCAGCCAGAGACGCCTTGACGGGTGTTGCCTTAATCTTCTCCAACGATTCAGAACTACTTCCGGAGAATGGTTCCTTCGCGTTTCGCGAGCCAGATTCTAGCTCATCCGGTGGTGAGTCATCTCCTCGGCTAGCAACTTGTGGGGGTGCTAGATTTTCCGATGCAGAAATGGCAGCGGGCCATGCTGAGTCATCGAAGCTCGGCATTTGCCAATTCGATCTCGCATCCGTCGTGGCTTTCCATTCAGAGTCACTAATGACAATCCTCCACTTCGCATCGACTGGCTTAAAGAAGAAGCCAACCTCCAAGTACGGATCCGTGTTTGATCGATTAGTCGCGCGAACGGCAAGTACGTTTTTACCCGGTTTGGTTGCGGTTGTAACGTCGACTCGTTCCAGGTTTCCTGGTTTTCGCCCCATCGCCAGTCGCTGCCCATTCAGATAGACCTCGCAATACTCCGATGCACGAAATTCGATCTGGGCCTTTTCCGTCCTTGGTAAATCCATCGTCCGGCGAAAATAACCATCACCATCGGCATCGATAGCCTCTGCAACCCAGATTGGCTCACGGTCGGTTTTTCCGCGAGGTGATGCCTGCGGATTCGATTGGCTACTGGATTTGGCTGGTGCCGTAATTCTCTGATTCGCTTGATTTGGATTCGCAGCCGTACGGGCATTGCCGGGCTTCTTGCCAGCTTGGTTGGCAGGCTTCTGAGCGAATCCTGGGGACGAAAACGCTCCCGGCAAAAGAAAAACCAGAAAGGAAAGAATTATTTTTAATCGGAGACATCTCCGTTGGGAATTTTCTAACCTCACCATTTTCTCCATCCTTGGATACATTTGGCCCTGCGCATCTTTTCCAATCCCTACCAATAGGAAAAAATTCCTACCCGTGGCAAGGTCGATTGCAGAAGCCATTTTGGACAAGAAGCGATACTGGCAAGCATTCCGCCTCGACAAGACCAGAGACTGTGTTACACTTGGGACAAGCTAGAGGCCTCGCTCGTCGCAGCAAAACTGCTTGGGAGTGGCTCTCGCGAGGGGGAAGCGTGAATCGGGTCAGGACTTAAGTGGAGCAGCCATAAGCGCCGTACTCTTGTGCGAGGGCCGCTCCTGTGCAGTTTTTTTATTGCAGCATCTTGTTTAATGTGCAGGCCACCAATACCTATTTTTCGCTTGGCTACTCTTGATTGTTTTATTGTTTAGCATCGACGATGGCATTCCATCCGTCTCATGCTAGGATGTTTTTCACTTTGGTACGCCCCTCGGAGACAGATGCAATCGCTTGGACTGCTTGCGCAGCCCAAGAGGAAAGTCCGGGCACCATAGAGCAGGGTGGTCGATAACGTCGACCGGTCGCAAGACTAGGGAAAGTGCAACAGAAAGCAAACCGCTAGAGCAATCTAGTAAGGGTGAAACGGTGGAGTAAGAGCCCACCAGAGCGGGTGGCGACACCTGCTGCTAGGTAAACCCCACCCGGTGCAAGGCTAAACAGAGTGTGGGATGGCTCGCCATCCCAGTGCTTGCTCGGCACAATCACACTCGGGTAGGCCGCTCGACAAACTGAGCAATCAGTTTGCTAGATAAATGATTGCAGCAGTCAGCAACAGAACCCGGCTTACGCGTCTCCGCGGGGCGAACCAAAGCTTCTTATTCACATTTGTGCAGCGACTCACAAATGACCTTGATTGGAGAAAATTCGAAATCCCAACCCTCAGCGTGAGTTTTGAATTTGCGTTATTCTGGATTAGGGGGCAAAGCCCAGTTCGTTTACCTTGCTAGGCTTGGACAGCGATTCACCTAGAGTTTTCGAGGGTCAACGGCCGGACCTTTGCCCGAACATCATCGCTTTCTCAATTCCCAGTCTTTCTGGGCTAGGCAAACGTGAAGCCATTGGCCCGAAACCTGGTACTGCGCAACTTCAAAAAGCGTGAGCGAGGGACTGCATCCCCTGGGAACTCCCTTGTTTGCGCGTCTGGTTTTGATCGACACCACATTCGAGTCGCGGCACCAAACCTCGGCTAGCTATCGCAAAACCGTTAGCTAGCAAACGCACAATAAGATCCAGGTATCACTTTTATATAACGACCTAAATGGGGAAGGCAGCATTAGTCCTCGAGAGGGCGATACTCCGCAATAACCGGTTCGGCTTCGACCCGAGACGAAAGTTTTTTGCCGGCGGCGCTGCCTGGTCGACGTCCACGTCGTTTTTGCGCCGATGTTGGAATCATGCTTCGGTCTACCTTTTGTAACAAACGAGAAATGCAAAGTTTATTGACGCTGACTGCCAAACGATTTGCTTCGTTACAAATGGAATCGTGAAGACTCTTAGGTATTCGGACAGTGATCATTCGCTGGGCTTCGTGAGGATCGTTTTCCGGGAGATCTCGCGAACGAAGAGCCGTTAGCATCTCCAAAAGCTTGTTGTGATCGTCACAGCATTCGAATTCAGAGAATTCGTCGTCATCACAAATCGCGGTCCGCATCAAACCGTCCGCTCCGAGCACTTCTCGATAAAATGCAGTCCATGTTGGCGCAACACCGAACAACTCCGCTGCTATCGAGACCACGGAAGCACCTCGCTCTGCCAAGCTGCCGGCGGTGACTAATTTTTCACGTAGGCTGCATGCTAGCTCATTGAAGACCTTCATCTCAGCCGCAAGCTTCGCGCCCGCCTCGTCCACCGGTTTGCTAGCATTTTCGGACGCCCCCCCAGCTGCCGTCGCCGAGTCGGTATTCGTAGTCACCGGCCCAACAACCGGGCTCATAACGTGATTGGTCGTCCATGGATCCGTCGGCGATTCTCCAAAATTCATCCTTACTCTCCCTTTTTTCTAGCTGATCCGCGTTCTTGCGAATCGGTGATTCTGTTACTTTGACGAGCAGACCCTGGCATCCGTCGTCGAGACCTCCCATATTGAGATTGCTGGCAATAGGGTCTTCGCAAGCCTAATGCCAGCAATAACTTACAGCGATTTAGCCAGCATGCCCAAATTCTAAGCAATACCCCATAAGAGGGGATGTCGAGAGTCGTGCACAAAAACATCGCACAGGCTGCTTTCGCAAATACCAAGTGTCCACTAGGCAGGGGCAAGCAAACTTTTATGAAAAAGTGCTCTCACCAAGAAAGAATTCGGCTTGGTTTCAGCCTACGGAATTTGGTACCGTACAAAGGCCAGAGGCGCACGGACGCTGCCTCGCACTACGCAAACTTAGAGGGTTTCCTCAGATGCCAAGCATCAACTCAAATCAGGCATGCCACATCCGCTGGATGATTCGCCGAGATCTCCCGTTCGTTTTGAATATCGAGAATGCTAGCTTTGAGTTCCCGTGGACGGAGGACGAGTTCATTCGCTGCCTTAGGCAACGAGACTGCATCGGCATGGTCGCCGAGCGCAACGAGGATGTTGCGGGCTTCATGATATACGAGCTTCATAAGAACCGAATTCACATCCTGTCCTTTGCTGTGCATCCCGACTACCGCCGACAAGGCATCGGGCGATCAATGATCGACAAACTCGTCTCCAAACTGGCCTACCAACGCCGCAATAGAATCGTACTCGAGGTCAGAGAAACAAACTTGGACGCACAACTTTTCTTCCGCCAACTCGGATTTCGAGCGACGAGCGTCTTGCGATCCTTTTACGAAGACACCCCCGAAGACGCTTTTCTCATGCAATATCGCGTCGCACTAGAAACGATGGTCAACGAAGAAGGCAGATCGGCAGCCTAAGGTCAGATTCCACTGACAATAAGGCGTACACCGAGAAGATTCGAGTCCTGGTACAAAACTAAAGAACCTGCGGCGTTCTAGAAACGCCCGCAGGTTCTTATTTTTTTAACGTTAGATGTGAGATTTTGATAGAGGTCCATTCTCAAGGCACGTCACGCGGTCCTCAAGAAAACCACTCTTATCCTACTGTCCGATATGAAGCGAAAATCCGCTACCCCCGCCCCAGGATGCACCAGGAGGAAAACCGCCTCCTCCCCACGATGCTCCTCTCGGTACTCCACCACCTCCCCACGATGCTCCTCTCGGTACCCCACCACCTCCCCATGAGACTCCGCGAGGCACGCCTACCCCATAGCCTACGCCGTGACCGACGCCATACCCGTAGTTGCTATAAATCGGAACGGATGGATAAAACGACGAATAACCGTAGTTCACTCCATACCCGAATGGTGTCACGCGATTCACACTAAGCGTCGTACCATAACTAGGCACCACAACGATCGGACGATACGCAACATTGGGAGGGCAATACCTACCCCCTCGATGAGATTGCGCTTCGGCAGAACCTGAATTCAGCCCAACAATTGCTACACCTGCCAATAGTCCTAATGCTAGCTTTGCCATAAGTCGTTTCATTCTCGGCCTCATGTATCCTGATCGAACACTTCGGGGCAACCAACAGCCCTTCTGCCGCTGCCCGTGTCACTGGGTCGATTCCTTCTGTGATCACGAGAACAGATAACAACAAACCCCGTGCCAATAATCCTATGAATCACGAACTTTAGGGAATGTCGGCGGTTTTCAAAAGAAAGTCATGATCTGCATGCCCGATCGATATGGTCGAGGCAAAAACCACTGAATCAGAATGACGACAGCTGTATCAATCTAGAACAGTTCGCGGATTTCGCGATAGCCGAAGTCAACGAGAGGAAAAGGGCGGCCAGCCGGACCGGGCAAGTGTGATTCCAGGTCTAGACCCAGCGAATGGAGAATCGTGGCCACAATCTCAGGCGGCTCGGTTGGTCGATCAGCCGGAACGGCTCCAATCGGATCGCTCGCCCCCACCACTCGACCTCCCTGCACGCCCCCTCCAGCAAAATAAACCGTGAAGCATTGTGGCCAATGATCCCTTCCTCCCGCTGGATTCACTTTCGGGGTTCGCCCAAACTCCGCCAAATTGCATACCATCGTATCGTCCAGCATTCCCCTCTGAGCTAAATCCTGGATCAAAGCCGAGTAGCCCTGATCATACATAGGTGCAACCTGCTGTTTCATACCCTCGATGGATGTAAATGGCTTACTACCATGAATATCCCAGCTCACATCATCAAATACAGTCAAGAATGTGTTAATGGTAACGAATCGAACACCCGCCTCAATCAATCGCCTGGCCAGCAAACAACATTGCCCGAACCGATTCATCCCATAACGCTCTCGCACCTCCACGGGCTCTTTGTTCAAGTCGAATGCATCTCTAGCTTGCGTACTGGTCATCAATCGGTAGGCCGATTGAAAGTTCTCATCCATGATGCGCGCGGACTCGCTTGCCTCAAACTTTCTCATGGTGCTCTCCACCACTTCTCGCATGCGCTTTCGACGATCGATTCGGGCAGTGCCAATCGTTTCGGGAGGAATCAAATCGGGAACCTTAAAGTCAGGCTTCGAGGGATCTGCCATCAATGCAAAAGGATCTTGGGACTTTCCAAGAAAGCCGCCCGCCTGACCATTGGGCAGATTGCCTCCCCCTCGCCCCATGGTCTCAGGTAAAACAATATGGGGTGGCAAATCATTCCGTCGCCCCAGAAGATAACTGGCTGCTGAGCCCACGTGTGGTGTGTTGACACCACCCGAGAACTGGCGCCCCGTTTGCATGATCTGCCAACCGGCATCGTGCACGGCGGCTCCGCGATGGAAACACGAGCGAACCAACGAGAACTTGTCTGCCAGTTTGGCATGCTCAGGGAACAATTCCGATATCTGAATACCTGGAGCGTTCGTCGCGATCGGCTTGAACGGCCCCCGAATCTCAAGCGGCGCGTCGGGTTTCATGTCGAAAGTATCGAGCTGACTTGGAGCGCCCAAATTAAAAATCATGATGACAGAACGCTTGCTTTTGTTTGTGGCAAGCTTCGCGGCATCTTCCGCGGCCAGCAGTTGAGGGAGCCCTAACCCGATAGCACCTAGTGCACCGATTTGCAAAAAATCTCGTCGCACGACACCATTGCAGGTGTGCGCAGAACCTTTTCCGGTGAAAG
Organism: Pirellula sp.; assembly: GCA_046318795.1. Taxonomy (GTDB): domain Bacteria; phylum Planctomycetota; class Planctomycetia; order Pirellulales; family Pirellulaceae; genus JBKCUI01. Next base: position 21,687 of record JBKCTT010000192.1, read on the forward strand.
ACAACATGGCCGTTGAGAGGGGTAGATAGTAGGAAGGAATTCACGTGATCCGTACGACTAGCCGATGCCAGTCGCCGAGCGACCACTCTATCATACTCGATTTTATGCCACGATTTGCAACTCGTAAGGCAACATGGAGATGATGTTGATCATAAACCGACGCCTAAGCCTAGGATTTCGCCGGAATATTGTCCCTCGCGCGATGAAGTAGTTGCTTCAAATGTAAGTTGGTCACTCTTGACCGACATCACGGCCACTAAACGGGCAGAAGTGACGGAACCGACAAAAGTCAGAATTTGAAAAATAGCAGAAGAGCAAATGCCACAACCATTAAGTTAATGGTCGATAGCTGCACCCATAAATTTTCATTTTTTACTTTTGTCGGGCGCGTCAGAAGTGCCCATTTTACCTTCACCAATTCTCCAATCTCGATTAACGCAACAAGCCCGCACGTTGCGGGCCTGGAATATTGGCGGTTCTCCAACAGAGCTTATTCCCAAATTACGAAACTAGGATTCTGTTGACGCTGCAATATACGACGCAGCCTTGTCGCTGATATCTTTTCGGCACCAAGCTCCAGGCCAGCGAATCGCTTTGACTGCCGTATACGCATTCAATTTTGCAGTCGCCAAGCTTGAACCGAGAGCGGTAACACCGAGCACTCGTCCACCGTTGGTAAGAACCTTACCATCAACCAGTTTTGTTCCGGCGTGAAACACTTTGACGTCTTCTATTCCCGCCGCTTCTGAGAAGCCGGTGATTTCTTTGCCATTTTCATACTCGCCCGGGTAGCCTTGGCTCGCCATAACGACGCATATAGCAGGTCTCGGATCCCAGACCGGTGGATCAATCTCATCGAGCTTGCCATCGACTGTTGCTTCCAAGATGTCGAGTAGATCACTTTTGAGTCTCATCAAAATGGGCTGGCACTCAGGGTCTCCGAATCGCACGTTGTACTCGAGGACCTTAGGCCCGACTTGTGTCAGCATCAAGCCGGCATAGAGAACCCCTTTGAATGGCTTTCGATTCCTTTTCATGGTGTGAATCGTAGGAACCAAAATCTTATCCTCGATGGTTTCCATTAATTCATCAGTCACAACAGGGGTTGGCGAATATGCTCCCATGCCTCCTGTGTTAGGGCCTTTGTCACCATCGTAAGCAGCCTTGTGATCTTGCGCTGGCGGCAACGTCAAAATCGTCTTGCCATCAGTAATGACCAAAACGCTAGCCTCAGGCCCTTCGAGTCGATCTTCGATAATAAGCTGCGAGCCAGCTTTTCCGAACTCATTCTTTCTGGCCACGCGATCAATCGCATCTAGCGCATCCGATCTCCGCGAGCAAACGATAACTCCTTTGCCGCTGGCTAGCCCATCCGCCTTAACTACAACAGGAGCTTTGTCATTTTCATTGGGGTATCTGGCTTTGATGTAGCGCATGGCGCTATCGGCGTCTCGAAACACTTGGTAGTCGGCCGTTGGCACGTCAGCCTGTCTAAGGGTGAGTTTGCAGAACGCCTTGCTCCCCTCTAGTTGTGCTGCTGCCCGACTTGGCCCAAATGCGCGGATCTTCTCGGCTGCCATCGCATCCACAATTCCTAGCGTCAATGGAACTTCAGGTCCAACAACAACCAGATCGACCTTTTCTTTCTTGGCAAAAGAAACCAGTCCTTTAATATCATCAGCAGCAATGGGGACATTTTCAGCGTCGAGCGCGGTTCCCGCGTTACCTGGAGCAACCCACAATCGCTTTATGCGTGGGCTTTGGCTAATTTTCCAGGCTAAAGCGTGCTCGCGACCGCCGCTTCCGATGACTAGTACCTTCATTGATGTTTTCTGCTTGGTGAGTTATTTCGAAGAATTGGATCTGCGAGCTGAGACAATCCGAGCCCGTGTTGCTCGCATTAGTCTTAACAACGTGGAGCAATATCTAACTGAATAAAGTCTGTTGCCGCTACATAGCAAACGCTTCTGCGTCTTCTTTTGGTGCTACTTGATAACCGTACGGTTCCATGGAGCATCCCGCCCTGCCTTGGCTCAACGATCGAATAGCACTTGAATAACCGAACAGTTCTTTTAGAGGGGCCAACGCCCAAACGTTGGTCACGGCTCCTCTCGATTCGGTTCGTTCGATCAATCCACGTCGTTGCTGTAGATCTCCAACGATTTCTCCAAGATAATCAGGTGGAGTTGTGATATCCATTTTCATAACAGGCTCCAGCAAAGTTGGATTACCCTCCTTCAAGCCTTCGTCGAACGCATCGTTAGCTGCAATCTTAAAGGCCACTTCATCTGAACCGACTTCGGCAATCTCACCTCCCAGAATACTGATGCGCATACCGGTAAGTGGAAACGATCCGATGACACCTCCACCTTCAGATCGGTTGCGTAGTTCTTCTAACGCGGCTTGTCGCAATCCCTCAGGAAGCATCTGATCTACAGGAGTTCGATCCAACACAATCACCTTAGCAGATCGATCTTCGAGCGGCTCGAAACGAACTTTGAGTCGCGCGAATAGCTGCTGACCGTTTACCATCCGATTGCACTGCCCCAACACTTCCACGGAAGAGCCGATCGTCTCACGATAACTAACCCGTGGCTTGTAAAACTTGACTGCAAGTTTGAAATCGCGGACCAATCGATTCTTAATGACCTCTAGGTGCAATTCGCCCATGCCACTGATGAGAGTCTGCCCGGATTCCGCACTGTCGCTTGCGTGAAAAGTTGGATCCTGTCGTTTCAGCATATCCAAAACTTCGGCTAGTTTTTTGCGTTCTGTTGTATTCTCGGGCTCGATCGCCATGGAGATAACCGACTGCGCAAACTGAATCGATGGCAATTCGATCATGTCCCGTGTATCGCAAAGAGTATCGCCTGTGATCGAGTCCTTGGGACCGATCGCACATGCGATATCGCCACACTCGAGGGCATCGATCTGACCTTGTCGATCTTTCTTCGAAGCGTGGATTTGCCAGAGTTGGGCCACGTTCTCTTTCTTGTCTCGATTCGGATTAAACACGCGGGAGTTCGACTCGAGTCTGCCGGAGTAAACGCGAATCCAAAACATATCTCCTGTTTTAGCTGGCAAGATCTTAAACACCAAACCGCAGAAAGGCTCTTTTGGATCTGGATTTCGCTGTAGTACCTTGTCTCGTTTCTTTGGATCGCAACCAACGACTGCAGGCCTATCCAGCGGACAAGGTAAATAATGAGCTACGCCATCAAGAAGTGGTTGCACCCCTGCGCCATGCAACGCGGATCCACAAAGGACTGGTTGCAGCTTCATCTCTATACAAGCCTTTCTCAACGTTTCACGGATCATGCTGGCTGGTATTTCCTTTTCCTCCATAGCGAGCTCCATCATCTCGCCGCTGTGAGAGTAAAGTTTCTCCAGCATTTCGTTACGCCAACCCAACGCGTCTTCGACCAGCTCTTCAGGAATGTCGGACACATTAACGGTGCGACCAAAGTCTTCTTTGCTGAAGGTGAGCATCTTCATATCGATCAAATCGATGACTGCTCGGAATGGATCGCTCGTATGCGCTGGTCCTTGACCGACCGGAATCTGAATTGCGACCGGATCGGCTGCCAAACGAGGTCCAATTTCCTCCAAAACCCGATAGAAATCCGCCCCTTCGCGATCAAGCTTGTTGATGAAAACGATTCGAGGCACGTTGTATTTATTCGCTTGTCTCCAAACTGTCTCGCTCTGCGCCTCCACCCCTTCACGTGCTGAAAAGACAACAACCGCTCCATCCAGAACCCTTAAACACCGTTCCACCTCAGCCGTAAAGTCCACGTGGCCAGGGGTATCTAGCAAGTTAACGGAGCAATCTTTCCAACGAAACGTAACGCAAGCCGCAAAAATCGTGATGCCCCGCTGCTGCTCCTCTGGGTCATCATCCGTCTCTGTAGTCCCGGAATCGACCGCGCCGGCTTTGTGTTTCGTTCCACTCATGTAGAGCATTTGCTCGGTTACGGTGGTTTTACCCGCGTCGATGTGGGCGATGATTCCAATGTTTCGTATCGATTTTAGATCTCTTGCCATGATGGAGCGAATTTTAGGGGAATCGGCCCAAAATCCTAGTGCCCAAAATCCCGGCGGGTTTAAACCGTGCTTTTAAAGCGTCCCACGCATCCTTTCCACAATCTCTTGGCGATTTCCGGGAGGTTCAAAGCCAAGCCTTGTTCTGGCAGCCTCGATGTTGAAATAGTGAGCTACTCCTAATTGCTTCGCGACAAATCGAGTCATAGGAGGCTCCGATTGCCTGCCGAATACGCGATAAGCGAGTTCTAACAGCCCACCAATTCGATACGCATTTGCTAAGGAAATCGACTTTGTGGGGGGCTTTAAATTGGCAAAAGAAAGTATATCGGTGATCCACTGCCAACATGCTATCGGCTGCCCATCCGTAATAAAGTACGCTCGTCCAGAAGCGTTTTGGTCTCGATCTAGCATCCGACTTAGTGCCAATACGTGGGCCTCGGCAGCAGCATCCACATGAACCGTATCGATTAAATTCTGCCCATCACCCACCCGCATTAGTCGCCGTTGTTTACAACGTTCAATAACCCTTGGGATCAAATGCGGATCCCCAACGCCCCAAATCAGATGAGGACGCAGCGCACAAGTCGCCAAACGGCTAGAATCGGCATGCAAAACCTGCTGTTCCGCCTGCGCTTTGGTTCTTGGATAGTCGCACAACCATGTCTTTGGGTACGGCGCAGATTCGTCAACATTCACTTGTGGCGTCCCATCGAACGTGACGGATGGGGAACTTGTATACACAAACGCGCCGATGTTCTGGACGGTCGCTTCTCGAAGCAAATAGTCGGTGGCCGTAACATTGATCTCTTCAAACCACTCTCGTCTGCCCCATACGCCTGCCAAGGCCGCGGTATGGATAATCCCCGCTATGCCATCGCATACGGTTTTGCAACAGTTTTTGTCCGCTATCGATCCCTTGAAACATTCCACCCCCAAGGATTTCAATTCGGGATATTCCCCCCGGGCGATCCCGCGAACTGCGTACCCATGCTCCAAGAGTTTTCTACAAATCGCGGCACCTAAAAAGCCGCCGTAACCGGTAACTAAGATCATTTTCAGCACAGAAATACCGTTCGACAAAGCAAAAAGCGTAGGAGCGTGGTTCGCGGTTTCGCGAACCGTGTGTAAAGTATTACGACATTACCGCAGCCCGCCTATGACGTTTCCCACAAAAACGAGATACCTATGTCATCTTCGCAGCCATCGACCTCGCCGATACAGCCGCTGAGTAAAACCGTTGTTTGGCTCGTATGCATTGTCGCTTCGATCGGCTTTGCGTTCGACATTTACGAACTCTTAATGTTGCCGCTCATTGTCAAGTCCGCGGTTCTTAAGCTAGGTGGCTTTGCCCCAGGAACTCCTGAGTACATCAGTTGGGCACGCACTTTGTTTTTTATTCCTGCCCTGACGGGTGGTGTATTTGGACTCGTCGGAGGTTACCTCACCGATTACTTTGGACGACGTCGCGTTCTAACGTTCAGCATTTTGCTCTATGCTTTCGCTGCTTTTGCTGCTGGATTTACCACAAACCTATGGCAATTGCTTTTCTGTCGATGCTTAGTTTTCATCGGCGTTTGTGTCGAATTCGTGGCTGCCGTAGCCTGGCTCGCCGAGTTGTTCACGGATCCGAAACAACGTGAAAAGGTACTTGGATTCACTCAAGCGTTTTCGTCGCTCGGTGGCATCATGGTCGCCGGAGCAAACGAACTTTGTGCATACGGCGCAGAAAAGCAATGGCTACCCGCAATCTATGGGCTGCACGAAGCGTGGAGGTATACCCTCATTTCGGGTGTTGTTCCTGCGATACCTCTTATCGTTATTCGCCCCTTCTTGCCCGAGTCTCCAGCTTGGGCAGCGAAACGCGCCGCCGGCACATTGCGTCGCCCCAGCATCATGGAATTGTTCAGCCCTAAGCTTGCCAAAACCACCATCATTACGACTCTTATGTTCGCGGGCTCCTATGGAATTGCATTCGGTGCCATCCAGCAGTTGCCGCAAATTTTGTCTGCCCCGAAGGGAGGCCACGCAAAAATAGACGCAGTGGCTTCTGAGGCTGTTGCAGCATCCAAGGCATCTGGTAAAGAACTAAACGAGGGGCAAATCAAGGCACTTTCTGCGAACACTAAAGACCGTGAAACTGCCAAGGTTTCTCAAATGCAAGAATGGGGTGGCTTGGTTGGACGCGTGATTTTTGCATTCGTCGCATTGATGGCCATTTCGAGGCGAAACTTATTCCGATTGTTCAACTGGCCCGCTTTGCTCGTGGTGCCGTTTTACTTCTGGTGGGTGTCACAGAATTTGGAATCGGATTCTTTGACCATGGTTAAACTCGGTATCTTCTTGTGCGGTGCTTTAGTCGTCGCTCAATTTAGCTTCTGGGGTAACTACATCCCGCTGGTTTTCCCAGTTCATTTGAGAGGCACTGGCGAGAGCTTTGCTGCCAACATAGGTGGGCGAGTGATTGGAACGTTTGCCGCATGGTTGACCTTAACGCTTTCCGCATCGACACCCCCCAGCCCCGCTAAGATTGCCATCGTCGGCGCATGCGTCGCAGGTGCTTACGCTTTGGTTGCTGCCGTCCTAAGTTTTATGTTGCCCGAACCGGTCGAATCGGAAGAGTAATCCAGTATGAGCGTACTGGTCGAAGGGCTTTTTAGAAAACTGGAGACGTCTCGTTCGCTAGATCAACTTCTAAACGAACCGATGCAACGCTGGCGGCGTGAGATAGGCGACGCCTGCTTGGTATTGCTCCAAGGTGCAAAGGGGGCTTGGAAAAAAATTCTTCATATCGGTGAATTACGCCCAGAACCCCCAGACTGGAACTGTGCGACCGAATGCCTGGACTCCCAGCGAGTAATAGAAAGGTCGATCTGGACGTATTATCACGTACCAAGCCAATCTCACATCGATCTAGTTCTATGTCTGTCGCATTCATCCAGGAATGGAGTATCAAATTCGCAACAGACGTTTTTAGACGGTCTCGAGGAACTAGCCTATTCCATCGATTTGTGGCAGAGATTGCAACAAAAATCGAGGGACGTGATTCGTTTGAACCAGATTCTTAGCGTTGCTGCCGATTGGCACTCCCATCAGGATTTGGATCGACTTTTACAAGATATCGCCCAAGCAGCGACGAGGCTTCTTAAGTGCGACAGAGCCAGCATCTTCCTTTGGGATCGGGCGACTCGTGAGCTCGTAGGGCACCCAGCTCTTGGGATAGAAAACAAACCTCTTCGCATTGCGGACGACAAGGGGGTGGCAGGTGCTGTCTTCAAATCTCTCGAGCCTCGCCGCTGGGATCGATCGGACCCTCGTGATGAAGTCGATCGCCGTGTCGATACGAGCAGCGGCTATCGAACGGATTCGCTACTTGCAGTACCACTCCTCGATCAAAAGGGGAAGGCTATCGGAGTCTTTGAAGTCATCAATCACGCCGAAGGAAGATTTGACTCTAACGACCAAGATGAATTAGTTGAACTAGCACGTCACGCTGCGGCAGCACTTTCAAACACCCAACAGCGACAACACTTGGTCTCCGCGCGAGATCGATTAACGCGGGATGCGGCACAACAGGTGCAGCTAATTGGCAGCTCCTCGGAAATGAAACAACTCTCCGCTACGATCGAACGAGTAGGAAACACCGATCTGGCCGTGTTGATTCTAGGAGAAAACGGAACAGGAAAAGAAGTTGTCTCCCGACAGATTCATTACCAAAGCCCAAGAAGATTTGAACCGTTCATCGCCGTCAACTGCGCAGCGATAACCGAAACACTACTCGAAAGCGAACTTTTCGGACACGAGAAAGGCGCATTTACAGATGCTCACGAAACTCGTTCAGGAAAGTTTGAACTGGCCTCAGGCGGGACTTTGTTTCTAGACGAAATCGGCGACATGACCTTGGCAGGACAAGCGAAACTGCTGCGCGTGCTCGAAGAAAAGGTGGTCGTCCGAGTGGGAGGTTCCGCAACCATTCCCGTCAATGTTCGGGTTATTGCTGCCACGAATCAAAATCTCGTGGAACTCGTACGACAAAAACGATTTCGAGAGGACCTGTATTTTCGGCTTACCGTCGTAACCATAAATTTGCCATCGCTGCGCAATCGTGGCCGTGATGTATTGGAGCTTGCCGATTTTTTCATGACCCTTTTCTGCGATAAAATCGGTAGAAAAAAACCGGTTTGGAGCGAAGCGGCCGAGAAGCGATTATTGGCTCATAATTGGCCGGGAAATGTTCGTGAATTGAGAAATATAGTCGAACGGATCGCTTATCTTAGCTCCGAGGATGTGATTGAGGATCATCATATCGATTTTGTTCGAAATCCTCGCTCACAAGAGACCAATGAATCGACCGGACTAGATTTAAACAAGAGTCTAGCTGACGCCACCTCCGATTTTCAGTCTCGCTATATCGAAGAGCAGATCAAAGCCTGCAATCGCAACATTTCCATGGCAGCCATGAGGATGGGCCTCCAGCGTACCAATCTTTACAGAAAGATGAAACAGCTTGGCATGAAGCCCGATGAACCCAACTAGTTTCACTCGGATTGGTGTCCGTCACCGGCCGAATCGAAAAGAGGATTGACGAGGGCTAGAATTCCGGTAGGCTCCCACTCATCAGTAACCCGATCTCTAATGTCTTTTTCGAAAGGACTTAATCATTATGGCACGAACCGGCGCAGTTACCTTTAAGGGAGCTCCGATGACTTTGGTAGGAGAAGAACTGAAGGTGGGAGCTAAGCTTCCTGACTTCACGATCCACTACTTCGAGGGTGGCCTCAAGACGATCAAACCAACTGATTTGCTCGGAAAGCCGACCATCATCAGTGTTGTCCCCTCTTTAGATACCGGTATTTGCCAAATCCAAACCAAAAAGTTCAATAGCGAACTAGCCGGTATGGGTGACAAGATCAATGCGGTGACCGTCAGCCGCGACTTGCCATTCGCAATGAATCGCTTCTGTGGCGCGGAAGAAATCAAATCCATGAAGGTGGGAAGCGATTATCAAAGCGGCGAATTTGGCAACAAACTTGGTTTGATGATTGATGAACTCAAGTTGCTTGCCAGAGCGGTCATCGTTCTCGATGCAGCCGGTAGTGTTGTCTACACCGAAATCGTCCCGGAAGTAGCACAAGAGCCAAATTACGAACCAGCCATCGCCGCACTCAAGAGCTTGGTCGGCTAATCACTTTTCGGCCGACATGATCGTTTAGCGCGTGGGCATCGCCCCGCGCTAGCCGTTTACAAGTCAGCCCTAACCATGACTCGCAAGAGATCGTACTTCGACCCGCGGAATGAATCCCGACTTAGAGCGTCCGTTTTGAAGTTGCGCTATTTTGGATTTAGGGGCAAATCCCAGTTCGTTTACCTAGCTAGGCCTGAAGGCTTTGGAACGCGATTCACCACGATTTTTCAAGGGACAACGGCCCGACCATTTGTTCCTTGCTAACTATCCGAGCCATTCCAAACGGCCGGACACCTCTGGCCCTAACATCAACGTTTTCTCAATTCCCAGGCCTTCTGCCTGGGCAGGCAAACGTAAGGCCTTGGGCCCGAAAGACCTGTTACTGCGCCACTTCAAAAAAACGTCAGCTCAAGGCGACGGTCATGCGGTTATACTAAGTTGACAACCCACCAGACCATAACTGTCCATTACTTTCAGCCGTCTCCTCATGCATCCTATTCGCGCAATTCGTATTCGAGCTGTCGTCGAAGAAATCCAATCATGGGGCACATTTCGAACAGTCCTTTGGCATGAAACGATTGATTCGACCAATCGATTTGCAAGAGACGGTTTGCGTGAAGGATCTTTGAGAGAATCAGCTCTCATTGTGGCGAGCAACCAGACGTCTGGCGTCGGCCGTGGTAACAATAAATGGTTCTCACCTGACGGATGCTTAATGTTTACTTTGGTTGTACCCATACCAAAGGATGAGCATTTACTCCCTTTAAAAACTGGAATCACAATCGCCAAAGCTGTTGAACCGCTAGTGAGCGTTCCACCCAAAGTGAAATGGCCTAACGACGTTTACTTGGGAGATCGCAAGTTAGGTGGGATACTTATCGAGGTCATAACGCTAGAGTCACCTTTTGCAGTTATCGGAGTCGGACTTAATTGCCAAGTGGATTTTTCCGAGGCAGCTAGCGATGTTCGTTCGCGGGCCGTGAGTTTGCATGAGCTTGCCAAACTCAATGACTCAGAACAATACTCTCCTGAATCGGTTTTGGTTCGCATTCTCAAGCAATGGGAAACCATGTGGAAATCCCCGACGACAGAATTCGAATCTTTTCGGAAAGACTGGAACCAATACAGTTTTTTGGACGGTCGCAGAGTTTGTGTTGAGTCAGGAGGTAGACAGTTCGAGGGATTTTGCGATGGTATTTCTCCAGATGGTTCGCTTCGAATCATCGATACGAATGCCCGGGTACATACAATGATCGCTGGAACAATACTTTGTTTCGAATAGAACTCCGCCGACGTAATCTAGGAACGAAAACGGCGACAAAATTCGGTAACGGCTTTCGCAAATAGATCTTTAGTTGTTCGCTCGAATGTGACGGTATCGTTCTTGTTCGGAGTGTTTCTCTTTTGGGCTATCCCCCAAGACTCATTCTTCGATGCGAGATACCGTCAGGCGCGTCGCCATCGCGGCTAACCAAAGCGTAGGGCCAGTCATAGTCATCAAAAATCACCCAACCGTTCTTGCGCAACAGTTTGTCTGCCCTAAAAAACGCAGTATCGTCGATGGTCCAGTTCTTCGGTCCGTCGATGATACACAGATTTTATGCTTCTGAAAGATAAACCTAGGTGCTGCAGTAAGCTTGCAGCGGTAGATAGCCCCCTACTCGATCATAAGCATTAGTGGCCCATCGAATGAATCAGACTGCTTTGTTACCACGCTTTGCACGGATAGCATTTTGTATCGTGGCTTCACCGGATTACTTACCTGAATGCGACGTTACAGTTGTGGCCTCCGCTGTCACGTTTTCGTCGTCTGTTAACAAGACCCGCCGCATGGATCTTTGGCTGTCGGATTTACCATTGATCCAAATTTCCTGTTTCATAATCTGCCGTCCAGAGAATCGATTTTCGAAATGATACAGGCAGGTTGTCAATCCAAGCAGAAGGCGCCTTGGCCTTAGAGCGAGATTGGTCGATTGCTTTAGTCGTAGCACCAGTCTTAACAAGTTACTGGGATAACTGAACATGCTACGATTCCTCGATGTCGAACGACGATTCCCTCGTCAATTTACATCGGAACGAATTGATCCCGGTATCAATTGAAAACAATTCCTCGCGGTTGCCGATAGGATCGGAGATGATGATTCCGGAATGTTACGCTAGCGAGCACTTCCGCCGCTGGGCTGTCTACTGTGCAACGACAATAGAATTAGTGGCAGGGAATGTTACCCCTCGCTTCTCTGCCAAAAGTCGAAGGGCGACTTCGAAGTAGGGATAAGGTATCTTGGGATTGCGTTTACGCGCCCAAACGAAAATAACGTTTACCATCGAACGAGATATCTCTTTGGACTCCACTTTTGCAATCACGGAATCTATAAACTGAACTTGCCCAGGCAAATTGGTTCTGAGTCCAAAAACTAACTGCGAACGTAGATCCACAATGTCTGCGGTCATCATCCGCTCGGCTTCGTTCATGTCGAAAGAATCCTGGGATTTAACAACGCTCGGCATGGATAACATCCCAGCCAACGCTACGACTAAGCTAGCGAATCGTGCTACAGCCGATGTTAATCGAATGCGATTCGGATGGTTTAAGCTTGGTTTTACCATGTCTGCGACCTTTTCCTAGGTAAAGAAACAACTTTGTTGTGGAGGCTACCGGTGATTGGTTAGCGAATACAAGAGAACTTGGGTAGAATGAGACGAGTAAATCATGTTGAACCAGGAAAATTCCCAAGATAAGCCCGAGTCCATAAACACATTTGACGGCTGGCCCGATTCGGGACGGTTGGCAGGGATTGATTTCGGTACTGTTCGTATAGGAATAGCAACCTGCGATCCTAGCCGAACTTGGACAAGCCCGTTTGAGACCTACACCAGGCGGTCTCCAGATTTGGACAGTAAGTACTTTGTAAAAATTGCTAGAGAAAACAGCATCGGCGGTTGGGTTATTGGCTTACCAATCCATTGTGACGGCAAAGAGAGCATGAAATCAAAGGAAGCACGTCAATTTGCAAAATGGCTCAGCGATGAAACCGAACTGCCGGTGAGATTCGTTGACGAACGATTCACTACCGCTCTAGCCAATCGCATGCTAAGAGATGCTGAGCTAACTCACAAAAAACGCAAAAAACAAGTCGACAAGATCGCGGCCCACTTGATCCTAGAAACCTATCTGGAATCATCAAAAAAACCTTATTTCCAACCTCTTCCCTTGGAGGACTGATGTCGAACAGATACTTCACCTATCGCCTTGGCAAATCCAGAATGATCTATCGAGCTTGGTTCGCGCTGATGACGATGGTATTTTCGCTGATGTCTTTGGGCATGATCACAACCACCGCATTGGCGCAACGCGAAGCAGACACCAAAAAGGAAACGCCCCCGAAACCATTAACGACCTACATGGGGCGGCGTATCGCTTTAACCATGAGCTATCACGGAATTCCGTGGCTCAATAGATCAGAGCGCATTGACGAAGAACGACCAGCGGAATTGCTCGAGCAGTTAAAGCTCAAAGATGGAATGGTGGTTTGTGACATGGGATGTGGCGATGGCTATCATGCTTTTCAAATGGCTCCCATGGTTGGCCCAACAGGCAAGGTAATCGCCGTTGATATTCAACCTGAAATGCTACAAGAACTTTCTCGGAAAATGAAGCAAACCGAGATCCACAATATTGATACCGTGTTGGGAGAATTGTGGGATCCGAAACTCGAGGCAGAATCGGTCGATCTACTCCTGATGGTCGACGTTTATCACGAGTTTGCTTACCCCGTTCAAATGCTCAGCGCTATTCGCAAGAGCCTTAAAAAAGATGGGCTAGTCGCCCTGGTCGAGTTTCGCGCTGAGGATCCAACCGTTCCGATTAAACCCGAACACAAAATGTCAAAGGCTCAGGCCAAAAAAGAGTTTAAGAAGAATGGCTTTAAGCTGGTTCGCGAGTATGACAAATTACCTTGGCAACATGTCATGTTCTTCGCAGTTGATGAAGTAGCTGCTGAAACAAGCGACGAGAGCAAAAACTAAGCCGTCGCCATGTTTCGGATTAGTTACCGGTTAAGACTTGGTTTGAGCCGCTTCCCGATCTTCCTTGGGTGTATATCGATATGCACCGTATTTGTAGCCCATTCATTCGCACAACATAGCGAATCGCAAACTTCGAGATTCCAGTACTCTCGCCCAATCATGGGAACCGAACTAAAGGTAATCCTTTATGCTCGAGATGAATCTCAAGCGGCTTACGCTATCAATGCTATCCTCGCCGAATTCGACGAACGCGCGAAACCGATCAACAACTATAATCCCAATAGTGAAGTCTCACTCTTGGCGAATCTTGAGCCTGGCAAACGACACACGCTCAGCGCAGAACTTTTTGAACTATTAATGGAAGCGAAACGTTGGTACGTTTTGACGGAAAACGCCTTTGATGTCACTGCCGGGGCGACCATAGAATTGTGGAGCAAAGCACGCAAACAACAATCGCTTCCCTCCAACGAGGATGTTGCCGACGCACAGAAGAATTCCGGATGGAGTAAGTTGAGCCTTACCTCCGATGGCATTTCGGGAAACACCATCACCATCAACGCGGAAAAGATTCAAATCAATGTTTCTGGGATTGCGACAGGTTATTTGATCGATCGTGCTATGACGATTCTCCAACAACAAGGGATAGAGTCCGCGTTGATTGATATCGGCGGCGACATCATCGTGAGCAACCCCCCCCCTGAATCCGACGGATGGAAGATTGACGTGGCCGGATTACGCGAATCTGATCCTGCCCAAAGTCGCGTGGTGATCAGGAACCAGGCCGTAACCACGAGTGGGGATTTGAATCAGTTTTTGGAGATCGACGGAGTCCGGTATAGTCACATCATTGACCCAAAAACAGGACGGCCTGTACCACGCCGAGTGAGCGTCACAGTAGTTGCTGAGAAGGCAATTGACGCCGATGCCGCTGCAACCGCCATCGCAGTTCTAGGTGCCAATAGGGCGTATCCGCTACTGGCAAACATGCCAATAGACAAAGTCGTTATCTTGGAACAAGACTTCCAAAAATCGGACGAGAAGAATTCGGAAGTGCGACGGTATGAGTGGTCGAGGACACCACGCAAGTAGACCTGTAGGTAGATAGTCCTATAACGACTTAAGGAACGAGTTCACCAAACTCGCTAGGGCCGCATCTAGGAGTTGATAAAGATCATAACCCGACGCTTGAGGGCGTGTTGCTTTGATGGCTTTTTGAAAGATAAGCATTAGCCGTAGGGCGCTAGCCCACGGTTAACGGACCATAACCGGACGCTAGCTCGTTACGGTTGATTGAAACAACACGCCCCAAAGGGTTTTCGCCGGGAGAATTGTTTCTTGCTCACGCAGCGGATTGGGATCTCGACGGATCTCCAATCGAGGTTAACTCCGACTTGTAGCCCTAGCTGTAATTCTCGCCATAAACTCGCGTAGATGGATTTTCTTGGTTGCGAGCACAATCTATACAGGTTACGGCATACGGAACGGCTTGAAGTCTGGCTATCGGAATTGGCTTGCCGCATACGTCGCAATCGCCATAAGCCCCCTCTTTGATACGATTCAATGCTTCCTCGATTTGCGAAAGCTCGCGACTCTCCACCTCGATCAACTGGCTCGATATCTCATCCTGTGCGGTATCCATGGCTGCATCCATTACATCCCCACCTTCTTGGTGAAGTGTTTGCAACATGCTTAGGTCACCGTCCAATGCCCTTTTCAACGCTTCACGTCGAAGAAGCAGAACATCACGCAGTTTATCTAACGCTTCCTTCCTCGCCATAAACTTTGACCTTGTGCCTTTCCTTTTGTCAGGTGGGAAACGCCCTCCGATGGGGGCGTCGTTGGATGAACTATAGTACGAAAGACGCTCTGGGGAGTTCAAATTTACCTTGCGCCACAACGAAAATCAGGCCTGCTAATACAACAAGACGAGCAAAAACACTTAAGTCTTTGCACAATAGAAACTTGCGACTCAGTAAGTTTTACTTAACGAGACCAGAGGGATCGTAAAACAGGAAACAAAACCAGAAATCTGGTTGGACAGTTTTGCAAATGCCATCAAAGTCTCACAAAAATCCCCCAGACTCCCAATTTTTTTCAAGTGCCCAAGGTGTCGGCGGTCGATACCCCTCAAGTGTGCACCCATAATTCGATTAATCCAGCCGGACTCCCATGCTGACTTCGCAAAACAACAGTCGAACCGCAACGGCAACTACTTCTCCCGAGATTCTTGGAGAAGTTCGATGGTATGAACCGTCGACAGAACGGTCAGGGGAAATTGCGATCCATTCCTCTCAATGCACCATTGGCTCCAACCCGGCTTGCACTTTGTGTTTGACCGCAAACGGTGTCGCAGACGTCCACGTTTCTCTAGTCTTTGGAAAACGATTTATTCTGCTAAAGGCCCCGTATTTAACTTTGATATCAGGTCGGCAGATCCGAGAACTCTTAATCGACAAATCAACAGTGTTGACGATCGGTTCGGTCAACATCGAGATAGTCCCGCGACACGAGCTTGGGAAAAAAACGAATCGACCGAGGGTAATTCGCTCTCAGGATTTGGTAGAGCACGCGAACTTATTGTCGCAAAAAGATGTTCGCTTCGAACTTGGTCCAAATTCGCCGATTGCAACAAATCCTGCCATGGCGATTCCTAACAGAGGCGATGAGCCGTCCCTAACGGCGATTGCCAAGGATGGGATGTTGGGACGGTCAGATTTAGTGGAGGATCGGTTCGTTGCCATAGAAGCGACACTTGGCAAATTACAGTCGGCTGTAGAAACTATCCAGTCTCAAACCGTGGATGCAGGTACGCAGGCTCCGATCGACTTGACTGAGCAATTGGCCGCGATGGGAAGATCCGTTGCGGATGAGTTAGAGCAGCGTTTAGCAACCAGACTTGATTCTCAGTCGGCATCACAAGTCTCTTTGGTAAATCAGATTCGCGATGAAGCATTAAGACCTCTTGAATCAACTCTAGAGGGGTTGCTGGTACGGCTTGATACGCTTTCTAGCCAGCAGATTCAAACATCGGATAGACTTGAAGCCTTGGCCGCTTCCACTGATGTTCAATTGGCAGAATGGAATCAGTGGCGAGACCAGCTTGTTCAATCAATAGAACAAGCCCCTAGTACTTATGACCGCAATCCCAGTACCCACGACTCAGTCGAGGGTATCTATGCAGATGATAACTCACGAACGTTCCAGCCATTAGATGAACAAGGAGAGTATCCTTATAATCTGGAAACTCCGCGAGATTCACAAGATAATCAAGGGCTAGACTCGAATAATCAGGAAGCCTATCCAGGGTTCACGATGCCTGACTATTCTGAAGCCCAGTTCCATGTGCCCCATGGATTGGAGCCCAGTGAATCGGGGCTACAAACAGATTTTGATCGTTATGCTTCTTTGGATACCGCCTACGACAACACACAAAGCCAAACCGCAGAATTGCCGTCGAACGAACTTAGTTCATCGTGGGGCCAACATGATTCGCATGTTCCCGCGGCCTGGGAAGAGAGACCAGAGATCAATCCGTTCCGACTGCCTGAGAATGCACAGATGCCCAGGTTATCAGAACCGGCCTATGAAGAACAGGTTTTTTGCAATCACGACACGACTGAGGGCAACGGGACTTACTCAACGGATTACGGTTCCGATTATCAAACTCCGATATTGAGTACAATCGAGAACCAATCTCCAGCGAGAGATAAGTACTCAGATATACAGCCTGATGACGTACCTGCGGATTTCCCTCGAGAAAGTGCGAGGCCATCGAATAGCAACCGGACGGAAGTGCCCCGCTCGGAAGAAGAGGTACTTGATTACCAACCGAATTCGCCGCTCGCAGCTTATCTTCGATCGCCATTAACAGACATACCTGGTTTATCAGACAACAGTGTTTTAGCTAACGGTTATTCGCAACAATCGAGCGGTAATAACAATGCGTCGGATGCGATAGCCGATTCGGGGTATTTTCAGCCCAGTTTTAACAACTCTCCTTACGCAGGCCCTGCACCTTTGAATTCGTCGGATGACGTACGTGAAAATGATGTCCTACCCGAGCCAACAAACGAGTTGTCTCTAAGGTTGCGACAGATGCTCGCTGAGCTCAAGGCTGAGGGGTCGCAATCGAATGTTGTTGAGGAACCTGACTCACTACAGCACCAAGAAATTGTTTCAGAGACTCAGGAGTCCGTTGAGGTAGATCGAAACACGTCTTCCAGTTGGCTTCGAGACACGCCCTCTTACTATCTCGACGAAACTGATGATCAGGTGACGAAATCCCCCAACAACCACGTTGAAGCAGAAGATGACGCGGCAGGTTACTATGATCGAAATCCTTCGCATTTAAACGCCCTTGGAGCGCAGACCTTGGGGGCCATCGAATCTTCGGACGGTATTCCTAGCTTCGACTGGAAAAATGGTAGTCTGCTATACTCTGAGGAAGACTCATCAACACCAGATCTTGACACTCATGGCGACGAAGAACCAAGTCAGATGGACCGGGCGGACCGATCAACTTCGACGGAAACGACGAGCCGTGAACACGCCGATGAGCGCAAAGAAGACCGTGATGAGTCGATCGAAGAGTACATGCAAAAGCTGCTTCAAAGAGTGAAGCAAGGCCCCGACGGAGTGGAAACTCAAATCGAGGAGCTGACAGTAAGGTCAGCGCCTAGAAGTCGACGTGAGTTTCTCGAGCGGGCCTCGAAATCATCAGAGCCGCAATCCGATTCGCAGGAGTCTTCGACAAGCGGAGAGCCGACTTCCCGTCCAACAAAGCGTCCATCGCCGCGACAGGTAGACATGGATGCACTTCGGGAACTCGCCAATTCGAACGCCAGACGCGCGATTGAAAGAAGCGAAACCAAGCGAGCCAGTACCACGATTTTGATCAAAGTGGCCATCACATTCTTCGCGATCGCTGCCTCTGCTTTGATTTTGTTGCTGAACGGCCTTAACGTTAACCCACCTTTTGCAGGATTCGTTGCGGCTTTGATCGTTGCATTCCTCTGGGGCACAGACTGCTACAAGCATTTCAAGGCACTGAAATCCTCCAAACAATCAAAATCACACGAGAGCGATCCTAATACTGCCGAAGAAATTGACGACGCGATCGCGGATCCGAAATCCGGAAACGAAGCAGAACGCGGCTGGCGTCCGTCTCCAATCTAAAACTCTGCCAAGCTTAGGATACGCGATGATGAGATGGGGTTTTCTCGGGATCGGTCGCGTTACCGATCGCATGGCGTCGTTAATGAATAGTTCGTCCAATCACAAGCTAACTCTCGTGGCGGGACGCGACGAAGACAAACTCCAATCGTGGGCGGAAAAGTATCATCCGCAATACACCACGGTCGATCTCGCAAAGTGTTGTCACGATCCAGCTGTCGATGCAATCTACGTTGCATTGCCTCCACATCTACACGCGAAATTCTCGATCATGGCTATGGAGGCGGGAAAGGTTGTTCTCTGTGAAAAGCCTCTCGCGCTCAACTACGAAGAGTCTCTCGCTATACAGCAAGGCTCCGTTAGAACACACCTCGCGTGTTATCATGCAACATCGTTCCCCTTCCATCCACGAAGCACCCAGATGCGCAAGACAATACGTTCTGGCACGTTGGGAGCCCTGCGTCGAATCACAATCGCATGCAGTGCTTCGCATATTCTTTCTCGCGGAAACGATCATAGACTATCCCCAGAACTAGGTGGTGGCTGTTTACTTGATTTGGGTTGGTACTGCATCTACGCCACGCTTTGGTTTACCGGATTGAGACCACTCAAAATCGCTGCGTGCGGCTCGAAGGATTCATCCAATCGGATATGGACCAGCGCACAGGCCCTGGTAGAGCTCGAGGGGGGAGTGATAGCACATTGGGACTGTGGGTTTGATGCGGCGGGAAGAAAGTGGATCGAGTTCGCAGGTAGCGAAGCTTCGATGATTTGCGACGACTTTCTAAGGCCATGGGATGTTTCGAAACCGAGATTTTGGATTCACGGTCATGATGGCAAGGCAGCCTGCGAAACCGTTGGAGTGAATGAATCCCAAGAATCACTTATGCTCGATCAAATTAAAACAACTCGCGATCATTCGAGCATCGAATCCCTAGAATTGGCGGTTGAAACACAGAAGATTCTTGGATTGTGGGAACAGCGATTAATCGACGGAAGCAATTCGCTTCAATGATTGGTCGTTTCCGGCGACGAAAATAGTATCGGACTCTTTCAATTTATAATCAGGACCTGGTGTTGCAACAATTACATCGGTGAGAATGTCATGAATTGCGATAATAGTGACGTCGTATTTTTGTCGTACCCCAAGCTCGCCGATCGACTTGCCAAGCCACTCCTGAGGGACTCCCATTTCTTGAATGCTGAAATTGGCACCTAACGCGATATAGTTTCTTAGGGCATTTCCTGAAACTTTGGTTGCCAGCGCCGTAGCAGTGTCACGCTCGGGAAATACCGTTTCAGTAACTCCCAGCCGTTCCATGACCCTCGCATGGTCAGTGGATATTACCTTGACGAAGATCTCTCGCACCTTGAGGTCCTGCAGCGCTAACGAAGCCAAAATACTCGCCGTAATATCATCTCCCGTGGAAACCACGGCGGCATCCGCACCCTCAACTCCCAACCGACGAAGCGCCTGGGTATCCGTGGCATCGAGAGCAGCCGCCCGCTCCACTATGGGCCCGATGCGATCGACTACTGCGGGATCCACGTCAATCGCAATAACCTCATGTCCCAAACTGGATAACTTTTGGCAAGCAGCAAAGCCAAAGTTCCCAAGCCCGACCACTACGAAACGTTTGTATTTTGTTGCCATATTCTCGTTTGCCTATTCTCAATCAGCCGAGCAAAACATCTTCGGACGCAAGTCGATAATCGGATTTCTTCACAAACCGTGACTCGAACGCAGCCACCAACGCAGTCGGTCCAATTCGCCCCACGAACATCATGAGTATCAAAATGACTTTCGAACCCGCAGACAAGACACCGGTTACTCCTAACGAAAGACCTACCGTGTTAATCGCGCTCAATCCCTCGAATGCACGAACCAGAAACGCATCCTCAAAACGCAAGACAGGATCGAACAGATGAATAGCGAAAATACCGACCAAGGACAGGGATACCATAATGACAAAGAGTCCTGTTGCGCGTTGGATGGTCCGGTCCGGTATAGAACGATTCATAAAGTTAACGCTACTTTGGCCTGACAATTTAGACCAAGCGAGCAAAAACATCAGAAGAAAGGTGGTAAGTTTCATACCTCCAGCAGTGGATCCAGGCGCCCCTCCAATAGTCATTAAAATCATGGTCAAGAGACTGGTAGGGTCGGATACCTGCGTGTAATCGACCGCATTAAACCCAGCGGTCCGAGGGGTTATACTAAAAAACAACGAGTGCGATAGCTTGTCTCCCCATGTCATAGATGCTAGGGTTTGATTCCATTCAAAATAGGCAAACAGGGGTGCCGGTATAAGTACGAGTGTCAATGTTCCGAACAACACGAGTTTGGAATGGATCGATATCCTCTTACGTCGCGGAGCCCTGGATTTGACGAGCAATGATAACTCTTCTAAGGTCACAAATCCAATACCACCCACGAGTATTAAGAGAGAGATAACACAAATAGTCGATGTCGACTGAGCATGAGGTATGAGTGAATCTGTATAGGTTGAGAACCCTGCGTTACAAAACGCACTAATGGAATGGAAAATCGCCGGCCAAGCGGAATCTATCCAGCCATGCTTCGGAACCCATAGAAAATACAATGCAACGGCTCCCGCCAACTCGCAGATAAAGGTGAACTTAACGATGTCTACCACCAACTTCTTTGTTGGGACCTCGGGCAACGTTTTTATGTCTCCTTCGATCGCCGACCCGGCTCTCAACGATGGCCTCCCCCCCATGGCTGCAATGATCATCGAGGCAAAGGTTAACATCCCAAGCCCCCCCAATTGTATGAGCACAATGATGTACAACTGCCCCCAAAAGGTAAAGTAAGTCGCAGTGTCAACGACGATCAATCCTGTAACGCAGATGGCACTCGTCGCCGTAAACAAGGAATCTACCACCCCCAAACGTTCGCCCACATACAAGCCCGGGAGGAACAGAAAACCGAGTGTGCCTAATAGAATAAGTGAAGCGAACGACGCGACCAACATCTCGGAAGACGTTAACTCCGAGAATGTGCGGCGTCCTGCGATACGTGGTAAATCCCATCGTCGCGGCGCAGAAGATTTGATGTTTGGCTTCATAAGAGAAGGATTGATCCAGTCGGTACCTGGGTCGGATGCTCCGTCACTACTGTTACTTGACTGAATTCATCAAACAAAGTCGATAGCTTATAACCGACTGAATATCATAACGCACTACCGTGCCAACGTGAAGCGACCTTACACCACTCTGATTTATCCTGCTAACTCCCGATCTCCCCCCCATCCGCTCTTTTCACCACAATCGTTGCGGATCTTGGTCTTCCCCCACGTGTTCCATCAGGCCAGCTACTGACCTTTTGGGGCGAATTCGGGTCGGAGAGCTCATCCGCAGGCTCACCTGGGTGTTGAATATTGACAAACATGGTCCGGCGATCTGGTGTCATCGCGTGCCCCGTTATCTCACAGCCTCGAGGACCAGTTAGAAACCGTCTGGTTTCACCCGTATTCGGGTTAGCGGCGAGCATCATGTTGTGCCCGAATTCTTCGAAACCTTTCTTGCCAATCACGCTGCTCGACATGTCTGTTTGTATCCATAACACGCCGTTAGGATCGAATTTCAAGCCATCGGGGCACGCGAAGATATCCCCTTTAGCATTTCCGCGATACATCGGATCTTCGTGATTGGGGTTTCCTCCCATAACGAAGACTTGCCAACGGAATTTTTCGCCCGATGCATCATCGTTGTCTTCTTTCCAGCGCACGATATGACCAAATAGATTCTTGACTCTCGGATTCGCGGCATCAGCAACATGACGACTCTTATTATTGGTCAGTGTCACGTAAACCTCGCGAGTCTCCGGATGTACAGCCAACCATTCCGGTCGATCCATGGGTGTCGCACCAGCGATTTCGGCAGCCTCTCGTGTACGAATGCAGATATCTGCTTCATCGAATCCTCGATCATCCGTGTCGTCCTTCTTGCGAGGTATACCATGCTTACCTGCCGCCAGCTCGAGCCACTCACCTGTGCCATCTGCATTGAATTTGGCGGCATACAGGGTACCTCGATCGAGCAATCTATCGCGAGTGGAAGGCTCGAATGCGTCTGCTGCTTTTGGATCCCATGCCTCAGTGGATACGAATTTGTAAACGAACTGATTCATTTCATCGTCACCCATGTAAACAACGACCTTTCCGTTCGGTGCAATAGTTAGTTCGGCATTCTCATGACGAATTCGCCCGAGGGCGGTACGCTTAATAGGTCGAGAATTGGGATCTTGTGGATCAATTTCCACTACGTACCCGAAACGGATTGAATCATTATCTGGATTAGCCAAGTCAAACCGAGAATACTGCTCCCACCATCGATACCCGGCAACCTTCTTACCATCGATCTCGTAGTAATAGCCTAATGCGGTAAGACCGTACTTCTTCTGCGCATCTGTTGGTCCAAAACTCTTTGAATTCGTCCCAAAGATACTCTGAAAGTTCTCTTCACAGGTCAGGTACGTACCCCACGGCGTCCGACCTGCTGCGCAGTTATTGACCGTTCCGCGAACTTCCGTTCCGATTCTTTTTGAAGCAGGTCCCGAGATAGTCATAGGCGTATCCGCCGTAATTCTGCGCGCCTTGGCAGACGGAACGACTCGCCAACTCCCGGACGAATCTTTTTGTATTTCAATGATCGAGACACCGTGAGAAGCCATCGATTTTCGGACTTTCTCCAGCGGCATTTTTTCGGGAGGAAGTGGTGCAATCCCGTCCTGAAACAACAAAACCTGATCAGTGTACTCGTGATTAATAGCCAGCAATCCATGTTGATTCGGATCCTTGCCTGGAATGGAAAAGAACTCCATCCCATCATGCCCCATCCCCGCTTGGCGTTCTTGATCATCAGCGGAATTCGTGGCGTCTGGCTTGAAGACGGGCGAAACACCATCAATGGGATCGCCCCAGCGGTAAAGCACCTCCGCGACGTAACCGCTGGGCACAACGACTTCATCAGCCACTGAAATCGGAATGCCCTGAAAACTAAAGAGTCCTTTCCCCACAGCGGAAGAGTCGGTCTCTGACAACGATTGGGCTGAAAGTTTGGAATTGCTTTGCAAATCGGATAACGCAGCAGTGCAGAATCCCCCCGAAAGAACCTTCACAAACGTCCGACGCGAAAAATACTGATCGATTAAATCGCGCATGGGCAAAGCGGACGCTGACTCTTGAGTAACATCGCTCAATGCCTGTGGGGCCCTGGGTTCGTCAATGCTTGTTCGTTTGTCGCTCAATCGTGCCACAATGATTCCCAACTTGTTTTCGCTCGAAGACTTTAGTGAAATGCCGAAATGTAGGCGTCCTGTCCCGACTATACCTGAAAGTTGCCGTAGATTGAGGGGCTTTTCGCGAAATTCACATTTGATGCGACTTCTAGGACTAGGGAGTGTCAGAAACGGAAAACCTGAATTAGAATGAGTGGCCGCCTAGGAAATCTTACAATCCCTGACACCCTCACCCGACCCTCCCCTATGAACTGTCAGCTTCGACTTTTGGCCAAACGTTCCTTGTTATGTGCATCGGTTTCCATGGGATTAGCATGGGCCGCACAACATCAATTTTTGCTTCCGGTTACGGCTAGCCCGATAACGAATACTCCCGTTGAACAAGATTCAAATCAACCTAGCAAATTCGAAGTTCATCAAAACGAAAAGATTGCTTTCGTGGGTGGAGCAATGGCCGAACGAATGAATCTGTTTGGCTATTTCGAGACGATGCTTCACACGAGATTCCCAAGCAAGAGTCTGGTAGTTAGAAATTTTGGTTGGCCTGCCGATGAAGTCGGCAAGCAACAGCGTCCCGATAACTACACCACCATCGACGATCCGTTAAAAGTATTCAGCCCCGAGTTATTCGTCTGCTTTTTCGGTTTCAACGAACACTTCGCAGGGGATAGTCCGGAAACGATTGATGCGTTCAAGAATAAGTATCGCTCGTGGATCAAAAGCAAACAAAACGATTTTAACAAACCTGATAAGCCTGTTCGCTTTATCTTGGTGAGCCCCTCTGCCGTGGAGGACACAAACGATCCACTCTTGCCTAAAGCAGAGCCTCGCAATAAAGTCTTGCGTTCCTACGCCAAAGCAGTTCAAGAACTCGCGATGGAACTAAAGCTGCCGTTTGTCGATGTTTTCGCCGCTACGGAAGCAGCCTTTGCCAAGGCGTCAGGTGCCCAATTTACCTTGAATGGCATTCACCTCAACCAGCAAGGGGACCGCCTCGTAGCCGAACTACTTGATGCGGCTCTATTTCCTGCCCCGCATCCCACAGGCGCGAGCGCCTCGGATTTTCAGCGTGTCCGCGAAGCGGTTAACGATAAATCCTGGTACCATCTCCAAGACTATCGAATGCTCAACGGATGGTATGTTTATGGTGGCCGACGAACATGGGATACAGAAACGTTCCCCACAGAGTTTCGCAAAATTAGAAAGATGGTTGCCGTTCGAGACCAATACGTCTGGGATATGGTCAATGGGAAAGCGGTACCCGAAAAACCTGACGATTCAGGAACCGGAGAAGTCTTCATTCCCGAGACGATGTTTGGAACTCGCGATGAAGGTTTCCGAGAAAAGCGCGAACCAAAGACGCTTGTGTATCCAACCCCAGACGAGTCTATTGCTCAAATGAAAGTTCCTGAGGGAATGAAGGTCGAGCTCTTCGCGTCCGAAAAAGAATTCCCAGAACTAGCCAACCCAACGCAAATTGCTTTCGACTCCAAAGGTCGGCTCTGGGTTTCGTGCATGATCAACTATCCACAATGGTTACCAGGTGCATCCAAGCCCGGCGATAAGATCCTTATCTTCGAAGATACAAACAACGATGGCAAAGCGGATGTCTGCAAAACCTTCTACGATAAACTGATCTGCCCAACAGGATTCGAATTCTATCAAGATGGTATCATCGTCACGAATCAACCAAGAATCGTCTTCTTAAGAGACACCAACGGCGATGACGTTGCAGACGAAGAGATTCCTTTGATGGATGGTATCGCAACGGATGACACGCACCATACGATGGGTGCCTTTGAATGGTCCAACGGTGGAAACCTCTATATGCTTGAGGGGGTCGCCATGTCCACCACGCTCGAGACGCCTTACGGCCCGTTCCGAAACAACGGCCCTTCAGGCGGTTACATTTACGATCCGAAGTCTCTGAAGATCCATTATTTCCGAACCCCGGGCTACGGGAATCCGTGGTGCATGGTCTTTGACCAATGGGGTATGGGAACCGTCGGCGATGGAACCGGTGCTCAACAACATTGGGAAAGCCCTCTTTCCGGCGTTGATGTGCCACAAAGAAAAACCCTTCGCGCACAATTCGATAACCAAGGAATGCGGCCAGCCATCGGTAGCGAATTCTTGCTTTCTCGACATCTTCCAGACGAACTCCAAGGCTACTTTACCTACGCATGCGTGATCAATATGCACGGTATGCCTTTGTTTGACGTGAAAGATGAAGAGAAGGGAGCTGGGTACGCGGGCAAGCGACTCCCAGATCTCCTCGATTCAACAGATAACTTCTTCCGGCCTATCGATCCACAAATCGGTCCTGATGGTGCGCTTTGGTTTGGTGATTGGTGCAATGCTTTGATCGGCCACATGCAATATTCCCAACGTGATCCGAATAGAGATCATGAACATGGACGTATCTACCGACTTGTGAACACGAAGAAGCCGCTGCTAAAGCCTGTCCTTCAACATGCCAAGTCAGTAGATGAGTTGCTCGGCCAACTCGAAGAGTACGAACAGCGAACCCGCTATCGCGCTCGTCGCGAGCTTCGCAGCCGACCAAAGGCAGAAGTCTACGCCGCCATGGAAAAGTGGATTGCTGATCCAAAGAGCTCGCCGAACAAGCTCTGCGAAGCACTTTGGCTACAGGAAAGCTTTCGAGAACTTGACCCCAAGCTCGTGAATCGTATCCTGGCAACCGACGAATACCGAGCGAGGGCCGCTGCTGTTCGGTGCGTATCAAACGAATTCACACGCTTTGGTGGAGCAAAAGAGGTTTTTGCAAAAGCTATTGCCGATCCTGCACCGCGCGTACGTGTCGAAGCAGTCCGTGCACTTAGCTTCTTGCAGTCAGCCGAAGCCGCCGAAATCGCATTGCGAGTTACCAAGCTGCCAATGGATTACTGGATCGAATACACTCTCGAACACACACTACAAGCTCTAACTCCCTACGTCGAAAAGGCTGATCGCGATGGTAAGTTCCTCGTTGATGCAGACCCTTCATTAAAAGAGTTTTTCTCTACCTTTAAGCTATCGATGGGGCCAGGTGGTCAAGCCGTAAAGCCTCTCAAGGATGCCGAAAACACCGAGCTACCCACCGACGTTCGATTACGAGCGATCAACCAACTCGCAGGCATCGGCGGCGGTAACGAGGGACGAGGCGAAGTCGTATTCTCACGCGTTTGCTCGGCATGCCACCGCATCGGGGATACTGGCAAGGCGTTCGGTCCACGATTGGATGATGTAGGTATTCGTTACTCCAAAGCAGAAATCATTCGACACACTTTGTGGCCAAACGACACGATTGCCAAAGGTTACGAAACAGTCCAAGTCCTCACGGTCGACGGTGAAGTCTTTAACGGCTTCGTATTGGAAGATTCCGAGAAGGAATTAAAGCTCGGAGTAGCAACCCAAGACGGCAAGGGTAAAGAGGTCCTTATCCCGAAAGAAGATATTGACACCCGCAAAGAAATGAAAGCCAGCTCGATGCCTGAAGGTCTTGCCAAGACCATTGCCCCGAGTGAATTCCTCGATCTCATGGAATACCTTTCTAAGCGAAATCAGCTTCTCACCACGACCGATGGTTGGCTTAAACCCGCGGTCGACAATGCTCCGCTAAGAGAGGTTGGTGATCTGGTCGAGATTTCTCGTGAGGCCGAGATTCTTTACCCCAAAGATTTCCCCGCTCATTGGATGGGACAATCCAACCTAGTCCTTACCACCATCGGCGCAAACCAGCGAGAATTCGCATTCCACTCTGCGGATGGTAACAGCAAATCGCCTGCGATCATCATCCGTTTGGACGACGTAAAATCGATTGGTCACATAACACTTGAGAATCGTCGCAATCCTCAGTTCCAAGAGCGAGCCAAGAATTTGGCCGTCTGGATTTCTGCTGATGGGGAAAAATGGAAACAAGTGTGGAAGAGTGATTCACCATCCGCATCGTATGACATCAAACTCGATGGAAACGACAAGGCTAAGTATGTGAAGGTTGGGTTGGATGGGAACGGAACTCTCCATCTCAATCAAATCACCCTTTTCGGACCCAAGGATTAATCTAGCGCATGAAGCCGTATCTGACGATTGCACTTCTCATTCTGTCCAACGTGTTCATGACCTTCGCTTGGTATGGTCATCTCAAGTTTGCGGAATGGAAGTGGTCGGCCAAACTCGGCTTGGTGTCGATCGTCTTGATCAGTTGGGGCATCGCATTCTTTGAGTATTGTTTCCAAGTTCCCGCGAACAAAATCGGTTACGCGGGAAATGGGGGACCGTTCAATCTCTGGCAACTCAAAGTTCTTCAAGAGGTGATAACGCTGGTTGTCTTCACAACCTTTACGATCTTGGTATTCAAAACCGAAACGTTCCGAACAAACCACGCTATCGGCTTCGTTTTTCTGGTCTTAGCTGTGTTCTTCATCTTCAGGAAGTAAAAATAGTTATTTTTCAATAACGTGTAATCGTAACGCCAACGAGCCCGAGAATGAACCTAAGGCAATCACAGGTCACGATTCGCGATCTGCTCAAAGAGGATGCGAAACTTGTATTCGACCTTCGTTGTGATCCTCGATTGCATGGAATGCAATATGCTCCATCGAAAATGGAATCAGCGGAAACACTTTTTGCGATTATGAAACCTGGGCCAGAGATACCAATCACAGGTTTCAAATGTTCCGCGATATTGGTGGATGGTGCTTTTGCGGGAAACATATCGGAGGCGTATTCAATCACAAACCTAGGGAAGCCACTGATTCAACTCGGCTGGAATCTTGTTCCCGAGTTTTGGGGAAATGGAATAATGGTTCTAGCGATTGAGCGATTATTACAAAAGAGATTCTCTAAACGACAAGATATCGTTTTCCATGCGTTTGTATTTTCGACGAATCACAGATCTATCAGAGTTATAGAGAAACTTGGGTTTGCTTCTACGAAACTCTTGTTTCTAGAGTGGCTCCACCACCTCTATCTAACACGAGGCAAAAAGCGAGTCCTCAAGTATTGGTTGAACTTTGACCTATGGAATTCTAGAGCTAATCACGATTCAGCGTTAGCAATATTTGAGACATCTGGATGGAATCGCTGACCGCCTTATAGGATGGAAATACTCCACCAGCAGAATAATCCTCTGAATTGACTAAACAATTGTTCCTGTTTGGTCGGTCCAATTGATTCCTTGAAGTGGCTCCACCAACCCAGTCCAACGCGTAGCGACAAGCAGGCACAGACGTCGTCGATGAACTTGACTACAGAATTCTAGTGCTAAGCACGAAACGGCGTGAGCAGTCGATGAGGCACCTAGATTGCAACGCTGATCGCCCAAGAAGGAGAGGGCATTCGAGTTGCGATCGATCGTTGAGAGAAAGCTCAATCGTCCATTCAAAGCCACCCAAATAAAGGGACGTCTCCACCACAGGTCTTAACTCGACGCTACCGTTCGAGCTACGAATGCTTCGCTTGCTCAGCAATCTCGCCTCGCATCGCACAACGGACGTGGTATGAGCCCCCATGTCGATTGTCCGGAATCGGACCCACTCGCAGCGTTTCTTGCTGAAGTACTCGATTTGGGTCGCATGTAGTGATGAGACCACCGCACCGGTATCCAACTTGGCGACCACGGCCTCGATCCCAAGCCCTGGTAGAGAAACCGATTCGCACCACCCAGCTAACAATAGCTCGTCGACTGGTTCGCTCTGCGCGGACCAATCAACGGAACTGGGGACAAAGTGGGACATCGGAAACTTGGACTCTTAACGAGCTTAAAAAACAATAGAACTACGTTGCGACTGGTTCTCCCAGCGTTCGCAACAGTTCTATTGTAAACAGCCCCGAGCTATGTCCGTCAGAAAAAGTGATGTTGTAGGCGTAATTTCCTACAGGTCGCATCCCCGTAATCGTCAGCGGCACCGTTTCTTCCGCCGTCAAAATACTGAGAATGTTCTTTGGTTTCTCCGCCTTGGCCCTTTTTTTCTCCCTACAAGTGGCGCACGGACAATTATCTCTCAGCTTTACAAACGGATAACGTAGCCGAACACCATCGCTCCACTCCATTTCGAGAGAACGATCTTCCGTTGCCTTTAGCGATATAGGTTGTGCGTTCATGTTGATTGCGACTCACGATGGAATGCGAGGCTGAATCGCTTCGAACCAGAAGCAAATTACCTCGCCCAATTTTTCGACCCATTCTGCAAACTAACATACCTTATTGGTGTGACAAGCGAACAGAGGAAATCAGAGTTTCATTATCGAACAAGCCCCACTCCGTCATTGCCGTCCGATGCTAAAATCGATTCTACTTCGTTACGATCAATAAGAGGCAGATCCCCAGGAATCGTGTATTTGAGACGAGCCATCGTTGTGCTCCATTTCAGCGACGCTGACAGAGACAAACCATCGAGTTGTGCGTGAAGATATCCTGCTGAAAACGCATCGCCTCCCCCTAATCGACCAACAGGTTCCACCGGCTTGATTGGCTGTAAGCAAATCTCGTCTTGAACTCCCGCGATGGCTCCATAACTGGATAATGTCATGACCGAGTGGCGTCCATCGCGATACTCTAGCAGCATCTCCATCGCGGCGTGGTAATCCTCACCGCAATCCATTCCCCAAATTCCTCGAACGTCACGATAGGCCGAAAACAATAAATCGCAGGATCGAAACAGGTCATCAAAATAATCTCGCGCCTCGCGGGTCGAGCACAAGAGTCGCCTATGATTGACATCGAACGCAATTTTCCAACCCGCCATGCGAGCTAGCGAAACCGCGTGAGCAATCAGCCGCCTAGAGGATTCTCCAAGCGCCAGAGATATGCCTGTCACTAACAACCATTGAGACTTACCGGTTGCGAACAGTTCCCCAGGAAGCTCCTCAGCGGAAAATCTAGAGTACGCAGAGTTTTCGCGGTCGTAAATAACTCTACTACCACGTGGCATGGGACCGCTTTCCAAAAAGTAAAGTCCGACTCGATCGCGATTCGTCCAGACGACTTGTGATACATCAACCCCTTGGGAACGTATCGTCGAAGCAATTGTTCTGCCGAGTGAATTGTCGGTTAACCGCGACACCCAAGCGACTGTACGCCCTAGCCTCGCTAACCCAACGGCTGTGTTCGATTCACTGCCTCCGACGTGTACGTTCAGATTGGCAGCCTGTTCTAAGCGTTCGTGTCCATCGGGGGAAAAGCGGAGCATCGTCTCTCCCAAAGCCACAACATCATAAGTTTGCATTCGGCCCCCCATGACCCACACGGATTCGCATTTATTCAAGTCGACCACAAGCGATTTTTTTCCCAGAATCGATGGAAAGGTCTAAAATTGTAGCGGGTTTCAAAGTTTCCAATCGTATCCTCGAGTCTATTCGCGACGATTTTGATTCTATCGATTAAAATGCGAAAATCCATCGGCACGCCTCCCTCCCCACCATTCGATCCCACCATGACCTGGACATTCCTCTCGGTTCCCGAGATCCTCGTTCGTATCATTCGAACCCTCGGTATTTTTCTGCTTGTAGGATCTGTTGGAAAGTCATCCGATTTTTATTCGGATGTGTATCCCATACTAAAGGCGAATTGTATAGCTTGCCACAATTCTCAAAAATCAGACGGTGGCTTGAATTTAGAGAGCTTCGAGGCGATGCAAAAGGGAGGGGACAGCGGCGCAGTCTTCGTGGCAAAGTCCGTCGCTGATAGTAGCCTCGTTCGTCGAATAAAGGGGGAGGAAGAATTGATGCCCCCGTCCGGCAACAATGTCGGGGCTCGCCAACTGAATGAATCCGAAATCACATCGATCCAGAAATGGATTGAAGACGGTGCAATCGCTGGCACCAAGATGGCCAACTCCATCAAAGAATGGAAACCGCTTCCCGATTCTATCAATCCGATTTACGCGATCGACTCATCATTTTTGGGTCAGACTACGGTCATTGGCCGAGGTAACCAAGCCATCATTCACGAATGGGCCGCACTCGGTGGCGAGGAACGCTATGCGTTAACCGATAGTGCTGTTACAGAACAGTTCAACAAACCCGCCACTCACCTAGATATTGTTCAGTCCGTTGCCGCATCCAGAGATGGTAATCGCGTCGCTACCGGTGGATTTCGAGATGTAAAAATTTGGAAACGAGTCTCAGGTGAATCCAATAACGTCCTAGCAAGAAAACTCAGGGCTAGCACTTGCCTAAGCGTCTCTAGAGATGGCAGCAAAATAGCCCGAACGACGGATGCTCCATCAATTGAGGTGTTCGATACTGCTACAGCGCAACTACTGGTTCGATGGGACAGCCTCCATCCTATATCAGCGATATCCTGGGATTTAGCAGGTCAAAATTTATGGGCGTGCACAGACCCCGGCAATATCTACTTGCTTAACATGACAAACAACGAACGCCCATCAACTAGGAATCTATCTGACGAAAAGGGGGTTCCGATTGGCCTAAAGATCCATTCGATCTGTCAATTGAATAGTCAGACGATCGTAGCAATTAACTCCGAATCTAACCTATTGGCATGGAAAACAGCTCTTGTCGATGGAGCTCCGCAATTCATGGAGCCAATCCAAAACGTAACAGCATTTAAAAAAGTCAAAGCTTCCGTCAGACTTACGGATTCGTTATTTGCGATAAGTCCAGCGGAACAGAACTCACTACTGATCGTTAACGCGAACGATTGGTCAATCATACGAACTATAGAAAGTCGCCCTCAGATTCAGCTATTCTCTCATTCTGATGGTGTGCGACTCATTGGGATTGACGATTTCGGCAAAACAACTTGTTGGAATTCCTCCGACGGTAAATTGCTTTGGGAGAATATCGCCTCTCGCCAGACCCGCGTCGAAAAGACGCAAGCAGAGATCGTTGTTGCACGACAAAAAGCGAAAGTAGATCGCTCCACAAACGCCATTCCCGAGTGGGAAAAAAACAAAGCAGCAGAAGAAGCCAACTTAGCAAAAGTTACCAAATCGCGAGACGATGCAGCCGAAGCCGTTAACAAGAAAAAGGCTGAGCTGGTTGATGTTAAGAATCAGTTGATGGCATCAGAAGCCACAGTCGAGGCAGCTTCGAAAGCGCTCGAAGAGGCAAAAGCGAAACTAGAGACAGCGCAAAAAGAGATGGCATCGAAACGCGAGCAAGTCGCTGCGGTCGAAAAAGCTCAGGCAGAACTAGAGCAGAAACTAACTGCTTGGAATAGTACGGTCCAATCGGCAACAGAAGCTATCGCCAAGGTTGTTAAGTCGTTTGCTGACTTCCAAGTACGCTTAACGCAACTAAAGGATGAGCTAACAGCCCTGGAGCAAAAGAAGAGTGAAGTCGATGCTGCTCCCACAACCACAAAAGCCATCGCAGCTAGCCTGACTCCCAATACTCGCCGGTTAGTCACTCTTATGGATTCTGGTGAACTAAGAACGATATGTACGGAAAACGGCGAGTCGGAACGCAGTCTAACGAATGGAATCGTAGCTGATTCGCAATTGGTCACGGATTCCTTCGGCCGCCTCTTTCAAGTCGATGGGGAAGGACGCAGCCGCTGTTGGGAGTTAGGGACACGATGGGAGCTAGAGCGATCGATTGGTAATGCAGAGGATTCCCCCTTCAGCGATCGTATCACGGCCTTGTCCTTTTCCGAGGACGGTTCACTTTTAGTTGTTGGCAGCGGCCCACCAAGTCGGTTTGGGGAACTCAAGCTGATTTCTGTTGCCGATGGCACCGTCGTAAAAGATTGGGGCCAAATCCACAGCGATTCGATTTTATGCGTCAGGATATCACCGGATGGGAGCACTGTTGCATCGAGCGGTGCGGATAAACTAGTCAAGCTACACGATTTAAAAGGAGATGCCAGCACGCGCACATTGGAGGGACACACCCATCATGTTCTAGGTATCGCTTGGCATGACGATGGATTTTTGTTAGCAAGCTCAAGCGCCGACAATACCATCAAAGTGTGGGATGTTGAGTCAGGGCAAGCAACCAGAACCATAGGCGGTTTTGGGAAAGAAGTGACAGCATTAGCATTTGTAGGACGCACGAATCAGCTAGCCTCAGCGTCGACCGATCACCAAGTCCGACTTCACGACGTGACTAATGGTTCGCAAATTAGAGCCTTCTCGGGGGCTAACGATGCGATCTACAGTTTGGCGGTCGTTTCGGCAGCTCAAGTCGACAATAGTAGCTTTTTGATAAGCGGGGGGCAGCAAGGTGTACTCTGGATGTGGAAAATCTCTGATGGAGCCAGCATTAAGCAGGTTCCATGATTTCGGAATTGCTCTTCCATCCTACTAAAGTCGACTCTATAAGCTCAACAGGCAGGAGAATTTACCTAAAGCGGTCATTTCACCTTACCGGTAAAGCTAAAGTATCGCTCACGTTTGGGTCGATACCATCATACAGCGTAATTGTGTCAATCCCTGGACCGGAAACCCAAGGGTAGGAGGGATCGAAAGGAATCGATCAATGGCAGTTCCAACCCAACCACATAATAAATCTACTTCGATCGATAGCATGGGCGTCCCCGTGCTATTTTCGATCAAGAACGTGCAGCCTCTGATATTAGCCGCGAGACCAACCGCGGAACTGAATCATCAGCACAGCGTAGGAGCGCCCAGTGTCGCGTCTATTTCAACGCTTCCGGCATCCGCTGCTGCAAACGGTACCGTTGCGGCAGGCACGCCAACGCCCGCGACTGCACCGAATGCTCTGGATACACAGCAGAAAGCGAGACGATCCGGTCTGCTATCCAAAGCAATAGCAACCGGTTTTGTCATTATGCTTATCATCGTCGTGATCCAATTTTCGGTTCCGCCATCGAAACAACCCTCAGATGTGGCCGATACGGTTTCCGGAAACAAGCATGATGCCGTTGTTGATTTAGTGACCGGTCCAGAATTAACACCTAGCTCAGAAACGAACCCTGGCGGAGAAATAACTCGTATAGCTTCTGCTCCTGTTACTCCCGAGTTTAACTTGGGAACGGTGGAGAGCAAGAGTAATACTCCGGCCCCCGAAGTTCCTGTACTGCCACCATTGCTATCCGAGTCGAGACCGAAAGAGTCACCTGTAGGTACTCCAGACTCATCTACGTCTGCATCTCTCCCTCCGTCAATTATGTCGATAGGGGCGCCCGTTGCAGATACACCCAACATCCAGCTAGACAATTCGAAATTGGGAAAACCAGAATTACCATCGAATGCACCGACGCTGGATCTTTCTCAACACAATGGATCTAACGGAAGCACAGGATCAGATCCAGCGTCTTCCAGCGGTACACCTCAACTGCCAAACGGTTCAGGGGAAAATCTACACGTCCTCGAGACACTTACGCCTGAACGCTCGCTCGCGGAGTTTGAATGGCTTTTCCGCAACGCAACGAAAACCCCGCTAGTTCCCTATCGTCCAGTATCGGCAGGTAGTCAAGACAGCGGCATAGACCAGGCGTTGGAGCCAGGAATGACGGCACCTCTCACTGGAGCCGGACCAGTAGCCGTCCCCAATCGAAAGACAGCCACAGACGGGCCCGCTGCTTATCAGCCGCTTACAATCCCTGTTACGGAAGCAGTTCCTGCCTACGAGAAGAACCTCCCCGGGCAAACTGTAAATCGATACCAACAGCGAATCAGGCAGCCTCAGCAAAATTCTCAGCCTGAGTCCAAATACTCAGATCCATCGCCAACGTCCGTTCCCTATCAACCATTGGTTGTTCCCGATTCGCCTCCAGCTGGTGTAAACGCAACAAGCTTTGGTTACCCACCGGTCCAATATAGCCCGACGACACAAAGTACAACTGAAAATAGTTCCGTTCAGATTATGCCGGGGCAGCGTTAACCATTAACTCTCACTGCAGACGTCATTCGAAGCAACCCTTCGAGGTTTTGGTTTAGTACCCTCGGTTTGGGATTGATATACCAAACGCCGTTCGTAAATTGGAAAGCCACGCATGAGTAACGAAGTAAATCAAGCCTTCCTTCGAGCATATGTTAAAAACAGAGCCGAGCGAGCTTTGCAGGGGACGAAACCAGTAAACCCGGCCCCCCCCTCGGTTGTTCGCCGCGATATCCCAAACCAAGGGGACTCGATCCGGATTGATCAAACGGTACAACCAAACACGAATTCTTCGGCGCTGCAAGCGGATGGCCAAACTCGCTCCATACCTGCCCCCCATCTAGCTGGATTCTCGAAAAGCACCAGTCATGCCAGCAAAGATCGTGCTCCGCAGCTACACAGGGCTTCGCAGGAAAGTCCTCGCCAGGATCTAGAGGGAGGAGTTTGGTCTCCGATAGGTGTAGAACGGGGAATGAAAGGTACGAATCGATCCAACTCAGCTCCAGCGATCGTTGTTAATGCACCCAGGAACGAATCGGTCCCGAACATCGCTAGAATGGGTTCGCGCACTCTAGCTAGCCAAGCTCCAACGACCGCTACCCAATCCTCATCGACTCAGCCCTCGACTGAAAGAACCGGCTCTACAGCGACTCACACCTCTGCCCCCGGACATGCTGCTTCGGATCAAACTGTATCTAGAATTCGCGTCGACTCAGCACACGGTCAAACCAGGCAGCCACACTCGTCAGAGATTATGGTCAGCCAAAGTTCGAGCAATTCGCTGCAAGTTTCACCGAGTATTGTTGTTAATGACAATCTTCCTAATCTTAGAGATCGCTTTAGCGGAAACGCCGTGATGGCCAATCCGCCGATTATGGCAGGAGCGGGCATCGCTTCCACACCATCGGGTTTACCGTTGGTAGCCGCAAAAAAGGCGAATTCCCGAGTCACCGAAAGTTTGCCTACCCAGCCCACAGGCACCACAGATCGCATTCCATCTCACTCCGATAGCGTGCGTAAACCAATGCCGCAACACGGAGAAATTCACAGCGAGAGCAAGTTATCTGGGCCTAAGCTCAGTTCAAGTTTCTCGGAAAAAAGCAAAACCAATCGGCCGGTCGACCGTGGTCCCTCAGATCGTGATACCTCGGCGACAAGCCTACCAATGCATGTTGCATTCACTCCTAGCTGGGAAGTTGATCGATTTGCTTGGCCGGATGTGCTAAAACAAATCGAGAACTCCGATGCAGCGGCCTTCGCTGCCATTTCGAAACACCTACGATTGGCCAATCAAGATGGCCTTAAGGTGATCGCAGTGACGAGTGGTGAAAGAGGAGTAGGACGAAGTACGGTGTCGATGCACTTAGCACGGTGCACTGCCGCCTCAGGACTGAAAGTTGCTCTTATCGATGCAGATGGCTTTCATCCGAGCCTAATCGATCAACTGAAACTGGATCTCGATCATGGTTGGCAAGAATGTTTGTTTGAGAACATTCCATTGGAAGAGGTGGCAATAAAGTCCATTGAAGACAACATCACCCTTTTCCCCTTGACCTCTGTTATTCCAACACAGCAACTGCACGTCAATCTTCATAGAATGGCAAAGATTGTAAAACGAGTCTCAATGGCGTTTGATATGGTTATCCTAGATTCAAACCGTCTCAATTTAGAACAACGAGATTTAGTCGGCGTATCCCAAGACCGCGTGGTCGACGCCGCGATCGTGGTTACAGATTCAGAACTGAGTGTCAAAGAAAAAGTAGACACAGCCGTTTCGATCCTACATGGAATGGGAATCGCATCCGTAGGCCTCGTACAGAACTTTCACAGTTAGCGAGCTATTGTCATGTACGAAAACCATTGGGGGCTAAGCCGACTTCCCTTTCTTGCAAAGGTGGATTCGGAGAGCTACTATCCATCGGAATCACATCAAGCGGCTGCACTCAAGTTGCTGTTCGCAGTCGAGCAACGTCGCTCTGTTGCAGTTTTGTGTGGTGAGCCAGGACTGGGCAAGACGATGCTATTGGAATCTTGCCTTGCCCAACTACCTGAACATGTAACACCGGTTACAAACGTCGTATTTCCAGCAATGCCTCCAGAGCAGTTACTAAGGTTTGTAGTTCGACAAATGGGCCCAGTTGAACAGAACTCGCAACTGGATGTCAGTGAATCGATTGAAACTCTCGAGAGATTTCTTCGCCACAACTTGGCCGAGGGAAATCATGCTGTAGTCGCCATCGACGAGGCTCATATTTTGGAGCAATATGGGTCACTCGAACCGTTACGACTCATCTTGAACCTCGCAGGAGACGCGTGTGAAACGGAGTCGCCATTAACGCTAATTTTGGCAGGTGGAACGACACTTATCTCTCACATTTCGAAACATTCATCTTTAGAGGATCGTGTCGCTGTGAGATGCCACCTAGAGCGATTCTCAATCGACGACACAGTTGCGTATGTTTTGCATCGTTTACGTTGTTCGGGATGCAGTCGAGAGGATGTGTTTACAGTCAAGGCCTTTGAGCAGCTTCATTTACTTTCGCAGGGTATACCACGTCGAATCAATCGACTATGCGATCTGGCGTTGATGATTGGCTTTGCACAGGACCGAAAGAACGTGGAAGCAAGAACAATCCTGTTAGCTCATTTAGAGCTCTCCTCGCAAAGGCAAGCTGCGTAATCCTCCCTGCGCAATACATAACGGCCGAAACCACATAACAGCCGAATCCCATGCGTTGAGGCCGCTTTACACGTTGCCCCATAGCTCCAAGAGGCATAGCGCATGTTCAGCTGCCTCGACCATTTGATTCAATGAGGCGTACTCACGAACCGAATGAATGTTGTACTGACCGACCGATAGATTAGGTGTCGGAAGCCCCATAGCGCTCATTAACGCCCCATCCGTTCCGCCTCGAATAATGTCTCTTCGATGGGGACGACCTAGTTTTTTGAATGCTTGCTCTGCCAAATCAGCCGCCAGAGGAAAGCTGGATAGTACGTCACCCATATTGCGATATTGCTGCTTGATCTCGACTTCTGCTTTGACGCCAATATTTCGTTTTTCAATCTTATTGGCGATCGTTCGTAGAAGATCCGCATAGACCGCAAGTTGAGCGGTTTGGAAGTCGCGCAAAATGAGATGTACTTCGGAATTTTGTACCCCGCCGCTGATATGGTACGGATGTATAAATCCCTCGCGCATCGCGGTTGTCTCAGGTGACAATGTCTCATGTGGCAATTCTGCCAAAAACGCTCCCAACGCTCTCAACGAGTTAATCATTTTTCCTTTTCCAACAGACGGGTGGGTATTGCGACCCTGAAAACGTACGACAGCCATATCCGCGGAAAAAGTTTCAACGTCGATAGTTCCAGCCCCTCCTCCATCGAGCGTGTAGCCCACGCACGCTTGAACCTTGGCAAGGTCAAGGTGTTTAGTTCCAGCCCCGATTTCTTCATCGCAAGTGAAGAGAACTCGCAGTGGCGCTACGTGAGGATTCGGATTCTCCATCAAGCTCTGAGCAACTTCCATGATGACTGCCACCCCGGCCTTATCATCGCCGCCGAGCAAAGTACGGCCATCGGTTGTAACTATGGTATGACCAACCAGATCGTTTAGTTCTGGCGAATCGGCAGGATCAATAGTCAAGCCATTTTCCAAAGTGATCGGACCGCCTTCATAACATTGCACAACACTTGGGGCACAGCCATCTCCTGGTGCTTCGGGCGACGTGTCCACATGGGCGTTGAGTAACACAGCTTTCGCGGAGGATCCCGCCGGGTTAATGGTAGCCCAGACTAGACCGTGAGAGTCATGCTCCACATCGCTTGCTCCCATAGCCATCAACTCCTCCGCTAGTAGCTTACCCAGCACCAATTGGCCGGGAGAACTGGGGTACGTTGAAGATTGTGGATCGGCAGCGGATCCTACACGCACGTATCTAAGGAAACGTTCTAGCAATCGGACGCGCTGAATCACTTTCCAATCTCCGCGAGTAGTTCGCTCATTTCCGCAGCAGCATGATGGTCGTTCTGTGTGCGTGCTTCTTCGATGCCATCTCGAAGAAATCGACGAGCTTCGTCTAATTGATCTAG
This sequence comes from Pirellula sp., assembly GCA_046318795.1. Lineage (GTDB taxonomy): Bacteria > Planctomycetota > Planctomycetia > Pirellulales > Pirellulaceae > JBKCUI01. Next base: position 61,277 of record JBKCTT010000192.1, read on the forward strand.
TTCAACGAGCTGTTGGGCTGCCATGAAAAACGCTGGCACATACCGAGGGGTCGCGTTATAGGCAAGTTCCTTAAGTAGCTCAATGCTTTGCTCGGTTTCGCCCGTCTTGCGATACTCCATGGCTAGCGTGTACCGAAGAAATGTATCATTCGGCTCTGTCTCGAGCATAGCAAGAATTTTTTGAAGTCTGGTCATGGGGAATTCGAAACGAATCGTGAGGGGAATGTTTCAAGAACAAGTTTAGGTGCGGTTCGCGTCGAACTGCTACCAAACGAGACGATTTTGCAAAACAAAAACCGCTCTCAACCACTCTGCAAAGATGCTGTCGCTAAACGACAAAACCCAGCACTTGGCTGGGTTTCGAAGCTTTCGCAGTCTCGTTTGTGACTAATCAGGTGTAAGCTCTCTCAAGCTACACCTGCCCTAGTGACCCCGACGGGAGTCGAACCCGTGTTACCGCCGTGAAAGGGCGATGTCCTAGGCCTCTAGACGACGGGGCCGTATATTGAACAACTGCGAGACGAGAAGTTTACTTAACGACGATTGACTGTCAATACGAAAGATTGTTTTGTCTCGTCAGCAAGTTTTCGGTGAGAAACGCTTCTTGACTGGAGTCAAAACACAAAAAAACTATAACGACTAACGATGAGGCACTCTCAAGGAATCAACAATAAGAGGTCGCGAATAAGAAAAATGTCTGCGGGGACAAGGCGACAGAGAGAACAGAAATTGATCAATGAGCCAGAGGAACGTTGACTAATCTTCCGATTTCTCAGGCTCTTGACTCTCGGTTCGCTGTATTGCGTCGTAAACTTCACGACGATGCACGGGCACCTCGCGGGGCGCTTCAACCCCGAGTCTAACTTTGTCGCCACGAATCTCAACCACCACAATGGTGATCTCGTTATTGATGACGATGCTCTCGTTCTTCTTTCGAGATAATACTAACATGACTTCCCTTCCTCGAATCCGTGGGCAAAATACCCATCTCCTGTTTCCTGTTGCATACGCGTTAAGACCAACGCCGTTTTTCCCCAGCAGGGAGGTTGGTCCACGATCCGTTATGATCAACTCTAGGTGCAATGATGTGCGAGTCAAGAAAAAGCGTACAATTCTGTAACGTTTTTTTGCAAATTAGGCCTAGTTATGACAATTTTTCGGCGGCATTTTCTTTTGGCCACTTCGGTGACCGAGTAACTTTCACCAATTGATTAACGCGTGACAACCGACGAAATGCAGGTTTCTAGCCCTAGTTCTTTGCAGCCGAAACGCTGGCATGAATGGTTTGCGGTCGATTTTGTTGGCGTTTTCTTGCTCTTTTTTCTGTATGCGGCTAGCCGCGTACCGGAAGTGAACGAAATCCACTATTGGACCAAGGCGGCTCATTTTTGGGATCCCAATTTTGCTCCTGGGGACCTGTTTTTGAGCTCCGGAAATGCTCACTGGGCTTTTTACTTTTTCTTCGGATCTCTAACTCTTTGGCTCCCGCTAGAGTCCGCCGTTTGGGCCGGACGTTTCTTCACATGGATCGCAATAGCATGGGGATGGACGTCGCTTTGCCAAGGAATCTTCAAGGGAAGCGATGACCGCGCGTTGCATCCTGCCAAATCCATTGGAACCAACTCGTTACGTATCAGCGAATCGATCCCCTCCACTGTCCTCGCTGCCTTGTGGCTGGTGGGAATGGAGTGGGGCCTTTGGGCAGGAGAATGGGTTGTAGGTGGATGCGAATCCAAAGGGCTCGCTTACGCGTTTCTTTTTGGCGGTTTGGCTGCCCTTGCGAGAGCGAAGCCAACGGTTGGTTGGCTGCTGTTGGGGCTTGGTAACTGGTTCCACGTCATCTCGGGTCTTTGGGTTAGCGCGACCGCGGTGTGCGCTCTTTTTGTTATCGAGGCTCTTTGGAAAAAACGGCCTTTCGGGCAATTGATTCGCACGCATTTCCTAGGACTTATCTTATGTGGTATCGGATTCGTGGCCGGAGCAACCCCAGCAGTACTCATGGACTTGGACACACCTCGGGATCAGGCAACGCTGAGTGCAATGGAACAAGTCTACAACCGCCTTGGCCATCACTTGTCTCCGATTAAATTTAATGAACCACGCTGGCGAGGATTCACAATACTTGTCATTGCGACCTTTTCCCTACACTTGATAGCTCGCTATGCTTGGTGGAATCGCAGTCCTCGGTGGGGTAACGATGCGAATACAGATCCTTTAATTGGAACCAAAAGCAGCTGGATTCGCGAAGCTCCCCAGCAATTCCAATTCCTTCTAGTCGTTTGCATGGCTGCGTTCGGATTCGCCTTGTTTGGCCTAGTGTTCGACCTGATTTTTAGTCACCTCACGCCTAGTTTCGCTTCCTCGATTCTAAGGTTTTACTGGTTTCGCTGGAACGATGTTACATTACCTCTCTACGCAGCTTTAATCGTGTTCGCGATCATAACTGGAGAATTACGACTCCGTACACAAAACGAACGCAAGACTCGCAGAATCGTGGGAGCGATTGGTATCGTCCTGGTAGTTTCACTTCTCGTCACTCGTTATCAAAGAAATACGGAAACCGACATTCCGGCTGGCGAAAAACAGAGTTTCTCATTGAAATCGGACCCGTTGGAAACAAGGCTAAAGGAGTACGATGACTGGAAAGCTGTTTGTCGTTGGATCAATGATAATACCGACGAAACATCACTCTGGTTGACACCGCGTCGGCAGCAGAGTTTCAAATGGCAAACTCGTCGCCCAGAACTGGCTGTATGGAAAGACATGCCGCAAAATGCGAGAGCAGTCGTAGAATGGAGTGCCCGCCTTAGTGATGCTTACAAATTCGATAAGCTCAAACAGTTACAGCCTATATCGAACACAGAATTGGAACGGCTTGTGAACAAATACCAAATCCGATATGTCCTCCTGGATCTACGCGTCAAGGGACAAACAATCCCAATGGACAAACTAATCTACCCGACCGAAACGGAGACCAACGACTCCTTTGCGGTACTCAGATACGAATCCACGTCACTGCAGGCTACACCATGAGCAAAAAGAAAAACAAAGCCCCAACTCCTACCAAGTCGCCTTCTGCCCCGACCAAGGCGAAGGAGAGTAAGGCCGCAAGCTTTAAATCCATCAGCGAAAATCGAAAAGCCAAATTCAACTATGAGATTTTAGACTCTCTAGAATGCGGCATGGTACTACACGGCAGCGAAGTCAAAAGCCTCCGAAACGGTCGCTGCTCAATCGAAGAGGCATACGGTAGAATCAAAGACGGCGAGCTCTGGCTCGTCGGTTGCGAGATCGATGAGTATAGACAAGCAACGTTTTGGAATCACCCCACCAAGCGTGTTCGAAAACTACTCTTGCATAAACGAGAAATCAGCCGATTCGCGGGGAGGGCCAAAGAACGTGGCCTAACGCTCGTCCCACTTCGCGTCTATTTCACCGATCGTGGAATCGCGAAATGTGTCATTGGCCTATGCAAAGGAAAGCAATCCCACGATAAACGGGAAACCCTCAAAAAGAATGATGCCAAACGAGAAATGCAAAGGGCCATGAAGGGACGCGTCCAAGGACGATAGCTCTACAAGCGAACCGTCCTCGCCACGCGGCGTATAAGAACCCATGTTAAACATCACCAATCTAAAGAAATCGTATCGCGAACCGACCGGCGAAAATCTGCCGATCCTCGATATCCCGCACTTTGCTATCGCTGCTGGCGAACAAGTCGTTTTGCGAGGTGAGAGCGGATGTGGAAAGACCACTTTACTTCACATCATCTCTGGCTTAGTTTCATGTGACTCGGGATCCATTTTGCTCGATGGAGTGGAATTAACGAAGTATTCCGAAGCGGGGAGAGATCGTATCCGCGCGGCGAAGATGGGATACGTATTCCAGACGTTTAACTTGCTTCCTGCCTTTACCGCTATTGAGAACGTGAAAATCGGCATGAAGTTTTCACGCAAGGGAGTCAGTCATGCTCGGGCGAAAGAGTTGCTGGAAAAAGTGGGACTGGGTTCCCGCTTGAATTATCTTCCCAAGCAACTATCGGTAGGACAGCAGCAAAGAGTGGCTGTTGCGAGAGCATTAGCGAACCAACCCCGTTTGTTGTTGGCCGATGAGCCCACAGCCAATGTAGACCCTACCAATCAGGCAACGATTATCGAATTGATTCAAGACGTTTGCCGTGCGGAACAGGTCGCCATCCTTATTGTGACTCATAGCGACGAAGTAGCCCGCAAATTTGGTCGGGTCGATCGCTTTGAAGAAATCAATCAAGCGTTGATGCATCGGACCAAGTCGTCGACTGCGCCAACATCTATGCAAGCGGGAGTTGAGGCCTAAACTTATGAGCTTGATCCGAATCGCGATTCGCAATCTGTTTCACCGACGACTCCCTAGTTTACTGACCATGATCTCCATGTCCTTGGGGGTCGCATTAGTCGTATTGGTACTCACCATTGCGGGAATGATCGAACGAACATTCGAACAAACCAGCAATGTTGGCTACAATTTGATCATCGGTGCAAAGGGCAGTTCGGTCCAATTGACCTTTAATACTGTGATGTTCTTGAGCGAACCGGTCGAGAATATACCTTACACTGCCTTTATGGAATTTCTTCCTGGTGCAAAAGCACGGCAAGAACATTTCCAAAAGATTGGTGGCAAGCTCGACGAACCGGATCGCAAGGGGAAGTATTCCTCTTATACCGGCGGCGGTTTTGCGATCCCGATGTGCATGGGGGATTATGTTGGGCCGTTTCGATGTGTTGGCACAACTCCAGATTACTTTAACTTGCTTAAGCACGGTCGGGATGGTGACAAGGAGTATGAATTTGCGGAAGGACGTAATTTCGTCGATTACTCTGAGGAAAATGGATTCTTCGAAGCGGTGATCGGCAGCGAAGTAGCTAGGGTCATGAACCTCAAAATCGGAGACGAAGTTTTTGCATCACATGGAATGGAGGGAGGAGAGCAGCATGATGACGGCTTTCGTATTGTAGGCATCCTTGAACCAACGGGAACACCGAACGATCGTGGAGCTTTTGTCAACATGGAAGGCTTTTATCTCCTCGAAGGACACATTGCACCAGATCGTGATCAGGATGGCATCGAAGTCAAGGGAAGCGCGGTAGCCCCAGAACGGGAGTCTCGCCTATCAAAAGTCCGTCTACATGTCGAGAAGCGTGAAGTTACCGCTGTTCTAATCAAGACTGGTGGGGTTGGTGGTGCGGCAGCGATCGGGCTCCAAAAACAAGTAAACAAGTCGACTTATGCAACGGCAGTATCTCCCATAAGTGTGATTACGCAACTGCTGGAAACCTTCGTGAAGCCTGTTCGTTTTGGACTCTTTCTCCTAACTAGCTTGGTTTGTGTCGTTAGCGCTATTGGTATTTTGGTGAGCATTTACAACAGCATGAGCGAACGCAAACGCGATATTGCGGTCATGCGATCGTTAGGCGCATCGCGCGATCATATAACTATGATCATTCTCCTCGAATCGACGATCATTGCGGTAGTTGGCGGATTTTGCGGATGGTTCGTGGGCCACTTGGCCGGCCCGATTAGTAACCTCTGGACCCAAAAAGCGACAGGCACCACGATTGGTTTCTTGGACTCAGCGGCTCCTCAGGAGTTGTGGTTGGTACCTGGAATGATTGTTCTAGGTATTTTGGCTGGAGTTATTCCCGCCATCATCGCCTACCGCACTAGCGTGGTAGAATCTTTGTAATGGTGCAATGCACTAACTTTTTGGCGACGATCGCAAACATCCGCTAGTAGAGCAAAAGGGCCATTCTCATGGTTAGTGTAGAGCAATATCTCAAGCCCGAATTGGCATCCCAGATTAAGCGACTCGATCTTCGAGCGCAAATGATCGTAAAGGGATTCTTACAGGGGATGCATTCGAGTCCCTATCATGGATTCTCTGTGGAATTCAGCGAACACCGCCTTTACGCCCCAGGGGACGATCCCAAAGATATCGATTGGCAAGCGTACGCGAAAACGGAACGCTATTACGTCAAGAAATTTGAAGCAGAGACCAACATAACCGGGTATATCGTCATGGATTTGAGCCAATCCATGGACTACACCTACCGTCAAAATTTAACTAAGTTCGACTACTGCATCTGCCTTGCGGCAGCATTATCGTACTTGATGCTTATGCAGCAGGATCCCGTGGGGTTGATCACGTTCGACCAAAAAATCCGCGCGAATTTACCACCAAAATCCCGCCGCAGCCAGTTTGGCGCCATTCTCAGTCAATTGACTAAGCTCAAGGTTGCTGGGCAGACCGAATTAAAGTCACCACTCCTGCAATTGGCGTCAATGCTTAAGCACAAGTCGCTGATTATGTTGATGAGCGATCTGTTGGCAGACATCGACCCCACGTTGGAGGCTATTCGCATATTAAAGCATGCGGGACACGACGTCATCGTATTTCATGTATTGGACGAAGCCGAGGTTGAGTTTCCGTTTACAGGCTTGGTACAGCTTGAGGATCCGGAAACAAAGCAATCGGTTAGCGTCAACGCAGACGACATTTGCCAAGAATACAAAGAGAACGTACAGAAGTTCCGCGCCGACCTGAAGAAGGGCTTGAGCGAATCAAAAATTGATTACGTTCCGCTCGATACCAGCATGCCTTACGATAAGGCCATCACCGAATACTTGGTCAGCCGTCGCAGTCGTTTTTGAGGTTTGGGGTTTCGTGGTATCCGATCAAACTATGAATCTCAATCATGGCCCAGCCCCCATCCAAAGTCTTGGCGACTTCGGCTACCCTGGGAGGATCGCAACGCTAGATTTCCGGTTCCAAACCGGCCGTGTTACCATGCAGAAAATCGAAATCACATCCCTGATGAGCCTGAGTCACATGTTCAGAAAACATCTTTAAATAACCTCGCTCCCATTTCGGTGCAGGCTTTTGCCATGCCGCTCGTCTTTTAGCAAGCTCACTTTCTTCAACTAGTAATTCAATGGAACGGCTTGCAACATCCAATTCGATATAGTCTCCGTTTTCGACCAACGCCAGTGGGCCTCCCTCGTGCGATTCTGGCGACACATGCAGCACACACGTTCCATAGCTGGTCCCGCTCATGCGTGCATCCGAGATGCGAACCATGTCTCTTATACCTTGCCTAAGCAGCTTCTCCGGCAAAGGCAACATGCCCCATTCCGGGAATCCCGGGGCACCAATCGGCCCCCCGCATTGCATGACCAGAACACTCTCAGGCGTCACTTCTAGATCGGGACTATTGATCCGTGCCTTAAGATCACCGTAGGAGCGAAATACCACGGCACGCCCTTTGTGTTTGTGCAGCTTAGGATCAGATGCCACGGTCTTAATCACGCAGCCGTTCGGGGCTAAATTACCTCGCAATACGCATGTCCCCCCTTCTGGCCAAAGGGGATTGTCGCGTGTCCGAATAATATTGTCATCCAAAACCGACCCTCCCCCAATCTGCTCCCCTAACGTCTGACCATTGATCGTAATCGCTTCCAAATGGAGTTTATCTCGTAGTCGATTGAGCAATCCCGACAGTCCCCCAGCGTTATAAAAATCCTCCATTAGAAAACGACCACTTGGCCGCAAATCGGCAAGCACAGGTATTTCTCGTGAAATTCGATCGTAATCATCCAGCGTCAATCGAATGCCTGCGCGCCCCGCCATCGCTATCATGTGGACAATGGCATTGGTGGAGCCACTCAAGGTTAATTGTGCCATGAGCGCATTCTCGAAATGCTGTCTCGTTAAAAATGACAAGGGCGACATTTGATTCGTCGCCAATTCCACCGCTTTTCGTCCGGTTGCCACTGCTAGACGACTGTGTTCAGACACCACGGCAGGTATACAACTCGCATTCGGTAACGTAACCCCAAGCGTCTCGGCTATGCACGCCATCGTGGATGCAGTTCCCATGGTCATACACGTTCCTGCAGACCTAGCAATGCAGTTTTCTATATCCTTCCAATCCCCATCACACAGATTACCCGCACATCGTTCTGCCCAGTATTTCCAAGCATCCGTACCGCTGCCAAGTGTTTGATCTTTCCATCGAGCCTTTAACATGGGACCGGCGGGAAAGAATACAAACGGTATGTTCGCCGAGATCGCTCCCATAATCATGGCTGGCACCGTTTTGTCACAACCACCCATCAGTACCGCTGCATCAACAGGATGACAGCGCAGAACCTCTTCAGTTTCCATCGCTAACAAGTTACGGTAAAGCATGGTAGTCGGCTTCATGAGCATCTCGCCCAAACTCACAACCGGAATCTCGACCGGAAAACCACCACTCTGCAACACGCCACGCTTTATCTCGTCAACTCGAGCCTTAAAATGCGAGTGACATGTGTTCAAATCGCTCCACGTGTTAAGAATCGCAATGATGGGCTTCCCGAGATAATCGGTATCATCAAACCCCATCCCTTTCAGACGTGAACGATGCCCAAAACTACGCAAATCATCTTTCACGAACCAACGACTGGACCGAAGTTCTTTTGGTTGCCTATCCAATTCCAACTCCTATAGTACTGTTTTCAAGAATCGTAAGATTAGCGACAATGACTAAGCGATCTCAGGAACCAAATAGGGGGCGCGATACTCACGCTTTAAGTATTTATTTGCATCCTGCGATCCGTCACCGATGAAGACCTCTTTTACAGGATCGAATTGGAGCATTTTACTAATTCGTAGATTTGTGTCTTCCATTTCCAGAGAATGAGCCGCCAAATGATCTTTCATTTCAGCCAATAATGCACGCCATTCGGGCAACTCCACTTGCTCAGCTGCATCCATCGAAAAAGCCTCACCTGTCTGATACACAATGTTTGCCAAATTGCACCAACCGGTGGAATCATGACCCACCTGGACATCTGCTGCCAATATCGACGCATCTCGCGTTCGAACTGCCTTAAGGAAGTTCTCTTGATGAAGACCGTTGCCACTGTTGCCTCGGAATCGTTTGATTTCCTTGCCCTTAGAATCGAATGCGACAGCTCCTCCGCGCTGACCTTCGAGCCGACCACCTTCACCGTAAGCAATGTAGCCACTGCCGGGCCCCTTAACTTTGGGCTGCTTGTCCGACCCGGTACCCTCAGTCAAATTGCTGAGCCCAATGACAACAGGAATGGTCCCTGTGTCAAAGTACACAAAATGCACGTTAGGAGTCTCTCCCGCGTCATTCCAAACGACCCTACCTCCGCCACCAAAAATGCGTTTTGGCAAATTGACTTTATCGAGGAACACGTTGTTGCGTAAATCATCCAGAACGTGAACACCCCAATTACCCATTTCACCGGACCCTGTATTAAAGTCCCAATGCCAATCGTAATGAAAGTTCTCGCGGAAAATGGGGCGATCTTGTGCAGGCCCAAGCCACAGGTCGTAGTCAATCTTGGGATCAATAGGCAACGGCGTCGAACGCAACCCAATCGATTTTCGGACTCCATAGCGATTGACGCGTGCAGATAGAATTTCTCCAATGCCCTTTTCTTCATGCAAAAATGCTTTGATCTCCTTTTGCATCGGATCGGAGCGTTGCTGAGTCCCTACTTGGCAAATGCGGTTGTATTTGCGAGCGGCCGCAATGGTTTGTTGGCCCTCCCATTGACTATGTGACAAGGGCTTCTCTACATAGACGTCTTTCCCATTTTGCATGGCCCAAATGGCAGCCAAGCAATGCCAGTGATTGCAAGTCGCTATGACTACGGCATCGACGTTCGGGTCATCAATCAGTTTACGAAGATCCGAATATCCTTTTGCTTGTGGAGCGAATTGTGTGCGTGCCCGCTCCACTTTCGAACTATCTGGATCGCATAACGCCGTTACCGCTGCTCCCTTGAACTTTGTGAAGGTACTTAAATGCTCATTCGCTCGACCACCACAAGAAATAAATCCGAGGCGAATCTCATCATTCGACATCGAAAAGCTCCTAGCGACCCCGGAGCGTGCACTGGAGGCCATGGATACGCAAGCGGAAGTGGCCGCGAGGCTAGAAAGAAACCGACGGCGGTTTTGATTTTGAGGGAGGCTCATGATGCGATCCTGTGGGTCTAGTGGTAAGGATTATTGTCTCACCAGTCTAACATAGAACCGATCAATTGTTGAGCCAGCAGCCTATGCCTGATAATGCTCGCCAAAGGATTGGCGCAAAAGATCAGGCCGCAGCGTGCCCCATCTCCAGGATTTGCCCGACTTTAGATTTACAATCGTGATCATTGCCGGGCTAAACAGACCTGGATCCACCTTATAAAAATCACACTTGTACCCACGGAACGTCTCGGCAAACGGGCGACCGTAATCCTTGGAGTGGCTGCTCGGCACCTGAGCCCCCACCGATTCTATCACACCATCCTCGGCGTCTACCCAAAGCGTCACATGCGCTCCATACAAAATCGCGTCATTGGTTCGTCCAATTCCCTCAACGAAATCGACGGCAGGGGGTGGTAGCGGGGCTGCCCCATGACCATGAACGATAGCATCTAGAGGAAACCCCAATTCGAACAATTTATGAAGACTGGTTTCCACTGATCTCGCTACTACTTGTACGGTACCTGCGATGGACCGTGTCGGAGCTACGCACAAGAAAACGTTGGTCGTAGGTACTTTACACTCCGAGGCGACAAGAGAAGCGATATTACAATCAGGAAGCGTATCGCATTCCAATACGCCGACTGCGAAGTCGCTTGCGTCGCTGACCTTTAAAGATTCCAAAACCGGCTCGCGGCCTCGCTTAGCTCGCATCGGACCTGAGCCCATGGCAAAGAACCCCTCGCTTTGCACAGGCCATCCTGCATACTGGCTGGCCATGCATGCGTGCACAGGATCCTCGGTGTAGACCTGAATCAGTGGCCATGGACCAATCGAACTATCAGCGGGGTGTACGGTAACTTTGGCCCGGTCGGCAAGACAAATTCTCGCGAGGTTTTGTCCTGCGAGAATTCCACCAGTCGTATGAACACCAAAGTCGACCACGGTCGCACCGCAATTTAATGAGTGTGCAGCGATCCTCCAGGATTGTGCATGCCCCAACGCCGAGCGGCATATTCCAAGCGATTGATCATTTAAATTTCTGGAGTTGATTTGCGACAACGTAGCACCAGGTTAGGAGGGGTGAGGGAAGAAGAAATCCACGATCCGCGATACGCACACTATAGCGATTTTTTGAATTCGTCCAGGTCCAAAAATTACCACGCGACCGCCCTGCATGCCCCCCTCATCGTCCTAATATGGCTACAATTTACTTCTAAAAGGATCAATACTGCTCTCAATATCATTTTTCATGGATCGAGATGGTTAGAACTGGACCGGTAACATTGATGACTCGGCACATGATCGTCCTGCTGGGATGTTTGCTCTTCCTTGCAGCTTGTTTGTCTCGGCCGCTGCTAGGATATCCTGATGACAATAATCGCCCAACTCCACATCCTTGGTTAGCATCGGCTCCTGGTGAATACGTGCGATTGATCAATCGTGGTAAAGTCGAAATCCAAGTCGATGATTCTATATTGGCATCGTACGGGAAAGCGGCACTGACCCGATTTCAAGTTAAACTCGACTACAAGGTTATCTACCGCACACCTCGGGCAACTGCGATAGATGGTGAGCGAATGTTATTACTTGATATTCGCTATACCAAAAGGGATGTCAGCGTAAATCATGTCATCATTATTCCAACGACCTACTCCCCCGAGGCACCTTGGAAGGACCGATTGTTGAAACATGAAATGGATCACGTTGCCATTACGACAGATCCACGGTTACAAGCCATGGTTGGTAGCATCTTCAGCCGAGGTTTCACGATTGACGTTTCAGCAAAAGTTGATAACCAGCAACGAAATGGTGATGATAAAGTCCGCATCGACGAGTTCACACAAGAGATAATCCAGGAAATTGAGTCCCTACTTCAGTATCAATATGACGAGTTGGATCAAGCAAGTCGTGATGGTCTTGTCGAGCTAGACGACAGGTCTGCTTTTTTTCAATCGCTGTACGATTATGAAGCCTGTAAAAAGTATCTACCTAAGTCGTTGGCAAATGTCAGCTTAGAGATGTGGAATAAATGGGTAAAAATCGACACCAACAAACTCGCGGCCCACTACTCTTTAAGCCGCTGACTACTGTGCCGTTGAAGAGGAACCATTCGGAGAGGCACCGACCGGCACACCAAAAGGTAGAGGACGTGCGGCACACAAAAAGCCCTCTGGAAAAAGGGTATCCTTTAATTTGCGGAAGGCACCAAAACTGTCAGGGTAGACCCAGACGGTAACGGTAGTGTTTTGATTCTGGTGCGTGGCTAATTCGGCTCTTAACCGTCCACCAGTTTTTAAGGTTTGCTCGACCGTTTCCTTCAACAAATCAGGTTCGGGAGTCAACGTAAATCGATCCAATTCCACCATGCGACCCATTGCGGTTCTAGAGCCATCACTCATCATCCCAGTTTGGCTCTTGAGCGTGTACTTCATCGTAAAGCCACCGATAGGACCGAGTTCGTTGGTAAATCGATCGCGTTGGGTATTACGTTCGACGGCACCTCTCGCCTCACGCTTAAGGGCATCCACTAATTCGTTCCATGGAATCACCGACACCATGTTTCCTGCCATCATCACATGAATCTCGTGGCCGAATACCGTCTTCGCCATCGGGGTCGGAAGATGTTGCAAAACGATCGGCGGAACTTCGCTGTCAGGAAGCGTACCTTGCTGCCCCATAAGGTCTGCCAACTGTTGCTCCAATTGCGTAAGCTCACGATCAATTTCGAATTGATTACGTTCTTCTTCTGTAAGTTCGCTGACTTGGCTTTCGATTTTACCCTTCGCAATCGTCACTTGATCTAGCGTCAACATTCGTTCGTTGGATCGATACGCCAATTCAAGCTCGTATCGTTGAAGATCGGCGGCTTGTTTTGCGAGATCATCCTCGAGCATCATGACTTTTTCAATTGGTGCTTTGAGCTCTTCTTGCTCTGCCTTAATCTCCTGCCCGACGATCTCTCTTGCCGAAGATTGGCTCCTCGCTCCGACAATGACGACTAGGATGATAATGATTCCAATCAAATTGGCTATGGTGTCTAGGAAGCAATCTTCACCTGCCATTTCTTCTTCATTATGTCTTCGACCCATACCAATACCTAGTTACGGGGCAATTGCAGAGGAACAATCTTCAAGTCGACACCGCTACCTTCAAGCAACCTTTCCATGCGTCCGACACTAAGCTGAGCATCGCTGGCTTGGTGAATTTCGACGGTAGGTACCCAATAACCCCCTGGGACAGACGGGCCCCACGCGTCAACCCGTGAACGGATCGCTTTTGCGAGTTCGTCCGAGGCGACTTGGGGACCTTTTTCTTGGTGGAGAATGTTAGCTTCGATTTCTAATCGTGAAGAGTCTGCAACCACCAACCACTTATCTTTCAACGCAATGATCTTGATCGTCCTCGTTACCGGTGTCGCTTTGCCTTCAGCTTTCGCTTGAGCCCAGTTTTTGCCTGCACCGACCGAAATTGGTTTGAGATCACCATCGCTGCTGACGTGTCTTGTTTTGTTGCCGTTAGCCGTTGAGGCATCTGTACCTTGAGTTTCATCTGAAGACTTCTGGCTAACACTTTGTTGCACTGTGCCTGACTGGTCAGAGCCTCGTTGATCCCGGAAATCATTTGGCATGCCGCTATTGGGATCAGTACTCGAGTTGCCGTTCGAACCTGAGATCAAACCTGCTTGATTTGATACGGAGTTCGAAGAGCTACTGTTGTTGCCAGAGTTGGCTCCGGAAGTTGGCTGGGAGCTAGTATTTGTACTGCCGCCGGATGCGACGCCGCCGACAACTCCACCGCTTGCGGCATTGTTCGCTGATGAAGCCACATCGCCGCCTTGGCCGTTACCTTCACCGCGAGAACCGCCCGAAGCGGATGAACCAAACGCACTGTCAGGAATCACGCTTCCAGAAGTTGGTCCATTGTTGGAAAAGCTAGTTTCACCGGATCGGCCGTCCTGCCCTTGGGAAGCATCAGACGCGTTTCCTTGATAGCCAACAACCGGCGAGACCATCCGCCAGTTTCCCTCATTTGGCAGACTCGTGTTGTCTTGCCTACCTTCTCCTCCAAAGCCCGTGCGAATCGAGCTGTTTTTTGAAATGGGATCGTCCCACGAATCCGCACCGAGTTCTTGCTCGCGAGCCAGTCGTGGGTTTGCCAGAACTAGCGCTTTTTGACGTTGCTTCGCGTCAGCGACTGCATCTGCTAGGGATTTATCTAGACCTGGAACCCCTGGCGGAAAGGCAAGTTTCATATCCGCTTCGACTAATTCGTAACCAAATTGGTCGTCCCAACTACTCATCGCCGTACGTGCTCGAGCATACGTTTCGATGCCATCAGGGCGAATGATCAAAAGCGGATAAGGGGGCTGGGTAAAGCCGTACTGCGAGTCTCGTTCTGTGTAGGCGTTTCTCAAAACACGTAGAGCGGTGGCTAGAGGATTACCTGGGCCAGGCGGAACGAGATCTTTGTTTTCAATAACGATTCCCTCGGGCTGAATAATGACCTTGTCTTTTACGCATTCTAAATAAACGGGACGACGAGTCGTTCCGCTACGTCCGGTATAGGGCATGATGGCAAAAGCTGGACGTCGATCTTTCTTTTTGGCGATTTCCGCTTCTATCTCTTGTTTCTTTTGCTCGATTTCCTTTTTTAGTTCTTCCGTGCGCTTAATCTTCCTCTCCATGGAGACGTCTACCGTGACGTTTTCATCGTTAAGCTTCTTCAGCCCATCCTCCAATGATGAGAGTTCGTCTTTCAAGCGTGCTAGATGATCTTCTATTTCTTGCAAAGCTTGACGTCGATGTTCGATATCTTTCTTCATTTCCTCGCGGCGAAATGCAAGCTCGTTGGATTGAGCCTGGATAAGATTCGATTGATCTTTTGCTTCCAGCAACGCGAGTTCTGCTTCCTTTTTTGCCGAAGCGTGAGAGCTTGTCACCGTAATAGCAAGCACCATGATAAGAGCACCAATGGTACAGAGAAGCACCGCCAAGAAAGGAAACAAGGCCGGCGCCATGGTATCGCTACGGCGCTTGCGGCGACTCATCCCGTTTTCCTTCTCAATGGAATAACGTTAGGATCATTTGCAGTCTCGTTGGTAACCTCTTCGGCTCGTCGGCGAGCCGCCGTGCGACCGATATAACCATGCCGTTCCAATTGTGTTCCCAATACCGCCACTGCTTCGGTCAAGCATATCGCAGCATCATGAAATCGATCGATATCGGTCATCCTAAGCAAAACGCGTTGTATTGGCTCTTCCATGGCCGAGATAACCGAAGCGTTCTCGCTCAGATCCAAGATTCGCTTAGTAAGATGCTGCAGGGATTCCTGCTGCTCCAAGGTCGCTTGAATCTGTTCCGCGATCTTACTTTGAAACGCGAAAACATCCGCCCGCAACTGTGCCAGACAAGCCAGCTGCGCTGCATTGAATTGCTCAATAGCATCGCTCTGCTTGTTAGCAATCTCGGTTTGTTTGACCGCTATCTGCTTGTGAATTGCCAGCACCGGTTCATGGACCGACTGTTGTGCATTCGTAACGGATTCAGCTAGAGATCGATTGAGCAATGCTTGTGTGTCGTTGCTTAATGCCGTCCATCGGGCCTGGCTTTGCTCCAAAGAGTTCTGCCAAAGCTCAGATTGCTTCTTGATCAGCTTCTCAACCGTTCCCATTAAACGCCTGGTCATATGTTCGAATGCAGTATCGACCCCAGGCAACTGCGCCAACTGTGGCGTGGCCGCTAAACAGCAGCCGAACAAATCTTCAACTAGGCGGTTCATTCGCTGAAGAACTTTCAGTTCCGACTTGTTAACCGTGAATTGAATGAACATGACCATCATGGTTAGTACCAAACCAACTGCGGTAGTATCAAACGCGACGTAAAGACCTTTCGTCAGGTCATTCATCGCCTCTTGTGAACCGCTCGCCAGCTTGCTGGCATCCATCTGACCTAAGGTTGCAGAGATACCAATCACAGTCCCCAGGAAGCCAAGCATCGGCATTGCCCAGGTGATAATCCGGATCATAGCATAGCTATCGTGTTGCTCATCCGCGTAAAACTCCTCAGAGTTCTTCAAATCCTGATCCAGATGAACGAGTGTACGTCGACGATTTTGCACACCCAATACTTCTCGTACCCGAGCACCAAATACACTGGTGTACACCGAAACCGATTGGGATTTCCATACAGCCTCAAGCCAACTCAATTGCGATATTTCGTCCTCAAACGATTCGGTCGATCTCGCGATTTTGATATCTTCTACAACCGATTCGCATTGACCGGTCAGCCGATCCTGCTTGACCGACTCCAGGAATTTGTAGATGAGTGCACAAAGGGCTGTGAAAAAGAACGCGACAGAAATGTAGGCCACTTCATGGCAAGTTGCATAGCGATGCAACAAGGCCATGCGACTCGGACTAAGGCCCAGCAGCTTGTAAAAGACAACCGTGAAAATCAGTCCTAAGCAGACCGACCAAAAGATCGGCGCTTGGAAGATTCTCGGGGTTCGCGTTCTTTTCCCTAACACTGGTAGCCTGTGATTATTCCGTGAAGTAGTTCGTTGGAAGCTCCGTCACCTGCGGAAATACCAAATTGGTGCGATGTGTTGCAATACGACTGTGGGGTTGCGATCGGCACAATCGGTACAACCTAATCATGGAAATTCGAAGATTAGTGGATTTTTTCAATTTTTGTTAAAACGGAAATCTCCTGTACACCCCAGGGAAAAGATTAAATCCCAAAGATCTACACAAGGTACGAATGCCAGCATTTTTGCGTTGTTTCGTATCCTGTAATCAGCTTTTTTATTGCATCTGTTCTAGGGAGGATCGTACCCACCTTTGCAGAATGGATGGCACCTGCAGATCCGCCAAATTCCCTTTGCAACTCCTTTGATCGGCCCATACTTTTGGATTGCCTCCACCATGTAGTGTGAACAGGTAGGTGAAAACCGACAATTCGAACCCAAAAGAGGACTTATGGCACGCTGATAAAAGCGTACACATGCAATCAAAAGGTAAGTCGCAAATCTAGAGAGGTACTTAATCTCAGGGTGCCTTATTAAACCAACAACAGGATTAACATAAATCTAGGAGCCAATGAGAGGACCTTCGCTTGATTGGCTTGCTCGGCTCTGTCCAACCCATAAACTACCTAATGTACAAGCGACTGCTACTGCTGTTTCGACGCGGAGTATACGATCACCAAGACTCAGAAGCCCCGCCCCCGCCTCCATCATGCTAGCTATTTCGCTATCAGAGAATCCCCCTTCGGGCCCAATGGCGAAAATGACACCGGCCAGTGGTTTGGTCAGAAATTGTGTGGATAGGACTGGAACGGAATCGAATCTGCACTGTGTGTCGGGAGGATGCAAGACCCAAGTGCGAATGCCAGCCTGTAGTACGGTTCGAATTTCACGGCAAAAATTCGTCGTATTCATCGACGGGTCGATTTGTACGAGCCGATTCCTCCGACTTTGCTTACAAGCCTCAATCGCGTACCGGTCCAATCGATTTGCATTGCGATCGTTCACCTCAGCAACACTAAAGTTAGTTTCTAGCGGTACCAAACGGTCTGCGCCGAGTTCAGTCAGTTTTTCGATTGTGCCACGTTGTCGATCACCTTTCGGCAAAGCGACCGCCAAAGTCAATCTGCCGAAGTGATCATAAGGAGCGAATCGCTTTTGCGACACTTGCACTGTCACATCACGCCGCCCCAACTCCACGATGACACCAGTTCCAACATATCCGACTCCATCAAAGAGCTCGATACTTTCGCCAACTTTTAGACGGAGAACCTTTGTGGCATGATGCGACTCGGTTTCCGGTAAAGCAACCAATCCGAAATCCGGTACATCGGGAACAAGGAAACGTGGAGCTCTCATAAATGCTTGGATCAGAATCTGGTAGTTTACAGTTTAGCGATATCTGCAAAGCTATTCTTGAGCGCTTTGTAGAGGGACTGATAAACCGGAAAGCCACTGTCGTAGACCTTTTGTGAAGCTTTCTTGGGGGCAGTTCGCTCCACAACTTTAATCGTTGCCGAGCATGCCTCCTCAATGTTCTTGTATTCGCCATTGCCAACTGCAGCGAGCAAAGCAACGCCGAACGCCGGACCTTGCTCTGCGTTAATCGTGCACGCTTTTTGGCCAAATGCGTCCGCCATGATTTGTTTCCACAATGGGCTCTTGGATCCACCACCACTGACTCGAATTTCCTTGACCGGTACTTGTAATTGGTCGAGAATATCGAGACTTTCTTTGAGCGAATAAGTAACCCCCTCCATAACGGCTCGAGCCATGTGTCCACGGGTATGCTTGTTCGTTAGCCCGATGAAGCAGCCTCGCGCGTGAGGGTCAGCATGCGGGGTCCGTTCACCAGCCAGATACGGCAAGAAAAACAGTCCCTCGGCACCTGCAGGGACAGCGGCTGCCTCGGTGTTGATTGTTTGATAGGGATCGGCTCCACGTTTTGCATTGAGCTCGACGCAAAGTTGGTTCACAAACCACTGCAGTGAGCCAGCGGCCGAGAGCGTCACTCCCATCATGTGCCACTTACCATGCACAGCATGGCAGAACGTATGCAATCGACCGTGAGTATCGTATTGCGGAGTATCGCTATGACAGAACATCACCCCTGAAGTCCCAAGAGACGCAGTCAGGATACCTTGTTTCACAATACCATTACCTACAGCACCCGCAGCGCAGTCTCCCGCTCCACCAACAACTTTGCAATCTGTTGTAAGCCCAAGTTCTTCGGCAATGTCAGGCAATAGTTGCCCCGTGACCTGTTCTGATTCGTAAACTCGAGCGAGAATCGACTCGTCGACCTCAAGCTTTCCAAGAAGTTCTTTGGACCATTGACGTTTTTTAACATCCAACAGCAACATACCGCTGGCATCGCTGGCGTCGGTCGCAAACTCTCCAGTCAATCGGCGTCGAACGTCATCCTTAGGCAGAAGCAAGTGAGCGAGTGAATCATAATTTTTCGGTTCATTGTTTCGTAACCATAACAGTTTTGGTGCGGTGAAACCGGTTAATGCTGGATTACCGACCATACCAATCAACTGCTCACGACCACCAGCACGGGTCGTAATCTCGTCGCATTCCTTGGCTGTACGTTGGTCATTCCAAAGCAATGCTTTACGGATCACTTTGCCTTTTTTGTTGAGAAACACCGATCCGTGCATTTGGCCGGATAGGCCGATTGCCTTGACCTCGTGCTTCTTGATTTTGGCGGCCTTCACGACGGCTTTTACGGTTTTCTTGACGGCGATCCACCAGTCTTCCGGATCTTGCTCAGTCCATAGGGGTTTAGGCATGTGGACGGGATATTCGGCCGCCGACTCAGCCAGAATAGTCCCGGCAGAATCAATCAGCAGGCTTTTCGTGCCAGAAGTACCGATGTCGATCCCAATGTAATAAGCCATTTTTCTCTCGCTGAAAACTATGATTCGATGAAACTGAGTCGAACGAACTCTAGGAACCGTCCGTAGCTCGATACTATACTGTTCCTTCGCGAATTGCAGAATCTCTCATCACCACTTGCAAGCCTAATGAATGACAAGAAACCGATCAGGCCACAATTCTTAGTATTGAGGCATTTAATACCCGGATATTTGATGCTTTTTCTTCTGGGGTTAGCCGGGACCGGTTGCGCTCCCAGTGGCGAAGCGATGACGGCTGCCGACAAACAGAAGCAAGTCATCTCGGCAAAGGACAGACCTCCCCTCAAGATCGCACTCGTTGACGGAAAAATTGCGGAAGAACTAAATATCCAGTGGCAAGCGTCATTTGAGCAGCCCATTGTGGTTGAGAATTTAGCGATCGACGATTTGGAGGACCGCAAGCAGGACTCGACCGATATCTGGATTTTTCCTGCCAATCTTCTAGGCGAGATGATTAGCAACCAACGAATTGGACCGCTTCCGCAATCAGCCTACGGAAAACCGCCATCGGAGGAAGGAGACGATTCAGCAGCCGCCAAGGCCGACTCGTCGATAGATTCATGGCCTGCTCGATGGCGAGGAGCGTCTCGATACGGCGGAACGGTTTTTGCCATGCCCCTCGGTGTAAAACCCCTAGCTATTTTTTCCAAAAAGATTGAGCTCAATCTATTAAGTGCAGCCGAACCGACTGCTGGACGCTCGGAAGAGCTAACTCAAAAATCGCGAGACGCATGGCTCCAGATTTTGCAATCCATGCCGACGGTCGCCCGCCCCGAAAACGTGGAATGGAATCAACAGCAATTGGATCGCTTAGTCGACCACTTTCTTTTTATCGCGTCCACGACCAACGCGAGATACCGAGGTTTATTCGACATATCTAAGATGAGCGCAAAACTGGATTCAAATGACTTGGTTCAATCCGCCATCATACTTTCGGAATTTTGGAGAGTGGCCCCGCAGTCGATTCTGTCGAGCGCTCCCGATGCATGGGAACTGACTCGCGCGAGCCCAGGAGAGTCTCTTGGTATTGGGTATCCCTCCAAAACGGGTACCATGGATTCTGAGAGTGACGCCACGATGCAAGTGGCCAATGTTTCCTGGAACCCCAATCACGGACTGCTCGTTGCTGTCGGGAAGAAAACTCGTCAATCAGCAGTTGCCAATCAATTTGTACAATGGCTTTCGGCTCCGGAGCAGAGGGCAACATTTTCTAGATTGGATAGTCGAATTGAACTTTGGCCCAAACAAACGGATCCCAATTCAGGACGCAGCGATTACAGACTCTACACCACCCTCATCAATAAGGAAGGTCGTCCTGAGCCCACCTCACTGCTTATTCGATTTGACCATTCGCGCCTTTACCGCCAGAAGCTCGCCGAAACACTTTTGGGATGTATAAAATCACCCGAACAATCAAAATCCTTGCTAGCGGAATGTTCTAAAGCATGGGATAAAATCACCGAACAAAACAATGCACCTCAGCAACGATTATCCGTTGAACAATCGATAGGCTTTTCTCAGTGACATCTCTAGCGCAACCTCTCCGCAAACTGATTCTAAATCAATCCAAAAAGTATGTCTTCAGTGGCCGCCACCCGTGGATTCTGGAGCATTCCCTTCATATCCCCGCTTCCCAGCCAGCCCCTGGCGAGATTGTGGAACTGGTGAGGGAAGATGGCAAGTTTATTGGTTCTGGATTTTATAACCCCAATAGTCGCATTCGAGTTCGATTGTTGACATGGAAACCAGATGAACGTATTGACAAGGATTTTTTTCGCTGCAGGATCGATCGCGCAATTTCACTAAGAACACAGTTTTGTTCCTCAGCGAACAACCAATCGATGCGACTGGTGTTCAGTGAGGCCGATCAGCTAAGCGGCTTGATCGTTGACAAGTTTGGCGAACATTTAGTCATCCAAGTTAACAGCTTAGGGATGCTCCCCTTTGTTGATACGATAGCTCAGAGGTTGTTCGAAATTTACAGACCACTTAGTATCGTGCAAATGATAGACGAAAAGTCTGCTAAGTCCGAAGGGATGGAACCAGGCACAACGACCTTGATAGGTAGTGTTCCCCAAGAGCCTATCGAGCTGGAAGAGAACGGATTGCTATGGAAAATTGATTTAGCAATCGGTCAAAAAACGGGATATTATCTTGACCAACGGGACAATCGACTAGCCGCAGCTCACTGGACACCCCGCGATGCCCGAGTACTCGATGTTTGTACTTACTTGGGCGGGTTTGCATTGACGATTGCTAAGCATGCATCGACCTCGTCTATAACCGCCATAGACAGTAGCGAAAGAGCTTTGCAGGCAGCCTTAGCCAATGCAGAACGAAACGGATTGCAGGATCGAGTTGAATTCGTACAGGCTGATTTTCTGGATTACTTATCCAATGAACTAGATCTCGGCACACGCTTTGACATGATCGTTTTGGATCCGCCACGCCTCGCATCTTCTCGTGATAACATGCGACGTGCCATGGCTGCCTACCATCGAATCAACTACTTGGCCATGCGCATGTTAGCGCCAGGAGGCATTTTGGTTACTTGCAGTTGTTCCGGACGAGTAACACGAGGTGATTTTCGCGATATGTTAAGAGGAGTCGCTGAACGGGCCGGTCGCGAGGTGCAGTTGCTTGAAGAGCGAGGAGCGCCGGCGGACCACCCCGTCAGCTTGAATTGCCCTGAATCAGATTACCTCAAGTGCACGATCGCAAGGGTTCTTTAGCGATGTTGATTTACATCATCCGACATGGCGAGAGTTTATTCAACCGAGAAAACCGTATCCAAGGGCAAACGGATATTGCTCTAAGTCCATTTGGTGAGCAACAAGCCTTCGCTATTGCGGAATACTTCAAGCCAGGAGATCTCGATGCAGTCCTAAGCAGCCCGCTTCAGAGAGCCTATCAAACCGCTCGTCCGCTTGCAGAGAGACTAAACCTGGAGCTGCTAACACTGGATGACTTAAAGGAGATTCATGCGGGGATCTTTTCGGGATTGCTATGGAGCGAGATCGAAAAACGGTACCCCCAATACTCCGCAGGCTGGAACAATATGGAATACGACTTTGTGATTCCCGAGGGTGAATCGCGAAGGCAACTCCAAGAGCGTGGCGTAAGAGCATTCGAGCAAATTGTCCGAATGCCTTATGAGAAAATTGCAGTTGTCGCACATGGAGGCGTATTGTGTGCTGCATTAAAAGGTCTGCTTCGCGTGCCTCCGGAAACAAATCCATTCAGCTTGTTCAACGCGTCTATCAGTAGGCTCGCATGGAGTGGCAAATGGAGCCTTCTTACATTGAACCAAATGGAGCATCTGGAAAAAGCCGGTGTCGCAAAAGAGGTTGGGCGAGGAAACTTGTAAAGGGAATCGAGCGATCCGCACCAATCGTTCCTTTTGATTTGCTACAATTAGTTCTTGAAATTAATCCTCTCTGCTAAACAAATTGGGAGTCAAACCATGCTGTTTCGAATCCGATTCAGGCTTATTGCGTTCGTATTTTACGCGTTTCTACTAGCGAGTTTCTTTGCATGTGCCCCCCAATGCCGAGCGGAGGATGTCGTTCGTGGTATGCAATTAGTGTTTTCAGATGATTTCGAGAATGGTCGAAGCAATTGGTTCACTACGGACGACGCGTCATGGGATATTGTAAAAAGCTCTGATAATCACACTCTGTCGATTAACAAGCGGATTAGCAACTATACCCCGAAACACCGATCTCCGCACAACATCGCTTGGATCAAAGATATCTCTTTGAAGACATTCGCGATCAAGTTAAAGGTGCGTAGCACTAAAGATACGGGCAATCATCGCGACTGCTGCATTTTCTTTTCAAAGCAAAATGCCGATCAATTCTATTACGTACACTTGGGTGCCAAGCCTGATCCAGCGAGTGGACAAATCATGATCGTCAATAATGCCCCTCGCAGTCCGCTAACCAAAAACGAAACTCAGGTTGCGTGGGACGACCAGTGGCACGATGTCATGCTAGTACGCCACGCGGAAAGTGGCTTAATCGAAGTCTTCTTTGACGATATGACAAAGCCAATCATGCAATGCAAAGATACGACTTTCAATCAGGGTTCGATCGGTATAGGATCGTTCGATGACATGAATGAGTTCGACGAAGTCCGAGTCTACACCTCAGATTCATCATCCGATAAGTGACAACTGGTAAGTGCGGAGCTTAGCGAGGCGTGAGTTGCTCTCCTTGAAAAGCGTCTTCGAAGTAACGCAAAACCAGCAATAGACCCCAGGAGGATAAATGTATTTGGTTCAGGAACAGCAGTCATCCCCCAGGCCAGACCGAATCGAGAATCCAAATTGGAACTCAGCCTAAGGGTGTATCGTCCAGCATCGAGGTTTCTAAGGAGCAAGTGCTCAACATTATCCACGAGCGAGTCACTAAAGAAGAGCTCATCGCCGAGTGTGTTGCCGTTGTAGGCGTGAAGTGACAGTCGCATGTTAGCAATCTGGAAATCGCTAACCGAGAAATTACCGTTGACATCCGTGTAGTCCGCGTTCCAGGTAACCAAAATCGAAGCTGTTTCGATACCCATTTGCGATTCAAAGTTCCAGAACAAATCTTGCGAAGCGTTTATGTCTCCGTAGTCCCAGCCTTTGAGTCCGCTGTCGCTAACCGTAAAGGAAGTACTCCCATCAAACGGGCCAGCTTCGAGAATGCGATAACTGTTGTACACATCGACTTGACCAGCGCCGTAGATACTATCGAGCGGTCGAGTGCTCGTATTCGACCACGCCGGCACAGCAGTTTTATCAGCCCCTGCCATGATGATAGCCTTCATGGTTTCTGGCGCTCGAGCATCGATATATCCGAATGAGTTAGCAGCCGAATGAAGTAGGGCAGCCGTTGTGGAAACGACCGGGGTAGCGAAACTGGTGGCCCCTAAGCTGCCCGGTGCTACGATATCAGGCTTAGTTCGACCAGCAACACCGATCGTCGTTTGACCTCGACTGTGATTACCATTCGAAAGGCCGACTACGATCGAATTGTAGGACTGTCCATAGATGTGCGGCAATGCCGCCGTTCCATTATTCAAAGCAACGACATTGGTGAACTGATCACGTTGCACAGTGAAGTCCAATCTAGCATTGGCCTCAATCGCAGCCGGTAAATTGAGCGGGTTGGTGAAATTACCTATGAAAGAATGATTGAGTACGTCCGCAGTAACACTGGTCGGATTATTCGCCGTTCCCAAGCCCTGCTTAGCACTAAGAAAATCATTGGCGTAGTAAAGTTGAATTGTTTTCACACCGGAGGCCAAGCTCTGTTGATTGCCCGCCAGATAACCAGCAACAGAAGTAGCGTGACTCGAGTTTTGGTTGGGTGAAACATTACTGAGGTCAATAACACTTTTCCCGGCGAACTCTGAGCCAGCAGTATTCACTCGATAGGCATGCAACGTTGAGGCCCCACTGGTATTAGCCTCGACTAAGCCAACTATAACACCTGCACCCTTTGGAACAGTCTTCCCCTCAGTTGCCAACTCTGCTTGAAGTCGTGTAAACCCAATCTCGTTTTTATATGACTGACTATACAAGGAAAGATTAGGAACAGTTGCTCCAAAGATACAACACAATACAGAAACGAAATTACGTCGCAATCGAGCCATTTCTCGGTTCCTAATCGTTGAACGCTAGATCCACTTAGGATAAACCGAGTTCAACGAGGCGAAAGAAAAAATGGGCTACTTTTTTGTTGGCTCCGTTTTCTGATCTGCACTTTAGGCGAATTGTTTAGTTTTGGGCGCCGGTTCAAGGCAACCGGAATCGTTTGGGATCAGGCTGCGATGGCCAGGAACTCGTCGAATAGACGTTTGAGTTTTTCGTGATTGGCATCGCTCGCAAGAACTGTGGAAAATCTTTCCCTCAGCATTTTACTGCATACGGCGCGGCGTCGGTCGGCGTGCGATGGTCGCCGGTCAGGATTATCCCATGGTCGGTCGCTCCGGTCGATCAGATCCGCCCCGAGGACAGCCCACGACTCCAATTCGACCATCGTGTACATCCAGCAATTCATTTGCCAGCAAGCAAGGTTCGACCAAACACTTCGCACTTGCTGCTCACCGGCACGCTAGACTTCCTTGAGATCGTGGAAACACTCCTCGATGGCCCAACGTGCTGATACCGTCTCCAAGATCTTTTTCACCTCCCTGTCAGTATCCGTACTGAAGTACGCAGCCCATTGTCCGACTCCGAACTCGACGATGACAACGCGAATTGCTCCCTGCGCGATCGTCGTTGTCGCTAGGAAGGACTTGTAGCGGCGAGTTACCTCGATGCCTCGGCACACGTAAGTGATCGATTCCCAGCCTTGCCTGCTCGCAGCCCGTTTCACAAGACTCAACTTGTTACTGCCGTACTTTCTAGGTCGTCCTCGCTGGCCTACCCGACGTTCCGGCGGAAGCCCGAATAGCACAGCGTTGCGCCGAAGTCGACTGACCAAGGTCACGTTCATCCCGTGGAGCTTCTTGAGAAACATCGCGGTTGCGTATGCGCCATCGACCACCAAGACGATTTGCGTCTGGCAACCAATGGATCGCAGTAGTGATACCAAACGCGTTACCAGTTCCAAGCCAAGCTGATGTTTCGTTTTGAATTCCCAGCCATATCTCGAATTCAGCTTGTTCACATCTTGTTGACGCACATACAAGGCCGACAACACCGGAAGAGCGATCACGCCCCAAAGCGGATGGGGCAGAAGCATCGCCAAGCACACCCAATTATGTCCGTAGAGTCAGTCCCCATCGACCGGCCCAGGAGTAGGATTGCGATGCACGTTGCCACCTTCAACGTGACGGCCGAAACGCCGTGTCGGCGAATCATCCAAGGCAAGGGTCCAATGCCCCTCGGGGCCTGGGTCAAACTTACGTACAATGTTTCGAATCAAGGGAATCGCCACAGGGAAAAGGTTCCTACCAATGGTTCCGAGTGCATCGTAAAAACGATCCCAATCGTCTTTGACTCCTGCAGCACGAAACCAAGAACTGGCCGTTCGTCGCCCTTTGGCGATGAGAATACCGACGAGAATGATGGAGAATCGAAATGCTGTTCGGGAATCCAGCCTAGATCGTATGCTTTTTGCAAGTTCTGCCAAACCGCCGAGCAACGGACAACGAGCCTCCTGGGTTCGCACCCGGCGACAATTGGGGTTCCTGAGTCTCGTCCGCTTGTCGTGTTGCGACGGGGGCGATTTTTTGGTGTGTCGAGGTTTTTTTCGACCGTCCGAGAAGTTACGCTTTGCCATCCTTGGCTCTCCGGGATGAGGTGGTCTTAGCAAACTCCTTTTTCCTTGAGAGCCATTTTCGTTGCCAGATCAATTCGTGTGCTAGCTAAAACTTTCGCCTAAAGTGCAGGAATAATAGCCAGGTCGGAAAATTCTAAGAACGGCCAGTGTAGGCTCGCCCGGAAGCGTCGCAGCCCAGCGCATCAGCGAAGGGATCGAGCAATCGCACTGGCTGGTTCCTATCGAAGACCAACGCGCTGGGGGATCGATCCGTGAAGGGATCAACGTAGGATTCACCCTCGGACAATATTTGATGCTGGTCGATTGCATGAGCCGCACCGTGCGCGAGGGGAAAGCGATCATCTCGAAGGAGGTGGACTCGATCTTCGATCGCTTGCAGATGTACGCTCGGCGTTGAATGAAACGGGTCACGGGAATGTTAACTCTCAATCGTTTCTACGGCAGTTTCATGTCCACCTCGCGCGCGGTGCTCAGGCAAGTCGCCCAAGACCAGAACGCAAAGCCTGGCCTTGTTTGGCCCTATTGTTCTATTGTGCTAAGCATGAATTCCGGATAGAGGACTTCCGCATTTCGATGATCCCGCCGATCTACATGACTTTGGTTTGGAACGCCATCGGCGAGCACATAGGATAACCGATCCGATGCTCAGAAGAATTGACGAAGAGGGTTCCGGTACGGCGGCAACTTGAATCTTAGCGGAACCGAATGTTGGATTGAGTCTTACCCCGTTATTAACAATCAGTCCATCTCCCTCTGCAATTGTCAGGGTGGTCTCACCGGAGCCTACAACATCGAAATCGAGCCGTGCGAAAAGGAACGCCGATGAAGAGATGTCGTGCAGGGAATCAACGAGCAACCCACCCGCGTTCGCTGCTTGGCTCGGTAGGATACCGGTCCCGGTTATTACTCGAAATCCCCGTAACTCATTTACGAAATTGTCGGAGATAGTTCCTCTATTGGTCACAGACCACCGCGTGTTGACAGCAATTGATGTTCCCGAAATAACAATATCCGGATTGAATACCTGACCACCTGTAAACTTTATCACATTGGGGGCAGAACTTGAAATATCCAGAAACGCTCCCGTGTCGAGGCTAACATCATCGTTCACCCAAATGAAAGCAGATCCTGTTTGCCCGATACTCAGGTTGTTCACCGTATTCGTCGCCGCATCACCAACTCCCATCCCCGAAAAAGAGATGTAAAAATCGGTTACCATGTCACCGTAACTCGGCAATGAGAGACCAAGAGCAACAGCGATACTAAGAATCATGCTTTTCATGCTAATTACCTGCAGTGTGTAACGGATTCCGATGAAGGGCATCGTTGGTGTTCCTGGTTTATGAATTGAGACGATCGATGAAAGGCGAAACATCTAGAAGTGTGACTGCACCATCAAAATCAAAATCTGCATTGGAATGAAAGCCACCGGCGGATATCAAGTCGGTCATCGGTTGTACATCTAATAGGTTCACAACACCGTCTTCATTGATGTCACCAAGATTTAGTGTTTGGTCAAGTTGATCACGGTGGAAGGCAACGACGAACCCGTCAAAAGATCCACGATTGGAATCAACCATCGTCGCTTCGGTCATGCCGCCGAGGAAAAGGTTTCCTCCCAATAAATGACTCCAAGCTCGATCTTCGCCCTCCGTTCCAAATTGAACCTTATCGAGGATGTTGAGCTCGCTATCGAATTTGATAATCAAGATATCGCCGCTTCGTCGGTTTGGATCTAGATTCGCCCCTGCGTAATCACCGTACGTGTGCCCAACAGCATAAATTGTGTCATTTTCATCGATTTCCAGTTGACCGATGAGATCGGAGTACTCGGTTCCTAGTTGACGAATGATTGGATTCGCCAACGTTGCATCGTATTTGACGATGAAGGCATCTCCCTCGCCTAAATGCGGACCGCCGAGATTACCAGTCGTGTACCCGGCAAAATATATATTCCCCCGGGAATCGACCACGCTGTCGAGGATCCATTCTGCACGTGGACCAGGGGAGGCCAGCGTGATCGAATGCGGTCGAGTTGGAATAGGCAAGTGCAGGTCCTCGTAAACGGATGCAAACGCATTTGCACCGTTGTTGGTGAAATACCAACCTGCGACAACCAGCCGCCCTTGGCCCGGTACACCACTTGGGACGTAGGTCAGACCACCCCATGCTTCCGCCGACGCAGCGAATCCCGTTTCGACAGTGGGATTAAGTTGCCTCCATACATTCGATAGATCTGACGTGCGATGCTTGGCAACGAGATAGACATCGTCCGTGCCACCGTCACCGACCGGAGATCCTTGCGCCGACGTGTAGAGATACCCTGCATCGTCGAGCACGAGGTTTCCGTAACCGTCGATTCCCGCGTTGCCCCACTGATCCATGGCTAGGATATCCCCATTGTCGATTCGGAGTTTTAGCAAGATACCATCCCAACGACCAGCATTCGTGAAGCCTGGCAAGTTCCGCAACGTCCGACCGGCGACATAGACGAATTCGTCATCGGTAACGACCGCTTTCAACATAGTTCCCTCCGCCATCCTCAACTCGGTCGCCCAATGAAGATCGCCGTTAATACCCGTCTTTGCCACAAAGATTCGGTGATCCGTTGGTGGTAGGCCATTGAATGAACCATCACTAGATCCAACCAGATAGGTGTTTCCGTATTTGTCAACGGTCATATCACTAATAATCTCTTTCCCTTGGGTGCCCACCTGAGCTATCCCACCGGGTAACGCAGGCTTAATTGACAGAGGTTCTGCAAAGATAAACTGCGAAGAATCCCTTAAATCCAATATGCCACTCGCGTTGCACAACGCATTGAGATTGCTGGGGGGACGCCCGCTGACAGCAGGTTCCAAGTCGTCACAGTCGAAAATGAACGCAATGAGATCAATTTTATTGGCGCCGATATAGAAAAGGTAATACCCAGATGTTTGAACGCCGTCACTCTTGGAGAACCTGGCCAGCCGATATTCATCGGGACCGCCTCGAAGCTGGATGCCACCATAGCGGTAATCGAAGTGATGAATCACCGCATAATCGTTGTCAACCCCATCCGCGCCCATCGTGAAAAAGGGCACGTCGATTTCCGCAGTACCGAGAATGATTCGATCGGCGTGGGAAGCCTGATATACGGCATCTAAATCCGTGTTTAATGCAGTGCGAATATATTTCACTCGATCGCTTCCGGGAAACTCATGAGACGGATCTACCGGCAGGAACGTGTCGCCCCCCGAATTCTCCCCGTCCATATAATCCGTGTCTAGCAACGTATAATTGAGATCGTTGAATGGACTTCCCGATGAAAAGGTTGGTAGCCCTTGCACAAACGGGATCAGGTCGCTCGTGCCACGCGGCATTGCGGGAAAGGCTGCTGCCGCGAGCAGTAGTTCGTCCTCCGAGGGATCGGATGGCGACGATTCACTCCAAGATGCATTCAGTCGGTTGATCACCATCAATGCATCAATCGCTGACACACTCAAGTCGCGGTTTACGTCGAGTTCAGGTCGCACTACCGCATATTCCACCGTCCATGAAGATGCGTTGATCGCATTAATTATCACTAAGGCATCGAGAGGTGTAACGTATCCATCGCGATCTACATCTTCCGCGTCGTGAAATGCAAGAACCTCAGTCGCGAGCAGTGCCCGCACCTCGAGTTGCTCGACATACATTTTTCTCAGCATTCTGCGATTTCTCATGGTGATCCGACATGGTGAAGCGACATGGTGAAGCGACTTATTGTTTGGCGGCAATATCAAGTTGTCGCATCGTCCCGAAACGTGACATGAAGCGGCGGTTTTTTGATGGAATTGAAGGAGTGGTGCTTGGCAATTCGCATCCACCGAGGTGCAATACTCACGGATAAAAAAATCGACCCGCCAAATCGGAATTCAACGGGTCGGCTTTTCGATAGTTGATGCATTCTGGCACGTACGCATGGAACTACGAGTTTTACTACGACAATTCTCTCACAAGCACTCTTTAGCTTTCGTGTCCGCAGGATCAGAGGTAAACGAGTCGCGAAAGGCATCGCTAAGCATCGGTGCGGTTTATGGCACTCGATTTTCATGATGTGCATTCGAGATGATCCGCCGCTCGGGCGGTGGGTTATACCGCCGCTTCTGCCCTCAGCATCTAGGATGTTTGCGACACGTTCCCGCGTGGTCCCTTGCACTGACGCGATCGCGAGGATCGAGGTTCTATCATCTGCGGAAACATTACCCTCCGCACGCCCGATCTGTATTCGAACAGCACATGATGATGTTCCAAATGCCGAATTCTCAAACGACGCGCCTGACTCGGGATCAATGTCGAGGAGGATTGCAAAGATGTAATCTTTCGAACAAATCGAAAAATGAGTCGCAACTACCGCTACGAGCGACATTTTCCGGTCCCATTTTCCTTCGGGATCTTGTTGTTTGATTGGTCGAGAACGTGACCTAAATTTGGCAATACCCCGTATTTTTTCAGCTTCTTCGGTCACATTCGGAGTGTTCGAGACAATGGTTTCCAGGAGTTAGACTTGTCCGGAAGAGGGTTGTCATGGAGATTATCGCTGACCGCGATCGAAAGCTCTTTGAGGTCTTTGTTCGTGAGAACGAGGGCTCGCTGATGGCTTACATTCGCACATTCACTCGCGATCGCGTCCTAGCGGAGGATCTTTTCCAGGAGACCATGTTGACGGGCTGGCGACGCTTTGACGACTTTGACACAAGTCAACCATTGTCACCTTGGTTGCGAGGGATTGCGAAGAATTTGATTCGTAATTCTTGGAGAAAATATGCCTCTGATAAGCTCGTTTTCGGCGAAGCCGCTTCCCGAATGGCCGAATCGGCCTTGGCGGCGATCGACGAGCAGCCAGGAGATACTTGGTATGAGAAATTGTCCGCGTTGACGGATTGTGTTTCCCTGCTTCCCCCCAAGGCGAGGGCGCTCGTGCGATCGACTTACACCGAAGGGCGTTCCGTCAAGGAAATTGCGGTGGAGTATGGTTTGACGGCTGTTGCTATCCGAAAGCGTTTGCAAAGGATTCGCGACCAATTGGCCGACTGCATTGGGCAGCGTCTGGGAGAGCCACTACGATGATTACGAATTCGACGGAAGACGGGGGATTCGATGACCATCCATCCGACCGCGATGCCATCGTTCATTCGCTCTTGCAAGGCGTGTACGAAACGTCAGACAGTCGCGAAAAGAGGATCGCTCACCTGATCGAGGTGTATGACTTTTGGCAACGGGAAGAAGTTGATGTTGCCGAGCCGACTCCGTCATTCAACCCGACACCGAAGCCCCATCGATCTCGAGCTCTTCGACTTAACCTCTTCGCAATGGCTACGGCTTTGTTGCTCTCGCTCGGACTGTGGTCCATGCTAACGTCCGTTTCCGCTGAAGCCGCACTGGCGAGGGCCGTGAAGTTGCTCGAATTACCAATTACACGCGTCTACGACGTTCAGTTTTCCATGCAGGAGAACTTAGCGATTCCTGTTCGCGAAGCGATATTATATCGCGAATCCAGCAATCGCTTCCTTCTGAATTTTCAAAACGCTCCAGTACAACCTCTAATGATTGGGGCGAATCAAGATCGCCGTTGGTTGCGTATCGGTACTCGAACCATCTACTCCGACGAAGAGGGAGAAGAGAACCTGCCACCTGCCTTTCTGTTGGACCAAATCGTGATGAGACAAATACAATTCAACCAGTTGTTAACGGCCCTGCCGACAGACTACGATCTCAAGTGGCTTGCCCCGAGCGCGCTTGCTGAAGGCGGGCCTCTCTTGAGAAGACTTGAAGCGAACCGAAGATACCTTGCACCGTCTTTGCCAACCCGGGTAGTGGTGTGGTTCGATCCAGTTACAGATCTCGCGCGTCGAGTTGACGTAACCATGCGAGATGGTGGGCCGTCGCGAGTGAAACACTTTTCCGCCACGTATCGCGACGATCGAATTGTTGACGGATCTTTTTTTTATCCGGAGTCGCATTAAATGTTTCCAGTGAAGAGAAATCAACTTGCGATATCATGTTTGGCAATATTTGCTGTACTAAACAACGATATCGCAAGCGCGAAACGTCCGCGTGACAACAACAGTATTGAGCGAAAGCGGCAACAACCTCAGTACTAATGCGTGCCACCCACGCATTCATTTGCTAGCCAACAGGTTGTCAAGGCAGGTAAATGGCAGCCAAAGCGAAACTGACCGGAACACTGGCGCCACAAGTCCTAAGGACCGACACAGCAACGGTCGTGGCTCAACGAGCCACGGTCTGCGGGGTATCCACGCCCAAAAATGGCCTGAAAGGCCGAAACAGGAACTGCACCTCCGCCATTTCCCCTTCGCTCCACACTTGCCCTCCCTGTTAGGCATCGCCTCAATGCGAGATTGCGGATGTGACAATACAGAACTGGGTAGCCGACAATACCGATCGACGCGCCAGGCGCGATCCCGTCACCCGGATGAGGCAAACATGTTCGGCGACAATTGGGGTTCCTGAGTCTCGTCCGCTTGTCGTGTTGCGACGGGGCGATTTTTTGGTGTGTCGAGGTTGTTTTCGACCGTCCGAGAAGTTAAGTTTTGCCATCCTTGGCTCTCCGGGATGAGGTGGTCTTAGTAAACTCCTTTTTCCTTGAGAGCCATTTTCGTTGCCAGATCAATTCGTGTGCTAGCTAAAACTTTCGCCTAAAGTGCAGTTTCTGATACACCCGCACCCAATCGACTTCAAAGCGACTAGGGAATGGAGTGGCTGGGTTCGGTGCCCCCACGAAGCCCCCCCCGACCGCCAAATTGAGTACCAAATGAAATGGTTTGTCAAACGGGGCAGGAAACACGCCGTTTTCGGAATGCCACTCTTTCTGTGTTTGATAAAGCACACCGTCGACATACCAGCGAATCACACCTTCTTCCCATTCGAGCGCGAATTCATGAAACTCTTCGGTGAAAGAGCCGCTGCTCAAATGATACTGAGTGCCATTGAATTTGTTGTTGGGCCATTGCCCGCCAAAGTGTAGTGTTCCCCAGGCGGTCTTTGGTTCTTGGCCTTTGAATTCCAGAATATCGATCTCACCATTAGCAGCCCACGTTCCGTAGTCCTCTCCGGTTGGCAGCATCCAAATGGCTGGCCATAGTCCTTGACCTGCAGGGAGCTTTGCGCGGAATTCGAATCTTCCGTACAACCAATCTCCGCGATTTTTTGAGCGAATCCTTCCCGAAGAGTAGGTGCGAGTCGTCCCTGCAATTCCGGCGTTGTCTTTGTGAGCTTCGATTATTAGCAATCCGTTGGCTACCCTCACGTTCTTCGAGCGATCAGTGTAGATCTGCTCTTCTTGGTTGCCACCGCCGAACGCGTTTACCTCGATTTCCCACTTAGAGTAGTCTAATTTTTTGCCATCGAACTCGTCACTCCAGACCAAGCTCCAGGGCGAATCTTGAGATTGGACCGGTGAAGAGCCGAGAACACAAAAAAATGGTGTTAGTAAAAGTGGTAGGAGCGTTTTTGATAGAAGCTTCATGTTCCGATTAGACCTTTTCTGCGATTGCCATGCGAGCCGGTTTGTAGACGCGAACGTCCCATTCCAGGCATGTAGGAAGGAGTTCCAAAGGGGTTTTGTCCTCAAGTTCCACGGCAAAAAGGGAGCGAGACGGAGATTTTTCGATCCACATCTCCAGCATTTTCTGGAGCGACTCCCCCTGGCTTTCCCAAAGTGCATACGGGGGACAACAGAAAACGATCCAAGGCAAATCCTCGAGCCGAAGAAAAGTCAAGTTTTGCTCTAAGGCTTCGCTCCAACGAATGACATCTTTTTGAAGAACAATGACGCGATCTTTGATCCCCAATGCTTCGCAGTTTTTTCTGATTTCAAGCACGCCGTGGGCCAGGATATCAAACAAAACGGCACGAGTTGCTCCCCGCGAGAGAGCCTCGAACCCCAAAACACCGGTTCCTGCAAAAAGATCGAACGCGATGGAATCGTCAAACGTACCACCCATCAGATTCATTACAGCTTCTCGCGTCCGATCCTTCATGGGTCTTGTTCGAGGGTCAACCGTAAATTGGAGCTTGCGAGAACGCATGTCCCCGCCGATGATTCGTAAGCTGGTTTTTTCCACGACTGGGCCTAACGGCTTGAGTTCGGTTTTGACGTTCGGATTGGCGAGTATCTGGGTTTCCTAGGGAAATTTACCGGGAGTATCACGCCAGAGAACCACCATTCACTATGATCGTAGCTGATTCCAATTCAATGGATAGGTTGCCACAAAGTTTGTCTGCTTCAGGAATACAAAGAATGAAAGTGCTGGCTCAAAGGTTGGGGGTTGAATTAGCGTTGCTGGCCACTTTCGTTGCGTCGGCTCCTCTTTTTGGACAGGAGCCACCCAAAACTTCCAATAGAACCGACATTCCGTGGTTAAACGAAGAGATTTTTCGAAAGATTGAGCCACAGCTTCGAGAGCTTCAAAAAAACGCAGGAGTAGACGTACCCCAAAATCTCGAGGGTAAAGCAATCGGGTCGCTCAGCCCGGAACAACGAAGGGCCGTCAAGGCTCAGGCTGAGATGATGGAGACGGCAGAGTTAATCGCGAGAGAGCTCACCTTTGGGGTTGTGCCTGACTCGGACGAGAGCCCACTCGCGGTTGAGTACCGTGATGCACTCAAGGCTTTTAGTTCTGCATCCATTGGTTTGATCGTCGCCAGAAATCGGCACTTGTTAGCGTATAATCTGTCCCAAGAAAAGTACGCGGAATTGGACGAACAGTGGTACCAAGCGATCGCCGTGTGCCACAAGACAAAAAGAGTTTGGATCCAAAAGGGCGCGGAACTGTACGCGTCGTCGCCTCAGACCTATGCGAATATAGGAAAGACATTGCAGGAGGCTTTTCTATACGATGTTCAGTATGATCGCTACGATGGTTGGGTCGACCCCTTGATGATGATCATCGCTGCAGGTGGACCAATCGTAACCGAAGAGTTGCTCATCCAAGGCATTAGCGTTTGTATCGCGAACAACAGATACACCGAGGTGGATACGATCTTGAAACTACTTCGCGAACGAGGGCTATTTGACGAAAACAAAGAGAGGTTTGCAGAGGGCATTCCTTTGCAAATGGAAAAGTGGAACAAAGAGCTAGATCGACGCAAATCCGATAGCGAGAAAGGGAACAATCCAATCGTTGAATTGCGAACAAGTAAAGGGATAATGAAGATTGAATTATTCGAAGATGATGCCCCCGAAGCGGTCAACAGTTTCATCTATTTGGTAGAACGAAAATACTATGATCTCAAACCTTTTTTCCGAGTCGAAAAGGGACTCGTTGCCCAAACAGGTTGTGAGAAGGGCGATGGCTCGGGAAGTGCCGGATTTACATTCCGCGGCGAATCAGATTTGCCAACCAAGCGAAATCACTTTCGAGGCAGTCTCGCCGTTGCATTGGGGGGAGACAAAGAGGGTAATGTCGACAAGAATTCAGGGAGCTCGCAGTTCTACATATCCAAAACGGATTTGCCCCACTTGGATGAGGATTATACGGTGTTCGGACGCGTGATCGAGGGAGTAGAGTGCCTTGGTTTGCTCAGGCAACTGAACTTGTCCAACAAGGAGGATCGGGATGCTAACAAACGACCAGATATCATCATAAGTGCAAAAGTGGTACGTAAGCGGGACCACCAGTACAAGCCGACGCCCGTGACGGGGCGAGTATTCGGCATGGTCACTCCGCAGAAAAACTAACCTGTTTGGTCAGTGGAAATCTGAGCTGGGTGTTTTTTGCTTGAATCCCCAATCCATTCTCGAGAGATTCGGAGCATGAGCTGCTGGCGATCCCATGCATTTTTAACCCGCATTCCGTCGCCGAAATACACCACATTGGTTCGAATTTTGATAAGATAGTGACACGGTTCGTGACCACCTAGGAAGCGGATAGCACGCAGAACTGCAGCCATTTGATTCCAGTCAGAGACGCCGAATTTTTTGACACCATCGTTAGGGACCTATGTACTTTCGACTCGCTAAACGCCTTCTTCTCGAAACCGATAAGAGGCTCCTTTGGAAGCTTGCCTATCTAGCCGGTTGGAAGGGCTTGAGAAGCGTTCAAAAGCACAAAAGCCGACTCAAGAGAGGAGAGTTCTTTCCTCCGTTTCTCTACATCTCCATCATCAACACTTGTAACTTGCGATGCCAAGGCTGCTGGGTCGATGTTGCGGGCAAACAAACGAAGATCGAGCTGAGTGCCATGAATCGTATGCTTAATGAAGCAAAAGCGATGGGGAACTCGTTCTTTGGGATTCTCGGTGGTGAGCCATTTCTTCACAAAGAGATATTGGAAATTCTCGAAGCCCACCCGGATGCCTACTTCCAGGTTTTCACGAATGGGCACTTCATCACGGACGAAGTCGCAAAGAAACTTCGACAGCTAGGAAATGTTACGCCGCTCATTAGCGTCGAAGGCTCCGAAATCATTAGCGACCAGCGACGAGGTCGAGATGGTGTTTACAGCAAGACCATGGAGGGTATCCAAAATTGCTTGAACAATAAAGTCATGACCGGTGTTTGCACGAGCGTTTGCAAAACCAATATAGATGATCTGCTCAACGATAAATGGGTTGACCGATTGGTTTCGATGGGAGTGATGTATTGCTGGTTTCATGTGTATCGCGTGGTTGGTCCAGAGAGCTCACCCGAACTAGCACTCAATACCGAAGAACTACGGCGTGTCCGAGAATTTGTCGTCAATACCCGGGTCAAGAAACCGATCATCGTGATCGATGCATACCACGATGGACAAGGCCGTGCGTTGTGTCCTGCCGTAACGGGCTTCACTCACCACATCGGACCGAGTGGTAGTATCGAACCATGCCCGATCATCCAGCTGGCCACCGAGACTATACACGACGATCGATCACTCAAAGACAAATTTCAGCATAGTGAGTTCCTTAGAGATTTTCGTGAGACCGTCGCCCAAAACACCCGGGGCTGCGTTGTACTAGAACGACCAGACCTGCTCTTGGAACTAGCAAAAAAACATTCCGCAGCAGATACCACACAAAGACAGACGGCTCTGCAAGAGATCGCAGCCATTCAACCTAGACGCAGCCAACACGTCCCAGGAAACGAAATTCCCGAAAGATCTTGGGCTTATAAACTTGCCAAATGGTATGCATTTCATGACTATGGAATGTACACTCGAAATTTCGAATCATCGAACTGGATTGATCCAGATACGGTTTCCCATCCCAACCAACAAAAGCCGTTGCGTCCACAGAACGTCGCAACTCCCACCGTTCACTCCATTTCCCCTCCACTATCCTCAGAGACTTCTTCGCGATCATGAAATTTAAATCCTTGCGCAGATTCCTTGCAGCCTCCACGCTCGCCATAAGCTTCGGGCTTCCCACAGTTTGCAACGCGGAAACTTACACGCTTTTTAACGGAAAAGACCTCTCCAATTGGTACGGTAGAGAAACAATCTCTGCTGAAAATTATGCGGCGGCATCCGACGAGCAAAAAGCGAAATGGAATGCTGATATACCCAAGCACTGGCGTATCGAAGGGGACGAAATTGTTAATGATGGAAGCGGTGCTTACCTGACCACATCGCAAGAGTTCGGCGATTTCGATTTCACTTTTGATTACAAGATCGTAAAGGACTGCGATTCTGGTATCTACCTCCGTGGAATTCCTCAGGTCCAAATCTGGGATCCTGATTCACCGGGCACAAAGCCACACGGCGGCGAAAAGGGTAGCGGTGGTCTTTGGAACAATCCCGCAGGCTGGTCAGGAAAAGATCCGCTCGTAAGAG
Organism: Pirellula sp.; assembly: GCA_046318795.1. Lineage (GTDB taxonomy): Bacteria > Planctomycetota > Planctomycetia > Pirellulales > Pirellulaceae > JBKCUI01. Next base: position 99,810 of record JBKCTT010000192.1, read on the forward strand.
CCGATAAACCTGTCGGTGAATGGAATTCGATGAAGATTCGCCTCGTCGGAGAGCGATGTTGGGTCTGGCTTAATGATAAAGTCGTGGTCGATAATGCGAGATTACATAATTTCTTCGCCGGCGGTAAAGATGTGCCACTTCCCAAAACGGGACCTATCCAGCTTCAAACGCATGGCGCCGAAATCCGCTTCCGGAACCTAGTTGTCAATACCTTTAATTCCGACGAAAGCAACAAACTGCTATCCGAATCGGAGTCTAAACTTTATGGCAACGACAAATTTGTATCGTTGTTCAATGGAAAAGATCTTACCGGATGGGCGGGTGCTACGAACAACTACACTGTAGTCGAAGGAGCGATCCAGTGCATGAAAGGCAAGGGAGGAGTGCTTCATACAGAAAAGGTTTACTCAGACTTTATATTCCGAACCGAATTCCAACTCCCACCTGCCGGCAACAACGGTCTCGCTATTCGATATCCTACCAAAGAAGAATTCGATGCGATGCCAGAGGGCAAACGAAACTACGATGGTGCCTACATTGGAATGTGCGAACTCCAAGTGCTAGATGATGGGCACGAAGCCTACAAAACGATTGACCCTCGCCAAGCTCACGCGAGTGCGTACGGCATGGTTGCTGCTAAACGTGGCTTTCTCCGCCCCCAAGGTGAGTGGAACCACCAACTAGTCCATGTCGAAGGCTCAAAGGTTCGAGTCGAACTCAACGGCACTGAAATCCTTAACGCCGATCTGAGCACTGTCAAGGAATTCATGTCGGACACACCACATCCCGGCAAAGACAGAACCTCGGGTCACATTGGATTCGCTGGACATTCGGATCCGGTCAAGTTCCGTAACGTTTCGATCTTGCCACTCAAGTAATCGTAACGGAACTCCCAGTCCAAGTTTTCCTAGCTTGGGAACATCTTCCTAAGTTCTTTGAGGGCGGGAGCATCTTCCCGCCCTACCTCATTGTTCTTTTGATGGCCGCTCTTACGCCGATTCCATTTTGTAAATCATGCAAGCACACTCAATAGTCAGAAAAGCCCTCGCCCGCGGAATTGTTTCGAGTCTTTGCATACTTCCGAGCTATCAGATCCACGCGCAAGAAGATCGCGTATTGGAAGTCAAAAACGCTGATGCGAAGACTCCAGAGGAAATGAAATCGTATATTGAGTTGATCGAGCACTCGAATGTGAAAATCGAGATGCTTCCGATTCCAGGTGGAGTCTTTAAGATGGGGAGTCCTGAATCAGAGACCGAGCGCGGCGAAGACGAAGGTCCTGAACACGAAGTCACGCTATCACCCTTTTGGATGGCCAAGACCGAGATCACTTGGGATGCATATGACATATGGATGTCAGATCTCGATGTTTTCAATAGAGACGTCAACAAAATCCCTGCTGGTACACGCGACAACTTGGCCGATGTTTATCAAAAAAGTCAGCCAACGAAACCATATTGTGATATGTCCTTTGGAATGGGGACGAGAGGCTATCCAGCCATCTGCATGACGCAGCACGCCGCTCGCACCTACTGCAAATGGCTTTCCGCTAAAACAGGTCGTTACTACCGTCTCCCCACCGAGGCGGAATGGGAATACGCATGCCGAGCGGGAACGACCACGGCCTATTCCTTTGGAGATGATCCGAGCGAATTAGGCGAACATGCCTGGTTCGCAGATAACTCCAGCGAAAAGTACCAAAGGGTAGGCAAAAAGAAACCTAATCCTTGGGGGCTTCACGACATGCACGGTAACGTCGCAGAGTGGGTACTCGACCAGCACGATCCCGCCGGATATCTGCTCGATAAGCTTCGCCCAAAAGATCCCCTGTACGTTCCTGAAACACTTTACCCTAGAGTGGTGCGAGGAGGAGGATGGAACAGTACTCCTCAACAATGTCGGAGCGCAGCGCGAGAAGGCTCAACAGAGGACTGGATCGCCCAAGATCCACAGTTTCCGGTTAGTATATGGTATTTGACCGACGCACTCCATGTAGGCTTTCGAATCGTACGACCACTGGGCGAACCATCTCAAGAAGAGAAGGACATGTTTTGGGACTACTCAGAACCAATTCAAAAAGAACGTCCAGTCCCCCTCGAAAGATAAACAGTCGTTCGTGCTCAATTTGTTTTCTCTCGCTTCCGAAGTCCTTAACCATCTATAGAACAAAATCGTCAGCCCGAGAAATCTAAAAAGGTTTCTCGGCCAAACACACACTTTGCCATGCTCGCTGGATTACAATAAACCATTCCCCCCTCATTCCTCTCTGGAGTTTTACCTATGACTCAATCAGCCTCGAATGCTTCGGAACCATCTCGGTCAGATCGACGTGGATTTCTCAAAACCTCAACAGTGGCTGCAGCAGCAGCTGGCACGGCAACGGCCAGCTTTTCTCGCATGGTACACGCGGGAGAAGACAACAACATTCGCGTCGCACTAATCGGATGTGGCGGACGTGGAACGGGAGCTGCTGATAACGCGTTAAGCGTAGAAAATGGACCAATTCAATTGGTCGCTATGGCCGACGTTTTTGATTACAAACTCAAGCAGTCGTTCGATGGCTTAAAGGAAAAGCACAAAGATAAAGTAGATGTTCCCGACGATCGAAAGTTTGTCGATTTCGATGGCTACAAAAAAGCAATTGATTGTTTGCGACCAGGTGACATCGCCGTTATGGCCACGCCTCCTGCATTTCGAGCGATGATGTTCGATTACGCAATTCAGAAAGGGGTCAACGTCTTCATGGAAAAGCCCGTCACCGTCGACGGCCCCACAAGCGTGAAGATGTTAGAACTCGCCAAAAAGTCTGTTGAGAAGAACTTGAAAGTTGGCGTGGGTTTGATGTGCCGACATTGCGACGCAAGGCACGAACTTTATCGACGCATCAAAGACGGAATGATCGGCGACATCACTTTTATGCGTGCATATCGAAACGCCGGTCCTACCGGTTCTGCCGCGACGACCGCCAAGCCAGAAGGCATGAGCGAGTTAATGTATCAGATCAATCGATTCCACGGGTTCCTTTGGGCCAGCGGTGGTGCTGTCAGTGACTTTTTGATTCACAACATCGACGAATGCTGCTGGATGAAAGATGCTTGGCCCGTGAAAGCACAAGCGAACGGAGGCCGACATTACCGAGGTGATAATGTAGATCAGAATTTTGATTCCTATTCGATCGAGTATACCTTTGCCGACGGAACCAAACTGTTCGTAAATGGTAGAACGATTCCAGGATGCAAAAATGACTTCGCGAGCTTTGCACATGGCACCAAAGGTCTCGGAGTCATTTCGACAGCGGCACACACGCCAGCACGCTGCCGCATCTACAGTGACCATACCATGTCAAAGCAATCGCTGGCATGGCAGTATCCCAATGCAGACGAACCAAATCCGTATCAGCTAGAATGGAATCACCTCATCGCGGCGATTCGCGACAACGAGCCTTACAATGAAGTTGAACGAGGTGTACAAGCTTCCGTTGTTACCAGTATGGGACGCATGGCAGCCCACACCGGCGTTGAGATCACTTATGACGATATGCTCAACTGCTCGCACGAATTCGCTCCCGGTATCGAAAACCTCAAATTCGATTCACCAGCGCCGTTGCAGAAGCTGGCAAATGGTCTCTACCCAGTGCCTCAACCGGGCATTGTGACCGACCAAGAGTACGCGACCTAATCGGAAACCCAACCGATCCGATACATTCTCGTGGATAGAAAAAAAGAAACCCGCTTCACGCGGGTTTCTTGCTTTACCTCGACGCTTAGCGACTTTATGGTCTGTAATTAGACAAAAACAGCGAAAAGAGAATAATCGAAAAACCACCCAATGCGATCCAAAGCCAAAGAAGCAAACGCTTGGGCTCCTGAATTTCATACTCGCTTGCCAAACCGTAGACCTTCATCTCGGCTTGGGCAATAGACAGCCCAAGCTCGTCTCGGTAGAGCTGGACCGCGTCGGCCCATTGACCGTGTCGGATGAAGTGAATTGCTAGCGAATCGATTGTCGACATCGTTTTTGCCTAGTCGAATCTTCGACCGGCCCTAAATCTTTAATGAATCCCCCAAACTACCTGCTTATCGCAGAGTCTCCAGACCCGCGCAGCATGTCAACATGGGTAGTTTCGCCCATCTTTTAACAACAATAAATCATGATCGGACGCCTATATTCCGCACCTTTAACGAAAGCTTCGTCTTGAGGCAGATTTTTTCCATTTCTATACTCCCCCGGCCGGCATTACGGATTTTGACGGCACGATAATCGGAAATAACCTTGGATTCAGTTCACTAGCAAGGAGCGGAAAGGATTCCCATCCGCGATCGAAACATAGGAAGCAGAGCTCGCGAGCGAGCCGCGGCTTTCTCTTCAATCAGGTCAAGGTTTGCGGGTGAATGCACCGAGCGCTTGAACTGCGCGCTTGGCAACAATTGTTGCATTTTCCTCTCCAGTCTGTTGGTACTCGCATTGCAGAGCTCCTTTGTGCTCGGGCAGTTTACACAAGCTCAATTCGCACAGAGTCCATCGAACAGTACCATCAACGTAACCGGCGTACCTCGGGTTGAAATCGGGGTGCCCTTAGTCGATCCAAAGTTCTCGATCAAGGCGTCTGCAAACGAAGCAGTTCGGCAGACTGATGGCGGATATGAGGTGATCACGTTCCGAGGCAATGTGCGAATTGCACAAGGGCTATTTCAAGCTACTGCGGACGAAGCAACAATCTGGGTTGACCAGACCATTCCCGATTCCGCGCTTCAGGATCATCCACGAAAATACCTAATTGAGACTCGTGGAAAGTGTGATGTAGATTTCGGGGAGGGGCGTTCCATTCAAGACGAACAATGGATGGGGCGATTGTTTAGTCACTTCTCGCCAGAATTGAGTCCGCGAGTTTGGGTTGAACCAATGGGGCCTCCACCAGAATTGTCTTGGGCAAAGAATCAATTTGTTCCAGAGCCTAACTCGACGAGGCCTCCCGATAACGTACCCGCGATCGCTTGGACCAAGGCGGACGACGCCAATCACGTCAAGTTAGCAGCTCAGTTGCTCGAATCGCAACCACCTCAAAACCAACCGATACTTGGTCAACCAGGTTTGCTCCTGGGTAATCCAGGTCTAGGCGGTACGGTGATTGACGGAGGGTTGATGATGCCTCCTGCGGAGCTACCAGTCCCTAGCGCAACTCCTAACAACCCACCGGAATCGGTCCAATCATTTCAGATCGGACCACCGTTAGAAACCAGTCCCGCGTTCCCATCGGTTCCTGCACCTGTTGCAGCGCCATTCGCTGCGACCAATCCCCAAGCGATGGTGCAGCGTCGCATTGGTGCTAGAACATTTGCAATGTCTGGACGTGGAAATGTTGAGCCACTTATTACATCAACCAATCGGCCAGACCGTGGAGATTCGGTTATCACCATTTCTCGTGGAATTCGGCTCCGTTTTGGTGATGTGTCGGTAGCAACCAACGGAGGTGTTGTAGATTTGGGGGCCGTGTTGATCGAAGCAGATCGCGCCGTGATATGGACCTCGAACCTGACAAAATTGCTAGCCGAAGGAGGCCGTATCGATGACCTCCCTGTCGAGGTCTACATCGAAGGCAATGTCGTTTTTCAACAAGGTATGCGAACGATCTACGCAGATCGCATGTACTACAACGTTCAAGCCGAATATGGAATGATTTTGGGTGCTGAGGTTTATACCGATGCACCCCAATTCGATGGAATCCTTCGGTTAAAGGCCGATGTAATACAGCAGCGCTCTCGCGAGAATTTTCTAGCTCATCAAGCTGCATTGACAACTAGCCGCCTAGGTGTACCACGGTACTGGTTGCAAGCAGACAAAGTCGAGTTTAGTGACAAAAGCAGTCAATCTCCGAACCGTATGATGGGCTTTAAGCTGCCCGGTCAAACGAGCGATGAAACGGGAATGACAGCTCGTGCAAGAAACAACTTTGTCTACATCGAGGGGATCCCCGTTTTCTATTGGCCCGTAATGGATACCAATGTTGATACCTCGAGCTACTATCTCTCCAGTATCAAGTACCAGAACGATTCGATCTTTGGGAGCCAGGTATTAGTCGATTGGAACATGTACCAGTTACTGGGGATTGCCCCTGTGGATGGAACCCGTTGGCGACTATCTACCGACTACTTAAGCGAACGTGGCTTCGCATTAGGAACGAATTACCAATACAACGTTCCGAGCTTTGTTCTAGGTGGAGCAGCGTCAGGGCAGCTTGATTTTTGGGGCATACGGGACGAGGGACTCGATACCCTAGGCAGTGATCGAATTGCTTTGACTCCGGAGGAAGCAACTCGAGGACGATTACTTTTGCAACATCGTCAGCGTTTGGGGCCCGATCGAGAACTGTGGGCGGAAGCTGGATGGATTAGCGATAGAAATTTCCTGGAACAGTACTTTGAGAATGAATGGGATACATCAAAAGACGCACTGACTGGTTTGCGATTTAGACAATACCTAGACAATCAGATGTTCGACTTGTCCGGTAATTTCCAAGTCAACGACTTCCATACAGAAACCAGTTGGCTCCCTCGGCTGGATCACTTTTGGTTGGGCCAGTCTGTTGCCGATGTGTTTACCTACTATTCACGGACCTCCGTAGGATACGCCCGTCAGCAAGCCGCATCTACGCCGATCAACGCAGCAGACGCAGCGAAGTTTCAATTGCAACCAAACGAAGTCGATGCGGATGGTATCGTAGCGACCACAAGGCATGAATTGAATTTGCCCTTTGAATTCGCATACACAAAATATGTCCCGTTCGTAGCGGGAGAAGCGGCGTTTTGGGGACAAGACACCACCGGCGACTCCTTAACACGGCTAACAGGCCAAGCTGGTTGGCGATCATCGACACCTGTATGGAAAGCGTATCCAAACTTTCAGAGCCGCGTTTTTAATCTGAACGGATTGGTGCACAAATTTTCTTACGAATCAGAATTTTTATATGCGGATAGCAATCAAGATTTAACTCAGTTGCCTCTCTATAATCCAATCGACGACAACTCCCAAGAACATTTTCGACGACGATTGGTATTTAATACCTTTGCTGGAGCTCTGCCCCCCGAATACGACTCAATACAATACGCCGCGCGTCAAAGCATGCAGCGTTACGTGTCCGCCTCCAGCACTGAGGTAGTGGAAGATCAGCTTCAAAGTCGCTTTGGGATTCATCAACGACTACAAACGAAACGAGGCCGACCGGGTCGGGAGCGAATCGCAGACTTTATCGAGTTCGATATCGATGCCATTCTTTTTGGCAAACAGGATCGAGATAACTTTGGGGAGCCGTTGGGAGGCATCAACTACAACTTCCGTTACCACCTCGGTGATCGAGTCACGTTGCTGAGCGATGGTTACTATGACATGTTTGACAATGGGCTGCACTCGACGTCACTGGGTGGAATCATCAACCGACCAGGACGTGGTGATGCGTATCTAGGGGTCACCACTATGGAGGGGCCTATCAGTGCGTTGGTCGTCATAGGTACGGTCAACTATCGAATGAACGAAAAATGGCTGGTAACCGGTGGCAGCACAATCGATCTGCGGTCTACTGGTAACATTGGACAATCGTTAGCAGTCACGCGAGTCGGGGAATCCTTTTTGTTCCGGCTCGGTGCTAACATAGATTATGGACGCGATAACGTAAGTTTCGTATTCGCCCTTGAGCCTCGCTTCTTTCAACGGAGAGGTTTAGGAGCGGTCGGCGGGCAACTAATTGGACCGGCAGGACTCACTGGTTTGGAATAACATATGGCGGATCAACGAGAAATACTTGATAAGGCTTATTCGCATGCTCGGCGTGCCAATCTGGTCTCCTCCACGATGGCTTTACTGGAATGGGATCAGCATACCTATATGCCGGAACTCGCAGGTGAGTATCGGTCCGATCAAATTACTTGGCTCAGTGAAGAATTACACAGCTTGCAAACCAACTCTCAGTATGGGGAATGGTTAGAAACTCTTCAAAACTCTGACTTTGCGAAAGTACCAGAATCAGCACACGCCGCGAATATTCGCGGACTTTTGAGAGACTACAAAAAGAATGTCCAGCTCCCCCAACGATTGGTCTCGGCCTTGGCTCGCGCCACATCGCGCGGTCAGCAGATTTGGGTCGAGGCACGATCTAAGAATGACTTTGGAATGTTTCTGCCATTGCTCGATGAAATCGTTCGTTTGCGCATCGAAGAAGCGACCATTCTCAAGCAACCCGGGCGCACTCGTTACGATAGCCTCTTGGATCAATACGAAGAGGGGGCTGATTCCAACGAAATCGCTCTCGTATTTCAAGGGCTACAAAAGGAACTTGTTCCCATCGTTCAACAAGCAAGCGATCGGGAACGCACCCACAGCAAAAAGCTTCGCTTCTCTACACCTCACGATGTTGAGTCACAAAGGAAACTGTCGCAACTGGTCGCTATACGTATCGGGTTCGATTTCCAACGAGGACGTCTCGACGAAACCGCTCATCCATTTTGCACAACACTTGGTCCAAATGACCATCGTATTCTAACTCGCTATCTGACCGATTCCTATTCGAGCGGTATGTACGGCGTTTTGCACGAAGCTGGACATGGTATGTACGAACAGGGTCTGCCGGTGGAACACTTCGGATTACCCGCCGGTTCTGCAGCTTCGTTAGGTGTACATGAATCGCAATCACGACTCTGGGAGAACATGGTGGGCCGGTCGGTCGGTTTTTGGAAATGGCTCCTACCAATGGCCAAATCGTTGATGCCTGAATTGACGGACGTTACGCTCGACCAAGTCGTCGCTGATGTAAATAGAGTCGAGCCCAGCCTGATTCGCGTAGAAGCCGATGAAGCGACCTATAATCTCCATATCTTTGTAAGATTCGAACTGGAGAAGGAGCTAATCGATGGCGACCTTAAACCACGAGATCTACCAGAACGCTGGCATAGTCTTTACCAAAAAATGCTAGGAGTAAAATCCCCCAACGATGCCGACGGTGTATTACAAGATGTTCATTGGTCCGCTGGTTTGATCGGCTACTTCCCGACCTACGCGCTTGGCAATCTCTATGCCGCCCAACTATTCCAAACTGCAGAACGAGATCTCGGAGATCTGGAGCACATGTTTGAGTCAGGTGAGTTCCAGCCTTTGCTCGACTGGTTGAGAACGAATATTCATTCCAAGGGTCGATGCCAGTTACCCCATTTGCTCGTACAAAGCGTGACCGGTCAGCGGTTGAGCGCCCAGCCGTTCCTCTCGTATTTGCGCCGGAAACTACTGCCATAAAAGGAAGTTTCCTTTTTTGCTGTGAGTAGATCGCGGTCAGTGCTCACTATCAGGAATCTCAGTTTTATTCGATATTCCGAAAGCCTTTTGCAGGAACACTGAGATTTCGTATATAAAACAGTATCTACTGTTTTTTGCAACCGAATTCAGAGAGAAACGATGATTCCACGAATCAACCTCCCAACATGTTTCAGGTTCGCAAACGCAGTTTTCCTGGTCTCAATCCTCAATCTGCCGTTTGCAAACGCGCAGCAATCTAGAACAGAAGCTCAAAAAGATTCTATGGCAAATCCAACGCAATCTTGGTCCATCGCGATTCACGGGGGGGCAGGCGGCGTCCCATCCGACTTTAGTCCAGCCGTGCAAGCGAAGAAGCTCAATGGATTAAGGGCTGCGTTACAAAAGGGAGTTTCGCTTCTTCAATCGGGTGCTTCGGCAGTCGATGTGGCAGAGCAGGTTGTCCAAGTGCTCGAAGATGATCCACATTTTAATGCAGGGCGCGGTGCCGTTTATAACAGCGAAGGAAATGTATCTCTAGACGCTAGTTTAATGGACGGTTCCGATCTCACCTGTGGCGCCGTTGCAAACGTTACGATACCGAAAAATCCGATTGCACTCGCTCGCGCTGTCATGGACAAAACGCCTCACGTTATGCTAACCGGGGATGGGGCTGATCAATTTGCTCGCGAACTAGGCATTACGACGGTTGACCAAGAGTACTTTAAGACAGAAAGTCAAACCGAGAGTTGGAAACGTTGGAAGGCAAGGCAAGCCGCCAGAGCAAATCAAATCTCCAAAGATGATTATTCGAAAGGTGATGATCGTCTATTCTACTTAGGAACCGTAGGCTGTGTCGTTCGAGACGGCTCAGGTAATCTCGCAGCCGCCACGAGCACTGGTGGACTGCTCGGCAAGAAATATGGTCGCGTTGGTGACTCTCCTGTCATCGGTGCTGGAACCTATGCCAATAATAAAACTTGTGCCATTAGTTGCACCGGAGAAGGAGAACTGTTCATCCGGCACCATATTGCTTCTGCCATTTCCGCTAGGATGGAATACCTAAAGGAAAGTTTGGAATCGGCAACGAAAGTCGCCATTTTCGAGACATTGCCCAAAGATTCAGGCGGGCTTATCTCTGTTGATGCCAACGGGGAAATCGTGCTTCAATTTAATACTCCAATGATGGCCAGAGGGCAGGCCAAGAGCGATGGAACGTTTCAAGTTGGATTGGTGGATTGGAATTCTGCGGATGGGACTCCTGCAGATGGAAATCCGTAAATCGATTTACTAACCAAAGCAATTATGATTTCGATAGTAACTGTGACCGACCTGGTACTAATTTTGGATTCCTTATGCTGACCTATCCCCACAATTCTCCCCAAACCAAGAATTGCGAAGTATCGCAGCGTTGCGTTTCTTTTACCGTTAAGGATAAATTGGTATGGTTAGCCTTTATTGTTTGCTTCGGACAACTTTCGATACTCAATACGATATTATCCGTAGCCGATGAGCCACGCAGTTCACAGACGAGTGCATCCGACGATTCAGAACTACAAGTTGCACCTGTGGTACTCTCCGTGTCGGAAGGCTGGAGCAAGTGGCGAGGATCCAAAGGTGATGCCCAGGTGGTGGGCCTTCCTAAAAAATGGTCTGATCCAGAACGTCTTTGGAGATTTCCACTCGAATCAAACGGGGTTGGGGGTGTAGCACTTTCTCAAGATATCGTGATGGTGTCATCGCGCGACTATCAGGATAGATCAGATCTATTCCTGGCACTGGATGCGGAAACGGGAGTCGAACTTTTTCGTCATCAGTATCCTTCAACCTTGTCTCTCGATTACGGGAACTCACCACGATCAACCCCTCTCATCTTAGAAGATCAAATCATCACTTTGGGGGCTGGCGGTGAACTCGCTGCACTCGACCTAGAATCGGGCAAGCCTCTTTGGACTAAGCACTTAGTTAAGGAACTTGGTGGCAAAATGCCTGCTTGGGGATACTCAGCCAGTCCTATTGTTTATGAAAACACTCTGATTGTGCAGGCAGGCGGTCCCAACTCTGCTCTAGTCGGTTTAAACCTGGAAACGGGAGAGGTAGTCTGGCGCACATCAGGCCGACAGGCTGCCTATTCGTCTTCTATTTTGATGAGCCACAATGGGAATGCGCAACTCTTGGGGTGTGATGAAAAATCCTTCGGAGCTTGGAGTGCGAAAGACGGTAAGCGACTGTGGGAGTTAAAGCTACCGATCGATCGGGATTTCAATGTTCCATCACCCGTTGTCGTCAAAAACAAACTCTTCATTGTGAGTGAAAACAATGGAGCATTGCTATACGACTTGTCTGATGTAAACAAAGAAAGCGACAACACGAGACAGCAACTAAAATTTCTTGCTCAATCCGATGCCCTTTCTCACGACGCGAATTCGCCCGTAGCAGTCGGCGATTATGTCGCCAGTGTACACGAGGGTTTGGTGTTGCTGGACCCGAGCCAGGAGCTAAAGACTGTTGATCAATGGCATGATCCGTCTCTACACAGTTACTCATCCATCATTGTAGAAGATAAGCGATTGTTGATAACCTGCTGTGATGGTGCTGTCATCCTGCTCGATACATCAGAAGGGAAAATCAAAGAATTAGGTCGCATGCAGTGCGAAGAATCCAAAGGGGATTTACTCGCTCATTCCGCATTTGATCAGGGAATACTGATTATCCGAGGTCCGCTCTGGGTCGATGCATACCGCTGGTAGCAGCTCTGGGAGTTTATCATGGTGTTTGGTCGCCGTCTTAGAAAAATAGAATCCGATGACTCTATCAACGAGGTACAGACCGAAGAGACAGGAGTCTCGTTGGAGGAGCTTGGCAGAGCCTACGCAGAGGCGATAGGAACCGATACTCTTCCAATACCGGATAGCGACGGAGCCACTCCACTGAATCTGAACGGTGACGAGAAGGACGAACTGCTCGATGCACCGGAAGTGACAGACTCAGATGGGCTTGCCGTCACAACAGAGGGGGCTCTTGAGGCGATTTTTTTTGTCGGTGGCGATTCATCGCAATCGATAGCGGTCGATCGGATTCTCGGGCTCTTCCAAGGAATGACGATTGAAGAACTAAACGAAATCGTCGAGAGCTTGAACAAGAAGTATCGCAGTCTAGGAAATGTGTTCGAGATTGTGAATGAGCGAGGGGGATATCGCATGCAACTTCTGCATCATGCCGCCGGTTTTCGTGATCGTGTTCAGGTCAAGGTACGCGAGGTATCTCTTCACCAGTCTGCAATCGATTGCTTAGCAATGGCGGCCTACACCCCAGGAATTACCAGGCAGGAGATCGAGAACCTTTGGGGTAATCCCCCAACCGCCACTTTAAACCTGCTGGTTCGAAAGGGGCTTCTGCGTGCTGAGAAAGATGGTGCGGAAACTAGATACTTCACAACCGAAAAATTTCTTGAAATTGCGGGAATCACCTCTCTCGATGATCTTCCTCGAGAGGAGCTTTAGAGCTAAGCGAGGATTTCCCAGCCCTCGACAATCGAAGTCAACCCGAACAAAGTCGCGTAGGATGGGTGGTGCTTATGTGGCAACAAGAATAAACGCTTATGTATCGTTAGCCGTTTAACCAAAACCATAACCCCATACTTAATCTGTCTTCCTGAGTAGTATCCAAAACAAATCCTCAGAGGGGTAAGGTATTTTCATCCGGTCCGGCACAAGCCTTAGAAACGGCTTACCGAGACTCAAGGGAAAGCTCTTCAACTTATAGCGTAAAAGGGATTTGGCATGTGCCCCCGTTAGCCACTTTCGGGGCATCCCGGAATCAACTTGACGGAACCCATACGACTCACACAACTTTGTTAAGTTAGTCGGTGAAAACCACCTCAAAACACTTGGAGGACTGTACTCATGCCACTGACGACCAAATAGTCGCGCACTGAGACTCTCCGCATTCCACGTTTCCACTAGCCAATAGCCCCCAACATTCGTTAGAGACGCTGCAATTCGAAACACCTCATGAATATCATAAAAATGTGGGACGACTTGAACCATAGTAAGCAATTCATACGACTTACCAGACAACTCGCTCGGAAACCTCTCTAAAGCCCCCTCGATAATATTGACTTGTAATTCATTTCTGCCATAGCCAGCCATTTTGGCATTCGGCTCGAGCCCATCACCTTGCCACCCCTCCTCTAAAAAGCCCGACAAAAAGAAACCTGCTGCTGCACCGATGTCAAGCATCCGTCTCGGTGTCATGTGTCGTTTTAATAGCTTAGCGTACCGTCTGCCGTGATCTCGAACCAATGCCCCACTTGAAATGTAGTCGGAATATCCCGCCCCACCACCGAAAAAGTACTCATCTCCGTATACCTTCGAGATGTGATCGGGTTCAGGTGAACTCTCTAAAAATTGATACCGGCAGTTGATACAACGTCGGATCCAATAACCATCTTTTTCGAATCGTCTGGCAGTCGCCCCATAGCAAACAGAACAAGAGGATTCCGGCACCGTATGCGTCCTTTCAAATTGCTTTGATGGTTGGATCATTTTGAATCAGGAACCAACTCTAAGCACACAACTCGATTCGCTCCTCGCACATACAACAGTCCATGCGAAACGACCGGAGGGGCCCAACTCGGTGCGATAATCAAAGGGGCATTTTCTTGGGGCGATTTTGTATTCCCCAGATCCATTTCGCTAACCACCTGATAACGATCGCCATCAATCTTTGCCAACTGTAGGATTCCGTACTCCCCGAGCCAAACAATATGCCCATCGATTGCGATTCCCGTCATTCGATCACGATTCGCGACGGACCATATCAGTTTCGTTGTGGACTCTGGAGTGCTTTTACGATTGCTGTCGTTCTTGGAGGGATCGGATTCCGACGCACCGAACTCAATACAACGCAAATCGGTGTCGGGCTCATTTCGTCCACTGCTCACAAAAACGCGATTGCCAATAACGATCGAGTTCGTCCAATGCGGTCGAAACATTTGCTCGCGCCGACGTGTTCCATCTTTCCAGAACGTTTTGTGCCCTGATTCGCTTACGTTCACGAGAGCCCCGCCGATTTCATAGGCTTCGCCGATCAATACATTGGAGCCGACTACCACGGGAGAAGCACCATTAACACTCTCCAGGCTGCTCGCACGCCAAGGAGTAAAACCAAGTTCCGTTCCTGTTTTCGGATCGAACGAAAGAAGCCCTTCTCGAACGAATGCGAGTCCAATATCACGGTTATCGATCTTGCGAATCACGGGGGCGGAATAACTTGCTAAATAGTTCCCGACGCGAAACCGTTCCTCTCCGGTCATTTTATCGAATGCCACCATGGCGGTTCCATTCGGCTTGGCTCTTGGCAAATTGTTAATTGTCAGACCGCGTTGATCGTCCGGGCTACCTCCGACCATAACCCAAACCAGATCACCATAAACCAAAGGAGATGCGGCAACACCAAAGAAGTTCTGGATCACATTGTATTGCTCATTGATGTCAATCTCCCATCGGAGTTGGCCGTCCAATAGACCGATACATGCGAGACGTCCCGCCACCCCGTAGGTATAAACCCGATCCTCATCCACGACCGGACTGCATCGTGGACCATTGTTGTAACCGTACGCGTCGGCGTATACGACTGGATTTTCCGCTCTCCAAAGTTCACGCCCCGTCTCGGCCTCGTAGCAAGTTAACCGTTCCTTGGATTGAAAACGATCGAATTGCAACCACCGGCCTAAAGCGGCAACTCCATTTCCATAACCTTCTCCGGTTTTCTGTGTCCATACAATTTGAAGGCCTGATTTCCCCCAATCTGTGCGGATCCCTTTCTCGGAACTGATCGAGTCGTAGTTGGGGCCGAGCATTCGGGGCCAATCCTCTCCGGCCCGGCGAGTCCAAAGATTGTTCGCTGACGATTGAGCCCAACACTCAGGTATACAAAACGTGAGGCAAAAAACAGAGAGAAAAAGGATAAGCCGTTTTCGAGGCATCATGCTTGAGCTAAATTTGGGAGGAAAAGGTGAAACATGGAAGACTTAATCATAAACGATCAGATTGTAATCCCGGCAGAAGAATTAGAGTTTTCGTTCGCGCGGAGCGGAGGGCCAGGGGGTCAAAACGTGAACAAAGTCAATTCCAAAGCCACTTTGAATTGGGATTATCAACAGACTGCCGCGCCATTATACCCCGCGACGATGGCCCGGTTAAAGGCATTGGCTTCCAACCGGATCACTGACCGAGGGATATTACAGATAACGAGCCAAGTTCACCGAGACCAACCGCAAAACATCCAGGCCTGTCGAGAACGGCTACGTCATCTCATCTTGGAAGCGATGAATCCTCCGAAACCTCGCAAGCCAACACAACCAAGCCGTGGTGCTCAGCGTCGACGCATGGAAGACAAGCGTCAACGTGGCGAAAAGAAACAAGGCCGCAGTACTCGCTGGGAGTAGAGTTACAGTCCTGGCACTAGGTCAACTTTGATTAGCCCGCGACCAGCGTTTTGATTCGTGTCAATTCATGCAATTTGAGACACTCTTGTAAACATATCGGCGACTCAAATTGCACTAACGAGCAGACTCATATGGCGACGCAAATTTCTCGCTTAAAAATGACTAAAAAAAATTTCTTGACCTGGTCTCATGACTTCCTTACAACACAAATGGACTAATATCGCCACACACCTAATGACTTGCCATGCCTGCATCTCGGATTGGGCGGACCGGGAGGACCATGAAGATGTTTCGTAGAGTAATCGTAATAGGCTGCCTCTTCTGTTTGACGATTTCTAGAGGGGGCGCACAGGATCCAGGCGAAGAGATCTTTTCGGCTGTGATTAAGTCGCTCGAGGTTCTAGAAAAAGCCTTTTCAGAGTCTTTTGAGTTAGAAATGACGAGAAATCAATCGAGGAGAAGTGAGACGCTTTTCCCGTCCCTCAAAAGTCGTGACCAAGATTCCGAAGCCATCCGTTTATGCCGTGTCTTGAAATCGAAAACAAGCGAGGAGTTTTGTTTGGCGGCATCATCCGGTTACAATGAGCTTACGATAAAGCCGGGTGGTAATAACAACGATACTAGAGAAAAATCCAGCGAGAAAGTTGACTATCGAGAGCTTTCAGACGCCCACTTCGTATATGGGAAAAACGGAGAGACCGTTAGCGGACGATTGTCTCAGGACGATGTATCGATCCGACGTGGATCACTGCTAGAAAAACTGGACTATACTTTCGCTCTGGAGTGTGGTTGCAGATTTCCAATCATCCAAAATCACAGAACATAGCAACACTGTGACAAACTATTTGGATCCTTTGATCGATTTTTGTAACGATAGACAGAATCAAAATCGTATCACGAAAACAGAAGAAGACGGCAAAGAGGGAAAGGTCATTGTTTACCGCGTTAAACACCGTCCCGGCCCGGATCAAGTATTCGCGCAGAAAATAGTTGTTTCAGACTCGGGTTTCGACAAAGGACTCATTCGAGAGAATTCAATCGGTCTCCTTAGACAGAGTCAATTTAATTTGCCATATACCTCCGAAAAACAAATCTCTTCCGAGCTGATCATATCCGTGAAGGTCCAATGGAAGGAAGCCTCATTCGGGGACGCTCCCGATGAACGGTTGATCGTACCAGACCGAGTCGCTAAAAGTAGTAGCGTTCTCCGCTCAGTCAAAGGTACGAAATCCGATATCACCCAATTTTCCTGGAAGCCGTTATCGGAGGAGGCAAAGAAGAAGATTAACCTAGAAGAAGCGAAGAAAACAACCGAAGAGCAACTAAAGACAATTAACAAAATGCTCAAACGCTAAATGCTTCGTGGTCCACAATGCTAGAATGGGAAAGCTACATTGCATTTCACGAGTGTAGCGCAATGTAGCTATCATCAACGGCTCGTTTCGAAGAAAAGCCTACTCAAGACTAACGCCAGAACACTTCCTTGTCAGGATTTTGCGATCCTGAACTTGCGTCCAAGCCACCACTTTTCAGGACGACATGATTCAATTGGTCCGCTGAGACTTTGATCAGATTTCGTACTCGATCAACCGAAACGCCAACGCCGCCACTAACTACTGCCATACGCGATCCGTCAAACGCTTTATGAGTCGACGCAATGGTTTCGATTTCTTTAGCGGCAACCTCTAGGCGCGGCTGCGCATTCATCAAACTCAACGCGACGAACGGCTCTCCCCGCCCATATTCGATTTCAATTCGCACGATCTCCAAGACAACGGCTAAATCCATTATGTGTTGCAACCGTCCAAATATTGGGTACGGTCCGAGCAGCTCTTTGTAGTTTCTTGTAAACGCTTCGGCGAATCGATTGGCCGCAGGATCGTCCTCCAACGATGCCACCCTCTTTCCGCTGGCTTCAAAGTGTTGCGACTCGGTCTGTAATCGAACGTTATCGTTCTCCAAGGAGTAAATTCTTCGTTCCTTATCCAATACAATCGGAGTGTCATTCAGCGATAACCACCAACGAAGCATGGTGGAGGTTTTGGTTTGCTTCAGACTATCCAATTCTTCCCAATAGGATTTGATCGGTTTTGGTAACGGATCAATCCCCAAACCCAACCGTTTCATTTCTGCGTCAGCGACGAGCATGGCATAACCGGTTGGAGAATCCTCTGGTAGACCAATCACAATGGTCGCTTGATTGCCAAGAGTTTTTTTCCACCGCTCTAGCCATCGATCAGGGCTATTTCGCAAAGACCGCAGAGACGACTCTTTTTGGGCAAACGCAAACGACTCCTGCAATCGTGATTCGTCCGGATTGATGGTGCAACCGAAACTCTTGCCTCCGTTGAGTATCACCGGAGCAATACTTAAAAGGTCCTCCAACAGAATAGGCGGCAGACCGGTTTCGCGGTTAACGAGTTGGCCGTCCTCGTGCTGTACCAAATCTCCTGCCGGGCCGCCAATTAGCCACTCTTTAGTGTCGTGATCATAGGCCAGATAATCCAACCGATAGATGCCACCTAACAACTCCATCGCAATGCTCGAGGGCTTGCCCCCTTTCATTCGCTCTTTCACAAGCATGTCCAGCGACTTGAGCGATATCCAACGCAGAGGCGTTGCTTCCTGCCAACTGCCTAATGCAGTCAGGTCTGCTTTGGGTCGGCCGAGTTTTCTAAGGCGTCGCAGTTCTTGATCCGTGACGCTAATTCGTTCCATCACACCAGACGTGTTGACTCGAACTCCATTGGTGTGAGGAATCATCGACGAGGTCCCGCCCTGACTTTCCCACCCACCGTCGATGATCGTTTCGATGATGTTGGTCAGTTCGCTAAAATTCGCGAGGGGCGAGCCCCCGCCGGCCCCAACTTTTCCTGATGGGTCACCAAATGAGCCAACCATACCAGTTCTGTATTTATCGATTTCCGACAATTGCGATCTCAGTGCCGAGTCACTCGTATATGTCGATGCGAGGCGGCCAGAACCGGGCTTTGATCCCGTATCAGCCCCTGAGCCGTCTTGGGACCAACAGACGCCCGGTGCCGAAAGAGCAGCAAACAGACAAACGTTCCTAATCCCAGCCAAAAATCGTGTTCGAACGAGAAGCGATCTCATGAGCAAACATCCTCCGCATTGCGAGATCTAATTGCGGAAACCCCGAAGATTAAACGAGTCAATCCCCAATCGTGGCTGCCGCTGGCGTGCTGATTATACGCATTGCCTTCGTAAAATCGAGTCACTCCTTAGGCGTTTCTGTAGCGACTCCATCATGAAGTCTTGCGAGAATTTGTTACAATCTAGCCCGATTGAACACCTCTCCGATTTTTTGTTCTCGCATCCCAGTAGGCGTTTATGTCGATTAAAAAACTGCAAATCCTATCGCTTTTGTCTTTATCCCTCGCAGCACCAATGATGGTTACTCCTATGAGCGCAGCTCAAGATCCCGTCGACAACGATCCATACCAATGGCTGGAGGATGTCACTGGCGACAAAGCAATTGAATGGGTGAAAGAGAGAAACGCGAAAGCAGAATCTAGTCTAACCACCAGCGATGAATTCAAGAAACTGGAATCCGATCTGCTCGCTATCCTCGATTCCGATGCCCGTATTCCATTTGTTAGCAAGCATGGCGAGTTCTACTACAATTTCTGGCGGGACAAAAAGAACATCAAGGGGTTGTGGCGCCGCACGACTTTGGAGGAATTCAAAAAGCCAGCTCCACAATGGGAGGTTATCCTCGATCTGGATAAACTCTCTGCGGAAGAAAATGAAAGTTGGGTTTGGAAAGGAGCGAGCTTTCTGCGACCAGACTACGATCGAGTTTTGATTGACATTTCGCGCGGGGGTGCAGACGCCACGGTCACTCGCGAGTTCGAAATCAGCACTAAGAGCTTTGTCAAAGGTGGCTTTGAACGCCCCGAAGCAAAGGGTTCCCTTAGCTGGATCGATCGGGATCATGTCTTCGTACAAACCGATTTTGGGCCGGGCAGCATGACGGACTCTGGTTATGCGAGAATCGTCAAACGCTGGAAACGTGACACTCCCTTAGCAGCCGCAGAAGTAATCTACGAAGGGGAGCAGACCGATATGCTTGTTGCAGCCTTTCATGATGACTCTCCAGGCTTTGAACGCAACTATGTTCAACGCAATGTCAAGTTCTACAACGACGAACTGTTTGTGCTCGATGAAAACTCTAAGCTAGTAAAAATTGACGCTCCCAACACCGCGAGCAAATCGGTCTCACGCGGAACGCTCGCCATCGAGCTTCGTGAAGATTGGAATCGTGGCGATAAA
>JBKCTT010000193.1:0-55777 GCA_046318795.1 Pirellula sp.
GTGAAGGGTGTTTTGGAAATTGATACCGAGTCGTTTTTATATCCTGATTCGGAAGAGCATTACGCGATCTACAAGATGATTGCTGAAGAGGTGAAATGAGTTCCGTCGTTTTGCAAACCCAGTTGCCCTTTCCGAGAAGACAGGGAAAAGTCAGAGATGTTTACGATCTTGGGGATAAGCTTCTCGTCGTTAGTTCAGACCGGATTAGCGCATTTGATTGGGTCATGCCAAATGGTATTCCCGATAAAGGAAAGATCCTCACTCAATTAAGCTTGTTCTGGTTCAAGGTCCTCGGAGTAAAGCATCACTTGATAAGTGACCAGATTCCCGAAGAGGTGCTACCGCACGATCCCGAAGGCTTGCTCGTGGGGAGGTCGATGGTTGTGAAAAAGGCGAGGGTCATCCCTTTTGAGTGCGTAGTTCGTGGTTACATAGAGGGGAGTGGTTGGAAGGATTATCAGGCTAATGGCACGATATGTGGACTGGCGCTTCCGCCCGGACTTAAGCAGTGTGATCGACTCGCTCAACCGCTATTCACCCCAGCGACAAAAGCCGAGCAAGGGCACGACGAGAATGTGTCCTTTGACATCATGAGCCAAACTATAGGTGAAGAAGTTGCGCAGCAACTAAGAAGGATGACGCTCGATGTTTACACCCGGGGTACGTCGATCGCTCAAGAGCGAGGCATCATCATTGCCGACACAAAACTCGAATGGGGATGGCACAACGACGAGATCATCCTGATCGACGAAGTCCTTACGCCAGATAGTTCGCGATTCTGGCCGGCGAGTGACTGGCAGCCAGGTCGTTCGCAGGCGTCTTTTGACAAGCAGTTCGTTCGTGAATATCTAATGAGCACTAGTTGGGACCGGAACAGTCCTCCGCCGGAACTGCCGGAGTCCATCGTCCAAAGTACGCGTGAGCGATACTTGGAGGCCTTTGAGAGAATTACCCAGCTCACCTTTGCTTAAGTATAACGGGTCGTTTTTTAGCTAGGGATCGATGAACTTTCCATATTGGGGGCTGATGCCGCTCTAGATTTTCGGCCATCATGTCGCTGGATTGCGGCAGCTACGAACGCCGAAAACAAAGGATGGGATGCTGTCGGCTTGCTTTTAAACTCGGGGTGAAACTGAACCGCAAGGAAAAACGGATGTTGCGGAAGTTCAATGATCTCTACTAACTGACCGTCTGGGCTCAGCCCGGAGAACTTCATTCCGTGTGCTTCAAATTGACTGCGATAAACGTTATTGAATTCGTATCGATGACGATGACGCTCTGTTACGCTTGCGCTCTGGTAGGCGTTATAGGCAATGGTCCCTGGAACGAGTGAGCATGGCTGTGCGCCTAAACGCATCGTGCCTCCCAGGTTGGTGACGTTTCGTTGTTCGTCGAGAAGGCAGATAACGGGGTTGGGTGTATCCTTATCGAATTCTGTTGATTGAGCCCGTTCGAGTCCCACTACGTTGCGACCGAATTCTATGGCGGCACACTGCATCCCCAAACAAATCCCAAAGAACGGAATGCCCCGTTCGCGAGCGTAGCGTATAGCCTGAATCTTTCCTGCTACTCCTCTCTCGCCGAATCCACCAGGAATCAAAATTCCGTCGTAGCCGGCAAGAATTCTTTCAGCGCCCTCTTCCTCGATATCGCTACTCTGAATTCGAGCGATTCGTGTTTGGCAAAATTCCTTGATGCCTGCGTGATCCAAGGATTCGTAGATGGATTTATACGCATCTTTGTGCTCCGCATACTTACCAACGACAGCGATGCTAATCTCATGTTTTGGATTCCTGAGGGAGTACATAATGTTATCCCAAGCATCTAAGTTCGGAGCGTGCCCAGAGAGATGCAAACGCTTCATGATTAACTCATCCAAGCGGTTGTTGCGTAGGGATACAGGCACTTCGTAGATCGAAAAATCTTTGTCGAGCTCCTCAATGACTGCGTCTAGTTCGACGTTGCAAAAAAGAGCGATTTTCTCTCGCTCTTCTCGCGAAATGCTTTGCTCGCATCGGCAGATAAGAATGTCGGGCTGGATTCCAATTTGACGAAGCTGACCTACAGAATGTTGTGTCGGTTTTGTCTTAATCTCAGCGGCCGCTTTAAGGTAGGGCACGAGCGTCAAGTGAATGAACAGGCAGTTGTCACGGCCTACATCCTGGCGGAACTGACGAATGGATTCTAGGAAAGGTAGGGACTCAATGTCCCCCACAGTTCCCCCGATTTCTGTGATGACAACGTCGGTGTTGGCGTCGGCAACTCTCGAAATCGCTTCCTTGATCTCGTTCGTAATATGAGGGATCACCTGCACAGTTTTCCCCAAAAACTGGCCTCGACGTTCCTTTTCGATGACTCTCAAGTAAATCTGACCGGTGGTGTAGTTCGAGTCTCTGGTAAGCGGACCGCTAGTGAATCTCTCGTAATGCCCCAAATCCAAGTCAGTTTCGCTACCATCGTCCAGCACGTATACTTCTCCATGCTGGTAAGGGCTCATGGTTCCTGGGTCGACGTTGATGTAAGGATCAAGCTTTTGCATGCGAACCTTGAGGCCGCGGGATTCCAGGAGCATCCCGATAGAAGCGCTCGTAAGTCCTTTTCCAATGGAGCTTACCACTCCGCCAGTTACAAAAATGTGCTTGGTCATGTTTCGTTTGGAGATCCGTCGAATGCAGAGAAAACCGTCGACTGCAGCGAAATGGCGCAGAAGAAGTGAGGCCGGCGACGGACCCAGATACTAGCAGTAATTTGACGTTCTGACAAACGAGACTAATTTGGACAGAATCTCGATGTTTGGGATAGACGAAACGGAAATCGGTCGATAAAGTTCGTGATTCTCAATTTTTAGCAAATCGCTAGTTTTTCCTCAGAATTCACCCGTTTTATAGTCATGTACGCAATCATTTGTGACGGTGGACGCCAGTTCAAAGTCGAAAAAGACCAACTCCTTGATATTGACTATCGAGACACGGCCGAGACCGGTGACAAGATCGAATTCGATCGAGTGCTAGCTATTGGTGGTGGAGAAGCCGGCTTGAAGCTGGGTCAGCCAACTGTTTCTGGTGCAAAGGTTACCGCATCCGTAGTCGGTCTGGAAAAAGGCGAGAAGATTTTTATCCAGAAATTCCGCCGTCGGAAAAATTACGAGGTTCGGACGGGTCACCGTCAAAAGTACACACGCGTTAAGATAGAGTCGATCGACGGCTAGGTTCGTGTGCTTACAGTCGTGATGCATCTTCTGAATCGGAATAGTTACTATTTCGATTGGTACCCGAAGATCTCGACAGCATGATGATAAATCTGCTCCGATTCCACTGGCAATGCCGGTGGTGTTTTTTTATGTTGGATTATCGGGTCGAAGACTTCAATATTCTAGATTGAAAGGTCTAATGTCCCAGTAGAGTCTGTGACGGTAGCCGCCTCTCACCTAGATTTTTTTTCGGACGCTCCTTGGTAGGTGAATGTGTCAACGCAGTTCCATCGAGCACATCTTTTCTTGATAGGATACCGTGGGGCGGGCAAAACCACGTTAGCTTCCAAACTCGCCACGCAACTAAAGATGCCCATGGCTGATACCGATCAGATGGTTGAGAAGCTGGCTTGTAAGACGATTGCTCAAATCTTTGCCGATCTCGGAGAAGCTGATTTTCGAGATCGGGAGTCTAGAGCGATTGTACAAGTGATCGATCGCGCCGATCCGCATATTATTTCGCTCGGTGGCGGAGCCATTTTGAGGGAATCCAACCGCAGACTAATCGTAGCTTCAGGATGGACAGCATGGCTTACCGCTTCACCAGAAGAATTAGTGAAACGCATTGCAGGGGATCCCTTAACCAAAATCAATCGACCAGCCCTGAGCAAGCTTGGTGCCCTCGACGAAATCCAATCGATTTTGAATCAAAGGGCTCCCTACTACTCAGCGACCGCCAAAGCTATCTACAATACAGATGAACTTTCGTTAGAGCAGCTCGCAGCCCAAGTTGCATGCGATTACGAACAATGGGTTCGCCATCGTAGGGATACATCCACCTAGCAATGTGTTTTTAGTCACAGGACGAGCCACTTCCATGAATTGGTGGATTGCGATAATCGGAGTATTTCTGGGGCCCTTACTGAACCTAGCAATTTACTCATTGGCGTACTTCCCGAGACCCATAAGTCCGTGGCAGAAGAAATCATCTGCGACTCAGCCAGCCAAAACGTCGATCAAGCCACCTGCTATCGCTTTTCTTCCCATAGTAGGGTGGCTTTTCCGATGGAGCGAACGTTCCGAATTTGGAAATTGGTTTTGGCTGCGTCCCATGCTCATTGAACTTGTTTTCCCTGTGGGTTTTGTTTGGCTTTACAATTTTGTCATGAGTGGGGCTTTGTTGGTCGAACTCCAGACCGTAAGCCCCCCCGCTGTAGAAATCGAATCGTTTGTGTTTATTGCAGCGTTGTTCGGTCTTCTTATCGTCGCCACGTTTATTGATTTTGATGAGCGAACAATACCAGATGCCGTAACTGTTCCGGGAACCGTTTTCGCATTGTTCGGTAGCTCGTTTTTTCCGAATTGGCGATTGAAGGAATACGAACCATCTGGAGTCGATGCGCTACGAAATTTAGTGCCTAATTCACCTTATGGCGAATTCTATCCCGAATGGCTTCAAAGCTCGACAACTGGTCTAGTGTTAGCAATTCTCTTCTGGGCAGCGTGGTGTTTCTCGCTTATGGATCGTGTGTTGATTACCCGGCGTGGGTGGAGTAAAGCAGCTTTGTATTTTTTTGAGATATTGCGTAGATCACCCTCAACACTTTCTAGGCTGGGAATGCTCCTAGTGGGGGTGGGAGGAATTGTTCTAGCCTACAATTTGCTTTCACAAGATGGATGGAAGGGATTATTCTCCTCGTTATTCGGTATGGCAATGGGGGGCGGGCTGGTATGGTCCTTTAGAATCGTCGCATCGGCGGTGATGGGGCGCGAAGCATTGGGCTTCGGTGACGTTACGCTGATGGCGATGGTCGGCGCGTTTACCGGTTGGCAAGCAGTTTGGATTAGCTTTTTTCTGGCGCCACTTTTTGGGCTTTTATTTGTCATCACCATTTACTTGATTACCAAGGATGGCTCTACACCGTTTGGTCCCTATCTTTCGTTGAGCGTTGCGATAACGGTGCTTAAGTGGAAAGAGATATGGCCTTATTCTTCGCCACTCTTTTTTGCACCAGGAGCGATGATAGCTCTTCTTTCTGTTTTGTTGTTAACACTCGCCCTGTCGTTGGGGGCGGTTGTGTTTGTTCGAACACGCTTGCAGGGTGATGCAGCTTAATTCGGTTCAGCTCCTGCTACTCATAGATAGGAAAGAACGAGTTAAAAGCGATCTCACAAAAGTCGCCCGGATCATTGAATCGTTGGTGTCTATTAAGATCCGAGATCATATTCATTTCTTCTGAGGATAGTTCGAATCCTTCCAGATGTAGATTTTCTCGGAGTCGTTCGACTTTGCTTGACTTAGGTATAACAGCGGTACCTCGCTGAATGCCCCATCTAAGCACGATCTGAGCCGGCGTTTTCCGATGCCTTTGAGCAATGTTCTTAATAACGGGAAGCTCCAGGACAGAGTCATCGTCTTTTGCCATTCCTAATGGGACATAAGACGGGGCGCCAAGCGGCGAAAACGCGGTGACGGTAATCTTCTCCGTTTGGCAATATCGGAGGAGCTTTGGCTGAGTTAGATAAGGGTGCGACTCGATTTGAAGCACAGTAGGTCGGATCCGCGATTGTGTTAACAGATCACGAATTAGTGAGACTCCAAAATTGCTAATTCCAATATTTCGAACTAGTCCTTTGTCAACGAGATCCTCCATAGCTCGCCAAGTATCAATGATGGGAACAGGATCATACTCAAGACTCGGAGTTGGAGAATCCGGTTCATAAAACCAACCTGCGGGATATCGTTTTTCAAAAGGAACGTATTTGAGGGATATCGGAAAGTGAATCAAATACAAATCTAGATAGTTGCACTTTAAATCTGTGATTGATCGCTTGCACGCGAGCTCGACATGCTCAGGTCGGTGATACGTATTCCAAAGTTTACTGGTTACCCAAAGATCCTCACGCTTACAGATACCATCGCCCAGCCCCTTTTCGATGCCGAGTCCTACTTCGGCCTCATTGCCGTAGTCCGAGGCGCAATCCAGATGACGGTAGCCTATTTCTAGGGCCTGGTAGGTCAGTACTGGTGCCGCCGCTTTATCCACTTTCCAAAACCCGTAACCGATAGCGGGGAGAGAATGGGAGTTGGCAAGTGATATTTGCGATGACATTTTTGTTCCTTTCGTAGTTTCAGAAGATGCTCACCATTGAAGCATACTTAATGAATGGAACAAGATGTCCTTCGATTACTTCCACCGCATGGTTTGCCAAAAATTGAAATTAGACGGTTGTGTCTACGAGAGCGGCCGTCACGCTATCCGGTTCCGCTAGTTACGGACTAGATGGAGGATTATCCCTTTCATCAAATTCGTTCGCGAATGTTTGTTCTATGAGTACTAACCACGATGCGAAGGCACGTTCAGGGACTTGAATTTCCACCATTTGCTCCAATTTAGGTGGGTTGCCAAGAAACAAAGCAGCTAGAAGACGTTCGGCTTGTTCAGAGGGAACTTTGTTGTTGAGCACTGCCTTGGCAAATCGTTCAAGAGTCTGTGTGCCTTTAAGTTTTTCTTCACTCGACAGACCTGAGTTATTGAGCGGAATCATTAACGCCCGGACTTTTTCCGATGTGTTCTGCGATGATTCTTGTGATCCGTTTGCAAGTTCTTCGATGTTGCCGGGGGGAGGGGCCTGCTGGGAAGTGTCGCTAGTTAGTTGCGTTGGCTCATTTTCAAGTTGCCTATCGGGCGTATTCTCAGAATCTTGAGCGATTGATGGGGAGGTAGAGTCTTCCGCTGTCTCAGTCGCTCCTTCTTTGTTGAGCTTGATGTTGGTTACATCGTTTTCTTGTGATTGTGAGTCATCCTGCGCAGGGGTTAATTGATGTTCCGAGTTCGTCGCTTCAGATTTTTTTGAGATTACGTTAAAGGCGAAGACTGAGACAAAGCTTAAAGCGAAAACGCCCGCTGTACCCAACATCATGTTTCGGTTCCTGCGGTGTTGTAATGCCTTGAATTCTTGAGACGACATGCGTGCCCCCGGGTGACGGCGATCGCATGGGGACTTGCCCTCTAGAAATCGTTGGAAAACAGCCACAAGCTCTCTCGCGTTTTGAAATCGGTGATCTGCAACTTTGTCGCATGCTTTATCAATGACTTGTCCCAGATCAGCCGGAACATTCGGGTTGACAACACATAAGGGAGGCAATTCCACTCGATTATAACTCTGGGGCGGTAGTTCTCCTGCGAGGCACGCCAATTCATAAAGAGTTCTTCCTAGGGAGTGCACATCGCTTCTTTGGTCAGTAATTCCACACAATTGTTCCAGCGCTCTGTATCTAAGAAATCTAGCCACTCCGCCACCTTGACTCCCTTCGAAATCGTGTTCCATTACTGATGCGAGTCCACAGTCAGCGATGAGGCATCTTCCCTCACGGTCCACCAGAATATTGGTGGGTTTCAGATTGCCATGAAAAATGTTCTCGGAGTGAAGGTACTCTAAAGCACTGGCAATTTCTTTTCCCCAGATAGCCAATCGTGACCAATCATTCTTTAAATCGGCCAGCCAGTAGCTTGTAATTAGCGATGGGGAATCATTAAACAAATCCGCGATACTGCAACCTTCAACTAAGTTCATTACCAAGTATACGTGGTCTTTGATCACTCCCTTGTCAATAATGGAAACGACATTAGGGTGGTCTAGCCGGATCAATTTTTCGATTTCGCGGGTTAATCGGGACTCCATTTCTCGTGTGCGGGGGGTCCTCATTAACTTCAATGCGAACGCCCCGCCCGAAGATCGATCTCTGCATCGGAATACAACACTAGAAGTTCCGCGGCCAAGCTCCTCCTGGATTTCATAGTTCGTGTGCTGAAAACTCTCCACAAAACTCCATGTTGGATCAAGGCTCAATGAGCTATCGATGAGAGCCTGGGCTGGAGGAGCTTTTATTATCGGCTCGGACAACATGGATTTACTTTTCGTATGAACACAATAAAGAACCACAAAATGGCTGTATGTCCTAATCGACATTTCTACAGCTTGACGCAATACAAATCGGACTCAATTTTTTCTGAACTAGCCAGATGGCGTAATAATCAATCTTGGAAGCTCGACTCCTAACGAATTGGGGGCAAGATCTACGTGTAGGCGAAGCTTAGCTTATCCCGGAGTGGTATCTGAAATACTCATTAACACAGAGGAAGCAATTTGAGAAAAAAGACTCCAGTTTTCCGAGTAATTGATTTAGGTGACATAATCCGCCAATAACGATCAATCCGAAATTTGAAAAAAACGCTACCAACTACAGAATAAAGACTGACGGGGTAGGTTCATTTTTAGCAATCAACATGCTACCCACTTCGTAACAATTCGGCCCTAGCTTACGACATCTTACCGCCTCAACCTGAAGCCAAAACGTGGGGAGTATCAATCGCAGTTTCTCTTTCGGAAAAATTTGGATTGCAGAGATGAATCCACATCCACCCCGCGAAAAGTCCGCTGTGTAAATAGGGATTCCATTGGAATCTCTACCCATTCCGATCATTCTTGATTCGAAGAATCCGATACATTTTGCCCGTGCACGAATTCGTAAGTGTCTGCGTTCTTCGTGCTCTGTGCTTTGCGAGTCACCACGGACCGAAAAGAAGTCGGCTAAGCGAGCAGGTAATTGGATAGACCAAGTGGTTGCTTCTAAGATAGCGTCAAGTTTTTCTTTATAAGACTCGTCCAGCATGAGACGATTTCTCCGTCGAATGTGTTGCCAATGCCTCGCTCTAAAAGTGCAAGGGCGGAGCTATTGGGCATCGGCTTTCTATATGGCCGATGACTAGTTAGTGCCTCAAAAACGTCTGCAACCGAACAAATCTTTGCCCACGGATGGATCTCATCTCCCCCTATACCTACCGGGTATCCTGTTCCATCCAATTTTTCATGATGCTGATAAGTCATCATAAGTTGGCCATGCGAAATCCCAGGTTGCCCAGATAGCCGAAGAAAGCCCTGGGTAGGATGGCGCTTGATCACTCGGAATTCCCTTTCAGTAAGCTTGTCAGGTTTGTTCAAAATCTTGATATCGATATCGAGTTTCCCAAGATCATGTAACAAGGCGCCACGGACAATGTGTTCGACATCTTCACGAGAGTAACCTAGTGCGTCGGCGAGTACCCCTGAATAATACGACACGTTTGTTGAATGCGTGAACGTTCCGTAGTCGTGATGCAAAACCGGCAATATATCCTTTAACGCAACGTCCTCACGACAGATCATATCAGTCGCAACGTTACTGAGAGTTTTAGTCGCTTTGCAGATTGTGTCGACATCGTTCGTAGAGAATGACTTCTCCATGGCCTCACGAACAATACCTGAAATTGCTGCGATTCGCATCGAGGTCGGCACAGGCGTGTCGCCAAATGCAATTTGTGTCATACGCTCGCGATAGATCTCTTTCGAGCTTTGATCTATGTAGAGCCACCGAACTCCCCGCTCTTTTAGTCGTTCGATGTCATTTTGATCGATCGGAAGATGAGCTTCTCGATAAAGAATGTAAGCGTCTTGATCGTCCTTCATGTACAGACGCATACCCTCGACCGATTCAGAGGTCATGGTCGTTATATTTATCGCTACGCTCTCTTGCTCCAGCAAGCTAGTCATGTGAAAAAGCCATAGATAAGGGAGGAAAACATTTATTGGAAGACGATCTAACCAAGTCAGACAGGACGTCATAGGTGAATGAGACCATTCTTTTCCAAGGCAATAAATTTCGCTTGAAAATAGGTCTTGCACCTGCCAGGGCAAGTGTTGCACTCAAATTGTCAGAATGCAACCCATTAATTGCTATCGAAAAAAATATCTCCGCAATGAAGGGATTATAAGGAGATATCCGCTTCCGCTGTTCCACCTTTAACGCTAGATACAATAATTTTACCTTTGCCGCCTCCAGAAACAATCCATCGGACATAAACGACACTACCGCCAGCTATACTGGGAACCTGTACGTTGGCACGGTCTTTTTCATGGAATGTAGAATTCCGCATTAGCATGTCAGCGGAGTGCTGCGATGTCAACACGCTCAGATCCGAAGACTCCAATTTAACCATCACAGGTGGGGTGATCTTTTGCTTGAGATCCACGGCGGAGTGTGTTGGTGTCCACCGCTGGTTTTCGACGATCGCCGTTACTTCCTGTAGATCATTACCAATCGGTTTAATCGAAACGGACTGGATTTTCAGAAGTGGCATTTGGTTCGCGTGATAAAGAGTGAATGCCATGTTACGATGGCACTCTTCCTGCAACATAAATCCAGGTGGCTGTCTCCCCCAATTCTTCTTAAAGCCCCCTACCTCAACTTTGCCATACGTGGGGTGTTCAACTTCTTGCCATTCGACCAGACCATCACCAAATAAAAGCAACTGGTCAAATTCATGCGACTGCTCTGGGCCGGCAGCAGACTGGTGGAAGTAGTTGTAAGAAACGAATAGCTCGTTGGTAAAGGTGAAAACTCCTAGCATTTGGTGGAACCAATCGATTTCTCCACCCCATACTTCGTACAGGTCGTTTGCAACGTTCAAATACCGATAGCCTGGCAAGATCTTCTCACCTGTTTTTCCGATGCGATCATATACCCTCAAATCTGAAGCTTCGTACGCATCTTGTTTAGACCCCGGGCCACGTAGCAACATTCCACCTGTGTTGTGATAGGTTTGTGCGCCAGCAATATTTGGATGCTTTAGAACGAAATCGGCCATGTTGCGATTCTCAATCAACGAGAATGGATAGCGAAATGCACCTCGCTGGACATAACCAGGCTCCCACTTCCACGGCCAGTCTCTGTTTGGATCATAAGAGCCGTCACCATCTTCATTGACTCGACCGTCCCCATCTGCGTCGAACCCTTCAATTCCCAAAAGTGTAAATTCGCCACGCTCGTCTGGTTCGACTGGGATCATTAAGTTCGCATACTTCGGATGGGATTTATATCTCCCGTTCGGATCTCTAACTCGCATCTGTGTGATGTGTCCGTCCCCATTTAGGTCCGCAAAGGAATCTTCGTTGACTTTGCTATCTCGATCATCATCCACATCGCGTTGGCCGGAACGAGGGGTATTCGTTGAGTTTGGCTCGTAAAAATGTGCGTGCCGCGAATCAGGGCTCATGCTCGGCAAGATGTAGAACACGCGATCACGCAGCAACTCTTGTACGAACTTGTTCTCCCCATGCATTTCTGCCAAAAACCAGGCTGTATACAGTGCCACTTCGTTGGCTTGTATTTCATTGGCATGAATCCCACCATCGATCCAAAATCCGGGCTTTCGATCTTCTTGCCCAGCTTCTCGATTGGTGATGGTTGCGATCCACATTTCACGCCCCTCAGTTGACTTGCCAACCGATTCTATTTTTACAAGCGTTGGAAATTGACTTTCAAGCTGTTTTAGAATGCTCTCAATTTCTTCGTTATCGTGATAACGATTCCAATAGACAGGTACTTTAGGAGAAGTGGGGCCGCCAACTGCTTTGTAGATCGCTTGGACTTTTATGTCCTGTACGGTTGGAGAATCAGATGTAGAAACGTCTTTAATCTCAGTAGCAGAACTACTTGTTGCACCTAGCAATGCTGAATTTTGCGCAAGTATAGTATTCGACAAGGGAGGTAAGGTAATGCAACAAAGGCTAGTACAAGCGACCTGAAGTGTCTTTTTTAGAGTTCGAAGCCGGTTGCTGTTTTTTTCTTGTGCAATCATGGGAGTTGGTCTTTCGTCTTTTGTCATTTCTATTTTAACTCCAGCGATTGTTCTACTGGCGTTACGGTAGGGGCGGATAACGTAATCTTGAACTGCCCCTGTGGTTTTGCTTCCGAAGGTACCAATAACAGCCAACGCATCTCCTTTGATCCCCCCAATTCTTTTAATCGACCGACAGATTGTCGTGGACTACCATCGAGCCACTTCGCTCCTTCGACTCCATGCAATTCCACTTGAAGCGGAAACCAGAGCCCCGAAACATCTGCCATTTCTGGCATAGTGGGCATCTGGCCGACATTGATAATCTTGCAAGACACCTCGATTAAGCCCTTACCCAACTGTTTGGCCTCAACGTCCCTTAATTCCAGTTTGGGCCATTTGATGGCAAGCGATTTGACCAACTCTATGTGTGGGGTTATTAATTCGCCTACCATTTTGTGAGGAGGATTTAGAAGAAACAGAGGCTTCCAGCCACCAATTTCCACCTTCTTACCAGGAAGATCTGGATGCTCGTAAGGCTGCCATGGAGAAAATGCGGGAATACCTTGCTGTTCAAACCACTTCAACGCATTCAGCTCCGATGCTCCACGCTTGTCATCTTTTGCGATCGGTGAATTACTGGAGCTATTCTCCATCTTATCGGTAGGCTTGGCCTCGATGTCGCCTGTCGATGTTTCCGCTTTCTCCTCGGCGGCTTTCGGAACCCACCAAGCTCGTGACGCAAAGGTCCAGCGACCATAATGGAGGTAGGCCCATTCTGAAAACGACCCTTCACCTGCCGGTAATTCTGGCGCATCCTTGTTTGGGTAGCTGCTGCGAAATTGCTCTGCGAATTGATCCTGAATAAGTTGGTCCGACGAAAGAATTTTCGTTTTGATTCTTGCTGTGTCTGTTTGCTCACCCCCTTTCCATGTGTTGAACAGGTTATCTTCGGGAGAAAAGCAAACAACTGCACCTATGTTTGGGTGATCATACAGAAAATCAGCAATGGCTCGTGTTTCACTTTCAGAGACTTGGTGAGGGCCAGCTCCTTTTCCGAAGTACGGGTAGTTGAAAGGAAAGTTTCTGTTAAACGATACACCACCGGACGCATCTTCGCCAAACATTTCGTCGCGATCGGAGTCCAGGCCTTCGGTGAAGATACGGAAATTGCCTTGTTCTCCTTTCTTGGCATCGATCGGAACCAAGATTCGTTCGTCGCGAGAATGCGAACGATGTGTTGCAAACGTATCGTGAACTCGCATGGTTGTGATCCAACCGTCTCCATTGAGATCTTTGGGTTGGTCTTCGCCAACCGAAAAGTCCCGATCGTCATCGGTTCGTGTTTCGTTACCACGATGCTCATGGACAGGAAATCGATAGTGTTTCTCCGTCTCATCGGGTGTGGGATTGGGAATCACATACAAAGTAAATCGATCAAGGAGGCCAGCAATAGCAGGATCAGTCTCCACAGACGCAATGATCTGCTCCGCCATTTGCAAACTTATCTCCCGGCCCAACACGTGAGATCCAACGACGTTTCCCAAAACGACTATGGCAGGTCGATTCTCCAATTCGTCCTTGCCAATAGTCAGAAGCCAGAGATTTCGCTTGCCTGTCGTGACCCCCAAAGATCGAAGGCTCGCATGAGGAGACTCCGCCAGTTTTGTTAGCCTAGCCTCCATTTCTGAAAAAGTCGCATATCCGCTGAGTGGACTGGGCACATCTTGAGCATTCGCAACGTCCGCCGTCAGAGCCCAAGTTTTGAACCAGAAGCAGGCAGAAAGTACCACGACAGGGGCGAATAAACGTTTTTTGGAATGGAGATTTTCCTTCATGAGGGATCCGTCGTTTATAGGATTGTGACCTTATCAGACCTACCAGAATAGTTCAACGGATCAAATCCTACAAACGGCAGAGTTCAACTTATCGTACGAGTTTGAAACAAATCCTACCGTTTAACCCATCGATTTTAACGCTCTGAATGTAAAGCGGAGGTATCCTTTGCAGGCCAACTATGTTGATAAAAACCGCTTAGCACGTCCCAGGACGTACACAGGCGAAGGACAAAACATATCGCGTTGTTTTTCCCCAAGGAGGATTGCTCATGGAGATAGCGCATCTTAACCAACTTATCGAGCTAGAAGATAATTATTGGTGGCATGTTGCAAAAAGGTCGTGGGCTACCGAGCTCCTAACATCTTATGCTGCCCCACCATCGAAGATCATCGAGGGTGGTATCGGTGCCGCAGGCAACTTAGTCCGTTGGCGAGACATGGGATACAACGTAACAGGGCTCGACTTTCTCGAAGAATCAGTGCAGCATGCGTCTCGTCTCGGATTGTCAAGCGTTTATAAGCACGATTTGCATGAGAAGTGGCCCGTTCTGCCAGAGTCGGCGCAAGTCATTGTTTTGTTGGATGTGCTGGAGCATTTGAAGTACCCAGTACTGGCTTTAAGAAATGCCGCAGAATCATTGACTGACCGAGGAAAAATTATATTTACCGTACCTGCCTATCCCATTTTGTATTCCGATTGGGATGAAAGATTAGGGCATTATCGACGATACACCTCCGATACAATTCGCCAGCATGCAATAGAAGCAGGGCTCCGGATTGAGAAGCTATCTCATTGGAACTCATTTACTCTTCCGGTTGCATTCATTATTCGACTGATGCGAAAGATTTTTCCCTCTCGATCCGGTACTGAGTTTCCTCGTGTATCGCGATTTACGAATGAAATGTTGATACGTTTGGCGGGCTGGGAACGCTCCATTGCAGACAAGATTCCTGTACCTATGGGGCTCTCCTTGGTAGGGGTGCTTTCGAAATGAAACTACTGCCAGATCTGACAGGTACGGTGGCCAACAATTGCATTAGTATCGTACTGCCGGTTTTTAACGAGGTCGATAATCTGCGATCACTCACCAATAAGATATGTCAAGTTCTCGATCAACTCTCCGTCGAATCTGACATCATTTTTGTTAACGATGGTTCTTATGATGGCAGCGCGGAACTACTCGACAAAATTGCGGCAGAGAGAGAACGCATTCGAGTTGTGCATTTGTCACGCAATTTCGGACACAGCGCCGCAGTTCGAGCGGGTTTAGATCAAACAGACTCCGATGCGGTGA
Organism: Pirellula sp.; assembly: GCA_046318795.1. Classification (GTDB taxonomy): domain Bacteria; phylum Planctomycetota; class Planctomycetia; order Pirellulales; family Pirellulaceae; genus JBKCUI01. Next base: position 14,984 of record JBKCTT010000193.1, read on the forward strand.
TTCTGATGGACAGCGACGGTCAAGATGATCCGCTGGCTATTCCACGAATGGTTGATCGATGGTTACAAGGGGCTCAGGTGGTTTATGCGGTGAGAGTCGCTAGAAAAGAAGGATATTGGAAGCGATTTCTATTTTCGCTTTTTTATCGAGTTCTCGGAAAGCTCTCCTCTGTCAAGATTCCCAGAGACGCCGGGAACTTTGGCTTGATGGATCGACGTGTGGTTGAACAAATTCAGCAGTTGATTGAAGTCGATCGTTACTTTCCAGGACTGCGCTCTTGGACTGGATTTCGTCAAGAATCCCTACAAGTGGAGAGACTTGAAAGATACGATGACACTCCGCGCGTTAGCCTAGGTGGCTTGCTGTCGTTAGCTAAGACGGCTCTGTTTGGATTTTCACGAGTCCCTCTTTTAGCATTCTACGGGATAGCGCTCGTGTGCGCTGGGGTCTCATTCGGTTTAATTGGTTACGCGCTCTTCCACAAACTATTCACGGGGCTTGCCATTCCCGGTTGGACCTCTACGACCAGTATTAGTGCGTTTTTCGGTGCAATGAATGCACTGGGAATCGCGATTCTGGGAGAGTATGTTGCTAGGATTTATGACCAAGTGCGGGCTAGGCCGAGTTACATTATTGCGAGAATCTCTGGTAGAAGCTTTTCGAAGAACCAGGAATCGTTGGTTCTGCTTCAGGAAATCGCAGAGCTCAAACAAGTTCTGATGGATTCCAATAACCAACGTAAAATAGATCTTGCTCCCGAACGACATCTGCAACCAGCGATTGACGACTAATATGACGTCGTGGCTCCTCGTGCGAGAAAAATTGCTGGTTGGGCTTCTAATGCTATTGTCGTTTCTGACAGCATTTCCTGCCGTCATGACTACCCTAGCTCCCTACGATGATCAAGGTTACGTGATGATGACCTTGAAAACGTTTCTGCAGGGTGAGAGGCTTTATACGCAGACTCACACTCAATATGGTCCTGCGTACTACTTGCTAACTGGATCACTGCATGACGTAATGGGCATACCTTTAACACAGGATGGAGTGCGATTAAAAACGATTACGTTTTGGTGCTTCGCAACAATTCTCGTGTATTCTATTTTGCGACGCTTACAGACCTTACCTACTGTTGCGTTTATATTCTCTCTACTTTTTCATTTACATCTTCATAAGCTCGCCTTAGAACCCGGGCATCCTCAAGAGTGGATTCTGGTTCTTTCTCTGCTGTCATTCTGGCTAATCGTTGGCAACAATCGAGCGAAATGGTTTTTGGCGGCAACGCTCGTTGGTATGATTGGTATGATCAAAATCAACTGTGGGTTGATCTTCGCCATTCCGCTTATTGTTCAAAGCTTACTTTCAACCAAGTCCAACGCGACCCGCATCACTGCAGTCGTTATGGTTATCGCAGGTGGCGCTATCAGCGCTGCCTCAATTTGTGCTGTTACCATGGCTATGGGAATTCCAGTCGAAAAGATTTTCTGGGGATTGATCGGCCAACATCGAGGTTTTGCTAATGAGTTTTTTCACGTTGTTCCTTTGTCGACGCTTTCGATCGCGTACACCGTTCTATGCGTTTTGTTGATCTACAAAGCCTGGAATTCAAATCTTGCGACGAGTATGCATAATCGAATTCGTCATGACCATTGGTTGCAATGGCGATTCGGATTGACCCTAGTCGCTGTCGTTATAGGGGCTTTCCTGGTTGCTTTGGATTGGATGAATCCTCTAATTCATGGTCTGGAGCCTCGTGGCGCGGCCAACTGGCTCATTTTAGTTGGACCTGTTACTTCGCTATGGTTGCTAAAGATGGAGTCGTCGGCTCGACCATATCGTCATTACATCGTGCTCGCTACGTTTTTGTCGCCCTTAATGGCGTATCCCACACCTGGTACGCAATTGTCATTGGGGACAGCATTAAGCTGGATAGTCTTCGGTCTAATCATGTCCGCAAGTGTTCAAGGTTTGGTGACGAAACTCCAAGCAATCCAGCAAGGCGAATTTAGCTCGGCCCTATGCACCGCATGTGCTCGCCTGAAGCTTCTTTTGCCTGCGACAATGGTTTTATGCCTCGTTTCCGGATCTACCGCATGGTATCGTTGGTTTCGTTTTTCCCCACTTAAACTTAGGGGTAGCGAGTTGCTAAGACTTGATCCGTCAATCCGTGAGAGAGAATTTAAGATTGCTCAAGCGATAAAGCGTACCGGTTGTACTCATTTAGTGTTCGATGGTCACAACCACAATCGCTTCTTTTTTTGGACCGATTTGGAGCCGTTGACCGCTGCAAATCCGACGTTCTGGCCTCGGATGTTAACAGAAGACGAAAAAAAACGAGTGATATCTTCACTGCAAGCGAGTGGCAAGGTCTGTATGGTCGTACCCCCCGAAAGTGATTTCTTAGCGAGCGATCGCACCAAATCAGTTCGCCAGGCTTTCTATAATTCGTGGCAAGAAATCGAACAGGTTGACAACTGGAAAATTGGTGTCACCAATTTTCCGTGATCTATGGTGCGATTTTAGGCTGTCGAACTGGTGCAGCTATTTGCGGCCTAGTAGACGATTCATATTCTTTTTGTAGGATTCGACACCGGGTTGACCGTAAGGGTTAATTCCCATAAGACGCCCCTCTACAACGGTGGCGAGCATCATCATTTGAAACAGTTGTCCCATGTGAAGTTCATCAACGCATGGCACGTATAGATTCGTATAGGGTCGTCCATCGTCGCGTAAAGCTTGATTCGTACCTTCGATTGCGGCGTTCATGACCTCCGGGAGAGTCTTGTCTGCAATCTCGTTTAAAGAATCTGAGTCACTAGCCCTAGAACCAATCGTCAGATGATCAAATCGATACTGATCGACTATTACATTATTAAAGACTTTGTCTCGGGCTCCCTCCTGATGTTGTTGATGGCGAGAATGAAGGTCTCGGGTGTTTACGGTTGTTAAAGGCGTAAAGCCTAATAATTGCTTCCCGAGACTTTCTGCGGATAGCTGGTCGTACCAAAGCCCAAATGCTTCTAGTGCTTTGCTCCATACACTCATGACTCGAATGTTCACGTTGCGTTTACGCTCAAGAAGATGATTCACAGCAACATGCTGAAGAACAATGTTGTCGTCAATGTTCGCGTTGGCAAAGTGCTCCGTCATGGAAGCCGCACCTTGTAGTAATTCGATAACATTTACACCCAAAAGCGCAGTCGGAACCAATCCAACTGCCGACAAAACGGAGAATCGACCACCCACGCCATCTGGGACAGGAAACATGTCGGTCACTCCCAGTTCACTTGCCATCTTATGGAGCTTGCCTCCATCACCCGTTACCGGTACGAGGAGATCCAATAGTTTGCTTCGATCGCCGCCAACAGAAACTTCTAGTGCCCTAAGAAATTGACGTAAGGCGGCTGCGGTTTCCAAAGTACCACCACTTTTGCTGATAACCACCAGGGCCCAGCGTTCGTCGATACTCGTTGCTTCTTTGTTTTTGTGGGCACCCAGCAAATGCAGTAGTGCTTGTGACGCGTCATTGTCAACATTGTTTCCTTCGAAGTACATTCTAGGTTTGCTTCCTCGATCGGCTCGGCTGAGCTCGTTCCAATAGGGTTGACAGCACGATTCTAAGATCGCCCTCGCACCCATATATGATCCGCCAATGCCGAGCACTACAACCCGATCCACCAACGAATGAATCTGATTGGCACGTTTAAAAAGTCGGCCTAATTCGCTGCTCGAGCGATTGGATTCGTATTCTGCAAGGAGCCTTGCGGGCATCATTACAAAACCTGCATCCAACGGTTCCATAGCGGCTGGAGTAGGAATCTTCTTCGCTAGCATTTCCAACTCCGTAGACATCATTTCATCGCGAATAGATGCTAACTGAGGTAACAGACCATCGATCTCTTTTTGATCGATACCGTACTGTGGACCTAACGCTCCGGAATAATCAAATCGGAGGGGTTGAAGAGTGTTTTTTCGGAGTTTCATCGCAAAACCTAGAATCCAGGGGGGAACGTAAGCTTATCTATTTCGTCTAGGATAGCGATAGACAGCAAATTCGAACATCCGTTTTGATATAGACGGCCATCGGTACAAACGCTTAGTATCCAGCAGAATTCTCGCCGGTCAGCAATCTCTACCCAGTTCCGGTGGTACCGTTTGTAAGGTGGTGATGGTTTTGCCTTTACAGAACCAATGACGAGACTCGATAAGTTATCTAGGGTATGGGCATTTAATGGGTTTAGGACCAAGAACCAGCCAGATACGTAATGGAGTACTAAGTTGAAAATGCAAGCAATGAATCACTGGCTGCGTCGGGCCGTTCTATCCGTAGGCGTCGTTGGAGCGATTGCACCCTACGCTGTCAGTCAAGAAGACGGATCCAAGCTAACCCAACCAGTAATGAGAGTCTCGAAGAATGAGGTCGTGGCACCCGGGGCATCGGCTGTTCCACATCCTCTTGATCCAGCTATCAACCTGGCTCACCAAGCGATTGAGACGATTCAATCTGGCTTAGATGACTACACCGGAATTTTGGTCAAGCGAGAGAGAGTTGGCTCAACGCTAGGCGAGAACGAGTTTATGTACCTTAAAGTGCGAAACCGAAAGACGCAAGACGGTAATGTTGTTGTTCCGTTTAGCGTGTACCTAGCGTTCTTAAAGCCAGCAGCGGTAAAGGGACGCGAAGTCATCTACGTCGAGAACCGAAACGATGGCAACCTAATCGCACACGAAGGGGGCCTGAAGCGTGTTTTAGGGACTCACGAACTGAGCCCAACGGGTACGCTCGCGATGGCTGGGCAGCGGTATCCCCTGACTGACATTGGTATCGAGAACTTGGTTGTCAAGCTGATCGAGCGTGGAGAGCGAGACAAGAAAAACGGGATGTGCAAAGTAGATCTCATCCCTGGTGCAACCGTTAGCAAAAGAGCATGCTCGATCATTCAGGTAACCCATCCTGTCAAACAGCCACACTTTGACTTCCACATTGCACAGATCTTCATGGATGACCAATTGAAGATTCCTGTCCGCTATGCGGCATACGATTGGCCAAAAAAGGAAGGTGATGAACTCGAAATCATCGAGGAATATACTTACCAGGACCTCAAGTTCAATGTCGGCTTAACTGACACGGACTTCGATCCGAATAACAAAGACTACAACTTTCACAAGCGATAATCATTAATCGCGTGAGACCTAGACCACGAAAAGCAGGAGCAAGGGAGGGACGCAGAATCTCTCCCTTGTTTCGTTTCGTAAATCAATCCACTGGTAGTAAATCGATCCACGGGGCTCATGCACTTAGAAAATCACTGAGCCACTTAAAGTACGAGTCTGAGGCATTTACTTCGGACCATATGATTTCTGGTGTGTCATAGGGGTGTAAGGCTCCAAGTTTCTCGACCAGTTCACCTATCTTTTGCCTTGTTGTCTTGACCGTTAGCCGAAACTCCATCGACTGCTCGATGGTGTCGTTCCAGTGAAAAGTGCTGCAGATAGGGCCACCAATCTGAATACAACCAGCCAGTCGACGTTCCACAAGCTGATGAGCGATCGACTCTGCCGCCTCGCGTGAGTCAACCGTCGTCATAAGTTGAACGATGGTACGGTCGTCTTTGGGGGCTGATTCGGTCAAGCTGCATCTACTCCTGCATCCGTTATATTTCGGCTCGTTAGGCCATGCCTTTTTCCACAAGATCCCTCTCGTGCGATTCCTCGTCGAGAATCTCACCGTGCAAGCGACGGAAGTCGTCGCTGATATCGGCGATCTCATCGCGTTGAGGATCGAAGTTCTGAACGTGGTGGATGATGTTGTCAAGCTGATCAATTAGTCGACACTGCCAGCACTCGATCTCACGTAGTTCAGAGTACATTCCCGGACGTTGGCAGGCGACATTTTCCAGGTAACCTTCTCCAGCAACTCGGGTGAAGTGTTGATCCAGTATCCACCTAAAGCTAACCAGATGCTCCATCAGTTTGGTCCAGGGAACTCGATGGTGTGGATGCTCACACCAACTGCGGAAATCCGTTTCCAGTTCAACAAGGCCTGCTTCAATGCCGGCTTGGCTGTGATTAAGACAGAGCTTTACACTCGCTTTTCTACTCGTACTTTCCTTCATGACCAGCCTCTCGAATGATAGTGGACAATAATGTCGGAGACGGAAAGACAAATCGGCGATGCGATTTGCTGTACGCAACAAGCTGCAACTCTCAGATTTCTATCTAACGTGAATTCTCGCAGACGGACCAGTCGGCCGTCAAGCAAATCCCGACCTCAGTGGAAATTTTCCGTCAAAACGCAATGTTCGCAACTCCGGAGACGGTATTACCTGGTAGGAATCGTATGGCAGAACCGCGATTATCGCATTCCGTGTCGTTTCGACTCTCCAACTCCACTCGAACAAGCCAGCAAATTTGATACCATGGTTGGTGCAGCGTTTATTTTGAGCTGGAGTACAACTGATCTCGCATCGATTTGGATTTTGGATGTCAAAGGTTATTAACTGGAAATCGGCAAGCGATCCGCGAGATGTTGTGCATTTGGTCGTTCAAGCGATTGCAGAAGGGCATATCGTCGCAGTGCCGAGCGATTGCTCTTACTTGTTGCTTTCTTCCGGATTGCACCAAACCAGTGTTGCTCAGTTGTCACAATTGGCACAAACGGGCAAGCTGCTGGCACCGGCTGTGATTTTGCGGTCGCCCGCAGAATTATCGGACTACTTCCCTGACGCACCTCCAGCGATCAATCGCTTTGCTTCAAAAGTCTGGCCAGGTCCGATCACTTTCGATATGAAATCCAACACCGAACTGAGCTTGCTAGGCCAGTTAGAGGCTTCTGTTCGGCGAGATATTCAACAAGAAAACGGTAAGGTACGCATCGCCATTCCTTCGCACCCTTTGATCGAGCAGCTTTCTCGCCTATTGCCGGGGCCCCTGGTGGCATTTCCTGTATTGGATTCCAAAGGAGGTTTGGTACGTCAAATCGAGGACATTGACCCGAGCTTTTTTACGTTAGCGGTAGATGATGGCGTTTCCACGATAGCCACAGCACCCACCCAAATTGATTTTGATCAGAGCCGAGGGCGTGTAATCCGTGAAGGGGCCTTGCCCGCTGAGTATTTGAAGATTCTCTCCCGTTGGACGGTTCTTTTTGTTTGCACCGGAAACACCTGCCGATCCCCGATGGCTCAGGCATTGATGACTCGCAAAATCGAAGAAAAATTTTCGAAGCAGTTTGGGGCTCGTGACTTACCCATTTATGCAATGTCTGCCGGTGTTGCTGCATATGGAGGGGATCCCGCCTCGCCCGGAGCTTTGCAGGCCATTAAGAAGTACCGCACACAATTGGATAAGCATCAAAGTTGCCAGCTGACTCTCGAATTGGTTGATCAAGCGGATTTGATCCTCACAATGGGAAGTCGTCACAAACACGTTATTATTTCGCAGTGGCCTGCCGCAAGCCGAAAGGTACAAATGATTTCGCCAGACGGTTCCGAGATTGCGGATCCTTTCGGCGGCCCTATCGAAATCTATGCGAGATGTGCCGAGCAACTGGATCAATGTACCGATTACTGGATCGATCGTCTGAACGTGTCGGATCTTATCGAATGGTCATAAAGGGGAAGAACGAATGAGGATTGCAATCGGAAGCGACCATCGCGGCTTTCAAATCAAAGGAAAGCTCATTACCCTGCTAAACGCTGATGGACACGAAGTCGAGGACTACGGTACCCATAGCGACCAGCCTGTCGATTACCCAGACTATGCCGTCAGCGTTGCAAAAAGAGTTGCCGAAGGTGCTGCGGAGCGGGGGATTCTCATTTGCGGGACCGGTTTTGGCATGGCTATTGCTGCCAACAAATTTAAGGGCGTACGAGCAGCATCATGCTGCGACGAAGTGATGGCGGAAATGTGTCGCAGACACAACGACGTCAATGTTCTGTGCTTGCCTGGAGACCTCATCGGCGATCGTCCGGTCGGAGATCTTGTACGTGTTTGGCTTGCTACGGAATTTGAAGGTGGTCGTCATTCAAGACGTATAGAAAAGATCTTCCATATTGAGGGGGCTGAAGCCGCCTCTTAGGGGGCGATTGCGAAACGGCTAGAGTTAAAAGGATAGTCTCAGTCTCAATAGGGTAACATCTGCTGGCTTTTCCTTGCGGTACGGCTTAATATGGAATAACTCAACAATGTTTGAGTTCCCACCCATTCATCCTGCCATACCAATACAGTTATGCCTGCTCACGGATACATTCCTCGTTTCGATCTCGGTTTCTATGTCTCTAGCTGCAATGTTCGTTTCGCTATTGGTTTCCTGCTTGTCGTCGCAAGCACGACGGCCTTGAACAGTGTGGCGAGGACGCGTGGAGCGGACAATCCTCGCCAATCATCGGTGGTCGACTACGAAAAAGAGGTGCGACCCATTCTGGTTGACAACTGTTTTGCATGCCATGGTGCCGACTCGGAGACTCGCTACGGCGGTCTGAGACTCGATAAGCGGGAAGCAGCTCTGGCGGGCGGTGACTCTCAGCAGCAGGCAATCGTTCCCGGCAAGCCGGACGAGAGCGAACTAATCAGACGTATCACGTCAAACAATCCGGATGAAGTCATGCCCCCATCGCATCATGCCGAACAGCTCAAGCCAGAACAAATCGAGGTTCTAAAGGCGTGGATTGCCCAGGGAGCAGATTACGTTGAGCATTGGGCTTTTGTCACGCCTCAAAAGGCGAACTTTTCGGAAATCGGTGATGGAAACGTAATTGATCAATTGGTTGGCAAGAAACTGGCTTCAAAGGAGATGAGTTTCTCTCCCGAAGAGTCCGCGTCCATACTGTGTCGACGACTCTATCTCGATTTGATTGGGTTGCCACCAACACCTCAAGAGCTCGATCTCTATGTCAAAGAGGGGCACGAAACGACGGTAAACAAGCTTCTTGCCAGTCCGAGATATGGCGAGAAGTGGGGACGTGTTTGGCTGGATGCCGCTCGCTATTCTGATACCAATGGATACGAAAAAGATATGAAACGCGAGCAGTGGATTTGGCGAGACTGGGTTATTGATGCCATCAATAGTGATATGCCTTATAACCAGTTTATCATCGAACAGATTGCAGGAGACTTGCTACCCAATGCCACGCAGTCCCAAATGATTGCGACAGGTTTCTTGCGGAATAGCATGATCAATGAGGAGGGTGCAATCGTTCCTGAACAGTTCCGTATGGTCGAGATGTTTGATCGAATTGATTGCGTTGGCAAAGCGGTTTTAGGGCTCACGACGCAATGCGCGCAGTGTCATACTCATAAATTCGATCCGTTAACTCACGATGAGTATTTCGGGATGTTCGCCTATCTCAATAACTGTTACGAAGCCCAATCCTGGGTCTACACACCGGAACAATTGAAAAAGAAAGAAGAGACTTTAGCCGCTATCCAGCAAAAATTGGATCATGTTAAATCTATTCGGCCTCAGTGGTTGGAAGAACAACAGAAATGGACGGAAACTGTTGTTCAGCAGTTGGGAGATTGGACGCCAGTCGTATTCGATGATTTGAACAGTGTCAGCGGTTTGAACCACCCCACACAAGAGCACGACATGTCGGTTCTCATGAAGGGGCATACAAGCGAAGACGTTTACATGATCGGCGAGCCTGAATTAGAGGGCGTCTCTGGACTTAGGCTTGAGCTACTTCGACACCTGGACATGCCGTTCGGTGGGCCTGGTCGAAGCAGTGTCGGGACTTGGGGAATTCGCGAACTAGAGGTATTTGTTCAAAAACCAGGCTCGACGACATGGGATAAGCTCAAATTGACGAATCCAACCGCGGATTTTTCTGAACCGGAGAACCGAAACGAAAAAGATAAACAGGCTTCCGGTCCCGTCGCTTTGATGATAGATGGAGACAACAATACATGGTGGAAAGCGGATCGCGGAGTAGGTCGACGCAATAGTTCCTCGCAAGCCGTTTTGGTTTTTGAGAATCCCATCACGATGGAAAAAGGAACGAGATTTAAGCTGGTGATGAGAATGACCGACATGGTGGGGTGCTGCCGAGTATCTCTGACCAAAGGCTCCAACCCAGCGGCTCCTGCCATAGATTACGATGCGATCCAGGCAATGCGAGTCCCTGAGGAGCAACGCTCGGTCCTTGAAAATAACGCAATAATGGCAGCTTGGATCCAGACGGTTCCCGAATTACGTCTCGTACACGATGCTATTGAAAATCTTTGGAAGCAGTATCCTAACGCGCTCACATCGGTGCTGCATCTTGTTGAACGCGAACCGAAGGCGGCTAGGCAAACAAGTTTGCTAAACAGGGGAGAGTGGGATCAGCCTACGGAACCAGTGTCGCCCAAGACTCCCGCTGCCTTTCATCCTATGCAGACACCCTCTGATATTGTGGTGCCCGCTCGTTTGGCTTTTGCGAATTGGCTTGTTGACCCAAAATCACCTCTAACGTCCCGGGTGGCTGTTAATCGGATTTGGCAATCTATATTCGGAGTAGGCATTGTAGAAACAGCCGAAGATTTTGGCACGCGAACACCCGTTCCTGAGCATCGGGATGTCCTGGATACCTTAGCCGTCGAATTCATCGAGGGAGGCTGGAGTCAGAAGGAAATCATCCGAAAAATTGTCTTGAGCAAAACGTACAAGCAATCGTCAAAGGTTTCACCCAACCTGATGGAATTAGATCCAAATAATACTCTACTGGCCCGAGGGCCTCGATTTCGTTACGATGCTGAGGTGGTACGCGATATTGCCATGGCGGTAGCAGGGGTGCTGCATCACGAATCAGGCGGACCTGGCGTCATCCCGCCCGTTCCTCAAAACGTATTGGACTACAACTACGTCTACCCAGGGTATTGGAAACCTGCTGAGGGACCACAACGGTATCGCAGAACCGTCTACAATTTTCGCAAACGATCGATGCCCGATCCTGCTATGTCGACATTGGATGCCCCGAACGGGGATTTCTCATGTGTTCGACGTGTTAGGTCCAATACGCCTCTAGCGGCTCTTACAGGGCTTAATGAACCGATCTTTGTGGAATCGGCTCAGGCTTTGGCTTTGAGGGTTCTTAAGGAGTCGCCTACCTCGGATTCTGATCGAATTGATTATCTGTCCCTGCTCTGCCTTTCGAGACTGCCAACAGACGCTGAGAAAAAAGTATTGCTCGAATTTCTGCAGTCGCAGCGTGCTAGAGTTGCAGACGGGTGGCTCAATCCTCGCGAGATTGCGACAGGCAAGCCAGATAGGTTGCCAGAACTGCCGCCGGGAGTCAGCCCTCAAGACGCCGCGGTTTGGGTACTCGCGGCGCGTGTCTATCTAAATTTAGACGAGACTATTTCTAAGAATTAAGAATTAGCTGTAACCACTAAATCTCAACAATATCATGAACAACCAAAATGACGCTAGACTCATTGAAAATGCGGCAATCGCTCTGCGTCGCCGCTGGTTCTTTAAAGAATGTGGGCTGGGCCTGGCTGGCATTGCGTTGGGAACACTGATGCAGCGCGATGGCATGCCAGCACCTGTGCTAGGTAACGACGCGCTAATACCCAGAGCACCTCACTTTGAACCTAAAGCAAAGCGAGTGATTTACATGTTTCAAGCGGGGGCTCCGAGTCAGCTGGAGTTATTCGACCCGAAGCCAGAATTGGCTAAGCGAAACGGTCAGCTACCTCCTCCGAGTCTTCTCGATGGATACCGGGCCGCCTTTATCGACCCAAAATCAGCTTTGCTAGGTGGTAAATTTCCATTCAAGAAATTTGGTAAGTGCGGTATGGAACTAAGCGAGGTGTTACCTCAGCTTGGGGAAATCGCGGATGATATTTGTCTAATTCGATCTATGCAGACCGATGCAGTGAATCATGCTCCTGGTCAGATCTTAATGAACACCGGTTCGCAGCAATTTGGAAGACCAAGCTTCGGTTCGTGGACTTTGTATGGATTGGGAAGCGAGTCCTCTGATCTGCCTGGTTTCGTCGTATTGACGAGTGCTAAAGGGACCAGTGGTGGAGCCAGCAATTATGGGGCGGGGTTCTTGCCGACCGTTTATGGTGGCGTGCCGTTTCGAAGTACGGGGGATCCCGTTTTGTATCTGTCGAATCCTGCTGGAATCGACGTACAGGCGCAAAGAGCATCGCTCGACGCCATCCAGCAATTAAACGAGCTCTCGATGAACTCTATCGGAGATCCCGCTGCGCTCGCAAGAATCCAAAGTTATGAGATGGCATTCAAGTTACAAACAAGTGCGCCGGAGTTAATGGACTTAAGCCAAGAATCTCCCGACACTCTCGCGATGTATGGAATCAAGAATCCTAAGGAAGCAAATTTTGCTCGCAATTGTCTGTTGGCTAGAAGACTGATTGAACGCGGTGTCCGTTTTGTTCAATTGTTCCATGAAGCATGGGATCAACATGGCAATCTAAAGGGGGGCGTTCAGCAGAATGCACTGGATACCGACAAGGCCAGCGCGGCTTTGGTTAAAGACCTGAAGCAACGAGGATTGCTGGATGATACACTCGTAGTTTGGGGCGGTGAGTTCGGTCGAACGCCTATGGTGCAGGGAGGAGATGACGGGCGCGACCATCATAATCGTAGCTTCAGTGTTTGGCTTGCAGGTGGCGGGGTTAAGGCTGGTACGACTTACGGTACCACCGATGACTTGGGCTTTAATGTTGCCGAGAATCCTGTCCATGTTCACGACTTAAATGCAACACTGCTACATTTTTTAGGCCTGGATCATCTCAAGCTTACTTATCGTTTTCAGGGACGCGACTATAGGCTTACCGATGTGCATGGTAATCTGGTGCGCGGCATTATGGCTTGATAAAAAAATCGGGTGCAGTGTTATCTCGCACCCGATCGGATGATTCACGACATAGGTGAGCGTCAGCTGGCTATGTCGGATAGACGGTTTCTACGGTATCGTGGTTGCTGAATTACTTCTTTAGGCCGCAACAAGTGCAAGCACCGCAGCAATCGCAGGTGCCGCATGAACAATCGGAGCAGTCACATGCATCGCAATCACATTTGCTGCAGCATGTTTCGCATTCGCAAACTTCACAGGTGCATGAAGACTTTGTAGCTGCGGATGCAACGTCCTTTGACTCGGAGCAGCATCCTGAAGAGCAAGCTTGTGATGCGGTTCCGGTGGTTACACTCAAATCGCATGAACTTGCCTGCGATTGTTCACAGCAATCCCCCGTGGGGCAACAGGATTTTTCCGCACAGCAGCCAGCAGTACAACCACCTACGGAACTGGATACTGGAGTTGCATCTGTTTTCCATGCAACCGAGACAACCGCGCCAACCAACAAGGTAGCTAAGGAAAGTAGCGTTACTTTAATCATCGTTATATCTCTTCTTTGTGTTAGAACATTTGTGAAAATATGGCTTACCAAAATCACTGCTCAGGCTGTTCTGACAACCTTAAAGCTAGATGGGTTTTATGCCACTTTGTGATCAGCTCGCTCAAGCAGTCGAATCACAAGCTGTATCGTAAACGAATCGAACGGACCAACCAATTCAAGGGACCAATAGTGCACGGGTCGTGCATAACCGATCAACAGCGAATGACGCAAAGATAGAGGTGGCGTCGTAGGGGAGGCGGGTGATAACGAGCGGTCGAAATCAGATGACTACTCGAAATCGCGATCGGAACCTCCGAGATCTCAAACGCATACTGACCCATCTCTAGATCGATCAAGATCGCGGACGGCGGAAGCATCGGATCGGATTCTAGGCACTCACAAAGCTTGTGGCGGGAGGGATTTCTTGATCGCTCCGACGGACCATTCTCCGAAGCATCTGAATGGGATGATTGTACTGTTTTGGCAACCGAATTACTGACACAATCGTCGGTGTAAATACAGCAGTCGGCACTTGGCCGAGAGTCTGGAATACAGCATTTCCCGCCGCAGCAGGTAGAACTCAAAAAAGAAAGCTCGCCATCGGGAGATACAAAACCAGCAAATCGGGCAGTAGATCGAACGGCCCGGTTCGCAATACAGCAAAATCCAGGCAAAGAAATCTGAATGAGTAGAATTACAGCGACCAAACGACCCATACCAACATGTTAGATGGCTGATTAACACGAAACAACCCCACTTCTTGCGGGATTATGACACAATCGATTGGCGAGGTGTTAGGAAAAACAAGGCGGGCATCAAGTGAAATATGGTTCAAAGGCATTGATTTCCATTCTCGGCTCTGCGTTTTTGCTAGCGGTATCGAAGTGAAAAGCTACTTGAAAAAGGGGGAGAATAAGGGTAGGTTCAACCGCAGCCGAACTACAACCGGGAAAGTCCCAGAACGGTAGTGTTAACCAGGGCGGCAACTAACTTCGGAAACGTGTTTGAATGAGCTTTAAGGATCGCACAAGCCAGCTGCCCGATGAGCAGCGGATCGTCATGACTTCGGTTGGATTGACGTCACCCAATGGAAATGATCTTGAGTCGTACCGAGACGCACTGCTAAATGGCCGCAGTGGAGTACAAAATTACAACATCAGATATGTTGGCGACACCTTTGCGGGCGTGTGTCAATTTGAAGCGACCAAATATCAAAGTAAACGTGATATACGACGCGGAACGCGTGCCGGGACGGTTGGTATTTGGGCAACTGCCGAGGCGATCCGTCGTAGTGGACTGGATTGGGACAAGGTGGATCGTTCTCGAGTGGGGATTTATATCGGCGTAACAGAGCATGGAAATGTAGAGACTGAAAATGAGATCTACTCCATTAAAGGCTATGATTACGACGTTAGTTTTTGGTCCCATCACCACAATCCTAGGACTGTGGCCAACAATCCAGCCGGAGAAATTGCCCTCAACTTTGGAATAACCGGTCCACACTACACAATCGGCGCCGCTTGCGCCGCCGGAAATGCGGGAATCATCCAAGGCGTACAAATGCTTAGGTTGGGTGAATGCGACTTGGCGGTTGTCGGTGGTGTGTCTGAGAGTATTCACACGTTTGGGATCTTTGCCTCATTTAAGTCTCAGGGGGCATTAGCTACCCATCCAGATCCAACCAAAGCCTCACGTCCGTTCGATATCGACAGAAATGGAATCGTGGTTTCAGAGGGTTCCTGCATTTACCTTCTAGAGCGACTCTCCGATGCTAAGGCACGAGGCGCCAATATCTTGGCGGAAATCGTGTCTTATGCCATCAATACGGATGCAACCGACTTTGTCTTGCCGAATCCTGAACGACAGGCTCAGTGCGTCAAAATGGCGCTCGACCGGGGCGGGCTCAAGCCAGACCAAATCCAGATTGTCAGTACGCATGCCACAGGGACAAACAGCGGGGATTCCCAGGAAATCCAAGCATTACGAACTGTATTTGCAGGTTGTGAGGGAGTCCATTTCAATAATACCAAGAGCTTTATTGGGCACACCATGGGGGCGGCCGGAGCATTGGAATTGGCTGGAAACCTGCCTGCCTTTCAAGATGGGGTTTGCCATGCCACCATAAATGTGGACAATCTAGATGAGGCATGCGCGATCCCGGGGCTGGTTATCAACCAGCCCAAGGAGTTAGGGCAGGTTGATTACATTCTCAATAATTCGTTCGGAATGTTGGGGATCAACTCGGTCCTGATTGTGCGTCGTTTTAGCTAGATTAGATTCCCATTTCGTCTTTAACAACACTGATTGAATTAGGAGTATTCGTCTCCATGACACCAGCGGAAATCCGTGATGAAATCCTAGATATCTTGAGCGAAATCGCACCAGATGAAGATCTTTCTAATCTGGACGATAGCAAGTCGTTCCGCGAGCAACTCGAGCTGGATAGTATGGATTTCCTCGACATAGTGATGGAGTTGCGCAAACGACATCGAGTTCAGATTCCTGAGGACGAATACGGTAATTTGGCTAGTATGGCCAGCACCGTAACTTATCTAGAACCGAAAATGCGAGACATCGTTGCGGCTTGATTTGGTGGTTTGACGGCTGTCGGAAAACGCCCGGTTGTTGTTCTAATGGGTCCTGCTTCTGACGGATCCTGTAGATGTAACTGTCTTTCGCTGGAAACGTATGTATGAGCTCATCAGAAGCACCGTTGCTCTCGAAAATTATTCCAGGCTTCGGCGGTTACCTTACGGAACAAAAGAGGAGGGACGATGATTTGGCGCTCCGACGTTATCTCATCGATCGTCTTCAAGAATCAAAAAAAATCCTACAGTCGATGTCGTTGGGCTTTGTCGATAAAGCTATGTTCGATGCCATTAGAGAGTCGGAATCCCTTCGGCAGAAAATGGAAACTCTTCAAACAAAGATGCGGGCTGCAGTCGAAGGGTATTCCTCTTGGTTCGAGTCTAGCAAAACTGACGAGAAGAAACTCTCTGAAGTCTTAGAACTAGACAATTCATTGGTTGGTTTTATCGATAAACTGGATTCTGATCTCAAATCGATTCAAAAAGACATGCCCGACTTTTCTGTGTCTTTCGCCGCCTTGGATCGCCTTCAAGATCGATTCGGCCGTCGTGGTGAGATTCTGGCCAAGTAACTGGCAGCAAAAGATGGTAAACAAAGTCATGCCTGCACCCGACTTAGCAATCGAGTCCTCGGAAAGTGGAGCGTCTTTTGGCCACGATTTGTATCTGGTCCAGTGCGGAGCCAATGGAGATATCTACCAACTAGAGAGCATGACTAAAGGGCTAAACCGTGCCATGCAAGTCATTGTTCGGACAGACCGGGGGCTTGAACTTGGAACGATTCTAGGCTCTGCAAGCAGGCTTGGGTGCAAGGACCTGTTGGCCGCCAAGTTTGTACGACGTTGTCAACCAGAGGATCGTCTTCTGTGGGGACAATTGGTTGCCTTGAGCCAGGATTCGGCCAGAGCATGTCAGAGGTTCTTGGAGGATCGAGGTTCCCCCGATGTGTTGATTGAAGTTGAGCCTCTACTAGACGGTAAGACGATATTCTTCCATTTCCTAGGGGAAATCTCAGCAAGTACGGAAGACTATGTGGAGCAACTCGCAGAGGTTTATCGAAACGAAATCGCTAGCTCTAAATTCGCGAATCAACTAGAGACCGGTTGTGGCCCTGGTTGCGGGACGTCGGCTAAATCGAGTTGTGGGACGAGTTCAGGCTGTTCTACCTGTTCCCTTCGAGGCGGTTGCTCGGTACCTAAAGGCTCGAAAAAGTAAAGTTGCCAAGATTGGGTGTCTTGCGGAGAGTTAGGCAGCCAATGTATGAGAATCCTTTGGACTCTTTAACTGCAACTGCTGTAATACGGCATGAAGAACTCTGTCTGGCTTTATGTCCGACATACATCGATTGTGTTTCAAAGGACACACGCTCTTAGTGCATGGCTGACACGGAAGATGTGCCGAGATGGGAATTTCTTGGCTTTGAAATGTTTTAGATAGAATTTGCGATGTGGGGCCGTACAAGACAACGGATTTTCTACCCAACGCTGCAGCTATATGCCTCACACCGCTATCGGTCGTTATGACCAAGGCGGCCGATCGAATCACTCCACGTGAAAGCGAGATCGGTAACGGATCGATATGCCCCATACTTTGAACCAGCGGATGATCCGCAGCGGAAGCGATCGCGTTAGCTTCCAGTCGTTCGCTAGGTCCTGAATGAACGATCACTTGTACGTTCCGGTTGGCTAGTTCATGAGCGAGGATCGCACAATATTCCGTTGACCATAACCTGGAGACTGCCGTCGCCGATCCGTTGTTCAACACAACCGTTGGCGCCTCAGGATCCAGCCCGAGTTGGTGGTAACACTCATTGGCCAGAAGTTCGTCTTCTGAGGAATTTCCGATTTCCATACGCATGTCATCCACAAAGCATCCGAGAGGTTTTGCTAGTTGTGCATAATATTCGACCAAGGGGCGTTGGCTCCATGATATGATCTTTAATTCCCCCGTCGTGTTGTCGGCTTCTGTTTCACGTAATGGCAAGCCATCCGTTAACAAGAAACCTCGGCAATCGCGAATGTAACCTATTCTCCTTGGTATCCGAGAAAGAAAGGCGATCGAGGCGGAAGAAAGAGAATTCGGAAATAGAACAATAGCGTCCAAGCCGCGACTCTTTAGAGTTCGGATCAGTTGTCGCCTGCCAAGCGTGCCAGGTGTCCGCGACTGTGGCTTGAATTTCAGCACATTTTTTGCAAAAGGAGCCCCTCTGAGCAAATCTACGGGCGCATTCCGACCGATGAGGAGCAATTCCTCAACCTGGGAATGTTTGGAGATCGCACGGAGAGTTGGTGTTGCCATACAGGTGTCGCCCACCCAGGTTGGCAAAATCGCTGCAATTTTCATGATCCTAGATAGCTTTACACGAATCTTGAACACTGTGTCAATCCCATTGCGAAAAAGTTGCATGCTGCTTGACCGGCGGGTTACAATCTAGGCGGAGTCGGTTCCGGAGCCAGAATGTAACCTCATGAGCACACTAAATTCATACGACCATCCAGATCGGACGCTCGAACAAAACACCGATAACGGTGTGCCACGGGAATTGGAACAATCAGGCGCTCCCGTTGATTCTCGCATGCCAACGACTCGCTCACTAATTCTCTCCACCATTTTGAGCCTGACGGTCGTGTTGGTTCTGCTCGTAGTTTTGCGATTTCTCTTACCTGCGACTTTGGAACAGTCTCGGTATTCTTGGCATAGAGGGCAACTAAAGGCCGAGTATGATGCTTCAGGGGATTTCTTGAAGCAAGTCTCCCAATCGGCGCTGTCTGATATCTCCCGACTATCTCAGACTGTCGCGAGAAGAATGGTACCCTCTGTTGTTCACATATCAACTTCCTCAAACGACTGGGAGTTGGGTAGCGTCACCAATATCGCCGTGGCAGGGCACGGTAGCGGGGTTATCATCGATAAGTCCGGATTGATTCTGACCAATAGTCACGTTCTGGAAGAAGGCCCCGTCATTCATGTTTTGTTAGCGGATGAACGTCATTTTGTAGCCGAGTTGTTGGGCCGAGATTCCCTGACAGACTTGGCAGTACTAAAGATTAACGCAACGGGTCTTATGGCGGCCGATTGGGGAGATAGTGACAAGTTGCAGGTCGGTGCTCCGGTTTGGGCTGTTGGTAGTCCATTCGGTTTAACTGGTTCAATTACGTTTGGCATCGTAAGTAGCAAACACAGATTAGACCTGGCGGGTACACAGTATGGAGATTCCAGACTCCAGCGAAATGGAAAGAAACGGGGGGCAACGGCTCGCTACAGTGATTTGATGCAGACCGACGTCGCGGTAAACCCGGGGAATAGTGGAGGCCCGCTTGTCAACGATCGTGGTGAGGTCATTGGAATCAACACTGCGATTATCGGGGAATCCTACCGAGGTGTAAGTTTTGCGATCCCCAGTAACATCGCTAAACGAGTCTCCGACGAGATAGTAGCCACAGGAAAAATGAGTCGTGGATGGCTGGGTGTTTATTTTCGTTCGTCGATGGACTGGGATCAGCAACGCGGAAATGACAAGGTTGTTAGCGATACCGGCGAGATTCAACGTACTCGAACCGGAGTTGTGATTCATCAAGTTTTAGAAGGCTCACCCGCTGAAAAAGCAGGTTTACAGTTTGGGGACCTACTGATTAGTGTTGGTGGAGAGGCTGTAAAAAGTGTGGAGGAGGCGATCTTTTGGATCGGCAACCAATCCCCAGGTAGCTCGATCGCCCTGACCATTCTAAGAGATGGTGAGCAGCAAATCATCGAAGTCACCATTGGGGATCGCCCTGAAACACTCGAATAGCTTGATTTGCTTAACTGGCCCGAGACGCTCGAATAGTCAGTGTTCTTTATGACTGATGTAGTCTTTTAATCTCTCGATGTAATCAAAGTACACTGGCTCGAATTTATCATCCTGCGACGGAAGTGATTGAACGTCCTCGAACTCCACTTCCGAGTTGGCTAAAACATTTAAGGCAGCGACGGAGTTCAAAAGGCCACCATGCTGACTGTGGGCGATCTCCTTAAGCTGTGAAATCGCTTGCTCTTTTTGACTGGCGTCTCCTGCTGCGACCAAAGCATCCAAAGCGACAACCTGCACGGAAATTTCGGGGTCGCTTTGTAAGGTCCTCGCTAGATTGAGCTTTTCAGCTATCCGATCCTTGGAGTCGGCCGTTACCGAGGCGCGCACATGTTGAGCGAGCCAATACCTAACGACAGGATTTTGGCTTTCGATGGCATTCAAATCAGGAAGAGCATCACGGTCGTAAAACGCTGCATCAATCATCGCCGTCCATTTCCACTCGGGATTTACCTTACCAGACTTTACGATCGACTCGGGAATAACGCCCAAGTCCTTTGTCGCGAGCATCGTTTCTTTGAGTTGCCTGCGAAGTTCAATCCTGAATTGATCAAAACTCGGATCGGAAGCTAGATTCCGGATTTGGTATTTATCGGCTTGTAGATCATAAAGCTCCTCGACCGGTTTGGGCCGCCAAAACGAAGCCTGGTGAGCAGGAAGGCTTCCATTCCGAAATTGTTGTCTCCAAACTACTGTCGTAGGAGTTTGAAACATGTAATTCAAGAACATTCCTTGTGGCAAGTAGGGCATGAAGTTTCGGATGTATAGAAAGCGTTCATTACGAACAGCTCGCGACATGTCAATCCGTTCGTCCATCCGATCTCGAAAACCAAATAGAATCCGATTCGATGGTAAATCACTGGAGCTAAGAAAAGGGGTTCCTTGAAGATACTTGGGAATCGGTGCACTGGCTAGTTTAAGTACAGTCGGAGCTAGATCGACAAAAGATATCAATCGTTGATCGACACCTCCAGGCAAATAAGAAGTTGGGCGCAAGTGTTTAAATGCATCAGGAATAACAACGATCATAGGAACATGTAGTCCGCTTTGATAGAGCCAACGTTTGCTCCTTGGCATGCCACTACCATGGTCACCAAAATAGAAGATAATGGTGGAATCGATAAGATTGTCGTCGCGGAGCTGTTGTATAATTGTCCCAACCTGCGCGTCCATCTCCTCAATTTTGTCATAATACTGAGCCCAGTCCTTTCTTATTTCCGGAAGATCTGGATGGTACGGGGGAAGAGGCACTTTGGCCGCATCATGCCTCGGCGTGTGTGGTCGCTTTCTGATCTGACTTTCGTGTGAAGTCGTAAAATTGAAGACCGAAAAGAAGGGCGTATCTGCAGGGCGATTTCGCCAGTGCGCTTTATTACTCGAGTCATTCCATGGCTTGGACGATGCGACGAAATTGTAATCTTCCTTGCTATTGTTCGAACAATAGTAACCACT
This sequence comes from Pirellula sp., assembly GCA_046318795.1. Lineage (GTDB taxonomy): Bacteria > Planctomycetota > Planctomycetia > Pirellulales > Pirellulaceae > JBKCUI01. The sequence continues at coordinate 36,221 of JBKCTT010000193.1, forward strand.
GGCTCTTAGCAATTCCGGTAGTAGCAATGTTCCGTCTGGTCGTTTGGCGCGACTTCGCATATTGGACGCTCCCAAACTGGTGGCATAAATGCCTGAAATTATGGTGGTTCTCGCGGGAGCGCAGACGGGAGCGTTAGACCAACAATTATCAAATCGAATACCTCGAGCTGCTAATGAGTCAATATTCGGACTCGTGGCAAAGGTGTCTCCGTAGCACCCGAGTTCAATACCATTGTCTTCGGAGGTAATCCACAGAATATTCGGCCGAGCGACCTGTGAGAAACACGTTTGACACGAGAGCAACGCGAAACATCCCAGATGCACCACGACTTTGACTATCCTGCGCACTATCGCGAGAAACCATACATAGTTCGCCATACGGATGCACTCCTCATTCAGCTTAAAAAATCGGGTAGTGTGAATAATCGGACGATAGAAAAAATAAACCGACTTTAATCGAGCGGTAATCGCGGTGGCTCGGTCAAAAGCAGTTTCAAAAACTCTTTTGCTCGAAGATAAATCTCCGGTTCCTTGCTTCCGCGAGGTCCTGCCACATTAAGCGTGTGAATCTCGTTATCGTAGAGCCATTTTCGTGCGGCCTTGACTTTAGTCATGAGGGTTTTGCTCTCCGACGCTTGCACTGTTCTAGGAAGTCTTACCTTATGGCATGGTTTGTTTTGCTGCTCGGCATACCTGCTCGTGAGTAACGTCCCGCCTTGAAGGCGTTCGTGAAACAGGATTAGTGTTCCCTCGGTGTCGACAATGTTTTGACGGGTTCGATCCGCGTAAAGATCGGTGGTCATTTCGATCAACTGGTATTGAAGCGGAATGACGCCGTCCTCGGAAACTCGACCTTTTGGGCACCATCCGCCGTGCGGAATGCCAAGCTCAATCGCAACATCCAGCGCAGCACGGTCCACGCCGGTTTGTCCGCCGGAGAAAATCTTGAGTGTCCTGGCTAGTTCTTTCGAGGTTGAATATTTTCTCAAAGGGAAAGGTATTCCGATTGTTTGGGTCGTGCCGATAGGTTCGTTTGCGGCTAAAGATTTTGATGTTTCCCAAGAAATATTGTAAAGCATGAACGGAGCTAGGGCATAGGCTTCGAGACGATCAAAATCCTCGAGTTCTCCCTTTTTACTTGGCTATGAAAAAAACAAACTTTAAAGTGCTCCTGTTTTCGGTGCTGCTTAGCCTATGCCTTGGAATGGGAGGCTCGATTCCCACTCCAGATCCACGCAATCAGCGCTGGGACGTGGCGGTTGACCCGCACAAGGTGATGGGGGTGCAGAGTTGTGAAAAGTGTCATGCTTCTGAGATACAAACATGGAAGAAAACACCCCACAATGAAACCTTCTTGACCTTGCATCGACAACCGGCAGCACAGCAGATTGCCTCCAAGCTGGGTATCGAAAATTTTAAAAGTGACTCCAACTGTATTCAGTGCCACTACACGATGAGCACCAAGCAAGGTAGCGGGCCTCTGGAAGCTATCGCAGGGGTGTCGTGCGAATCATGCCATGGAGCGTCTAAGGACTGGATTTCCGTTCATAACGATTATGGCGGAGCTAACGTTACTAAAACTCAGGAGACACGCGAGCATCGCGTGGCTCGTTTTCAGCAAAGCATCCAGCTTGGGATGCGAAATCCCGTGAACGTATACCTGTTGGCACAAAGCTGCTACCGCTGCCACACCGTTCCGGACGAGAAACTAGTGAACGTTGGTGGGCATAATGCAGGTAGTCTCGATTTTGAGCTCGTTAGCTGGTCACAAGGAACCGTTCGGCACAATTTCTTGAGAACGGATGGGCAAGCAAATGCCGAAGAAACACCGGGGCGTCTTAGACAGTTGTTTGTTGCTGGCATGATTGCAGATTTAGAGTTCAGCATGCGGGCTACTGCGAAAGCCACCCAAAAGGCTACGTTTGGTATCACCTCGGCACAAAGAGCTCAACGCGCTTTGGAAAGACTCCAATCTGCTCAAGAAAAATTGAATCAGCCCATCCTCAAGGAAATAATCGACATCGCAAGCAGCGTAAAGCTCAAACTAAACAATAAAGAATCTCTCGAGACCGCCGCTTCAGCCGTTCACGAGCTGGGTGTTAAATTTGGTTCAACGGTCCGTGGTGATGATCTTGTCGCAATCGAATCATTCATACCTCCCAAAGACAAATGGAAATAAGTTCTCTAGAAAACGAATCAATGACGATACGCGACTGTATTCGCGTTTCTTCTTTCGAGACGGAACCAAGAGAATTTAAGCAATGGCTGAGTGAGTCGACAGCTGATCGACGACTTCGAGTCGATACTCCGATCGAACCGGCTCCTCCCACCCTTCAAAAGTCCACTTATGGCGTCTGCCAGCCAATCCGGACTGTTCAATTAGCTTCTACATCGCAACCTTCTTTTGCTCACTACGCGGAAACGAACCTACGGTTAGTTAGACTCCTGGAAAAGCAGCAGGAGTGGTATGATGCGAGGGAACTCGCTCGCACGAGAGCGGCATCCTACCTTGACATCATCGATCAGCACCAAAAACAATGGTTGAACAATCAGCCCTCGACGCAGCTCGAAAACAGCTAAACGAATCGGAAAAAATCCGTTCCGCTCTAGTCATGGGAGCTGGCTGGGTTGGCCGCCAGATCGTGCTTCAGCTTTCTTCTTTCGGTATACAAACGAATTGGCTTGATCAATCTTCTGCCGCCTTGGAAAACGGAATGGCGTGGTTGAAAAACCAGGGCGAGACTATTCGCAATGAGAATGGCTGGACGACTGATGGAAATCAATCGCGAAAAGAGGTGGTAACACTCTTCGATTTGTCACACTTAACTCATGACGTGGATCTAATAATCGAGAGTGTGACCGAACAAAGCTCGGCTAAGCGAAGAGTATTGACGGCTGCTTCCGAACATTTTCCAACCTCGATTATCACTTCAAATAGCTCATACTTTACTCCTTCTGTTTTGCAACGGTTTGTCAAAAATCCAGAGCGGTTTGCTCATTTCCACTTTCATGTACCAGTTTGGAAGACGAAGCTTGTAGATATCGCAGCTTGTCCACTAACCAACGCAAAAACGATTGTACGACTAGAGGAACTCTCGGCTCGTATTGACCAAAAGGCACTTGTTCAATTGGTTGAAAACCCCGGATACGTATTCAATTGGATGCTGAAGTCCCTGATTCAGTCCTCATTGCAATTGGTTCAGCGCGGAGTAACAACCCCAGAGAATGTCGACATGGCTTGGAAAAGTGTCACGGGCATGCTCATCGGCCCATTTGGTATGATGGATCAAATTGGCCTAGATCTCGTCTATCAAACCATGGCGGCCGGCCGATTCATCGATGGTGATGAAGTCTGGGCTCCACTGATGGAACTTCTCGATCCCTATATCCGAGCTGGCAAGCTCGGAGTAAAAACTGGCTCGGGATTTTACTGTTATCAAGAACCGTGATTAGGATCGGCTGCGACTAGAACTTAACTAGGCAAGGCTTTGGATATGGATAAACGCGTGAACGTGTGGTGCGCCTCGAAAGTGGATGCACACATTCTCTCCAACGATGCGCCACATATCCCAGATACCATCTGCTTTCAAATCGTCTTCGGCATAGTATTGCAAGTAAAGCGACTTGAGCCCCCCCGCAGCTTCCAGCAGATCCTTGGCTTCTTTACTATCTTCTTCTCGATACACACCTAGCACTGAGCTGAGCGTCCCGTTGAACAACTCCAGTTGGTCATTGGACAGCTCTCTCGCTGATAATCCTACGAACGGTTTGACGTTTTGAACTTTGTGTTGGCTCTCGTTAGGAATGCTCTTTTGCAACAACGCGGTTCTACGCTGATTTTCGTTTAGTGAGCCGAAGACTTCGTTGAACTTTTTCGTTTGATAGAAAAAGAGATTTTCCTCTGGAGAGGATTCTTCGCCGTGTCCATACGTGACTGGTCCGCCGAAAACTGTTTTTTCTTGCGTGTTGCCATCCGCCCGAAGCGTTAGATGTCGCCCCGTTAACATCCATTCAAATTTGTCGTCTCCCGGTTTACCAAACCACGCCATGCTGTAGGCTTCGATTCCTCCATCGTCATAGTCGGTTTGCTTCTTGATTAACTCAAAACCGTCTTTAGAAGTTAGCTGACGTACGATTTCGATCGCCATATTTTGTTGAGATTTGGAAAAGAAATCCGAGCCGATAAGAGGCTTCACAACATGCCAATTTGCAGAAACTTGTTGTCGTAGCGGGTCTGTAAATGACTTGCAAACCGTTTCCCGTTGAGCTCCCGTTAAAGACTGAAATAGCTCTCCGATGACATTCTCTGCAGAGGGCTTGCCGCTGCCACCAAAGACGGCTCGTCCTGACGAAATGAGAGTCGCTGCGGAAACCGCAGAGGCGGTTCCAAGAAAGGATCTTCTCGATTGATGGTAAATGCTCACGATTGGATTTCCTGTGTTGGGGAGAAAAACTTTGTGGAGACTTCAGTATTGTATGAGCTTTTTCGGCCGTATGGGAAGTTAAGTTTTCCGTGGTTGGTGATTTAGAGCGAGAAAACGCCTTAAGGGTAGCGGAGGCAGCGTGGTTAGGTGCTGCAAAAGCGAGTGTTCCGCCTGTCTGGTCCTAAAGCTTCCTGTGATCCGAGTTTCGTCCCAATCGTTAGGATCGTTGTATTGCGATCATTAGGAATCACTTTGATGGCAATTAATTTAAGAAATCTGTGGACGGTCAACTCGCAAATTTTTCGCGACTAGCCATTATGGAGAGGTGGACTCGCAGTTCGAGACAACCCGCGAATTGCCACACCAGTACATCAATCGGATTTGTCCATGTTTGGCTTCTTGAAACGAAATCGTTCAAAACAATCTCGGCATGCCGATCGATTTCTTTCCGCAGGCGAAATGGAACGCCTGCTGATCAAGGAACGAATTCGCTGTGATCGTTACCAGCAGTATTTCTCGTTGATCATCTTGCAATTCCTTCAGGAGCATGATGCCGCGCGTTCAGCCAAGGAACTTTATCTAGATCGATTTTTGTCGTCCAAGCTTCGTGTAATTGACGATTTTGGTTTGCTTCGAAATGGAGGCCTCGGAATTCTACTTCCGATGACGAATATCGAGGGGGGCAGGGTTGTCTTAGATAAAGTCTTGCAGCATGCCAATCATCATGGCCCGAACATCACTGGAGATGTATTCGCATACTACGGGCGATTGGTGGAATCTGGGAACTCTCCGTCCGACGACTATGACGACCTGTTCCATGATCAGAATAATCAGTTATTCGAAAATCATGATGAATCCGGCGAGGAGAGAAACAGACTACATAGCGATTACTGGACAGCGGATGCTAAGCCTGAGAGCTTGTTCCAAATTGACACGAACGGTTCGTCGGCTCTCCCCAATCTATTCATGCTGTCTGGGCAGACTGTGTCGATGGAAATGGCGCCCCAAGTGGTGCGTGCAGACCTAGAAACGCAGAGTCTATTTCGCAGTTCCGCAGAACTATTGAGATTATGCAGTAAAGCCTATCCCCGCTGGAAAAGACTATTTGATTTAATAGGTGCATCAATTGGATTGATTGTCAGTGTTCCGATCTTGGTAGTTGCTGGGGTTGCTGTCAAGCTAACTTCTCGCGGGCCTATTTTTTTCAAGCAGTCTCGGTGCGGACAGTTTGGAAGGCCGTTTTTGATTTACAAACTGCGAACTATGTCAAATAATGCCGAACAGACAAAACACCTGCTCGAGGATTTGAATGAACGTGATGGACCGGCATTTAAAATTCAAAATGATCCCCGAGTTACACCAATTGGCAAGTTTCTGCGAGCGACCGGTATCGATGAATTACCTCAGTTGATCAATGTGCTCAAAGGTGAGATGGCACTCGTGGGACCGAGACCCTTGCCGGTCGCTGAAGATGAGAAGTGCTCTACATGGCAACAACGCAGGCTAGATACAAAGCCAGGGATCACTTGTTTATGGCAGATTAGCAAGAGCCGTAAAATGACATTCGATGAATGGATGCGATTGGATCTTCACTACCTCAAAAAGAGAAGCCTTCGCTACGATGTGTCTCTCGTGCTCCGAACCGTTAAAGCAGTGTTTTTAGGCAGGGTCGGGCACTGAGATTTCGTTTGTTAACTAGCATCGGATTCTGATGGGAGCTCTGGCGGAGTTGACTCTACGGAAGAACTTCTCTGGCTGGCTAGAAAGCTCATCCCGACAAGCTTGATTTCCCCCTGTGGGCCGATTTCGATGATTCGTAGACGCAACATCGCTCGGTCTACGAACTGATTCGGCACTAAATCCTCCTTTGCGATCTGACTCTTCAACCACTGCTCAAGACTGAGCTTCTTATCCGCATCTAGTGAGATGTCATAGATATTCTCAAGATCCTCAACCTTCAGGTCTGCTCGGAAAGGAAACTCTGTCGTTTGTGGCCAGTCTTGCTCAGCAATAAACGAACCAGGCCTGGAGAAAATCCTGTCCACCATCGATCGTACATGCGGCCGTAGTACAACGATAACGTGATCTCCTGCTTCAATCCGAGAACTGCCCTTCGGCAGTTTGATTTTGTGGTTGTGCACGATCAATGCTACCACTACTTCTTCTGGCAACGCCAGCTCACGAATCAACTTGCCTGCCACGCGACATTCACTATCAACAAAATAGTCAACAATGTCTCCCTCGACATCTCGGAGCGAACTGATTTCGAGCGTTACCGCAGACTCCTTCTTGGCTGGTGTTTCTAGCCCAAGCTTCCTGGCAACCCAAGGCAAACTCCAACCTTGTAAAACCGCAGATACCAACACGACGAAGAATACGACATCAAATATGATCTTAGCGCTCTCGATCTTTATCTCGCTGTCGAGATTCGAAAGAAGCGGAAAGATCGCTAACGTAATGGGAACCGCCCCCTTAAGACCAACCCAAGAAAGAAAAAGCTGTTCACGAAACGAAAACCTCGAGCAGCATAAACAAAGAAAAACAGCCACAGGCCGAGCAACAACTAAAAGAACCGCAGCAATCGCCAATCCAGGTAACCACACTGCCAAAAGCCTACTCGGAAAGCTAAGCAATCCCAACACGATAAACATGACGATCTGTGCCATCCACGCACCAGCATCATGAAACATCTCGATGCCACGTTGAAACACGATTTTTTTGTTACCTATAACCATGCCAGTTATGTAAACAGATAAAAAACCACTGCCTCCCATCTGCACGGCCGCTCCAAACGAGAACAACCCAAATGCGGTCGCTAAAATAGGATACAAACCTGCGGTATCGAGATGAATATTGCGAATGACCCATACCGCCATATAACCAAACGCCAAACCAGCGATGAGTCCAATCCCCATTTGAGCAACCAGCAATCCGACGAGATCCGCAACCGAATCGACTTTGCCAATCAAAATTTGAATCAATCCTACGGTCATAAAAATTGCCATGGGATCATTCGAACCACTCTCCACTTCGAGTGTGTCAGACAGCCTTCGTCGCAAATGGACGCCACCAGTCCTGAGTATCGAGAAGACGGCGGCGGCATCTGTGGAACCTACAATTGCGCCGAGAAGTAGCCCTTGCTTCAAATCGATCTTAAGTATCCAAGCCGCGGCTACCCCAGTGATCGAAGCGGTAATCAAGACTCCCAAAGTTGCAAGAACTGAGGCTGGTTTCCAAGCGTCCCGTACCGCATGAAATGGGGTCGATAGTCCACCGCTAAACAAAATGACCGCTAGTGCAAACGTTCCGATCGCATAGGAAAGATAGTAGTCTTCAAAGGCAATGCCACCGATTCCTTCCGATCCCGCTAACATTCCTAAACCTAGGAACATGACGAGAACAGGCATTCCCATTCGGGAAGAAAATTTGCTAGACAAGATTCCTAGCAAAAGTAGTACGCTACCAATCAATATGAGCAGTTCAATCGTCAGCAATCTAGCCCCCAGTTCACCAAACCAAAATCTACCTCCTCAACTTATCGAACATGGACAATCTCTGCTAGTCAAGAATTTTAGCCCGGTACATGCTCGTTCTGCTGGAAAGCTATTCCAAGGGAACTCTTTGACTAAACTCGAAATATTACACAGATTCGAACAAAGCACTGGGAATGCTCAGAACGACTTAGCGGTAAGCGATAATAGCCAAAGCTATCTAAGCCGCATGCTGTATAGAACTCCACCTCCGGTGATATAGAGTGTCTTGGAGTCCGAACCACCCAATGTGCAATTCGTCACTTCATCGGTGGGGACTGGTAGGAAATCTAAAATCTGCCCACTTATGTCCAATACATAGATTCCCGCTAGAACTGTATCATCGGGCTCATAAGGGGGATTCGATCGATTGAGCCCACCCGCTACATAAAGCCGCCCCGTAGCATCTTCTACAAGCCCGTCAGGGCCTCGCCCTCTACCCCAATCAAAGAGCATCGTCTTGGAGCCCAAATCGACACTGCCATCGTCTCGAAGCTCAAATCGCCAAAGTGCTCGGAGTGCTTGCTCAGAGTTATTATTGTTGTCAGCAACGAGCAGGTATCGATCGTCCTGCGTTACCAAAACGCCATTGGCTCGATCTACCTCTCGACCAAGGATGCGAGTCACTTTGCCATCGAGATCGATGCGATAAACCCCTTCCACCGTCTTGCCAGTCGAATCGACTTGTTGCATATCATCGCGATCACCATATCGTGGATCCGAAAAGTAAATCCTGCCTTTGGAATCAACCGTTATGTCGTTGGGCTGGTTGTAAGGTTTGCCATCGTAAGAATCGGTGAGGATCGTTAACTTGCCATCGCGGTCTAAACGAGTAACGCGACGATACTTCGGCTCGCAACACAACAATCGGCCTTGCTTGTCAAACAGCAGACCGTTCGTTCCAGCTCCTTCTCGAAAGATTGCCGTTTCACCTGAAATTGCAAGTCTCTGGATGTTGCCATTGCCACTGGTGAGTACACCAAGCTCCGCATCCCATGCTGGCCCCTCTCCACCATGCCCCTCGCCAGCCTCAATCTTAAGAGTCGCTCCCGGCTCAAAGATTCGGCGACTCTCGACTCGTGGAATGGAGATCGTAGCATTGGCGAACCTTTCACCAAGTTTAAGATACCCTTCGGAATCATAATGCCAGGGATCCGAATAATCATAAAGATCGGTATCGACGACCAGCTTTGCGGCGGCGTCTTCTAAAGTGAATTTTCTCTGCTCGGCACGGACCACATCTCCATGTATCCACGTGCGAGACGCCTTGTCTTTCTGGGAATAGGATATCTGGCCTATCACCACAGGCAGATCATCGACACGCAACGACGCCCGTATAAGATCCATGAGCCTTTTCAAATTGGCTGCATACTGCCTGGCGATCTCCTCCGTTGCCATGGCATCACTTTCCCCCTGCATCCAAAGAATACCAGCCGGAACAAGCTTGTCCTTGGTCCCGTCGCCATCGATGTCCTCGATCGTCATTGCATTTCGCATGGTGGCTAGAAAATGATCGTATTGATTGACATCTCTCAAGTCTCCCCGGGGCGATAGAAAGTCTGGCTCCCAACATCCCCACTGCCCAGCAGCCGCGGCCGCAATGGACGACCCATTCCTAGCGTATTTGATGATGGCGACTTTGCGATTCGGCTTACGCTCCCGCATCGTCTTGGCAAAACTCAACTCCAATCCGAATCGGTCCGATTTTTTGCTGGTCAGTCCATCGGTTGAGTAACCAGTCCCATGTCCTGGCCCTAATTGTTCCCATTTCCCCAACCCCATTGCGGGGACTTGATCGGTCATCGCTGTCGAATGAAAGATCCACGCTCCATCGATGGGCCGTTTCCAATCATCCGATAATTCCGCATTGGTTCCGAATCCTTCCATGTTGGATTGGCCACCGAGGAAATAAACATCAAACTCATCCGCCGAAACATGCGTTGCCCGGTTGAAATTACCAACTATGCCGATGGTAATAAAGGTACTTAGGAGCAATCGATTGTTAATTATGGAAAGCCATTGAGTTGTCATGATGTTACAGATCGACGTAAGTGAGAGAGGAAGGTCAAGGGACTGAACAACGCCCCATAGGCGACCGAGTGAGGTTTCCTTAGCATAACCACCACCGAAGCAGGTGTTAGCTAGGCTAAAGAAAAAATCAACGACTCGAACGCAAATCTCGCCCGGTCTTCGTGGCTGTGGCTCCCCTTCATTTGTGTCTCGAGCAAAACTAGATCGTTAATCAGCTTCTTAGCCCGCTCCCGACCAATACGCCGCAATCGTGTTTCGGCTTTTGCTAGGTCAAATCGATTAAATCCGGCACGCTCCAGTGCAGCCCCCAACGAAACTTTCTCGCCTGCCTTTTCGGTTTGTTCTATGATCTGTGCAGCTACACCATATCGCCGCAGCGACCAGCCCACTTGTGCTGTGACGCCAATCGTCGTTTGCCCAGCGTGGATTAACTTTTCCAACTGCTCCATGGCAACAGCAACCTTGCCATCGGCAATCGCATCTGCCACCTCCCAAGCGGTCTGACAGCGCCAACCACCGACCAACTCCAGCACTCGCTTGTCTGGCACTTTGCCTTCCGGATTCGCAAACAACGCCAGTTTCGCAAGCTCGCAATCTATTAAACCACAGACTGCGCCGATTCGCTCAACAATAATGTTCGCTTGGCTTGACGTTAGCTTTACGCCATGTTTGCTGCTTCCCCAATCGACGACCCATGCGGCAATGGCCTTATCATCTGGCGGATTACCCCACGATGATTTTTGTGGCGGTGTACATTTTACCAAGACTCCCTTTTTTCCGATTTGAGAATAGAGCTTGGTATTCGATGCCAGCGTCTGAAAATCGAGAACTAGCAGCGTGTCACTCGGTGCGGAATCAATCCATTTCTCTACAAGGTCTTTTGCCTTGGAAACCATCGAGTCCGCTCGCCTCGCGATCGCACACCGAGCGCCGAGATCATCAAACAACGATCTCGTGGCGAGCTGATCGTGTACATCCCGCCACTGGGAATCCTCGCCATCATAACTGCGAATCGATTCAGGCCCGAGCTCACTTCCGCTGAGTAGGTGCTGTATACATGTTCTTCGCAAGAAATCGTCTGTCCCGAAGAATGCAAAAACGGGAGGGATCGGCTTTGCAATGGGCGCCTTCAAGAATTCGAATGCGTGGGCGACGTCTGCTTTAGCCATTCGTGCGTCTCACTAGTTGCCCGAAACCTTTTGAATGATATCGCGATCAAAGTAATTCGTGGACATCGCCGCATCGACAATGATCGTTTGGGATTGTATACCCGACGATCGAGGGCTAATCAAAAAGGCGGCCGTGTTTGCGACTTCTTGAGTCGTGACTCCCTCGCCTCTCGGAATCGCCTTTTCCGCGAACAGATACGCATCGACATAACCAGGAATGCCGGCAGAGGCACTTGTCTTCAGTAATCCTGCCCCGACCGCATTGAACCGTACGTGTGAAAAACGGCTAAACGATTTGGTCAAAAACGCAAGTGACGAATCGAGAGCCGCTTTCACCGGAGCCATGAAGCCATAGCTTTCGCTCGCCATCTTTGTCGTCGAAATGCTGATGGTGACCAGCGAAGCATCGTTTGCAAGCTGGCTTTTGAGCGAGTTGCTGATATCGATAAATGAGTAACAAGAGATATCCATGGCTTGCAAAAACTGCCGCTTGGTCGTCTCATGAAATGGCTTCATGCCATCACTGTAGTCGGCAAAGGCGATGCTATGCACGACACCCGCAATGGGCTGGCTATCCTCAGCAAGCTGCTCGGCAACTCGTGCGATCTCTCCTTCTTTCTCAACATCGCAGGTCAAAATGCGGCGACCTGCGAGGAGCTTGCTTAACTCTTCTTTTCGCTTTTCACTTCGGACTACATAATCAACCTTGGCACCAACCCCTTCAAGAGTTTTGCCGATCGCGTAGGCGACACTCTTCTTATTGGCTACGCCAAAGATGACGATCCGTTTATCCTGAAGTCCGAGAAAATCCATTGAGTCTTCCGTAGTGATTGTCCAAAGAGCTTGCTACGACTCGATGAACAGTGGAGTAATACGTTCGAACGCTTGCGAATCATGGAGCTTGCCAAACGGAACCGCGAACAAGCCTCCCGCATGAGGCGAGGCCGCTTGTCGATCCACAGGCATAAACTCAACCGCCGTCGTAATGATCAACCAGAGGTTCCCGTCGAGCGTTACCCACTGCGGACAGGTCGCCTGCGGGCTTCCTTCGGTGCACCATTCTGTTTCTAGAGCTCCGGTTTCCAGGGAGACTTGAATGGTTCGACCATAGGCCGCTGGGTTCGGGTTGTACAGTGAAATGATGACGCTCTTTCCATCGAGCGTCATTGTCATTCCGTCTGGTACAGCTTCATCATGGCTCAGATCGACAACGGTTTGCTCCGATTCGATTCGGCCCGCTTCGGTATTAATTCGATACTTGACCACTTTGCGGGTCGGCGAATCAATATCGAGCAGATCGATCCAATCGGGCCCCGTCGCAGCGATACACTTGCCATTGCTGCAGATTTGATCGTTGCGAAGAACAAATAGCTTTTGGTCTCGGGCCCTCCAAAAGTTCAAAGAAGCTTTCTTCGTCTTGAACTCGAGATCTTTCGTGCCAAAGATAAGGTTGCCATCCCAGGTCAATCCATCATTGATGATCGTTCCGGAAACGTGCTCATCAATTCCTTGAGCAATCACTTGGAACTCACTCGTGCCCGGCGTAAAAAGGCCAGCCATGCGTTCACAACCAACGACAAAGCGTCCTTTGTTGGTAGGAAACGCAAAGCCAGGTCGTCCCGGCAATTCGTGGGTCGTATTGGTCTTGGTTCGCAAATTGAATACGTTTACCGAGCCGACTTTGGAACTGCCACCGTGTTGGATTGCTACCCACGAGAAACGACCATCTCCCATGGGATACGGGCCTTCCGGAAGAAACCGGAGGCCCGCGTCACTAGGATAAAACAAGAGTTCTGCTTTGTTCATTTATGACTTTTCGAAAGCGGAATCGAATGCTCGGCCACTTGGGGCGAAATCAAGGTTTTTCACAAAGCTGGCTGCTTCGGAAGCACCGAACTCGCGATCCATACCGCTATCTTCCCATTCCACGCTGAGCGGACCATCGTATCCAACATCATTCAAAGCACGAATGATCTCTTCAAAGTTGACACTACCGCGACCTGGGCTTCGGAAGTCCCAACCACGACGAGGGTCACCAAAGTTCAAGTGGCTACAAAGGATACCGGACTTGCCGTTTAGCTTCGTGGTCGCATCCTTGATGTGCACGTGATAAATCCGATCTGGGAACGCTCGAATGAATTCGACCGGATCGACTCCTTGCCAAATAAGGTGCGAAGGGTCAAAGTTGAATCCGAATTCAGGTCGGTTATCCAAGGCCTTGAGAGCCATTTGAGCTGAATAGATGTCAAACGCGATTTCAGTCGGGTGAACTTCTAGAGCGAATCGAACGCCGTTCTTTTCGAACTCATCCAGGATCGGATTGAATCGCTTGGCCAAGAGCGCAAACCCGTCATCGATCATCGATTGGGGAACGGGTGGAAAGGAGTAGTTCAAGTGCCAAATGCTGGAACCGGTGAAGCCGTTGACAACCCCAACGCCGAACGCCTTGGCGGCTCGGGCTGTTGCCTTGAGTTCTTCGATCGCTCGCTCGTTGACGCCAGCTGGATTGCCGTCACCCCACACATACGGAGGCAGAATGGCTTTGTGGCGCTGGTCGATGTTGTCCAGGACCGCTTGTCCGACGAGGTGAGCGCTGATGGCGTGGCATTGCAGCCCCATACTGTCGAGAAACTCGCGTTTGGCTTTGCAGTAGTTTGGATCCGAGTTGGCTTTATCGACTTCGAAGTGATCACCCCAGCAGGCAAGTTCGATACCGTCGTAACCGAACTCCTTGGTAAGTTGAGCCATTCTGGTGAGAGGCAAGTCTGCCCACTGGCCCGTAAATAGAGTGACTGGTCGTGCCATAGTCTGAGGATCTCCAATGTTGTGCGAGGGTTACATGACAGAAGTTTAGGTAGCATACCAACATTGAAATCCCTCGGTAAGGGTCCCGCACTTTTTCGGTATTTTCTCTGGAATATGAGCCCGATGCTAAAGCGACTTGACGCGACAAATGTGGGTTGGACACTCTTGTCCGACGTTGTTGCCATGAAACTGGCAAACGTGCTTATTCCACATTTGATTAACATCCAACGTCCATTAAGGCATCGTACGTACGCGCTTTTTGAAGTCTCGTTGTATCTGGGGTTTCGTGCCGATGGCCCAACTTTTGTTAACCCCAGACCGAGGGGCGGGAATCCACGCAGCAAGAAGGCAATTGCGAGACGCCAGGAACTCAGGATTGGTGGTGTGTTCGCCGGAACATCGCCACAACCATTGCGATAAAGCTCCAAGAATCCTTTGCAAATTCTTTTCCCAAAACTGTTGACAAACGTACCTGGGGTTGTTTAAAAACTAAACGCAGGATTCTGCTCACGAGACCATTCACCCGAAGGAGGTTCGGTTTGTTCAGATCCATCAAAAGGTTGGCGCTACCTGCTACCTGCTACCTGCTACCTAGTTTGCTTTGCATTCGCGGGCAGTGTCCTAAGCGACGACAGAATCGGGCTAGTTGAAACTCGGGTTATTGAGATCGATGCCGACCCTGCTTTGCACTTTGATGGCGAATCAACCCAGAGCATTGAGGTGAACGCCTCGCTGATTGATGGCTTTGTTTATCGAATGCCTTTTGAATTTTCTGTCAAAGACGGAGTCAAGCTCAGCGATCTCAACGGGTAAACGGTATGCCAATGTGCCTCTCTGCAATTGGATAAAGGAAGCGTTGGCGAAAGTAGTAACAACGTCAGAGGCTCTATTCTCTTGCGTCCAAACAAAGTTCCTTTAGAACAAACACTGCGTCTTTACGGAACGCTACCAGGAGAGGTTGAGGCGACTGAGTTGGGTCGAGTTAAGGTCGCTTGCAAGGTATTTGCTCCACTTAGGCTACAGCCAGCATGGATCGAAGTTTCGGAAAGTAATCCGTTTCCTGAGACGATTAAGCTGCAATTGAGTCACGGCGTTGAAATCCAGGAAGCAGACATGCAGGATGGTCACTCTTTCATTGGGGGCAAGTATGACAAGGAGGCATCTCTATTCCGACTGGAATTGCCAAAGGGAGAAACTCCGGCTGGCTCGGCATGGCTTAACCGAGATGGGAACCTACTCTTTCGCTTCAAGATAGAATACCAGAAGATGCAGTCTGAATACGAAGTGGTTGTTCCTTATGGTCCGCCACGACCAACCCGCGTAGCGCCAGAAAATGTCATCTTTCGCCAGGACCGAGATGCGACGGTCTATGTTGGACGTTTGTTTATCTTGGGATTGCAATCCGAAGTGCGTCCTGAGTTGGTGATGGAATACCGTGTTGATGGGGCTGCTTGGGTTCGATCTGATAGCGAGTTCGTGATCGATAGCTTCACTCGTGGCAGAGCTAGTGGTCAGATTACGATTCCAAAGGACAAGGTCTTTCTTTCAAGAGAATCGAAAACAAGACTTCGTTTGATTGATACAGGGACGGAGAAGTCAATTGCTGAGTTCAACGGCAGCTTGCTGGAATGAACTTGGTCGCGTTGTCGTTACATTTTTGTTTTTTCAAAGGAGACGGTTATGAGAGCTTATGGTTTGATGATAATGGCGTTGGTCGTTTGGTGTGGGACGTCGTTGAGGGGCTTGTCGCAAGAAGTTTTGATTTTAATGCCCGGGGATGAAGGCTCTAAGGTAACGATTAAAGGTGAGGTGAAGTGCGCCCATCCAGCTTCGGGAACGGTCAAGAAAAGCTGCCCGACCATTTCGTCTAGCGATGCGGAGGCATGTCCCACGGGTTCGTGTTTTACGTGGGAACATAGTGGGTGTCTTTACTACCCACCCGCTAACGGGACACCCAAGTCAAGGTATTTAATCCAGAAGAACAACAGTGCGGAGTACGACTATCCAGTCAGAGCAGCAACGGGAGCTGCCGGCAAAGAGACGAAAGAAAAGCCAAACAGCCGAGTGATTTGTTTTGAGGCATATCAGTGTACTTGCGAAGAACGGAGCGATGGTAGCGGTAAATGTAAGTCAGAAAGAATGCCTGATGTAGCGATCGTTGAATATGAAGTTACTGACAAGAATTGCGTTGGTGGCGTTGTCAGCACCGAGGTTCCAGACTGACCTATGAAATATCTGAAACTCTCACTTTGCTTCCTTGTGTGGAGCTTTTGGCAAGATCAAGCACGGAGCCAGGACATCAACGATCGTCTTGCGGAATACCAGCTTGAGAGGGGGTGGGCTGATGATGGTATGTCTGTGCTCATTGATAGGATCCAACTAACAGTGCTGGAACCGCGAGCTACCACAATAGACGAAGAGGAAGGCAGAACTCCGACTAAAAAGCTGATCTCTCGCCGCGTTTTGCAACGCCTAACCATTGGCGAAAAAGGTAGAAAGAAGCGGATCGATACAACGGAGTACGAACTGCTGGATGCATCGGAGGTTTTCGGTGATCACAAGGAGGCGCAACTGCTTCATGAGAATGTCGGATGGTACAATTTTCGCATGTCGGGCTTTCCCAAAGAAGGTATCATCCGATTGCAGTTAAAAGGTGGGGTTCCCGCCATTCAGACCAGAACGCAATGGAAGCATCCGTTTGTCGTAGCAACAACTGTCGCGGCCTCAATACTTGACAGTGGAGAAGACTCAATTATTCGTCTTGAGTACAAAGTTATAGAAGAGGAGCCACTCGCTGACGGACGTACCAGGATTCTTGCGTTCCTCGATACTGGTGCTATTCATAGGATCGTCTTCGCAAAAGAACCGACGTGGTTAGTGGAAGAAATTGAATTCTATGGACGGAACACCGAATGGAAGAAATCAAATCCCGCTCCACCAAAGACCGTTACCAAACAGGATCTAGACAAGTACGAATTATATGCAAAAACGCAAACCCAATGGAAGGGGCTTGGCCAGAATCGTGTTGTACCTTGGCAGACCAATTTGTACCAAAAAAGTGTGAATGGCGAGCGAACTTACGAGTTTCGTTTCCGAGACTGGAAGTTTGGTGACGACGTCGATTTAAAGCTCCTCGAAGAAGAGTCTTTCACAGAAGCGAAGATCGACGCGTCGATCGACTTCTTTAAGATCAGACAAATGTTCGACTCAGAAGGCTCCAAATGAACACGATATCCTAGGATAGGTCCATTAAACATTCCTGCTCTCGCTAGCAATACGATGATGCAGCGCGAGCTTGTTGTTCTAATAAGGGGTTGGACACTCGTGTCCGACGTTCGCCCTTATCAACAGACAGAAATCCAATCGGTGGCCCCCATCAGACTGAAGCTAGAAAAAGAGCAACTCCTCTCCTGCTAATTCGAAGTAAGTTTGCGGACTTCTAAGCTCTTCTAGCGATTAACTAGAAGGGCGAGTCCCAATTTGCTTTCTCAAGGCTTCGATCATCGCGTCAAGCTCTTCCAGTCCTTTGCCCGCTAACTCCTCGTCAGTGGACTCTGCTTCCCCGAGAATCGATTGCAAAATCCTAACCGTACGCCGTCGCTCCTTTGCTTCGCCTCGAACTTCTCCGCGTGCCTCACCGCGTGCCTCTCCCTTTTTCAGCAATTGATCCGCGACTGAGCCAGGTTCGGGTTGTACAGGCCAGAACTCCGATAATAGTTCACTCATCTTTTCTTCTCCAACAACGGGATTGACCGACATGGCGTAAACGCGGATCGTATCTAATAAATTCGTGACTTGCTGAGGCGATTGAATACGTTCGTCTCGAGCCGAATCTGAAGGAGGTTGCTGATCGAATTTGTCATCGTTGCTCATGATATGAATTGTAGTGATAAAAAAGCGGTGCGACCAAGCGTGCTCGTATATCTAGCGGTGCAATCAACACCCCAATGGCCATTCACCCGCCCACAGAGGGGCTCTACGGACTTTTCTTTCACAATTTTTAAAATTGCCTGTTGAACTAAGACGATCCTTCGGCGTACACTTAGCTAATTCGGAATGCGGTCGTTAGTCGCACCTTTCCGCCTTATCCTTACTTTTCAGCTCTCCCAGGCTTTCCCAAAAAGTCGGGGAATAGTCGGTCCTGGTACCAACTGCCATGCATAACTTTGCAACACCAACCAAAATGCTAACGGGGGCCCTCTGGCTCTGCGTTACTTTAGTGGTTGGAATGGTGCCGAATCGGGTTGAGGCGAGCTGCGGTGATTATCTTAATCACAAACACTTTTCAGTCGGCCTCCTTGATAACGACAATGCCCTGCTTGATCCCTTCTCGAAAAGTCAGCCAACCGGTCACTGCAAAAACGGTCGATGCGATCGAGCACCGATGCCTCTACCTGTCGACCCACTGAGCCCGAGAGTGACTCTACGCGAAATAGCCTCCTCGGAGGTTCTTTTCGTGAAAACTGTTGACTCGGAATGCGAAGATTGGACAGAGCTTGTTCAATCCATCCCTACCCCAGTCTTTCTTGGTGGTCCTCTGAAGCCACCGATTCTCTAAATCGTTTCATCGCGGACGCGTATCGGCATTTCGTGGTTAAGTGACTTGTTTTGTAGCATTCGATCCCTAGCACAAGATCCACTGCTTGGAAAAAAGGCCATTTTCAGACCCAACATTTGCTCTCTAGAACCGCCAGACTCATCGATCGTTTCTGTTGTGGCCACTTCACGGCGACATCCAGAATCATTCGCTAGTGAGATAACTCCGCGATAGTTGTGTGACATGAAAAAGCCAGGCAAGACCTCTGGCTTATTATTGCTGCCTCGAAACGGGCCGCACATTGAACATACGCAACATTCTTTGTAACAATTTCATCGCACTTATCTTTCATTCAGAGTTTCTATTATGTCTCATAAAATCCAATCGCCTCGTCGAGGCTTTACGTTAGTCGAACTCCTCGTTGTCATCGCCATCATTGGTATTTTGGTTGGATTGCTTTTGCCTGCGGTTCAAGCTGCGCGGGAAGCAGCGCGCCGTATGCAATGCGGCAACAACATCAAGCAATTGGGGCTCGCTGCTCTCAACTACGAATCGGCTTTCAAAAGGCTTCCAGCAGGTCGAACCGAGAATACCAACTTCTCAACCTTCGCGGCCATTCTGCCATTTATGGAACAGAACCCAACCTACAACTTGATCGACTTTGCGGTTAGTCCGAATCATGTGAACAATATGGTGCCACGCGGTGTCCAGATTCCAACCTTCTTATGTCCATCGGATCGAATTCAGATCATTCCAGTCGTTGGCTGGGCTGGTACTAATTACCGAACCAACCAAGGGGCTACGATATTGAATAGCTTGCCATCCACTGTCGCTGGCGGTCCAAATTTCGGAATGCCTGAACCAAATGGACCGATGATCCCAGGCCGATACCGTTCGCTCGGGAGCATCACCGACGGTATGTCCAACACGGCAATGATCAGCGAACACGGACTCGGTGATTTCAGCAACGCCATCTCCACCTTCACCGATACGTTCCGTCCCGGTACTTATCCCAACACGCTCGACGAAGCCGTTCAACAATGCAATGCCATCAACACGGC
>JBKCTT010000194.1:0-6889 GCA_046318795.1 Pirellula sp.
TGGGCGAGTTGAGCCAATTGATACTGCATTGAAGCGTAAAGCAGCGTGGCTATTGATGGAATACAAGCGAATGCGGCCGACCTATGCCGAGTCTGAAAAGAACCCCGTGGGATTGCTGAGAGATTGGATGGACGATGGAAAGGGAAGCTGCCATCCAAACCATTTGCTTTCGAAGTTACCAATCAAGTCGGACGCTGAAATCGATGCGGAGATCGAAGCGATGGAAAAAGAGAAATGATGATCGCTCGCAGCTTCTTTGATCTCTGCTTCTAGTTTTTTACACCCCCGTGATTCGCATGTCTTTTTCGAATGGTAATTCCGGATGCTTGAAGTTTGTGTGCAGAGTGACCAAGAACTAATCATCGCGCAGTCGGCTGGGGCGCAGCGTATTGAACTCTGCTCCAAGCTAGAGGTCGGTGGTTTGACCCCTTCGATCGAAATGGTGCAAAGATGTTTGGACGCAGCTGTAGTGCCAATCGTTGTTCTGGTTCGGAGTCGCGATGGTGATTTTTTCTTCGATCAGAATGAACAAAGAGAAACATTGCTTCAGGCCAGAGATATAGCTCGTTTAGGTGTTAAGGGAATCGTTTCAGGAGGGCTGACTCGGCATGGGCAAATCGATGAGCATTTTGTAAAGGAACTAAGAGGTGTGTGCACTTCTTGTGAGTTGGTTTTTCATCGCGCGTTTGATGAAATTGTCGACAAAGAGTGTGCGGTCGACCAATTGGTCACGTTAGGGGTCGATCGCATTCTAACTAGCGGTGGAGTTGGGGATGCTAGCCAGTACTTGTCCAGTTTGGCGAATTTGAGTAGGCAGACTTCTGGGCGAATTGAATTGCTGCCTGCTGGGGGCATTCGCTCTAGCAATGCGGCCAGATTGCTTAAAGAAACAGGCTGCAGCCAGCTACATGCCTCGTTTCGACTAAGCGATTCGGGCGTCAACCCTGGGCCTGATTCTGAAGAGATAAAGCGAACGCGATCCATTATGGACTCTCTCATGCAAGGCTGATTGATTAGAATACTTGTAGGCCTGTTGTAACCGTTGGTACGGTGGGGCCATTTCCTTCCTAACCTTCCAAACAAGGATAACGCGATGTACAAGATCCTTTCTATACTTTGCTCGTCGATGCTGCTGATCGCTTCGACGATCTATAGCACCCATGCAATCGAACCGAGTATCAAGGTGCTGATTGTTGATGGTCAGAACAATCACAATTGGAAAGCTACAACGCCCGTGCTGAAAGCACACTTGGAGCAGACCAAG
The DNA here is from genome assembly GCA_046318795.1 of Pirellula sp. Lineage (GTDB taxonomy): Bacteria > Planctomycetota > Planctomycetia > Pirellulales > Pirellulaceae > JBKCUI01. The sequence goes on from JBKCTT010000194.1 coordinate 1,265, forward strand.
CTCTTTACGGTGGCCGTGGCCACGAGTCCGGCGAGCGGAAGCGAAGGCTTTGCGCCCAAATTTTCCGACTATGACGTCGTGGTGATGAACTACAACGGTGATGATTGGTCCAAAGAGACGCAAAAGAGCTTTGAGTCATTTGTCGAAAATGGTGGCGGTTTGGTGATTTATCATGCGGCTGATAATTCGTTCCCATCGTGGAAAGCGTACAACGAAATGATCGGGCTAGGTGGCTGGGGTGGTCGCAATGAAAAGGATGGACCTTATATTCGCTATCGCGATGGCAAGGTTGTTCGAGACGAAACACCCGGAGGTGGAGGAAGCCACGGTGCACAGCATGCTTACGTCGTTCAGCACATTGATACAGAGCATCCTATTACCAAAGGACTGCCCAGCAAATGGCGACACGCTTCGGATGAGCTCTATGATCGGCTAAGAGGTCCAGCCAAGAATCTTCATGTAATCGCTGTAGCCTACTCGGATAAAAAGACAGGCGGAACGGGCGAAAACGAACCTGTTCTTTTCACGATTGAGTACGGCAAAGGTCGAGTCTTCCACACGGTCATGGGACATGACGTCAGTCAGATTCAGTGCGTGGGCTTTGCCGTGACGTTTCAACGTGGTACGGAATGGGCTGCAACAGGCAAGGTGACGCAAGCTCTTCCGGATGTGTTTCCTACGGAAGAAAGCGTGATATCGATAAAGTAGTAACTTGATCGAATAGGTCTGTTGCTTTGAAGTAGGTTGGCCGCTCTTGGCCAACCCAGGCTACACTAGACGGGCAGGTGTGCCCATCCTAAAGGTGACTCTTTACTATGGCAATGTGACTACGAAGCCATCGTTTCTGCCAGCCATGGCTCGATAGGTTGGCATGTCAACATTCGTTGAGATCGTGTGAGTAGAACCGTCCATTAGCAAGAACAAGCAACCGCCGGTGTGAGGACTCCAGAATCCTCCGGGGCTGCCGGTGGGTGCATTAGGGCCGCCTGTTCGAACGTGAACAGTCGCCATTGTGATCGCAGGGCGAACTGTTTGGCCGACAACTTGGCCTCGACTCGTGGCAATACGAGGAGAAAAAACAGTTTGTGCAGTTGGAATTACTCCCGCCCAACCGTTAGGTGCAAACATACTAGCCCGCTCGCCGATACCAATCGTATTGGAGGTCCCATCCGTGATCTGTGCATGGCGAACCCCCACGTTGCGATGGAACATACCGTTGAATGGTTGCTCTTCGTACATGGCAGTATAGGCAGGAGCGTTGGCAGGGTCCCCACCACCCAAAGATGCAACATAACTGGTATGGGCGAGGTCCGTAATGCCAATGGTTGTCGGCCACACCGTGACAGGATCAGTCCAGGAATCAGAAGGACATTGGTACTCCTTTACCCTAGAGCTTCTCGCGAATTGATTGGCAGGTGCTGTGATTGGAATGTTAAAGTTGATCGCGTTGTGAAGGTTCGTTTGTTCAAGCTGCGGCAGAATCATGGCGAAGAAACTCCAGCCTGGGCCTACTTCGGGGATAGGATTGTTTCCGCCGCCAGGCCATGGACCGGTGACGCGAGAGATAAAGGCGGGTGGGAACGTTCTAAAGGCCGATTCATAGTTATGTAGGGCCAATCCCATTTGCTTGATGTTGTTCGCGCATTGAAACCGGCGAGCCGCTTCTCGTGCTGCCTGAACTGCTGGCAACAGGAGCCCTACCAAAATACCGATAATTGCGATGACCACGAGCAATTCCACCAGCGTGAAGCCACGGGAATTGAGAGCGCGAAACCGAAAACGCTGCAGGGATGCAGATTCCATTGCCATAATTGTCAGCCGTTACTAGAGGGTCAGAAAGAAAAAAGGAGTCACTCGACGCCTTGTCTTCGCGGTTCTGAATTTGGCTGGCTGGCAGAGAGCTGGCTGGCTACGTATACCGAACTCGGAGGTCAAACAGTATGTTTTTTGCTGTTAAGTCCAATAACATCAAGAGTTTACGTCGAAGGCTAATCGCACTGTCGCTCGCAAGCTCTTGATGAGAATGAATCTCAACAAGCGTACTATAGCTGTGCCTTGGATAGTTTCAAGTCCAAGTATCAGATGACCAACGATTGTCCAAACCGAATGATCTCTGAGGTGGATTCCACTCGGGGGTATACAAATTTACAGCGTTTCCTCTGCATAGAATTCGGGGCCCTGCCCTAAAGAATCAGCTATGATAATCATAGTGACTTGAGTTAGGATTTCCCGGAAATTTCCACGAGTCGACAGTGCCCAAGCATTACATCACAGCAGATGAGTATCTGCACCGCGAACGCAAGGCCGAGTATCGGTCGGAGTACTTTCGTGGCGAAATGTTCGCCATGGCAGGCGCCTCAGCCAACCACAATTTGATTGTCCTGAACACTGGCTCCCATCTAAGAGAACAGCTTAAGAAGAAGCCTTGTCGAGTTTATCCAAGCGATTTGAAACTGCGAATTGAGGCGACCGGACTCTACACCTATCCTGATTTGTCGGTTGTGTGTGGCGAACCCCAACTAGAGACGGATGCAGGCGATGTTCTACTCAACCCCATCGTGCTAGTGGAGGTTCTATCGGACTCCACCGAGGCTTACGATCGAGGTAAAAAATTTGAGCATTACCGAACTATTCCTAGCTTGCAGCACTACGTCATGATCGCCCAAGATCGACATTCCATCGATTGTTTTTCCCGAGCTGCTGACGGTAGCTGGAGTATGACCAGTTGCCAGGGACTCGAAGGCAAGATAACACTTGACGCAATCGGTAGCGAACTGGTCGGGACTGAAGTCTACGACAAAGTTGTCTTCGCGAACTGATTCAAGAAGTAGACCACGAATAGATCGAATCACACAAACACAGTCGCATGTTCGTAGGTGGATTAGAGCCGTTCCAAATTCTTACCGCGCGGCTTCTGCCTCTGCGACAAGCTTTCTGAGAAAATCGAGATCTGATACCTTTTTGGGGTCCAATAATCCTTTATCAATACCTTGATTTACAGATTGCCATGAAATCGTAAGGGAGTGGAAGGTTTCCACGGTTAGTTTGGAATTAACGATAGAGGATTCACTTCGCAGTATTTGCTCTGGAACATACAATCCGTCGATTTCCTTCCAAGAGTAGATTTCTTCGATCTCTGGGATCCATTGACCATCAACCTGTAATTCGTACAAGATCTTTTCGGGCTGTAACGATATCGTGTTATACGAATAGTTTAATCGACGGTCTCCATTGCGAGCGCGAAATACAATAGTCGAGTCATGAAGATCCGTTTGTGTCTCGTATCGCTGTGGTATGATGAGTTGTGCCCTTTGCTTGCTAATTTCGGCATAACGTAAAGAGTTGCAACCTTCAGGGAAGTCGACTAGACCAACGCCTCTGAATTCTGGAATCATCAGCAGTTTATAGCCAGTATCAAATTCGACCTTTTGCCCGCGAAACCTGCTGACGCCGGGGAGTCGGTGATCGTATCCCTTTCCTTCGTGGATAAGCAATGACGACATGATCGTTATCGTGTTCTGCTTTTCGTCTTTCTCACTTTCTAGAAGCGACGAGTCTTTGTTGGCTGGTTGGGATGCTTCACCGTCTTCCTTTGGCCCAGCTTCACGTTCTAGCTTACAAGTGGTAACACCGAACATAGATTGTTGATCAAGATCGACCGCGAGGCGAGCGGTGTACTCCACCGCAGATAAACCTTCACCTTCTGCCTTGCTGGTAAACATGCTGAAATTCATGTTCACGTCAAAACTCTTTAAGCAAGTGGAGTTCGCCAGCGTTGCTTCTCTGTAGTAGTTAACCTCTGAGAAGTCTTGACCGAAAATTGGGGAGAATTCTTGAATACACAACAGCAAAAACAGTAATAGACATTTTTTAAAAAAGAGCATTACAATATCCATTGCCGAGAAAGAATCGATCGCAAGCGGCCTACTTTACAGAGGTCCTCCGATGCCTGTGCACGGGTCGTGAAGTGTGAAATTCGACGTTGTGATGATATTATCCCACGAGGCACCAGCTGGATATTTACAATACAAAGCCAATGGCACCGGTGATCCGAATCGCACTCCGCACTTGGAGCACGCTTTTTGTCGCACGCAAACAGTAGACTCACCGGTAAAGCAAATACGAGAGAACCCACTTTCGCCCGGACCTGCGTCACGATGTGCATCGGAAAACCCCTCAAGATTTTCAGTGGTTTTTAAACCATTGCAGTTACTATCTGCAGAGCATTCGGTCCAGTTGGCTTCGCAGTTGTTCTCAAGCCTCGTCGCACACTCGACAGTGTCGTAAACCACACAGCTCAAGCCAATACAGTCATCCGACCTGAGGGGGGTGAATGCCAAAAAGTAAAGTGATGTAAAAAGAAATGTCTTCATTTAAATTCTCCTTCAGGGAACGAAATTTTAACTAATGGTTCAATAACACCGTTTGACCATCCGATTTGAAATTTGGCATTCGGATATGGGGTGGACTCTCTATTTTTCAAGTACTCTTGATAATCACTCTCTTTTACTTCAACGGTTATTCTGCATACCCCATTTCCTACCATTCTATGGGTCAGTGTGCTCGCGATGCCTTCAATCTTAACTGCGGCTGAAAAATCGATCGCACCGTTCGCGGTGCTGATGAGCGTTCTACTGGCCCTTACCAGCAAAGTTGCTTGTAGCGTCTTTTCTTTGCGGGTGAATACCAGAGTTTTGGGATAAAACGATACGTCTGCTTGGCTGGTCACAAAACAGGTTATTCTAAGTATCTTTTTGGTAAGAATGTTCTCGATGCAGAGGTCTCCAAAAGTCGTAAAATTCGCACTACTGGTGATTTCCATCGCAATCTTTAATTGTTTGCGATCCTGCATCAGCGAAACCTGGGCTTTTTCAAGCCCGCCTTCAGCAAAAAACCTATGATTTGCGACGTCTACATCTTCAGAGATGACAAGTGGAACGACGAATTCTGCTTTGCCTGCGTCAGGTTGAACCGTGTGTGATTCGGTTGCATTTCGAAAACTGCACACGTCGCTGAGTCGGAACTTGAGAAGAAATTCTAGTGAGCCTCTACCTTCACATTCAACGACAATGGACTGGGCGTTATCGATTCTCGTCGACAGGAATGGCAACTTTAGTGTAGTCGTAAGCGTCATCTCCCCGGTAGGTGGCAATTCTTTTTTCGATGTGTTCGCATTTAAGCAGCTACATCCGACAACAATACGCTTAAATTGGAAATTTCTGTCACTATCGTTGACAACGTTTATCTTCACTAACCCGGCTTGCCCCGGCTTTAACGTCCCGAGGTCAATTTCTAGAACTCCATTCTTGCCCTCTGTTATCGAGACATTCTTTTCGATTTCAAAATCGTTGAAGGCTTGTGCCCCGACGGGATGCAAATTCAAAACTGCATATGCCGCTACAATAATTAAAATAAATATCCCGCGACAAATCAGACTCAGATTTACCGTCGAAAAACTGGTCCAAATGGATGTTAGAAACGGCTCTCGAGTACGAGAAGAAAGCCAATAGTGCATGGGGCTGTGGTGCATGGGGCTGTGGTGCATGGGGCTGTGGTGCATGGGGCTGTGGTGCATGGGGCTGTGGTGCATGGGGCTGTGGTGCATGGGGCTGTGGTGCATGGGGC
>JBKCTT010000195.1:0-4192 GCA_046318795.1 Pirellula sp.
GGCTTTGGTCAGTACAACGCATTTGGAGGTGGTGTACCATCGCCAACGCTGGATAAGCTTTCGTCGGAAGGGCTTCGGTTCAATCGTTTTCATACAACTGCACTCTGCTCGCCAACGCGCGCTGCATTGATTACTGGACGCAATCACCACTCGGCAGCCACTGGCGTCATTACGGAGGCGGCGACGGGATACGAGGGATACACTTGCGTCCTCCCGCGAAGCTGCGGCACGATTGGCGAAGTGCTTCGTCAGAATGGATACATGACTGCTTGGATTGGCAAGAACCATAACACGCCCGCTTGGGAAACCAGCGCCGCAGGTCCGTTTGATCGCTGGGCAAATGGTCTCGGCTTCGACTATTTTTATGGTTTCAATGCAGGAGATACCAATCAGTGGAATCCGCTGTTGTTTGAAAATCGAAATCTCGTTCCTAAAAGCGATGATCCCAACTATCACCTAACGGAAGATTTGGCTGACAAAGCCATCGATTGGACTCGCAAGGTCAAGAGCATTGCTCCTGACAAACCCTTCTTCTTGTACGTAGCTCCGGGTGCCAACCATTCGCCACACCATGCACCTGCGGATTGGATCGCCAAGTTTAAAGGCCAGTTCGATGATGGATGGGATGCTTATCGAGCAACCACCTTGAAACGCCAAATCGAAATGGGCATTGTTCCTGCCGGTACGAAGTTGACCGAACGAAGCGAGGGTCTCCCAGCTTGGGATTCATTAGAACCTGGACAAAAGAAAGTCTATTCGCGCATGATGGAAGTGTTTGCGGGTTTTGCCGCTCACGTCGATCATCACATGGGGCGCGTGATCGATGCCGTCAAGGAGATGGACGGGGCGGACAACACGATTTTCATCTATGTCGTTGGTGACAATGGCGCCAGTGCTGAAGGGGGACTCGAAGGGAGCATCAATGAGAATCTGTTCTTCAACGGCTTTCCTGAAAAGTGGGAAGAGAACCTAGAACATATTGATGAGATCGGTGGTCCGAAGTGGTTCAACCACTTCCCGTCTGCATGGGCTCATGCGATGAACACTCCGTTTCAATGGACCAAGCAAGTTGCAAGCCACTTCGGTGGAACTCGTAACCCAATGATTGTATCCTGGCCAGCGAAGATTAAGAGGGGTGGCGGCCTGCGATCGCAGTTTCTGCATGTGATCGATATTGTTCCGACGCTCTACGAAGCCATTGGTATCACTCCGCCAACAATGCTCAATGGCGTTGAGCAAAAGCCAATCGAAGGAAAAAGCTTCTTGGCTGCACTACAAGACCCCAAGGCACCCGAAATACGAACCACGCAGTACTTTGAATTGCTAGTCAATCGTGGAATTTATCACGACGGCTGGATGGCATCCAGTCGCAGTTTCGTACCGTGGGTTCCCGTTCGTGGAGCGTTCGATCCGATGAAAGCCCCATGGGAGCTCTACCATGTAGATCAGGACTTTAGCCAGTCCAACAATGTTGCAGAACAGAATCCTGAGAAGCTCAAGGAAATGGAAGAATTGTTCTGGAAAGAAGCGGAAGCCTACAAAGTGCTACCCCTTGATTGGCGAGCTGTCGAGCGATTGAATGGCGAGTTGCAAGGTCGTCCAAGATTGGCTGGGAAGCGAAACAAGTACACGTTCTACCCTGGTCAAGTCGCATTACCTGACGGAGCCTGTCCGCCCACCTTAAACAAGTCTTTTTCCATCACAGCGAATATGGAAATCCCAGCTTCGGGAGCCGAGGGCATGGTCTTTACGCACGGTGGATTAACAGGGGGATATGGATTGTATCTTCGTGATGGCAAAGCTCATTTCGCTTACAACATGCTCGCGATTGACAGGTATACGATTACATCCGATACGCTGCCATCAGGCAAAGTCGCGTTGGTCGTGAATGTCGCTTACGAAGGAAAGCCGGGCGAGTTCGGCAAGTCAGCAACCGTTACCTTGACAGCCAACGGAAAGCAGGTTGGTCAAGGTAAATTGGCAAGAACAGTCCCGCTTCAGTATTCGCTTGGCGAAGGCATCGATGTAGGAACTGATACCGGTTCCGCGATTGACTTCAGTTACAAGCTCCCATTCCATTTCACAGGTAAGATCGAAAAGGTAGTCGTTGAGTTGAAGTAGTAAATCACTTCGACTTGGTTTTGGGCTGGTTGAGAGATTTGAGTTTTAACTTCATTTACGATATTAGGAACACATCGATGGTTTTCCGTTCAGGTTACGTGCTACTGATAGCGACGCTCTACGTGTGCTTCGCTTCTGCAATGAGTTCGTTGACATTTGGTCAGGAGGATCCCACCGCTGTCGAGATTCGCCGGGATTGGGATAAGCTTACGGCAGCCATTAGCGGCGGAAAAGCCGATGAAGCAGTCGCTATGTTTCTAGTCAAAGGTGAACTTGTCGACGAACAAGGGACGGTCTACCAGGGACAGGCGGAAATCAAAGAATTGCTTACAGCATTTTTTGCGAAGTTCCCCGGATCAAAGATGCAGAACGAAATCGAATCCATTCGGGTCCTTGGTACCATTGCGATCCAAGAAGGACGAAGGATAACCACAGCCAAAGACGGAAGTGTATCGACGATGCGATATACTGCGGTGCTGGCGAAGACGGATCAAGGTTGGCGGATTGCATCGCTCCGAGATATTGGTGATGAGGCTTTGCCCACGCCGGGGGAATTGCTAATGCCTTTATCTTGGCTGATCGGCGATTGGATCAATGAAGGTTCCGATGCTCGGGTGAAGCTTTCGTATCGATGGTCCGAAGACAAAAATTTTATCCTTGGTGAAATTTCGGTAACCCGGAACGACAAGCTCGTGATGAAGAGTTCGCAGCGAATTGGTTGGGATGCTTCGCTTGGTACGCCGCGATCTTGGACCTTTGATTCCGATGGCGGATTTACCGAATCGACTTGGACTCAGGTAGAGGATATGTGGATAGTTCGCGCCTCCGCTGTCATGCCTGAGGGCCTTACAGGTTCAGCCATTTTGAAGATCACAAATGGAGAAGCAGGACGCTACGTTATGACCGGAACAAATCGAATCATCGGCAATGCCTTGGACGATGACTTCGAGATCACCGTTGTCAAGCTTCCTCCCGCTGCTGGCAAATAACCCAACCAAATAATGAGGAACATTTTCATGTCAGCAATTGAAAACAGCCGTACTATGGTGGCAATTGTCGCCGCTTTGGTAATCGGAACGGTCTGGTCGTCCAGTACCGCATTCGCACAACGAGGAAAAGGGGGTGGTGGAGGAGCTAGGCCATCTATGGGGCATGTGGGAGGAGGCGGAGCGCGTCCAAGTATGGGTAACATGGGCGGCGCTCGTCCAAGTATGCCCAACATGTCTCGTCCCAGTCCGGCGAATGTTTCCAGACCTAATCCATCGAAACCATCGCTAGGAAACGTCAATGCGCGACCATCGCCCCCCAATTTTGGAGGGAATTCCGGCGGGCGTCCCTCTGCGGGTGGCTCACGTCCGTCATTAGGAGGAGTAGGGAGTTTGCCGAACCTGTCAGGACCGACAAAACTACCATCGAATCCTTCTACAGCGAATCGCCCATCATTGCCCAACGCAGCCAATCGACCACAGATCAAACCACCGGGAATGCAATTACCAACCACGCGCCCGTCAACAGGAATAGGTGAAAGTCGGCCTTCCCTCTCGGGCAATGGTAATCGACCTTCGCTAGGCAATGTCAATCGTCCTACCACGCTGCCGGGAGCAGCAACACGACCAAACATCAACGGCAATCGTCCATCGACATTGCCAGGCAACATCGATCGGCCCGTGATTGGTGGAAATAGGCCAGGTGGAAATGCTAACTTGCCAGGCTTAGGTAACATCAACAGCAACAATAACAATGTTATCAACAGGCCGAGTATTGGTGGAAATCGTCCAAGCATCGGTAATGACACGAACATCAACATCGGCAACAGCGTCAACATTGGTAACACTGTTGGAAACAGCGTTGGAAACCGGTTTCCCAATCGGCCCAATTGGGATGTCGACCCTGGATTTTCTCGTCCGAGTTGGGGAATAAACGGCAATAACAACTGGAATGATAACTGGCATAACAACTGCATTAACAACCATCACAATTGGTACAACGGCTGTTGGCATGGTTATTGGGGAAGCAGTTGGTATGCGCCTGTTGTTTGGGGGGGAATAGGCTGGGGACTAGGATCTATGAC
>JBKCTT010000196.1:0-14206 GCA_046318795.1 Pirellula sp.
TCAACGGCCTTCTGCAAGTTATCACCGAGTGCATTGCGAAGATCGGAAATCTCATAGTACTCCGCGTCGGGATTGAGATCGGCGAACACGGAGCCTAGGATCTCATTGCCGGTCTTTGCGTAAGCCAGGCTTTTCTCCGACTCTATTCGACGATTCTCAGCAATCTCCCGGGCCAAATCGGCATCTTTACGCTGTTCATCTGCCAGCGCTCTTTGTTTCGCTTCCTCTTGGCGCGCCTCAACGGCGTCGTCCAAACGGCCCTCTGCCAACTGCTCTGCGTCCCAAGCGCGAACCATCGCCAGACTGGTCCCTACCACTCCAGCAATCAGCGCCACCATTACCAGTGACGCGGTAACAACCCCGAGTCGGTTCTTTCGCACGAATTTGCGCAGGCGGTAGTTTAGGGAGGGCGGGCGAGCGACGACCGGTTCACTGTTGAGGTAGCGATGAATATCTGCCGCAAAGCCCGACGCCGTTTCGTAACGCCTGGTCCGGTCTTTCTCCAATGCCTTCATGACGATCCAGTCTAGGTCTCCGACTAAGACTCGGTTCAAACGGACGCTGTCGGTGCGACGCTGGTTCGTGATTGAAGACATCTGTTCGTCCGTACTACTTCCAAGACGACTACTCGGCTTGACCGGTTCCTTCTCACGGATGATCTCCAGTATTTTCAGGGCTGCATGACCCTTGACGGAAGCATCGTCCAGTGGCGTGCTGCCGGTCAGCAGTTCATAAAGAATCACACCCAAAGCGTAGATGTCCGTCCGTGTGTCGATATCCAGTGTGTCCAGGCTGGCTTGCTCTGGGCTCATGTATTTGAGGGTTCCCAGAATCTGACCGATGCCTGTAAAAAGCGACTGGTCGGTCAAACGCTGTGCGTTCTCCAGGGCCTTGGCTAAACCAAAGTCGATTACTTTAACAACTGCTTTTCCATCCGTTATAGCTACAAGAATGTTGCTTGGCTTTAAGTCGCGGTGAATGATCCCTTTTTGGTGAGCATGTTGTACACCTTTGCATACATCTACGAACAACTCAAGTCGTTCGTCAATTCCCAGACGGTTCTCATCGCAGTAGGTCGTAAGAGGTTTCCCCGAGACCAATTCCATCGCAAAGTAAGGCTGGCCGTTCGGTGTCTCACCGGCATCGAGAATGCGAGCGATGTTGGGATGGTTCATCATCGCCAATGCCTGACGTTCGGCATCAAACCTTGCTAGAGTCTCGTTGGAGTTCCCCCAGTTCTTGATCACCTTCAAGGCAACTCGGCGCTTAACAGGCTCTCTCTGTTCGGCCATCCAAACGGCACCCATTCCGCCAACGCCAATAGATTGTATAAGCGTGTAGGGGCCGATTCGTTGCCCACGCCTCAACAATTCAGGGGATGATTCTAAATTTTGGTTCGAGCCACCAGGATCCGCTCGCGCATCATCGACCCAAAAGGAGACAAAGCCCTCTCCACTCTCAGCTAGATCGGAATCGCTTTGGTCAGTTTCCAACACCTGCAGTTTCTTCAGGATTTGATCTCTGAGCGCGTGATTAATACCGCACTTTTCCTCGACGAATGCAAATCTTTGATTAACTGGCAACGCTAAAGCTGCCTGGAGAATTTCAATTTCGGACAAATCGCAACTCTTCTTTGCCTAGGGAAAAAAGTATATAGGTGTGGTCGATGCCGTCGAAGGGAACTTGTTGCTTCTAAAACATATACCAATCAAGGTTCCTTGCTGATCGGCATCGAACGCTAGAGAGCACCGATTATAGCCTTCGAAAACTAATTAGGAATCTTGTTGTCACGATTCTAGGCGACTGGGCTATTGGCGATGTGGGATGACTTGTTGTTGTCACACGGGTCGGACGGGAGGTGATCTTGCCGACATAACTCTAACCGAGGAGTACCTCAATCATGGCGAATGCGTCACCGGTTGTCGTCGTTCTTGGGTCAACCGCCACGCTAGTTCAAGGCATCAGCGGGTTGACTCATGAGACGCAGTTTAACAATCAGAACTAAGGATCGACTTGATCTGGTTCTGTTGTTGACTTTCACATCGAGGGGCGGGCGATGGTCTGCCCCTCGATTTTATTGTTAAACCACGTAAATAAGTATAGGGCATCAAAATGCGTTGGACGATAACTGAGGGCACGGTGCTTCAGAATGGGGAGAACGGTTCGCTGCGAATCGTTAACCTCAATGGCAAAGTGTTGGCGCTGGATAAGTGCGGAGCCGACTGGTTGGAGAAGCTCATGACCGACCATGAGCAATTTCTCAAACTGCCTGGCGCATCCGAGTTCGCGAACTCGCTACAGTCGGCGGGTGTCGTGGTTCGCCAATCCATGGGCTATCGCATAACTAACTTGATAAGGCATGCCGCCTGCCAATTTTTAATCGCAACCATTCTGCCGTTGTGCTCCATCTTGCCTGGGGTTGAGCTGCGAATACGCTGGATGATGATCGCGGTAAAACTACTGATCTATGGGCTCGGTTGGAAAACGGTCGTTGACTCAATCGTTGCTTGTCGGCATTGGTTAGCCTTATTTCCCGGCTTGTCCAATCGTAAGCCCCACGACGAACTTGAGTCGTTGCTAATGAATGCCGCTTCACGTTGCGTTATCGGTGCTGCGTGCAAGGAACGAGCAATCCTCTTTTTCCTACTCAACCTCAAGCTTTGGCCTATGGTCAAAATCATCGTTGCGTTTCAGTGGACGCCGCTTGGCGGACACAGTTGGTGCGAAATTGCCGGAGCTGCTTTTACAGATCCAGATAACCTGAGACTACAAGGATTTGAGAGAATATGCACGCTTCCATAATCGACCCAGTCGCAATACCAAACCAGTCGCCCAATTTTCAGTTGACGGTCAAAACTAATGTGACAACTCAAGCACGCTTTCAGCAACGCATTTTCGGGAACCGTCTCGTTTCGCACTTTCGGGTAGGTGATATCGAGGCTTTTTGTCTAGGTCGGTTGTATTACACCGACGAACTTGCCAATCGGTACCGAGTCCGTGATTCCATCGTCGGTCGTGAGGCTGAATTCATCAGCAAATTAGTCGCATCCGGCGGTCATAATGTGATTAAAGAAATCGAAGGTGAATTCGCCCTTGCCCTGATCGACCATGCCTCTGGAGCAATCATGGCCTGCCGGGATGCGTTCGGCGGCTACCCCTTGTACTTTTACCAAGACGATTATCAAGTTGTCTTGGGAACCAACGCTCACGGGATCAGCCACCAAACAGGGAAGGCAACACTCTCAAATGAGTACCTGGGGCGATTCTTGTCGCTTCCGATGGCGATTTATTCGGAAACGCTTCAAGGTAGCTCGCCTTTTGATGAGATCTATTCTGTAATGCCTGGCCAGTTAGTGCAGTGGAATGTGGCGACAGGGAAACGTATGACCAAGATGGTACAAGGATTCGCTGATGCCAAAGTGGATGAAGATGCCTATCGTTCCGCTGCAGATTTCCAGGCCGCTGTCTACCAAGCTGTGGTCGATTCAGTAAATCAGCGGGCGGTGGGTAATGTTTGTTGTCATAGCTCCAGCGGTATGGACTCGACGGTCGTTGCGACAGTCGCAAACCAGCTCCATGATCGGGGAGCGATCGCGGGCGGATGTCATGCAATCACCATGGTATACGAGAAGGATCGCTCCCTTCGCGGTGAAAACGAGTTTATTGATATCGTCCATCGCCGACTAACCATGACCACTCATCGAATCAATGGAGACACATGCATCAATTACAGCCCACTCATGGCTGGAGTCCTATACCAGCATGCGGAACCAAATGCCTTCTTGACTCGAATGCCAATCCACTCGGCACTGACAGGCAAGGCTAACGAATTGGGAGCCGACACGATCTTGACGGGGGCCGGGGGTGACCATCTTTTTGAAAATCATCCAACGGTGCTGCTTGCCGATGACCTCCTTGGACGAAGACTCCTATCGGCTTTCCGCCGATCAAGCATTCAATCTCGCTCGACGGGAGCCAGTCGGATGCAATCGGTCCGAAGTGCCATTAATACTGTACGATGGCATGCCCCGACATTCGGTCGAATGCGAATGCCTCAAACTCGTCCGTGGAACCTTCAGAGCGAGTTCGAAATTGCTGATTGGTACGATCCACATTTTGTACGAGATTCGTTGATTGCCGCTCAGATGCAGAGTGGTTTGTCGAGCGAGCCAGGGCGGACCATTCCACTAGATTGGTACTACAAGGCCATCTATGCACCGGCCATGGGTGACCAAATGCGATGGACTTTGGCAGCTCCACTCGGAATCCATATAGCCCATCCCTACTTCGATCGTCGCTTATGCAGTCTTGTGTTGAACGCGCCGCTCGAGTTGCGATACGGTTTCGATCGCGATAAAGGTCTTTCGGCAGCGATTTTCAAGCGTGAATTGCCACCGGAATTGATCGCTAGAAAATCGAAGATCGGCCTGCGGGATTTGATGACCCGTGGTTTTAGTGAACACCGTGACCGATTGCAAACAATGGTGAAAATGGCCCCTGACTCTCTCGATCGTATTGTCGATCGCAACAAACTTCTCTCGGCGCTTCGACTTGCCAGTCTGGGCGTCTTCCAATCCGCTATCGCCCTGGATCGACTCAACCTCATCCTGGCGTTGACGCACTGGCTAACTGCAAAAGACGGCGAGGAGTCCGACTATTTTGTTCACTGCTAAGGCGGTGAGGTCGATGCAACTTCCGCCCCGCGCAGCTAAAACAATTCTGGTTTCGCCAAAAAGGCAAACTCAATGCGTTCTCGAGACTTGGTTGGTTGCCATTTACTTGTAGAATGAAATCTGCTTCCTTGTTGATGATCGCTTGGGCAGTTTCTTTTTGACAGTGCCTCACAATTTCTTTGTCACAAATCTTCAGGATCCTTCTATTGGTTATCGAGAGCACGTTAAGCTCGCTCGCGAGGTCTCGCAATCTCGAAAGAAATCTGGAACTGATAAGGCAATTTTCGCAAAGGAATCCAAAAGATGATTACCAAAAAAGTCGTTCGTACCTATCTCATCGTAGTGGCAATCGTTGTCGCAGGTGTCACGATGATCACTGGCAATGCTCACGCGCAACATGTGCTTGGCGTTACTTTAAGGGACTACCATGGTCGTGGCGCAATCGTGGTTAGCACTACGAGTGGTTCAGCTTCTCAACGTATGATTTGCCCCGACTGCAGCCAATACCATCAAATTACTCCCGGTGTGAATGTCATTACTGCCGTCAACGGTCAATCGGTGAGCGATACTGCCGAAGCAGTGCGAGCCATTTCCTCCTCGCCTATACTTGCAGAAATCACGATTTTGAATTTGCAACGAGGAACGGAACGAACCTACCAAACCAAACTGGAAACAACTAAGAATGGGCAGGCCAGCAAGCGAAGTGGGCGGTCCAAGCAACGAGGGTCGGGAGGTAACATTGTACCTCAAATCGACTTGAATCAGTCGCTTTTTGGAACCGACTCGAACGACTCTACTGGAAGCGATTCGACGGGCCTGAACAATTGGGACATGCACAATTTCAGCAATCAGCTTCAAAAGAATCGTGGTTGGAGTAAACGCTCCGATTTCGATCCGGTAACGAGATAATCGTGCGGAGAGGTAATCGAGTAGCAAAAAGCGAAGTCGCAATGATAATATCCCTCGGCAGTTGACAACCGCAACTGCCCCCAATTACATCCTCAACCAACTAGCCGATCGAATCCGACACAAAAAAATCCCATGAATGACTCACACCAACATTCTCATATCAGTCGTATCCTGACCAACCCAAATGTGTTGCAGAACCCAGCCAGCTTTTTTGAAGTTTACCAATTGCCAATTCGCAAATTCTTTATGTGCTTGTGTGGTAATGCCCACGAGGCAGACGAGCAATTTCAAGAATTTGCAGTGAAGTTTCTTTCAGGTGCCTTTGATAGCTTCAAGCCAGACAAAGGCCGGTTTCGTGACTATCTGAAGACGGCTCTTCGAAATCAAGTGAAGCGGAGCTATAAGAAAGGTGCAAACGGTGCAGTACCTATGCCGGAGGATATGGACGCCGCTGACCCAAACGCTCTTCAGCCCATTGAAAACGCACTTAGGGAATTCGATTCCATCGAAGGGGAGCAGATCAGGCAACTAGTGGATGATGACATGCGTTCAGACGAGGCAGATGGCAAGAACCAATATCATTCGCTTCTACAATTTGCTATTGGTTATCAACGGGAAAGACTCCATGAATTCGCGGTGTCCGGCGGTCGAACAAAAATACCCGTCTCCGCCATTGCTGACTTTATCCAAGAACGATTCGGAGAAACGGTGACAACCGATACGGCTAAGCAGAGAATGTTTCGAGCAAAGGTTATGTATGCTTCAAAAATGATCGACGAAATTGGAGTTCGTGTAACGGATCCATCACACGCTGCCATTCGCGACGCTGCCCATGAGCTGGGGTTGGCCGTTTACGTTGAGAGTGAATTGGCTCGGCGCGAAAACAAGCTTGCTAGCAAGTAGTAAAAATTGAAGTAAACTGGCGTTCCCCTGTCCCACAAAATTTTAGGTGGCCCGGAATCGCAAGGTTTATTCGATGGATGAATTTGAGGACGAAGAGTCAGATTTTAGCTTGGGTGGTTTGCCAGCGGAGTTCGGCAACCCAAGCCCAAAAGCGAGTGATGCGGGAACATTTCCCGTAATTCCTGGCTATCGAATCACCCGTCTACTTGGTCAGGGTGGAATGGGCGCTGTCTATCAAGCGGTTTCTCTCGACGAACCGTCACAAAACGTCGCCATCAAAACCATCTTCTTGCCTCGCTTTCAGACAATTGCTGTTGCAACTCGCAAACGTTTCGAACGAGAAGCCTCCTTGCTGGGCAAGTTATCTCATCCAAATATCGTCCCGATACTCGAACTGGGAACTTATGAACGCGAGTATCAAAGTGTACCTTACTTTACGATGCCCTGGCTTGAACAGGGGGATTTGTCAGACGCTTTAGAACGCCAACCGATCCACTCTCGCGATGATCTATATAAATGGGTTGATAGCCTTTGCGGAATGCTCGATGGCTTAGCGGTCGCGCACCAAAGCGGAATTGTTCATCGCGATATTAAACCTCGAAATCTATTTGTCGGCTCGGATGGTAGCTTGCTGTTAGGTGATTTTGGATTAGCCAAAATCTTTCAGGACGACTCGGAATTGACATCGACCATCGGTCGCATGGGCACGACACCCTATGCGCCACCGGAACAACTGTTAAGTGCGAAACTTGCTGACACCCGAGCTGACATTTACGCGATTGGTGTGATTCTCTATCAGTTCGCATGTTTTGGAGTAAGACCATTCGCTCCTGATAGCCATTCGGAAAACACCTCTAGCGAAACAGATTCCATTGCCCGATGGCAACGAAGCACAGACCGAACTGCCCCACGCCCAAGCGAACGTTTAAAACACTTGTCTAATCGCTCGTTCGATTTTATCGTTCAAAAATGCCTCGCTTATTATCCCGAGCACCGCTACCAGACAGTGGATGGCTTACTATGCGATCTTCGTGCATGGAGGCGTGGCGAGATTGTTCAAGGAACTTGGCAAGAGCGTTTTCGGACAGGCATTGTTGCCCCGATGATGGCTCAGCTACTTCCCATCTCAATCGTTGGGGCGCTATTGATCACAAGCATAGCGACGTTGGCGTGGTACAAATTTTCATCGCTTTCGGATAACGTCATAAGCTTGGAGGAGGATGTCGGGAAGGAACGCCAGAAGCAATTCGAAGCACTGAAGAAAACCGAATCGATACTTCGGGAGGAACTCAATACCATTTTGCCTAAATTGCAAGGTGAGAAGCAGGACTACAACGTTCGTCGAATGGTGGATCCGATCAGTGAATTCAGCAAGCTCGGCGAAAGAGCAAAGGTAATTGCTCGCGATTTGTCTTTGGCGACATCATCGAGTTTCACAGATCGACATAACTACTGGGTTATTCATCGCACCGCCGTTCCGCCAACTTTAAGAGATCGGACCTATGTTGACCACCTTCGCAATCTACTAGATTTGACTCAAGACAATTTGCAGCATGCACAAAAGACAGGTAATGATTCCGATCAAGCTATAGCTGTTACCGACCTAATTCGAACCCATCGTATGCTATTGAGCTCAGCCTGGAGCATTACCGAATATAAGGCTCAAGATGACTATCGCGAAATACTGGATGTGGATCAAGTCTTTCCGTCAAGTAAAAGTGCGATGGAAGCTTTGGGGGAACTGTCGATCGTGAAAAGGACACCGGCATTACAAAGGTATCTCAAACTTATACTCTTGGAATTGGATATTAGAATGCCGGCCGTCACCCCTGAGCAACTGGTAGCAACTTGCCGAGCCAGGGAGACTGATTTTTCATCCACAGCTCTTAAGGTGGATGGTTGTCTCGATTTACATCCATGGTACGTCGCGTGGTACATCTTTGAAGACTACTACGAGACGTCTACGAAACTCAACCGTCCTGCGGCCGAAAGGGAGCTGATCGTTACGGCTTGGCACGAATTGCAGACGGCAACTCCCGCCCTGGAAAAAGATGAAGGGCAGAACATTGTTTATCTTAGGGATTTGATCACCGTCAACGACCGACGAGGCGATGTTCTTCGAGACTTAGGGTACATTGCGGAAGCAAAGGTAGTTTATGATGCGAATTGGTCTGAGTTCGAACCGATTAGAAAGTTTTACAACTACGACCCTTATGCATGGGCTCTTTCTGAGCAAACGCTATCCTCTCTTATAAACCTGGCTGAAAAAGAAGGAGATCG
Source organism: Pirellula sp. (assembly GCA_046318795.1). Classification (GTDB taxonomy): domain Bacteria; phylum Planctomycetota; class Planctomycetia; order Pirellulales; family Pirellulaceae; genus JBKCUI01. The sequence goes on from JBKCTT010000196.1 coordinate 8,766, forward strand.
CGAGGCGCAGATGCTTTATTTTGGACGCGAGCAAAAGCTACTGCGAGAGAAATTAGCGTATGACAAGTCTCACCCGTATGTGTTCTCCGAAAAACAAGTGATCGACGCTCAAGTCGATTTGGCCGCTTCGTTGTATTGGAACGCTCGATTGCTAACTACCGACGATAGAAAAGCAATGTTGGAAAAAGCACAATCTCTCACAGAAGATACCCTGAAATCTTCTCCGGAACACCCTCAGGCGAGCGGATTGCAATTGTCCATAAGAGAATTATTGGCTCAGTAATCTCCAGGCATGGCCGAAACAATAGGTCCATCCGGGACGAATTTCTGCCCTCGCTTGTGAGGTTAACATCTCTAGTTTAGCCTCAAGTTTCGAGAGAACGACCTTCGAAATCGTTTGCTTTTGTAAACGGCAAAACCGAATCTCTGTCGATTGGTATATACCGTTTTCCGATACTTTACTCGGAAGGCATATCGCCATACCCAACTCCTTCATCAATAGGAAATTCTCAGTCAGCGATTCTGGCTTTATCTCCATAAGGCACCTCAGCGCGAGTCGTGACAAAAAAAGAAAAAGCGATTTCTACTTTATTTTTTCGGTCACAAAAACTGGGACGCTGCTTACTGGTCTTCGAGGTCTGGGAAAGACATTGGTTCACAATCGAAAAGGAACGACGATGAATCTTACTCTAGCCTGTATCCCGCCATGTTTTATCACTTGTATCAACAGCTTTTGGAGACCAAAAATGTTCCGTTCAGCTACTCGATTTGCCATCACTCTTTCGCTTTGCATATTCTCATCCATTGCCGCTCGTGCAACCGACATCGACTCCGCATTGGGGTATCGAGCCGAAATCAAGGATTCGTGGGTCTATTTCGATGCGAAAGAGGTTCGCAGAATCGGGCTTCACGAAGAGTCAAAGAAAGAAATTCAAGAACTCGGCAACTCGGTAAATCATGAATCGATCTCGAACGAACTCAAAAAGCGTGCTGCAGATGATTACGAGGCGATTGCCATTAACGAACAGGGAGACAATATCTCGATCCGCGGAGTAGAAGTCATATTGCCTAATAATGAGTTGGAAGCGGTATTTGCCAAAAATGCCATGAGAAGGATGCTCCAAGAAATAATGGGAGCCCCAATAACGATGAACTCGACTCAACTGGTCAAGCATCCGCGGTCGAATCAATGGGCATTGGTTACGGATTTTCACATAGTCATGGATGGAGTCCGTTTTCATCAAGTGCAATATATGGTTGGGCGTCAGCCAGGACAGGCAGCGAAGATTGCAGTTGTTGGTACTTTTCTCTCACCTGACGATCAGTCACACCGATCTCTCATGGAGGAATTCATGAAGAGCTTTCAATTGAAGTGAGAGATTTGATAATCTAGACGCCCCGTTGCTGTAAGCCGGATTTCCCCAAAGTATACTAGACTCTTTGCTTCCCCCCCAATGGCAAAGAGGAGCGACAAGTTGTCCGAAAGTGAAATTCTCCAGGCAGCACTAAGGTTACCCGCTGATCGGCGAGACAATTTCGTTGTGGAGAAGTGTGAGAACAATCATCCTCTCCGAGATCGAATTTTGAAGAAGCTCCATGAATCTCACGCTACTCCAAGTGATCCCGCGGATTCCAAAAGCGAGGTCGATTTCGTCTCTTTTTGGGGAGGAGAGCAAAAGGCTGAATCTGAGCCAGCGGACGAATATCCCGTATCAACACTGGAATTTCTGAAATCTGGTCAACGCATTGGACCTTATAAGCTAATCCAACCCATTGGCTTAGGCGGGATGGGTGCTGTTTGGATGGCTGAACAGAGTGAGCCAGTTAAACGTCGGGTTGCGTTAAAATTAATCAAAAATTGGGGGCGTTCCAAAGAGACTCTCGCCCGGTTCGAAGCTGAACGCCAAGCCCTCGCGATGATGAACCATCCCAATATAGCTAGGATTCTCGATGCTGGAACGACACTCGAGGGGCAACCGTACTTTGCTATGGAATTGGTATCCGGAAAGCCGCTGACGACTTACTGTGATGAGAATCGGCTTGGTATTGAAGAGCGGCTTAAATTATTCACTGATGTTTGCAATGGTGTTCAGCACGCGCACCAAAAGGGCATCATCCATCGAGATCTTAAACCCAGTAATATTCTTGTAGGGCAGGTTGATGGGAAAGCGGTTGCTAAAGTAATTGACTTTGGGCTTGCTAAGGCACTCGAGACGACACATCGTCTAACTGATCAATCATTGTTTACCGGTGTAGGACAGATACTCGGTACATTAAAGTACATGAGCCCCGAGCAAGCTGGCCTCGATACGCTTGATATTGATACGCGTACCGATATTTACGCTTTAGGTGTGATTCTTTACGAACTGCTAACCGGTAGCACTCCGCTAGAAGACGCATCGGTTAAAGAGCAAGCGGCCTTAAAGGTACTTGAAATTATTCGAGAAAAGGAACCGGTTAAGCCTAGTAGTCGACTCGGAAGTAGTACTGAGGATCAATTGTCTTCTATTACTAGTCATCGCAGAACGGACACAACCCGTTTAAAGCGATTGTTGATCGGAGATCTCGACTGGATCGTTATGAAGGCTTTGGAGAAGGATCGAAATCGGCGCTATGACACTTCCGCAGCTTTGGCAGATGACGTCCAGCGATATCTCAACGAAGAACCCATCGAGGCTAGACCACCGAGCTTTCAGTATCAGCTTGGGAAATACGTTCGAAAACATAAAGGCTTTTTCGTAGCTGTATCTGCGATTGTATTCGCGTTAGCGGTTGGCTTTTCAGGGACGCTACTGGGACTGCTCAAGGCCAATGTGAGTGCCGCCGCAGCAAAGCAAAGCGAAGAAGCCGAACGACAAGCAAAGGAGGAGGCTCTCTCGCAAAAAGCGATTGCTGAACGCCAAAAGCAAGAGGCCGAAAGTCAGAAATCACTCGCTCAAAATGCACAATTGGAAGCTGAAAGTGCAACGCGAGAGGCGGAGCTAGTATCATTGCATGCTCAAGCGGAAACGGCGCTCGCGTTGAGGCAATTCCACCATGCTTTCGGGTTTAATCGGCAGCTAGTCGAGAAATCAGATCACTGGGCCTACGGATTTCAAACAACACGAATCCTTAACGAGATCTCTCTGCAACAAAAACTATTGGCCGTGACTGATACTCCATTCGAACCGCCTTGGGCGAAAATTTGCCATTCCGAGTACATTGTCTTCCAAGAGACCTCGTTCGATGTAAAAGTCTTTTCTCTGAAATCCAATAAAGTGGTTGCCGAAAAGCAAATGGGATCACTGTGGAAGTATGTGACTACTTGGGATCGATCACATGTCATCGCCATCATCGACGGGATGCTAACACGAGTTAACCTTGTTACCTTAGAGGAGGCGGGCTCCACGTCGTTAGCCGCTTCCGATGGAGACAATGTCGATTGGCAGCCGATACAGGTAAGCAAGTCGTCGAATAGGCAGAGAATTGCGGTTCTTACATCCGACGGCAGGGTGATGGTCTTTGAAGGAGAATCTTTGAAAAAGATCGCATCCGCGCAGATTCCTAATTTTGAATATGATCCCAGTTGCTTGGACTTAGCATTTTCTCCTGAAGGTGAAAAGTTGGCAGTCAAGTGTTTTCAACGTGTTGATTGGCTATTTGATATCGAGAAACAGATCGGTGCTTACAGTGCCGTTGGTCCCGTTCACAATCTAAGTTTCCTGGACGAAGAGACGTTATTCGGAATGATGTACTATATCGGTGTTGGTGAGCGAATGCGATTCAATCGAGCAAAGTGGTTAGATCCGTCAGATTTGGACAAATCTTCAACACCATTACCGTCTCAAAACCTACCCGACAAGGATGCAGATAACATCATGGTCGCAGGGGATATTTCGGATTTGTGCGTATTTGATCATCCGCACAATGCTGAAAAGTGTGTAGCTATCTTCTTTGAAGATAACGTGAGCTATTTTCCGATCGAATCTCCTCAACTAGGAATGTCTTTACGCTACGATGACCTCTGTCCCTCTGCGACCGAACGTGTCGTTTTCAAAGATCATCAAATCGAGAAAGGCCACATCTGCGTATTCGCAGATCAAAAAATTTGGCTCTACGAAGCTAAGTTGACGACTGATGGTCATCGTCAAAAACTAAAGACCGCTTTCGATCGAACGGGAATTCGTGCATTCACGGTCGTGAACGATCACTCTTACGAATTCTTCAATTTGCAGGAACTTGTACGCATCGATCATAAAACATCGGCTAGAAAACAAATTGTTCTTCAGCGTCCACACTCGAAAGATGATTTGATGATGTCGGCTTGGGATATTTTACTTAGCCCTGACGGAAAAAAGCTCTTAATGCTTTGGCAGGAAAATGATCGATATGGTTATGGAGATGCTGCTTTTTATCGACGTATTCTCGCTCTTTATGATATTGCTAACCTTGATGAACGCGAACGCTCCACGAGCGAACCTATACCAATCTTCACGCAGATAAATCTCGATTGGTGGGATAGCCGGCGTCGGATGGAAGGATGGAGACTATCGTGGTCTAACGACGGCGATTCGATCGTCTACAGTTCCTATGAGTTCGCCCGTGATGATCCAACGAATATTCATAAAGGACAGTTGCGAACAGAAGTGTACGATACCGAGTCTGGCAAGCTTCGATTTTCAATCAATTGCGGAGGTGGAATTACTCATTCTGAAGATGGCAGTTTATTTGCAACCTATTGGAGAAATCGTCCCGATATTATGCGCATTTTTAGCGTTTCTTCGTCGGAGCCAATCATGGAATTTGCCATGGACGCTGGTGTTTATCGAGTGGCTTTCTCCAATGACAATAGGTACGCATACGGTGGCACTCGAAATGGTCGCTTGTTGACTCTAGATATTGAATCCGGCAAGCAGACTCGCGACATAGCTAGTGACATTGCGCCTGTTTACGTTTTCCCTGGATCGACCCAGTTTCTGGGTGTCCGAGAGAAGACCTCGGAGTATGGAACGTTAGTTGCATCGGATCTTCGACACGGTCGCGTTACAGAATTGATCGATAACTCGTTCTGGTCCGGTACACGTGTCTACATGTCTGAGGACAATCGGACGATTCGTTATGCTTCTCGCAATCTCGCCGTCCACACAATTCATGCTAGTACCCTCGACGAAGCGTTCAGAATACTAAGAACACCGGAAATAGAGCTTAATCGCAATTAATTTCATTAGGTCGCACTCGAATCGTCCGCCTTTCATAGTCACTAGTCTGGCGTTGAAAGGGCAATTTGACTTTAATTCAGGATTCATGATTGGGATGAATATGCTTAGAACAGTTCGCGAAATTTTGTCCCCTCCTGCTACGAAGTGGATGGTCGCGGTCCTTTTGTACTTCGTTTTCTTTGCTGAGACTCTTTGGGCTGCAGATACGCCTAATATTGTTTACATTCTTGCCGATGATCTCGG
>JBKCTT010000197.1:0-4962 GCA_046318795.1 Pirellula sp.
TGCCGGCCGTAGCCAAATGATTCCAGCTCAAGCGAACGGTAGTTTCCAGGACGTTCTATTGGGCTGCAATCTTCACTGTCGCCCCGCTGTTAACCCTGAGGTCGGGAAGTTTGGGGTCCGCTTCGGTGGGTCGGAAGCAACGTTCGGAAAATCTGCCCTCGGTAAGAAAGGCGAGAGGACGGCCAGATAAGCCCCAAAAGTTGAAAACGCCCAAAACATTGGGGATTTCAGCGAACGAAGCATCGCGAAAGAAAACCTCTCCATCCACGAACTGGCGGGTAGCCTAAAGTTCGCAGGATGAGACGAGTACACCCGATAGGTGACGAACAAAAAAAGAAATCACCAAGTAATTCTCAGGGCGAAGGAAAATCGAGCCCTTCGGTAGACCCATCCGTAGCCCCATCAGTGAGTTCTCTCACTCCCTCACTGGCCCTCGAACTCCTCGAAACATGCAACCAATTGTCATCGCCGGCCCTACAAAAAATTCTTATGCAAGCTCGCGAGCATCTCGATTCTCAGTCCACAAAACCAGGTGCATCGAAATGAATAACGAAACATGTCAGGATTTGGCAGTAGATGGAACCGTTAGGCTAAGCTGCAACAACAAGTTGGCTTCTAGGGATAGCGAATCGTTGGGCAAACATTATTTCGAGTTCTAGCGGCGCAGAGACTCACCGTAGTAACTTTTTGAAATCAACTCCAAACTCTTTCTCAAGGAAATCGATGGTGGTAGTCTGATTTTCCAGGGATGCCCGTACTATGGGAGTCGTGTAAAGGCCAGACTTGGGTAGCCACTTTGCATGCTCTCGCGGAACAGATTTAATCCATTTTACTAGGCAAACATACTCGCATTGCTCGTCATCGTTGATATCGTGATTTGGAACTGACGATGTTAAGGGGAGATCCAGTAAACGCTTTTCTTCAATCCGGACATCACGAATCATCTGCGCCTGACTCAGAATGCGTCCAATACCAACAAAGCCGTACCGTTTGAGATGCGCAGCGATGATATCGCCCGGATTGAAACCAGTCATTGAATCACGGTACCTAGGTCCCCATCCGCCCGATATGTATCCAAACTTTCTAAAGTCATCCCAGTTCTTAGCTTCGTTCTCGCCGCACGCGAAGTAATACAGCTGGTGTTCGTAATCGAATCCGTACAGATCCTTGTGCAACGTGTCTTGGGGACGGAAGTGTTTGGAAAAGTGACCAGGTGATTTATTCGTGGTCCACTTTCCAAGCTTCCACAGCAACGTTTTCTCGATGAGAAAAGCTTGACTCTCAGTAAGCTGCTTGGCGATCACCCGAATGATCGGCTCGACACCTTCTTTGCGAATTTCAAGAATTCTTTCGACCTTCTCACAATCAGATGAATCCTTTAGGTGGGCATCCTTGCGATACCCTTTGCCCTTCCCGTAGTAGAACTCTTCGTAGTTTCTAGGGTCGATATAGACGTAGACGTAATAGTCGTTCGCAGATTCTTTTGGCTGATGTTCTGCCATGCTAGTGTTCGTTTAATCTAAAAGTAAAAGCTGAAAAACGATGTAGAGTGAGGATAGTCAATCGCACACCCAAATCCATCAAAAATTCTCGTAGGCCAATTCTTCGCGTACCCGCTGATTCGATGTAAAAGCTTGATTCGAGCCCGAAGAAGCGACGTACACATATCCTGGCACGTTTGTAAGACGATTTCGATCGGTACTACTGGGAAACAGTACAAGCAGTCTCTAATGAAATAGAAGCTCAATTAACGGCGTCCGCATCTGCCGGTAACTTGGTAATGACGAACTTCGAGTCTGACGCTTGCATTTGAAGACTTGGACAGATTTTTCCTGAATCTTGCCACTCAATACTAGCTGTTTGCATCGGAAGTACTAACTTTGTGCTTGTCAGTACCTGAATTTCACCCGTCGCAAGCGGCATCTCTAAATCCATCGTTACCCAGTCTTCGAATGAGGGTCCTCGGAATGCAGCGTATGTTGCTGCATCGCCATTAAAGTATGAAGAGTAGATCTTCCAGATCCCGGAATCGTAGATTATTCGGAAGCGATGGCTTTTCCCCGTATGAAATAAGTTCTGGACACAATAGGGACGAGTAAAGCCGCATTGCTTCAGATGATTGATACGGACCGGAAGGGCTCCCGACACTAGCCCAATCCACTTCTTGAATTCTGGATGCCGTAAAGAAGTCTCAATACAGCAATGCGACAATAGGTTTAAACCGATTTTTAGTACGGCGCGAAGAACCTTTCCGCCATCGAGATCGATTGCCAAACGCGGTGTATTAGAACTCGGTAGTATCCTTGATTGCCCTTTATTTTGCAGATCACTCCCCAGTTTACCCAATTCTCGAATCGCTAACCGCTTATCAGCTGGAGTGCAATATCTAAGAACAAAGGAAGTAGGAGGATTGTCCGCAAGTTCTTGAACTGAACGACGAAAGAAAGCTCTTGGCGGATACCTTTCCTTACTGTTGACTAGGTCTATTGAGATCGATTCGAAGTGGATTCTTCGTTTCTCCTTCCTAAGATAGCCTTGGAAGCATCGTCTTAACGACTGTAGAATCGTATAGGAAAATCGGTCATTCCCAAATTGGGAAACCTCGCTTGCATCTGCGTGATAGGCCGGTCCGTTATTCCTAAAAACAATCTGAGGATAGCTAACGAAAGAAGAGATCTGTTGGTCCTTCCAGATAGGTCTTGCCTCTATAAAGATTCCTCCCTCTCGATGGTCTACATCCCATGTTTGCCAAACAGAGCCGCTAATCTCCCGCGAGGCGATTACAGAGAGCACCGATCTATTACACAACTCTCGATCTAGCTCGGATAGAACACCGTTATTACATTTACTGCAGATGCCTGTTGAGTTAGGCAGGAGTTCTCGACCTCCCAACGCTTCTGGAACTATATGCTCACGCGAGAGCTTTCTTATCAGTCCACAGTAGAGACACTCAAGAGACGGCTTTATTGGCATCTTCGGGCAATACTCGCTAGTTGTTGGCGTTGAAAACTTAATCCAAAATGCTCGACCTATCAAAACTCTCTGACGATCAGTAGATTTGATCATCAGTCGAATACGTGACAGGACCGCGTACCTAACCTTAATCCGTTATACACCAAAACAATGTGTTGGAGAATTTTGAAGACGTACGTGGTGAGGCAATTCGATGTTGAAAAGCGAGGTGCTGTAAATCTCCGCCGGAGATGCGCCTAGAACGCCCTCATATCACTCCTCTTCGTCCAGGGGGGCTGTGAGGTCTAGTAGATCAAGAACTGACACGGTGGTGGTTTGCCGGAAAATGAACCAGACCCTGCCACCCCTTTAACGAGACTCCCGCGTATACTTAACCAGATCGTAAGTGTAATTTTGAATTGCGTTAGTGGGGCTATTCACCCAGGACGAACAAATGAGAAACAAAGGTAGCCGGAACACGCTGATTCGAATCGACTACGACACTATAGGACGAATGGCAGGCGTATCTGGCGATACTGCTAAGCAGCATCGCAACCGTGGCGAGTATGACCCAAGGAACCTGGACAACCTATTGCAATGGGTCAACGTTAGAAGAACTGTTAGAGGGCTGCCTATGATTGGAGTACCGCCAAAGAATGGGACGGTGGCGAAAGATTATTACTCTGGTGTATCAGTTCCACTACCGTATGAGAACAGAGTGTTTTACTACGATCCTCTGATAGCTGGGTACCGATCCGACGGGAGTATGGGTGGTACTATGTTTACGCGATAAACGTTGCCCAAAGCCATCTCCAGAAACAGCTCGGGGGACGTGTCGAAAGCTAGGCCGAGCGAGGTGAAACGGCGCTTTGCAGCAAGATAGCCATGCGGAACGCCATATAGGTTTTGCGTTTTTCACTTTTTCCGCAGGATCTTCAGGTCGCTGTCGGGTTCTGACAGTGATAGAACCTTGAGTAAAACGCGATTATTAGCTTTCAAGGGATCCTGTTTTTTATCGAAAGGACGATAAAAGAGACGAAAAAAGACGCCGAATTGCAGTCTGGCTCCACGATACGAAAACGTACACGGTGCCTTTTTTATCGAATAGGCGATAACTTTTAATGTCACCAATCGAGCGAAGAAAAGTTGCACTTAGGTATGGTCTATTTGACAGTTGATTGTGCGTTGATTGCGTATCTCCTTACCTCGGACTTAACGGCCAAACCAACAACTACAGGTTAGCAGCGAGAGCCAGAAATCGGCCCGCTTTGGTGTAATGTCGACAAGACTAATTGCCTGAATCCATTTCATTCGTGATTGTTGAGTAAGGTTACGTGATTTGGTATCAACGTTTTTGATTGATATTTTGGGATGCACCGTGGAAGCAGCTGGACGTGTGTGGCGTTACCCCTTTCCCCGTTCCGGTAGTGAATTTGGTAGAGTTTATGAAAGGAAATCGACGCCACATTTAGGCGAGAACCAACATATCCTTGCAGCATTGACTTGATTCGTCCGAGTACGGCGGTGTGATTTCCAAACCTTGGAGGGTTTGTTAAGCTATCCCTCTTGCAAAGTTCGCCCCAACTAAGCGAGTAATGACCATGACCAAATTATCCGAATACATGCACACTGCTGAAGCGGCCGAGTACCTCGGCGTTCATAACAATACAATTCGTAATTGGGCTGCACGAGGCGAACTTCGCATGCACAGGAATCCTGCGAATGGCTATCGTCTGTTCAAACGAAGTGACCTAGACGCCTTTTTGAAAAAGATTGCTCGACCGATAAAGGTCACCAGATAACTCGTATAGAAAAGAATTCGTCCGTATGGCTCTAAAGAAATCCGAGCTCTATTCCTCCCTCTGGTCAAGCTGCGATGAACTCCGTGGTGGCATGGACGCTAGCGGAGCAAACTGCTATCGCCAACATCCTCTCCGACATGGACACTGAGATCGAATCACTGGAATCGAAGCTTGCCAAAGCCCACGAGATCAAACAAGGTATGATGCA
>JBKCTT010000198.1:0-6658 GCA_046318795.1 Pirellula sp.
CTCTCCGAGAGGCGTACGCGGGCCGTTTCACGTTCCCGAAGTATTAGCAATCCGATCGCCGAGCCCCCTAGGTGCCAATCGCATGCGAGGGATCGTAAATATTGGCGTAAGGGCGCTAGACCTACGGTTGGGCGTTAACAAACAAGCGACTATCAACTACTCGGGAATTAGACGAACCAAAAGAGCCGGCTCGCTGACGCATTGCCAGGGAAACCGGGGCTAGCGCCAAAACCCGGCTGATTGATAACGATTAAAGGCGGTGTTAGTCGAAGACGCCTCTTGGAAATAGGCTATTACAACATCCCTCGCTCGCGCTGTCGGGCTGGTATTGATCAAGGACTAAAGCGGTGTTGGTTGGGGACGCCTCTTGGAAATAGGCTAATACGGAAACGCCTCTCGTAGAAAGGCTATTACTAGTTACGCTCGCAGGAGCGAGCGGTAAACCTCGAGCATTTGCTGGCCGATTTGTTGCCAGCCAAACCGCTCTACGACTAAGTCGTGGCCGCGTAACCCCATGTCCGCTAACTCCGACATGGGCATCGCCATCGCATTACGAAGCGTTAGCACAACACTATCGACACTCATCGGGATCCACCAACCTGCGTGATGCTCCTCGAGTACCTGCCATGGAGCTCCATGGGTGGTGATGACCGGTGTTCCGGCCATCAGCGACTCGGCAATCACTAATCCAAAATTCTCGCTATGGGTCGGCAAAACAAACACCGACGCGGATTCCAGCAATCGCCACTTGTCCGCACCCGATACCTCACCGACAAACTCAATCCTATCCGATGCGGACAAGTTCAATCCCGCAATCATGTTCGATTCATCTGGGCCAGCAATAATGAGTTTCCACTGAGGATCATTGATTCGTCGCCATGCGGTCACTAGCTCTGCCACCCCCTTCTTCTCATGAATTCGGGACATGAACAAAACCGTCTTGCTCTTTGGGCGATCGTCGCTCGGTCGGGGGCGAGATTCCACACCATTGGGGATTACGACGATCGGGGCTGTCACCCCGAGCTGTCGTAATTCGTTTGCCTCCAGGTCGCTGGTGGCGTGGACTATGGACGCTTGATTGATGTCGCGCTTCGCAAACAAATGCCAAGCGATTTTCTTCTTCCAGCGTTTATGTTGCATCGCCCATGGGCTTAGCATTCCCCGAGGCGTAACGACTCGAGGCGCTTTTGTTTTACGCTGTACGCGTGCGCTTGCACGATTGCATGGCAGCCACTGACCATGGTCGTGAAGAATAAAACCTTTCCCTGAATTTGAGCAATAGAAATTGAACAATTTCGATTGCCATGCTCGTGCCGACTGAGATTGCTCTACCGCTTCCACATCAAGATCATTGAATGTCAGGTTCGGACCAAACTGAGCGGTAACACCCGCCAAGATCTTCACTGCTAAATCCGGCTGCTTGTAGACCATGGCGTGACACAGAGCAGGTACTGTTCGAGATGGCCCACCCGCATCGCGCCCCAAGCTTCCCACCGTATGGAGTGACGTAATCAAGTAGTTATCCAGCCGCAACTTCTCGGTAAAGTTCCAGATACTGCGATGCAATCGCAGCAGGCACGAAGCGTTTTTGATTGACGTGACCAATCTCTATCAATTGTTTGCGGTATGCTGAATCCGAAACAACCTTGTTAATTCCACTTCGAATCGATTCCACCGAGTAAGGATCCACTAAACAAGCGCCCGCACCCGCAACCTCGGGCATCGAGGAAAGATTGCTCGTTACGACTGGTCGTCCTATGGATTGGGCTTCGATAATCGGTAATCCGAATCCCTCCTCCAGTGACGGGAAACAAAGCAGGTCGGCAAGCCGATACTGGTTTTCCATTTGTTGGTCGTCGATTCCAACAAAGTTCACATACTCGATCCGATGTTCCGCAAGAATCGAACGCTGAGTTTCGTCTAGTTTGCCAACAATCGCGAGGGAACTGTTCATGCCCTGTATTGCTGCCGCCACGCGTTCCAGATTTTTATTGTGCTTGGTGCCCACAAACAGAATCCGAGGCTTTTCGACCATTTCACTCTTGGGAGAAAACGGAAAGGCTTTGGGGAGCAAGTTCGGAATAACCCGAATCTTCTTTTCATCGATTCGACAGATCGAAAGCAATCTCTGCTCCGTAGCCTTCGAAATGCATGTGATCACCCGCGTTCTCTTGATCGGTATCGTGAACCAAAGCAATTTGACAACCGATCGACGCCAACCCTTTAGACGGTTCAGCATTTCCAGATCGTGAATCGTTAGGATTGTTTTTCGCTTCTTCGTCCCCAGGCTCACGTAATGAATGTCACCCGTGATGTGCAATACATCCGCACCAATCGTCCCAGCCCAGCGAATATTCAGAATTCTGTTTCGAATTCCCTGGCTCAGATGCGGCGCTCTCTCGAGTACAACGTCCACAGACAGATTCTGCAATTCGCCCCGGATACTCGCAAAAAGCTTCTCAATGCTATTCGCGCCGGGGGGAGGACATCGTTGGATATGTGCAACTTTCATTAATTACTGTGGGAACGTTCGGGAAGAAATAGGTTATTCAACAAGACGGAACATTGATCCATTCTTGTATCTAGTGCCACGGACGCTCCACGAGATTACTATGCTCTCCTTCGCCCTTAGAAAGGTTAATCATTAAACTTATACAGTGATTTGTGGTGAATCCGTAAAAACGGTTCACTCGCATGTCATATAACCTGCTTTAGTTGTACATCTCAGAATCCTGCAGCGTGGTCAGACCAAAAAATGTCGCAGGTCCGCCGGGAAGATTTCAAACACATTGGGTTCAATGACTCAGAATTGGGAGTTGGTTGGAACTGGGTAACATTTTGATTCCGTGTGGACTTCTCTTCCCCGAGTGATTGTTAAAATTTGCGCAGGTGATAAATTCCAAAAGCTCGAGTTTAGTCGTTGGTTCTAGTGCCACAACTTGGAGCAAACCTTAATGGGAGAACCACTGTAATCCGAACCCGCCGTGTAAAGTTGAATTTACGTTCTTCTTGATTTAGGGTCAAAGCCCGGTTCGTTTACCTAGCCAGGCTTGAAGGGTCTGGACGGCGATTCCATTGGCATTTTTGAGGGCCAACGGCCCGACCGTTTGCTCATCGCTCGTATCCGAGGCATCCTAAACGTCCGGACCTAAGGCGCTAACATCATCGTTTCCTAAATTCCCAGGCCTTCTGCCTGAGCTAGGCAAAGGTATTACTTTAAGCCCGAAGAACAAATTACTGCGCAACTTCATAATGTAACTGCCCGACTATGTTCAACAGCAACTCCAACTTCGGGAGCTAGGCTGTATTTCTTGGCTGGATGGTTCCCGAACCTAGCCGCGTCAAAAAATGTTTCAGGCAAAAGAGACTCCATTTTTGGTACCACGAATCCACGTGGGGAATACCTCGACATACGGCGAGCAATAGAGAATTCCAAGTCTGATCGTCTGAGATCCACCGATCAAAAGGAAATTGGAATCCTCGTTTTGGCTGGGTAATGACAAACTCCGGAAAATCTCCTACTGCTTCTACCAGCAACCTCTTGTTGGATGCCATTCGATGTTGTGATGGAATCGTGCATAAAACATCAAATAGTTTTGAATCCACAAAGGGAACCCGCAACTCCAATCCCCAGACCATACTCATCACATCGCTATCCCGAAGCAACTGATTCTTCATGTAGCGAGTCAATTCCAGAAAGCTGATTTGATCTAGTAAACACCAGTTGTCATCCGGAATTGAATCACTTTGGGTATTGGGTGCATCAGGAGTATTCTGCGTACCAGAGGGTAACCCAATCGCCTCTAGAATTCGATCGATCTGTCGCTGGGTGAAAATACCACGCATCGTTTGGTACGCGTCTGTCACCATACCCGAAGTTGCCAGGTAAGTAGCAAGCCTCGATTTGGGCCCCTTTTTGAAGAGTATCTCCGCTATCTTGGAAGGAACAGGACGGAACGGCGCTGCGTACTTAAAAACATCCAGTAGTTTAGGAATTTTACGAAAGGATGGATAACTACCAAAAAGCTCATCTCCCCCTAACCCTGAAAGCACAACTTTCATGCCGCAATCGTGCGCGAACTTGGATACGCAGAATGTGTTAAATCCATCGACACTCGGCTGATCCATCGAATCGAGAAACCGACTAAAAAGAGCCTGCCCCTCCAAAGGACTTATGATCCACTCGTGATGATCGGTTTGAAAGTAGCTAGCCGTTTGGGCTGCCATAGAGCTTTCGTCATAATCGCGATCTGCGAATCCGATGGAGAATGTCTTTATATTCTTGACACCCGCCTGCCTCGCTAAGGATACCAGAGCCGTTGAGTCTATTCCGCCGCTCAAAAAAATACCCACAGGCACATCGCTCACAAAATGTCGGCCAATCGAGTCCATCAGAGCGTTACGGGTAAGCATCACAGAGTTAGACCATTGGTCGCTCGATTCGTCTCTATTTCGATGTACGGGAAATCGAGGGCTCCAATACTTGGATAACTTTGCTACGCCATCTTTCCATTCCAGAAAGTGGCCCGATGGTAGTTGCCGGATCCCGTCGATCAGCGAATCCGGTTCAGGTACGCTCCCCGATGCCAAGTAACCACGGACTGCTCCGATGTTAATAGATCGATTGATAACTGGAACAGAGAGCAGGGCCTTAAGTTCTGATGCAAAAAACAGAGAGTCGTCACACTCTGTTAAGTAAAGAGGCTTAATGCCCAGGGGATCGCGAGCCAGAGTTATGCATCTCTTTTCGTTGTCCCATACTGCAAAAGCGAACATACCGTGTAATCGTGGAATGGCGTCGGTTCCATAAACACGGAAGAGTTCCAACAGAACCTCTGTGTCGCTATGTCCCCTTAAGGCTATCCCTTGATTTTCAACATCGCGTCGCAGCTCTTCATAGTTATAGATCTCACCATTAAAGACAATCGTGAGTTGACCGTCCGAACTGGTCATGGGTTG
Organism: Pirellula sp.; assembly: GCA_046318795.1. Lineage (GTDB taxonomy): Bacteria > Planctomycetota > Planctomycetia > Pirellulales > Pirellulaceae > JBKCUI01. The sequence goes on from JBKCTT010000198.1 coordinate 4,960, forward strand.
CCGCCCGGCATCGGACAAATCTATGATGGAAAGGCGACGATGGCAAAGTCCAACTCGACCATCAGGGCTAAACCAAGTATCACCGCTATCTGGGCCGCGATGAACGAGCGTTTGTTCCATTCGAAACAAATGGTCGCGATTGGCGGCGTCCCCAACCACTCCTCCTAGTCCGCACATTGTTTCGCTAATGGTAGTCGATATCGATATTCATAAGTTTGATCTGCAAAAAATCGCAATCTTGATCTGCAATAAACTGCGCAATCATCCTTACGCGGAGCGTATCGAAGCCCAAATCCTTTCTTGAAAAGCCGACTCGGTGTAAATCGATTCGTAACGTCGGATAGCATGATCGGACATTTTTTTCCAAATCGTTACTGAACTTAATAGTTTTATGATCGCATTAGATAATTCAAGTGGGTTATCAGGCTTCACTGCGATTCCTGCTTCGGGAGGATTCACGACTTCCCTCCCCGCATCGCGGTCGCTCACTATACAGGGACGCCCCATTCGCATGGCTTCGAGATAAACAATCCCGAACCCTTCACCTTGGCTCGGCATGGCAAATAGGGAGCACTGTTTTAAAAGAGATTCTTTGGTCGCTTCGTCAATTCTTCCGTGAAAGGTGACGCTCTTATTTAGATTCAGCTTGCGAGTCAGAGCCACGAGCTCAGGCGTCAAATCCCCTTCACCAACCACATGCAACACAGCGGTTGGATGCGAAACAAGAATTGACGGCCAAGCGTTAATGAGTTGTCGATGGCCCTTGTAGTCTTCCATTTTCGCCATGCGTGCAACAATTAACGCAGACGGCGACTTAGGTTGCTCATAGCCGCCGATTACATTTAACGGCTCACCATAACCTAAGGGGGTGACTAGATGGGGTTTGTGTCGTAATTCTGGCGAGAATTCTAAGAATCGATCCCAGGTAAATTGGCTATTGCTAAGAAACAAGTCGACCGAGGCGAGTTTACGGCGAGTCGCGGGCGATTGAATTCTCCAAGCCTCGATGCCATGCAAGAAAAGGATTTTCTTACCTCGAAATCCTTTCAGCTTTAGAAGGGGGAGTAGTTTGAGCATAGAAAGATGCCAGAAGACAGCTCGGTCACATGCCCAGTTTTTTAAGAGCGTATGGACAATCAGCTTGCTCCGAAGGGATTGAACGACACACGTAGGCTGAGTGAGGCGTTCTGGATCAGTACCGAGCACGATAGAGCGGGTCGAATGAGGTGCAGCGCGAAGAGCGTCAATCGCGCTAACTTGAACGCCCCCTTGGCGAGAATCCAAACCGGTCGTTGCAAAGATGCAAGACATAATTAACCGCAGCCTAACATAAAGGGCATATTGAGTACAATTATTAGCGTAAGGGCGCAGGACCTACGGTAGGGCGTTAACTAGCTACCGACTATCAATTACTCGTGAATCTGACAAACCCCAAAAGAGCCGGCTTGCCGGCGAATCGCGTGAAAACCGGGGCTAGCGCCAAAACCCGGCTGATGGCTTGTCGAAATGCACCGGGGGGCTTGCGCCCAATCCGCTATTATTCAAATTGCGAAGCAAGTGTTAGCGTAAGGGCGCAAGACCTACGGTAGGGCGTCAACAACTCACCGACTATCAACTTCTCGGAAACTAGTCGAACCCAAAGAGCCGGCTCGCTGACGCATTGCCAGGCACCGGGGGGCTCGCGCCCACTCCGCTATTA
>JBKCTT010000199.1:0-39802 GCA_046318795.1 Pirellula sp.
AGAAGTTTACAATCATGATCGGCCTCATGAAGGATTGTAGGACCAAGTTCCTTCCAGTCGGTATCAAGTAAGTGATCGTGAGTTCCGAAGCAAAATTGTCCCTTACCAATACAGCAGTCGCTTCGAAACACGGGTCGCTAATCGCGCTGGTGAAATCAAATTTAAAGGTAAATCGTATCGACTCAGTGAAGTGTTTATAGATGAGCAAGTTGGCTTACAACCAAGCGACACCGATGGAGTATGGGATGTTTTTTACTATCGATTCGTCGTAGCGCAATTGGATGCGCGTACTGGCAAGATTCGGCGAGCCAGCAGTTTGTCTGAATTCCGCTGCGCTCCATTCAGACAAACTGCTGGTACGAGTAAGAAATAATCGACAAGCTGAGTGTTACCTATATCTCCGGCCTTTTCACCGGCGCTAGCGTGGCTGGGAGAGGGGTGCCTACAGGTTCGAATGTCGATCGACCACCACCAGCCCTCCCCGGCATATCGCCAAAAGGTCCATCATCTATTTCTTTTGGTAAATCGAATGCTTTGGATTACCACCAGCGCGGAGATAAGCCAAAAGATCCAAAATCTCTTGCTCGTTCAAGGTATCGAGCAGCCCGGAAGGCATCGGAGAAACCTGGCTCTGACGTACCTCGACGATATCATTTCGCTTGAGATTGGTGAAATTACCTGGATCGAGCATATTGGTTTGGATCATCAGATCTTCACCATTAAGGTTCGCTACACGGCCGACAACGACGGAATCATCTTCGAGCAAGAACTGGCTCGCTTGATACTGGTCGCTGATTTCTTTGCTTGGATCGACAATCGCGACCAGCATATCACGAGCGCTGAATCTACCGCCGGCGCTGGTTAGATCAGGTCCTTGTATACCACCTTGGCCACCCATGCGATGGCACTTGTAACATTGAGCTACAGCAAACATTAGTTTCCCCCGCTCAAAGTCGAAACTTTCAGAGTTCTTCTGAGCAAAACCATCTAGTTCCTCCACTGTCCATGCCTTAACGACCGCTCTGGGTGCTAAGTTTTCGAGTGGATCACGGGGAGCTGGGGGTGGACCAACCAAATCACCGAGTTGTTGTTTTTGAGCGTCGGTCAGATTTTTCATGGTAACTTGTCGAATGTTCTCGATGAAACCGCCAAAGGATGCACCACCTCGCGCGGTGGCAATATCATAGAACCACTGAAAGTACTCGCGACGTGTTTTATCATTCCAACCTTCGGTGACTTCACGCAAACAAAATGCGTACTGAATTTGTTCGTCGGCGGATGGACTGGATTGCATACGGCTTACGCAGCGATCCACAATGTTGGGAGCTTTGAGATAGATCAATACGCGAGCCAATTCGCGATCGACCAAGCTATCTTCGGTTGGTGTTGGGAAATGGGGATCGAGTGACTCAACGATCTTCGATCTAATGGCATCGGTTCCCTCGCCCAACCGAAGGAAGCTAAGTTGGTACGCTCTCAGGAGCTCCAGTTTCTCGGTTTGATTTAATTTGTTCCAGTCGAGGGAAAGAAGCCGCTTTTGAATGACTTCTTGATCTGACTTATCACCTTTTCGTGAAAGGGCAACAGCCAAAGTAATGATTCCTTGAGGACTGTCGATGCGATTGATCACATTGCGCCACAACTTGGCATCTTGTTGCTCTAACGCAATTCTGGCTGCGGTTCGAAGGGCTCGATCGGGACTGCTCACGTTAGCTGAGGCGAGACTTAGGTCGAACCCTGAACCGCGATGCATGTCTTCGAGCTTCTTACGAGTCGCACGTGCTTGTTTTGCCTCTGGGGTGTCTGGGAATGCCGCTTTAGAACAGTCTTCTGCACCGGTATATCTTACGCGGTACATGGCGGATTGAACGCCACGGCCTCCGATGGTGAAATAGAGTGCGCCGGTCTCTGGATCCACGACTAAATCGGTTACAGGCATGGGAGATGCGCTGATGAACGGCTCGAATTCGGCTGCATAGGTGGCACCAGATGGTTTCATGTTGACCGCATAGATGACGCCGTAACTCCAGTCACTAATCAGAAGTGCATTTTGGTATTTAGCAGGGAATCTAGCACCGGTGCCGAAGCTAATCCCGGTTGGTGAACCGTATCCGATGTTTACAACGGCGCCGAAACTATCTGCGAAATACTCCGGCCACTTGCCCGTACCATTTCTCCAACCGAACTCGGCTCCGCTGATGACATGGTTCACGCGAGTTGGCCGATACCATGGAGTTCCGACGTCCCATTCCATATCAGCATCATAGGTAAACAGTTCACCGGTAGGACTGAAATCGATGTCGTATTGATTCCGAAATCCGGTAGCTACGATTTCGATATCGCTGCCGTCTGGATTGAAGCTGAGAACGAATCCGCCTGGAGCTGGAACACCAGCCATAAATCCACGGCCGTCTGGCATACGGCCGAGCATATGGTCTTCGCTCCAGTGTCGAGGAACTCGTGACGCATCGATTCGCTGAGGCAATTGCGTTTGATTGCCTGCTGCAAGATAGAGACGCCCATCAGGTCCTTCGAGGACGGCGTGCGGACCATGCTCGCCACCACCATTGAGGGGAATGATATGGTCTTTTTTGTCATAGCTCCCGTCGTTATCGGTATCTTGAAAGCGATACAAACCCGCTTTCTCACCACCATTCACATCCACATAGAGACCATCTTTAGTGACCAATAGACCTTGTGCCATGCCGATATCGATACCGAGAGGCTCTACTTTGGTCTCGGTTGCGGCGGAGCCAACTGGTGCCGGAGTCACGCGGTAGATCTTGCCATATTGATCCGAAGCGAGAAGACCTCCCTTTTTGTCAGGAGTAATGCAAACCCAGGAACCTTGTTCCTTAAGTGGCACCTCATAAACCAAATCGATCTCGAAGCCAGCCGGAAGCCGGAATGCCTTGGTAGGGGTCGCCCCCACATCGCCAAATGCGACGCTTGTGGAGAATAAAGTCAAAAGCCATGAGCCAATGGATAAAGCTCGGAAAGATACACGCATAATTGAACAATTAGGTTCTAAAGGGGAGGGGAAATGAGGGAAAGGGGATGGGTAAGCCATCTAGTCGTAGTTCCAGTTTACTTGCCAAAAGAACGACCTAGAAGTCCGAAACTGGGCTACACCGGAAACACAGGAGTTAGAAATTCTCGTCCTAGCCTGTATACGAAGCGTCTAGGTGCTTTAAGAGCGGCATTGTCGCGCGGGCTGAAATCAAGATTCCCACGCGACAAAAACAGCTGACGAAGTACGCCTTAAACCAAGCATTCCATCTCACATGCAACGAGATCTTCGTAGGTTTCTCGGCGACGAATGAGCCGATGGGTTGATCCCGAAACCAATACTTCGGCTGCACGGCAACGTGCATTGTAGTTTGACGACATGGTCATACCGTAAGCTCCTGCACTGAAGATCGCCATCAGATCGCCACTCTTCATCTCAGGCAGATTTCTTCCTTTCGCAAGGAAATCGCCTGACTCGCAAACTGGGCCGACAACATCTTGAGTTATCGTGCCCTCGATGGCAGCTTCGTAATCGGTCGGGCATTCAGGCACCGCTGTCGAAGGTGCGACAGGCCAAATCCGATGAAACGAATCGTAAAGAGTTGGCCGGATCAAATCGTTCATCGCGGCATCTTGAATAATGTATCGCTTGCCACCAGTCTCTTTGTTGTACAAAACTTTCGAAACCAAAATACCAGCGTTGCCGACGATGAATCGACCTGGCTCCAAGACCAATTGGCAGCCGGTTTCTTTGACCGCTGGCAGAATTACCTTGGCAAATTCGGATGCTGCCAAAGCTTCTTGTTTGCGATAGTGAATACCGAATCCACCACCCATGTTAAGAACGCTAACCTTGTGCCCTTGAGCTCTTAGTTCTGCGATCAAACGGACTGCTTTCTCGCAACCTAATCGATAAGGTTCGGTACTGAGAATTGGCGACCCCAAATGCATATGCAGTCCCGCCACGCACAAATGCTTATGCCCAACCACCCCATTCGCCACATCCAATACGGTTTCAATGTCCAGACCGAACTTGACTCCCTTGACTGAGGTATCGGTTTTTACGTGTGTCTTGGGTGGAAGGTCTGGATTGACTCGCAATGCGACGTTCGCAACGACGCCGAGCCGCTCAGCAACGCGCCCGATTGCATGCAACTCTTCTTCGCTTTCGACGTCAAAGAGATATACGTTGTTCTTTAACGCATATTCAATTTCACGATCGGTTTTGCCCACGCCAGCGAAGACAATTTTCGACTGTGCGTTACCAGCTTTGATGGCTCGATAGAATTCACCGCCCGAAGTCACGTCAAAACCTGCGCCATGATCCGCCATAAGTTTAGCGATGCTAAGGTTACCGTTCGCTTTCACGCTGTAGCAAATGATCGGGTTGGCTTCTGCAAACGCCGTTTGTAGCTCCTTGAGATGTCGCAACAACGTCGCTTCACTGTAGATGTAAACCGGTGTGCCGTACTGTTCAGCAATGGCTGCGACAGAGACATCTTCACAAAACAGGTTGCGGTTGCGATAAGAAAAATGGTCCATAATTTGAAAGTAACAAGAAAGGAAAGGGTCTAAGTTTTCTAGTAAAACGATTTTAGTCAAACAGCGCGCGAGCAAAGGATTCGGGGTTAAACTCGGACAAGTCTTCGAGCTTTTCACCGAGGCCCACGAATTTTACAGGCAGACCAAATTGTTCTGAGATTGGCACGACCACACCACCTTTGGCGCTGCCATCCAATTTTGCAAGAACAATACCAGTACAGCCTGCAGCTTGCGAGAAACCTTTTGCCTGGCTGATAGCGTTTTGACCAGCCGTTGCGTCGAGCACGAGAAGTACTTCATGAGGTCCATCGGGAACTTGTTTAGCAACGACTCGTTTGATCTTCTCGAGCTCTTGCATCAAATTCGACTGCGTTTGCAAACGACCCGCCGTGTCGAGAATGCAAACATCATAGGACTCTTCGACGGCCCGTTTGGTAGCCCTAAACACAACGGTACCTGGATCGGAGCCTTGTTCACCCAGCACAATATCGCAACCGATTCGCTCAGACCAAATACGCAATTGTTCAACGGCGGCAGCTCGGAACGTATCACCTGCTCCGAGAAGCACTCGTTTATTGCTCTGAACAAGTCGATGCGCCAGCTTGGCAATGGAGGTTGTTTTCCCGGAACCGTTCACTCCTACAACGAGAATAATAGTTGGTCCGGTGGTCGCCGTATTGAGCTGACCGCTCGCGTTACTGAGGGACTTAGCAATGTTGTCTCGAATGATCGACAGACATTCTTCGAGCTGAATTCGTCGACCTCGAAACTGACTATAGATCGATTCTCGAATTTTGGTTGCCATGGAGTTGCCCATGTCGGTCCGGATCAAGATCGCGTAGAGATTTTTCAGAAAGTCCTCATCGACCAATTCCCCTTCGCTCTTCCAAAGGTCGCGGATATCGGTTCGGAGGAGTTCATTCGTTTTCGAAAGAACGCGGCTCCACCAGCTCGCTCCTTTGGCGGGAGTCGCAGCCGGATCGGATGTCGAGGAGATGACAGCAGCTTTCGGATCGGCCTCAGACCCGTCGGCTGGGCTCGTCGTGCCGAATTCGGCGACGGTCGGAATACTCTCCCCGGAGCTCGGTGTTTCTCGATCGTTAGAGGCTTGCTTTCGTTTCCAGAAAACCATCGGGAACTTCTACTTTCATGCTCGGACATCCATACAAACTGCTGAGTCGCTATTGTCGCGTCAGTTGTCTGGGCTGTGTACTGCAAAATTCGCTTGACTTGGAGGCTTATGGTTGAATAGTTTAGAAAGAGGGTAAAGGGTTCCACTTGTCGTTCTTGAGGAGCTTTTTTTCATGAATTCCAAAAACGATTCCACCGATTCCAGCAATCGGCTTCTAGAGCGGTTCTTTACCGGGCTCTCCGAGTACGCTTTTTACTCGCAGTTGGGGGTCACGGATACGGAACTGGTTAATTACGTTAGCCATTTACTCATTCGGTTCACAAAGACCGATGCCTTGCACCGGATTCGGCAGCTAAACGGTCGTCGAGCCACTGAGGTCGTCACGCTTATGGCGGAGTCTCAACACCGGATTGGTTTGGCAAAGAGGGAAATTCACCGCCATATCGGCGATTTCACTCTCTTTTGGACTGGCTTATACCCGGAATCACTTCGAGGTTTGCAAGCAACCGAAAAGTCTGACCAATTTGTGAGTTACTGCTACGAAGGGAAAAAGGCCTACGAGATTGCCAGCGAAATCGATGCAGATGAACCGGACGAAGTCCCCAATTCGCTGCTTCACCGTTTGAGCGAGCAGTTCGAAATGTGTGCTTATGGTTTGCGCGAGATCCGACGTCAATGGGAAGAAGGAGCCGGTCCCCAAGGCGCCATCATCGCCTAGCAGTTAGAGAGAGGTCTGACTGCTAAGGTAACAAACTCCTGCGTCATAGATGATCAACGCGGGGCGATGTTGTTTAACCGCATGCCGAACGGGCTGCTTGACGCTCAGGACTGGTGACCGATGCGCGAGTTAGTGGGCTTTCTGACTGGTGAACGTTCAACGCAGGGCGATCCCCATGCGGTTAAACAAAAGTGCGGAGATTACCAATCGGAACGGTCTCAGGAACCTGAAACCGCCCATTGATTAGCCCTCCGTCCAACTGACTATTGGCCAGGGATCCAGAGCTTGCTTTCACCCTTTTCTTCAGGTGCCGAAGCTGGTTGCCCCGGTGTCCAGATACCGGACGATGGAGCACTACTCGGAGATACCCCACCGGCTCCTGGCTGCCCAGGCATAGCACCACCTCGAGCACGCATTTGCTGCTCACGCATCATGGCCATTTGAACGAATTGCAACAATGCTGGATCTTCGGGATTATCGCGAAGCGACTGCTCTAGATACATACGGGCTTCTGCTCCACGTCCCAAGCTCGAGAGGATCTCGACACGCTCCAAAACAGCATTGCCCATCGGTACGCCGACCTTCTTCGAAGCTTCGGCAATCTTAAGCAGCAGCTTCTCAGCCACGTTCGGATCGTTGGTCAATTGAGCCTTGAGATTGAGCAGCGTGTAGTCTGCGGAATCTTTGACCTCATCTGGCCATTGCATCTGCTCACTTCGCTCAACCAAAGCTTCTGTCAAGCTAGCAACCCCGTGCGACAAAGCCGACTGCATGAGCTGCACCAAGGGCACTGGTTGGATCGTGCTCAAATCGGTCCAGAAGTAAGCGGCCCCACCTACGGTATCGAACACATCCGTAGACGCATCCAAACGGGGTTGCTTTAAGTTGAGCATTTGATGAATCTCTTTGTACTTCGAGTCCATCAATCCACTCGTACCGGTTCCTTGCCAGTGCAACAACAGACCCGCTAACGCAATCGACTTGGAACTGTCAGTCGATGCTTCGCGAGGCGTCATACCACCCAGGCAATCAAAGGCATAATCCAAGAAACTATCGACGACATGCTGTCGGGTGAGACTGCGGAATTCCGCGGAGCGCTCAGCCGGCAACTCTTTCTTTACTAGGACCGACCCCGTCACCTGCGACGCATAGGTTGTGGGAAGGGATTCCAAGAGTTCGCGTTTTAGCGATGTAACACCGATCGCCGTCTTGACTTTCTCTAGAAGCAAGCGACGTGGACCGCGTGGAGGCTCCAGCGCGATCAATCGCGCTGGCTTGTCGGTTTGTCGCCCGTAAAACGCGAACCATGATCCAGTGCGGCTCGCTTCTACGTCAGGGAACTGATCGCGGAAGAGTGGCTCTACGCACACATAGCATGCCTTGGGTGGCACCTCTTCGGCAAGGATCGCGGTAAGTAGCCCTTTGAATTGCTCGACCGGTACTGGAACCAAATTCTCACAGGTAGCTAGCTTCTCATCGAAGCTAGCATCCTCAATAACGTATTGGCAAAGCTCTTCGAGAACGGCTGCACCGTTAGATTTTGGCCCCAGCTCATACGCGAGGGCCTGATAATAAATGCGTTGTGGTTCGAACAAATCGGCAATGTTAGCGAGCTTTTTACAGGTGCTTGCTGCAGAATCGGTGTCTGCCAACATTAATTGGCAGTAGAGCAAGCGTTGTAGAATAGGAGCCTGCTGACCAAACTCGCGTTGGATCGATTCCAGTTTGGTTTTTGCAGCCACAATTCGGTAGCCACCTAAAAGAGCATCGGCCTCGGCGAGGCGTTCCGCATATTGAGTCCCATCTCCATCGCCCGGCGAAGGCAGCGATTCACGGCTCAGGATGTTTGCATTGTTTTGAGACGCCAATTGCGAATGGGCTTGGAACCCGAACTTGGCAATCTCATCGTCCATATCCATCAACATTTCGGAATGGAGCAACGCCGAGAGAACTTGCCCCCGCTGGGCCATGGTCTCGAGTAGATTCAAGGCAACAGTCGGAGTAAGCCCAGGCAAGGTCTCGGTCGAATCACCGATCGCTTGCAGCAACATCGAGGCACCTTCTTCCGTATTGCCCCGTATTACCGCCAACAGTGATCGATATAGCTTGGCTAGCGGGTTGTCTGGCTGCAGGCGAATAAATTTGGCCGATGTTTCCTCCAGGGAGTCGATCTCCCTCAATTGCAACAGCAGTTGGCACTTCATAGCCAAAAGCCATGGTGCTGAAGGTGTCGTTTGCAGATTTTGGTTGATCCGGTCGAGCGCCGCAACGTTTTGTTCACCGACAATCATTCGATGGATCTTTTCCATCTCAACAAAATTCTTGGTAGGGCATTCGCAGAACTTAATCTTTGATCCGTTGCCACAAGGGCAGTAGCTATACTGGTCCAGGCTACTCATTCGCGCTTCGCTCGTCTGTTTGGCACTGTGAAATGGTTTGGCACCGGAAATGAAATTTGCGACGCTGAAGTACCAAGCTCCTAACGTCAACTTTTGAAATTCCGGTAGGGGGCGACCCTAAATTTATCCTCGTCAGTGTATCATTTTTTTGACTTATGCCCATGAGCGATTCAGGCTTCCCCGCTCACAAACTTGAGAACCTTAACCCCAATTTCCTCGATCCCGGACATCGGTTGTGAAAGAGAACGTGCCCCATTGCGATTTGACGATTCCGCTGCGAAGCCTGGAGGAATGCGATGATTTCGCACGAAAACTGGGAACTCTGCTGGAAACTCCTGCGTGTATCGCCCTCGAAGGAACCCTCGGAGCAGGCAAAACGCAATTCACGCGATTCTTAGCACTCGCTCTGGGTGCTGATAGCGCTAGCATTTCTAGCCCGACTTTTGTATTGCTTCAGTCTTATGCGACCACCCCCCCGATCGTCCACGTCGATGCGTATCGAATTACTGACGAAGACGAATTTTTAGAAATCGGAATTGAGGAATACCTAGAAAGTGACTGCGTTACCGTGATCGAGTGGGCTGATCGGTTTCCAGACATTTTGCCCAAAGACCATCTTCGAATTCGTCTAGAGTTGAACGATGCCGATTCCACTCGCTTTGCGATTCTACATTCGGTGGGTGAACGCTCGACTCAGATTCTGAATTCCCTTGCTCGATTGGTACGTTCCGACCGATTGGCTTTCGAATGATCGCTGTATGCGAGCCGATTTAACATCGGACCGCTAATCCTGCTCAGATCTGAGAACTGAGATGAAAGCCTTTTGAGGAATATTGACGCTGCCGAATTGCTTCATCTTCGCCTTGCCACGCTTTTGCTTTTCCAACAACTTGTTTTTCCGTGTAACGTCCCCACCATAAAGTTTAGCAGTGACATCTTTTCGGAAGGGTTGAATAGTTGCCCGGGCAATAATCTCACCACCGATAGCTCCCTGGATGGGAATCTTGAACTGGTGTCGTGGTATAGCCTCTGCGAGCTGCTCGCAATAATGGAGAGCTCGAGCCCGAGCCTTGTCGCGGTGCACGAGATACGAAAGCGCATCAACGGGCTCTTTGTTGACGAGAATGTCGACTTTGACAATGTTGGTCGGACGGTACTCGATTGGTTCATAGTCAAACGAACCATACCCACGGGTAATCATTTTTAGTTTGCCATAAAAGTCAAACAACACTTCTCCTAGCGGCATCTCGCTTTTTACTTCGACCCGTCCTGCCGACAAGTAATTCATCGTTTGGCTATCGGATCGGTGCTCGCGGCACAGTTCCATAACTGCTCCGACATATTCCTCAGGAGTGATGATCGCCGCTTTTATATACGGTTCCGTTGTCTTATCAATCGAAGTAGGGTCGGGCCAATAGCTGGGATTGTCGACGTCAACGGTCGTGCCATCCCTAAGAAGAATTTTATACTTTACAGACGGAGCGGAGATAACCAATCCAAGATCGAACTCTCGCTGTAACCGCTCTTGAATCACATCCAAATGCAACAAACCGAGAAAACCACAGCGAAACCCAAATCCCAACGCTGCCGAGCTATCCTTTTCGAAGGTTAGAGCCGCATCATTAATAGCCAGCTTCTCAAGGGCTTTGGTAAGGTCCAGATATTCATCCGTACTCATTGGGTAAATTGATGAGAAGACAACTTGCTTGGCTTTTTTGTATCCGGGGATCGGCGCATCCGCTTGTTTATCCAGCAGCGTTAGCGTGTCTCCAATTTCGATATCTTGTACGCTTTTCACACCAGCAACAATGTAACCTACTTCCCCGACGCTTAGTTGCTTTTTGGGGACCAACTTGATTTGGTTGTATCCCAACTCGTCGACTTTATAATTGCGACCTCCATGCATAAAGTGAATCATATCACCAGTCTTGAGAGTCCCTTCGACAACACGAACCTGGAGAATCACACCGCGGAACGTATCGAAGTGTGCATCAAAAACGAGCGCCTTGAGCGGTGCCTCGGGGTCACCTTTAGGAGGAGGCAAATGCGTCACGATCCCCTCAAGGACATCTTGAATACCAACACCGGTTTTTGCGGATACGGGAATCGCTGCAAACGGATCCAATCCCAAATCAGAATCGATCTCTTCGCGGACCTTTTCTACGTTGGCGGCTGGCAGGTCGATTTTGTTAATGATCGGCAAAAGGGTAAGATCATACTCAAGAGCTAAGTAAAGATTAGCAACCGTTTGAGCTTCGACACCTTGAGAGGCATCTACGACGATTAACGCGCCGTCACAAGCCATCAACGAACGACGTACCTCGTGGGAGAAATCGACGTGGCCTGGGGTGTCGATCAGATTGAGCAAATAATCTTGTCCATCTGCACTTTTGTAGTTCAGGGAAATGGAGTTGCTCTTTATGGTGATACCACGCTCGCGTTCGATATCCATCGAATCGAGGATTTGATCGTGAAATTCTCTCTGCGAGACAGCTCCACAAGCTTGAATCAGACGATCAGCCAACGTCGATTTGCCGTGGTCGATGTGCGCTATGATACAAAAATTGCGGATATTCTTCATGATTGCATTCTGAGGAATGAAATTCGGACTGTCGTAACGCAGCCAGGCGAAACACGCGGTATTCGGCACAGACATGCTAATTGCTACCGCGCAGGACAACAATGAACTATATGACGGCCGACGAATTTTGCCCATCCACAGATTCCTAATGTTTTCACCCGTTTTGTGCTGGTTTAGGTCCGTTTAGGACGTCGGAGCCTGCTTTGTGTCATCGCGGAGGCTCGTCGATCGCTGATCGCGAGCTTGCCTGGATTTGCAAACATATTGCCCTGGTCCCCAGTTTCTATTACCATTTTGGTATCTCGAATGCAAAGCACCGGTAACCGGCACAGCCGCGGTGCATAAGATGGAATCCAATTCAAAATTGCGACGTGCGATTGCCCACGAAGCGGCTCGCTTGCTTTATTTTCGCGAAGAATCCGAGTACTACCGGGCCAAACAAAAGGCCGCTCGGCGTCTCTGCCATGGTTGGGTCAAACCCAACGAACTTCCCTCCAATGCGGAAATCCGCGACGCGGTCCAGTCGTTCGCTCGCCTTCACGAAGGGCAAGCTCGATTGGACGCCCTGCAGGATATGAGATTGACCGCCCTGCGAATGATGATTCGGCTAGAGAAATTCCACCCTCGGATCATCGGAAGCGTTTTCACCGGACATGTTCGTCGCGGGTCTGACATCGATCTACACGTATTCTCCGACAGCGTCCAAACCGTCGCGGCATCCCTGGACCTGGACCTAATCCCGTACGACATCGAACGGAAACAAGTCCGAAAATCGGGCGAGAACCATGTTTACACGCATATCCACGTCAAAGAAAAGTATCCGATCGAGCTTACTATTTATCCTGCGAGCCTAAGGTCATACCATTTCAAAAGCTCGGTAACTGGAAAGCCGATCGAAAAAGCCAGTATCGCCGAATTTAAGACCTTTCTGCAGAGAGAGTACCCCAACGTTATCTTGACGGAACGACTTCAAGAAATGGAGGACGAACTGGATCCTTACGCAGTTTACTTTGGACTGTTGCTTCCCTTAGAGAATGTGAAGCAACATCCCCTTCATCATCCAGAAGGTGATGTGCTATATCATTCGCTACAAGTCTTTGATCTAGCATATGATCTACTACCATACGATGAAGAGTTTTTAGCTGCTGCCTTGTTACATGACATCGGAAAAGGGATCGATGCGGCCAATCATGTCGAAGCAGGCCTCGAGGCACTGGAGGGAGCGATCACCCCAAGAACGGCTTGGCTAATCGCCCATCACATGGACGCGCATTTGATCCACAACGGCTCGATCGGTTCGCGGCATCACCGACGATTGCGTGAAAGCGAAAGTTACGAAGAGCTGCTCATGCTAGGCGAGTGCGATCGTGCCGGTCGGGTGCGCGGAGTCGAAACATACACATTAGAAGAAGCCATCGACATTCTGCGCGAATTAGGCAGCGAGTGGTAGAGTTGTATCGTGTAGGCCGTAACAACTCTTGTAGGCCGTAACAAGTCTCAACGAGACGCAGTTACGGCACAGCACGCCGGGACTAAAATGACTTGTCGGTTTAGGGATGAGTTGCAGTGATCCCCATGCCGTAACTTCACAAAGCTTCGTTACGGCCTACGCAGCCGCCTACCACCGGTCTTCAAGATTAGTGTCCGATTAGTGAAGATCAGTGTTCCCGACCTCCTGCTGCTTCGATCGCTGAAGAGACTAAACAACGCCAACCCCTCCTCTATACAGTCCTAATGAGGGCAGAAAAATCGAACGCAGAAAGATACGTGACTCATTTTTCTGCGTTCGATATTTCTGCCAAATCCGTATTTTTGTTCTGCTTTGACGATGCTCTAAAATTTAGAGTACGAATGGAACTAGTTCGACGATCAGCACCAGAACCTATGACAATGGACGTCGGCTCACCGGAGAAACTCTTGGTAACGGGGTCACGGAAACCAGAACCTATTCCACCGATAATCTTTTAACGGGAATTTCGTACGGAGGAACTGGTACATCGATTGGCAACCTGAGTTATACTTGGGATGCGAACAAGAACAAAACTTCCGAGACCATTGGCGGAACGATGAGCGGTTACGGGTTCACATCAGCAGGCACTAGCTATGACGATGAAGATCGTCTCACGGGCTATGCAACATATAGCATTAGCGTCCCGCACATGATTAAGAACCAAACCCACGAGATCTTAAACCCCCGATAGCAAATCGTTAGAAACAGACCCGAAGGGTATTAGCACGGTTTTATCCTCAAGCCTCACCCCTCAAGCCTCACAACTTACCCCTGTAGCACGCACGGGAACCGGTGGATCGGTTGTTTATGTGCAACATGATCAGCAAACGATTGCGGACTACCCAGTGGGTGGTGTCGCTTCGACACCGACTTACCGATATGTCTATGCCAGCTACATCGATGAACCGGTCGTGCGCAAGGCGGCGGGTACCAGTGGCACGATCCACTACTACCATCGCAACCAACAGTACTCCATCACCGCCATGACCACGTCGACCGGCGCGGTCGCAGAACGGTACGCTTACACGGCGTATGGTCAACCTGCGATCCTAAACGCCAGTGGAACTGTGCTTACGAGTTCTGCCGTAGGAAATCGGTATACGTATACCGGTCGAGAATGGGACGAGACCCTAGGTCTACATCACTTCCGAGCCCTATGGATGAGCCCGCTGGCCGGTAGGTTCTTGGGAAGAGATCCGATTGAGTATGAAGGTAGCGAGTGGGGTTTATATGAGTCGCTCGACTCTAATGCCCTAACTAACCGGGATCCGCGGGGATTGGCGGTCGCTAATTTATGCACGTTTCAAGATATTCAGGCATGCCGGAAAAGCTGCGAAGTCCATGGAGATGTTTATTTGGGAACAATATGTTATGACTCCATTGTCAGTATATTTTGTATTTCAATCAAACATAGGCAAAAATGCTGCTTCTGTGCGTTTGCACAGAACAATAGTCCAGCCTGTATTGGAAGACGTCCGAATCTTAATCCTTGCGATAAATTTAGAGGAAAAATTGGCTTCCCACCAATAATCCCCGCGCCATTTGATGCACAAATCAGAGGTGCGATTGGCAGTAGCTGCACAAAAGAAAAAAGAGACCAAGTTCCATTGCAATATCGTCTTATAGCGGCGAAATGGTACGAGGAGGTTGTCAATGCTCAGATTAGACTTTGTCGTCCAATCGAGAACGTTCCAAAAGATTGTTATTACCGCCTTAATCAAGCTCGGGCAAGATTTTTACGAGGAGAAACAGATGAGTGCCCGGGTGGTGTCCGTGATCACTGCCCCGAACTTGGGGAAGCTTCAACCGAATCCGATTAATTATGGTGTATAGGGCTCATTATCTGGATCTGCATCGTCATGATTCTTCAATTTATAGATTTGAAGACTATCTGACACTGAACTGGAAAATCGGGCAATTTCTTGTGAAGTTTGCGATTAACGCGAGATTACAGGAGAATTTCAAGTTCGATTCGTCTTCATTTCGAATGCGTTATTTTCCAAATCTGAATCAGCCTGACGGTGTATTTCAACGGTTTTCTTCGGGCTTTTTCGATCAATGGGATCGCCCCCCGGGAATTCTCCTTGATGCCTGTCATGTCTCAGCCTCAGAAGGGTTAGCACTTGAATATTTTGTTCCATCAGTTGCCTATTCCGACATTTGCTCAGCAATCGCGGTTGATGCTTATGGTTGCATCGAAATCGAACCCTTGACAGAATAAGAGATAGACTCAGTCAGTAATGCCCCCGCCCAAGGCGGACGGGTAGCCGGTTGGTCTCTTGGGACTGATTTGCCATTTTCTCGATCTTTTCCCTATAGGTTTTCCAACGGTGTTTTGGATTTCCTATTGTCTCGATCGGTGCTCAAGCGAGCAGTTAGAGACCGTTTTCGAGCACTTTGTTGCACCGAATTCGGTCATTAGCTCACCACTTGGGTTTATCCCAGTGGGAGCATGACTGAGTAGCTACCGACAACACAAACTACAGCCCCCATCTTCTTCGTCTGGCCTACGGCCAGACGAAGAAGATGGGAAAAGGGGGGGGTGACGCATTTGGTAGCCACTCAGTCATCGCTCCATCGGCACGGGGCCGAAGGTGGCGGAAGAGTCGGTCGCATGGGGAATTCAACTTTCACTGGACTTTGAGCATTATTGCTTTCGTTGCAATGCACTTAATTAGAACCACCTGATGACGCAGGGAGCGTCAACCGTGTGCTAGCGCACGATCGGCTGATAGAAGTGGTAACTGGACCATCGATAGCTCAAAGCTACTCACTCGAGTGCACGAACACTCCAGTTGTGAGCAGGTAATTGTTTCACCTATTTCGAGCTCGCTAATCGACGCGAACTCTTGGCTCGTATACCACCAGTCCATGATGTTGAGCTGAGTTACTATTCACCCGCCCGAAGAATTCGGGGGACCAGAGTGGAGTTTACGATCACGAGGGGAGGGTGCTTTACGATCGCTGACTACTCGCTGCTATTATACATTGCTGTGCCTCTGACCCTCTCCTCGCTGCGCTCGACTCTCCCTCAAGGGAGAATGAATGCAGTGGCTTCGCCCGACATTGCTCTTCGGCGTCTTCGACCATGCGCGTATCGCTAATAGCTGTCCCTTGGACGTATTCCGACAGATACACGGAGCACTGTTCTTTGGTGGCCAAGCAGTCTGGGGTAATCTGCGCATCAGCGATCCAGTTCTTAGCTGCGATGGGTGCTAACCAGTCGTCGAAGCTTTCGTCTTCGGGAAGATGACTTACATCAAGCTTGCCATGCCGCTTGAGGTACTTTAAAGACCGAACGAATTTCTTTTTAAAGAGGGCTGCTAGTTCTTGTGGATTTAATGCTGGGGAGTCTTGCGGGATATCCACCCATTGGCCCGTAACACGGTATCAGTTAGTTTGTGAACATTTCGATAATTATCGTTTCGCTGCAATGCAATACTCACGACGGTTGTGTGCCAACTGCCGGGCGGAAACTTGAGTAAATCCCCAGCTTCTTACACGCTCTAAATGATCCGAAATATTCTCTGCCTGCTCCCATGACGATAACTTGATCGTCATGATCAGCCCCTCTACACTCGTTGTGGGATAGGTAACAATCGATTCGATCGTATCTAATGTATAGTTCGGTGCAACATTCGCATCGCAAATTAAGAAACGAAACGGCGCAAACGCCTTGCGTTTAACTTGCAAAGATCGGGCGCGCCAATGCTCGAACGATGGATGCTCCGCAATTCGTGGATCCATCTCCGCCGGATCGACCCCCGTCACCTTGGCACCTAGATCAATTAGATGTTGGCAGGCTCCCCCTGGAGACGAACCGATCTCGACAACTTGGTCGCCCGGACGAATAGGCATCTGGCTCCAGCAAATCGCTTCCGCGATTTTGAGGTAGGCGCGACTGATCATATCGGCAGGCTCATGAGGGACGTAGACACCCCCGACCCAGCCATCTTCAACACTTTGGACTAAACGAGTTGCAAGCCACCAGCGATTGGGTTCGTCAATAATAATCTCCAGGACTCGGGATTCCATACCAGCGATCTGATTCACCTTCTGAGAGCGGTCGTCCTCCAGCTCTCTCAGTCTTTTTTCAAAGGCTTCGGCAACGTAGCGAGCCAAGGCAGAACGACCGGGCTCGAAACCATGCCAACCGGGTTGCGCAATATCCCGTTGCCAAACATGTAAGTCAGTCCAATCGAGGGCTCGGTATTCCTCCACAATGTCCTGCACCAACGTTTCTGCTACCTCTCCCTCGCACTTTTTTAAGATGTGACCCCGAGAACGCACCAATGGATGGGTCGGAAGAACTTTGGACCAGCATGGAATCGCAAAATTTGACTTGAGCGTCACAAGTCCTTTTTGTGAATAGGCTAAGCGATACGGTCCATTCGGTTCACAAAAGACCTGCTTAAGGGTTGGCTCTGCCCCATGTTGGCATGCCACGTAATCAAAAGTGCTCGTTAAAGATAAAGTCATTCAAAAACTGTTGTTTCTACAAAGGTTGATCAGAGCATTGCATGATATTCCGATCTTGTGAGAACTCTAGGTCTTTCCTCGATATCCGACCAAGAAGTAGCAGAAGACGGCCAGCACGATCCCCCCTAAACCCGCCCAATATTTGAACCAATCAACATAGTTTTCTGTCGAGCAATATGTGAGCCATGTCGCAGTCAAGAAATATCCTAGCAAGTTTCCAACGCCGGCGGTCATGAGACTAAGCAATGCTTGTGCCCGCGTTCGCCACTCCGGATCAACTCTTTCCGCTAGGTATATCTGCGAACTAATATGCGTTAGGGTGAATGCGAATCCATGGAATGACAATCCTAACAATACGGGCCATGCCGAGTTTGTGGCGTACAGGCCGTACCGACATACGCCAAAGAACAAGCCCATGGCAATGATCCATTTCAGTCGAAATCTTCCGAATAGGCCACCTATCGCCAGCATGGCGAATACCTCAGACACTTGCCCCAACGACATCCAGGCAGTAAGTCTCTCAAATCCCAAATCTTCGAGGTGTCTTGGCGTATAGGGGTAAAATGCTGCGAACGGCACCGCTACCATTGCTGCAGTGATAAACACAACTCGATGATCATGATTTCTGAGCAACCCGAGAGCATCAAACCCGAATCTCTCTCGCAACGTTAATCGCTTTCCTGTTGACTCTGGTAGCTTGGACGCAGGTAAAAGCCATGTGTAAAGCGCCGTGGCAACCCACAGGCCTGCACTAAGCATGAATGCTTTGGGAGTTGTATCTAAACTCAGCAAACTGGTAACCCAACAGCCAGCCATCCAGCCAATAGTGCCCAAGGAGCGAATTGCACCAAATTGACGCTTGGAATTAATGAGTCGCGAGAAAACGATCGATCCAGCTAGGCTAGAAGTGGGCGTACAAAAAATCGATTGGAACTGAATCAGCCCCCAAAGCAAAAATGGGTTCCATTTCGCTTCGATTCCCCATGCAATCAACCACACGCAACCTGCCGTAAGAAAACTGATCCACCGCAACACTCGAGTTGGGGCAACGGATCGATCGGCCAGGGCGCCAAAGAACAACGGCGACAACAACGCGGCGATCGCCGATGCTGCAAAAGCGAATGGTTTCATTTGCCCCAGTCCTGCCGCATCCAGAACGGGACCGAGTGGCACGAACCAAGCGGCCAGAGCCATGCCGTGCATGAACAGAAGACCCATCAACTCGACTTTTTCAGACAGCCTCAGGTCTCGATCCAACGTTTGCGTTCTCCGTTTCGCTCTCTAGGTCAGAGCAACTAGTCCTCTAACCCACCATCGAATCGATCAAACTCTATCAGATTTTTTACGGCCTGTCTTACATCCTGCTGCCTCATAAGGGATTCACCAACCAACATGGCATCGATCTTCGCATCATATAGCCGTTTTACATCCGCCGAAGTAAAGATACCGCTCTCGGCAACTAAACAAACATCAGTAGGAATGTCTTTTCGGAGATTGATTACGTGGTCTAACTCTACGGCAAATGTGTGAAGATCTCGATTGTTGACACCGACTAGCTTTGTTCCCGTATCAAGGACGCGTTTTAGATGTTTCGGATCGTAGAATTCAATCAGCGCTGTCATTCCTAACTCGATGATCGCGTGATACAGCTCACTAAGCTTCGCTCCCTCTAGACACTCCGCAATCAAAAGTACGGCGTCTGCACCGGCTACTCTGGCTTCGAACACTTGGTATTCGTCCAAGATGAAATCTTTACGAAGTACAGGGATATCCACAGTGGATCGAATCGCTGTCAGATAATCGATGCGGCCTTGGAAGAACGGCTCATCGGTCAAACAGCTGATTGCAGCCGCACCACCCAACTCATATTCTTTCGCGATCGTAACAGGCTCAAACTGCGGTCGAATCATGCCTTTGGAGGGGCTCGCTTTTTTTACTTCTGCAATCAGTTGGACTTTGCCCGGTACTCTTAAAGGGGCGAGGAAGTTCCGAATCTCTGGGGCACCATGAATCGCCGCTCGCAGCGAATTCAGATCGCGTCTCGTTTTTGCGAGCGCAATCTCTTCCCATTTCTTTTCGACGATACGATCGAGCACCGTTGCCATGATATTCAGTGCCTACTATGCAATATCGGAATCGAATACTCTCACTTGTTTCCAGTTGCTCTTTTGCTCATCGATAAACTGAGTATGCCGAGGAGCAACTTGGTAGCGATCGTGAGATTCCCGAGAGTCGAAAACGACGTTTAATGTTACGTGGTACCCCCTGTCATTAACCGGTCTGGCCAAATCTGGGTTCAAAGTACCTACGGAAAAATACACGACACCGTCGTGACCATCGAGATATTTTTTACAAGCAGTAACTAGTTCAGCGATCTTCTGGGGAGAATCGTCCGCCAGCGTAAAGTAAACCATATGGGAAAGTTGCATCGTAATCCTCCAGGTAATGAAAGTTGAATCGACCAAGTCACTCCCATCGGAAAACGACGGAGTCCTTTGAACACCGCTTTAAATCAACGATGCCTCGAACGTTTTTTGTAGGCATGCTAGACCGCGTTCGCCATCTTTACCGTCGATGACCACGTTGACTCGCAGTTCGCTGGTATTGATCATCAAAACATTAATATTCTCTTCGGCGAGCGCACGGAACATGGCTATCGCAACACTCGTGTGGCTACGCAGTCCGATGCCACTCACAGACAGCTTGGCAATGTCCATTGAGCCTCCGATTTTTCGGAATTGATAGTTCATCGATCGCAGGACCTCCAAACACTCTTCCATTTGTTCCTCGGGAACGGTGAAGCTTATGCTGGTTTCGCCTTCATAGCCATCGCAACTCTGCACGATCATATCGACGAAAATACCTGCATCGGACACCTTACGAAAGACGGCATTGGCCAATCCTGGCGTGTCAGGGACACCTAGCAGCGTCACTCTCGCCTGGTCGCCGACCAGATCGATATCGAGCAATGTGAGTTGCTCCATATTCGAATTGCGAAGCCGTTCCACGACATCGCTAGCACTTAGGTGCACATTAGTGTTTTGACCAACCACCCATTTCCGGGCGTTCTCTGGTTTCACATGAAGCGAAAAGACTTGGTGCACCGCACGCAGGGCCGCTTGGGCTTCGGAACGTTTCACCAAAACACTAATCTTGATTTCGCTGGTAGTGATCATCTGAATGTTGATGCCAGCGTCAGCCAGGGCTGCGAACATCTTTTCCGCAACACCCGTCTGCTTCGCCATTCCTAGACCAACGACCGAAATCTTGGAGACCGCTTCGTCGTGCGTCACTCCTGTTGCAGAAACGACTTTAGCCGCCTCGTTAACAGCACGCAGCGCTTCTTTCAACTCATCTCGCGGAACCGTAAACGATATGTCGGCTCGTTGATCCTGACCGATGTTCTGCACGATCATATCGGTGTTAATTTTTCGGTCAGCCAGTCGCTTGAATATTTCGTAGCTGGTGCCTGGGTGGTCTGGTACCCCCTGGATGGTAACGCGAGCTTCGTCGTTGGTTAGCGCGGCTCCGCATACAGCAACACTCGACGACTCAGGCTCGGCAACAATCATAGAACCAGGCGCATCGGAAAAACTACTACGAACACAAATCGGCACATTGAATTTTTTCGCAAACTCAATCGATCGATTATGCATGACGCTCGCGCCGAGACTCGCTAGCTCTAGCATCTCGTCGTAACTGATCTGACCCATTTGGCGTGCCTCAGGTAGCACCCTCGGATCGGTCGTATAAACACCATCGACATCGGTGTAGATCTCACACGCATCTGCTTTAAGAACCGCCGCTAACGAGACCGCCGTCGTATCGCTACCACCTCGGCCCAAGGTCGTGATATTAAAATCATCATCAATGCCTTGGAATCCAGCTGCTATAACAATGTTACCATCATCCAATAATCGCTTAATGCGTTCTGTAGATATAGTTTTGATGCGGGCCTTGGTAAACGAGTTATCCGTCCGAATACCCATCTGAGCACCCGTGAGCGATACCGCTTTATGACCAAATCTCTGCACTGCCATGGCCATCAATGCCACGCTGACTTGCTCCCCCGTGCTCAGAAGCATGTCCATCTCTCGCGCAGAGGGTTCCTCATTGACTTGCTTTGACAAATCAATCAAGTGATCTGTGTTGTGCCCCATTGCACTCACTACGACAACAACTTGATTCCCCTCCTGTTGTGCTCGAATCGCTTTTCGAGCCGCCGCCAGTATCTTATCGGGGGTCGCTACACTCGTGCCACCAAACTTCTGTACGATTAAAGGCATACAAACCATCAACTCTATATAGAGAGCGCAACATCACAAAGCAGCATTGTGAACAAAACTTATGCTGCCACTGCTTTAGACCTGATTCTAATGGCAGTTGTCCTGAGCTTAACGGAATACGCAATCAAGTCTAGTGTCAAATCCAGTTGTTGGACCGACGCTACCTGGACATGATGGCGATCGAAGCTCGAAGCCGCCAAAAAACCGCGTGGATCAGCCCGTCATTCCACCGTCGACCGTGAGAACTTGGCCGGTAACATAACTGGCTGCTTTGCTCGCGAGGAACAATACGCAAGCCGCGACGTCATCCGCTTGCCCTAGTCGGTTCGCGGGAATTCGCTTTTTGACTTCGTCCGTTACTGCATCACCCAAAGCTTTGGTCATGTCGCTTTCGATGAATCCGGGAGCCACCGCGTTTACGGTAATTTTTCGCTTTGCCAACTCTTTGGAAAGGGAACGGGTAAATCCAATCATCCCTGCTTTGGTGGCGGAGTAATTGGTCTGTCCCGCATTTCCAATCAAGCCCGAAACACTGGACATGTTGATGATTCGGCCGTATCGCTGCCCCATCATGACTCGCGTCGCAGCGCGGCAGAAAACAAAGCAGCTGGTCAAGTTCGATGCGATAATCTCATCCCACTGGGAATCGCTCATCCGCGGCAGCAATGTGTCTCGCGTGATGCCTGCATTGTTGACGAGGATATCGAGACGTTTGTATTCGGTTTCTATTTGTTCAAAGAGCTTTTCAATCGCTGCACGATCCGTAACATCGCAAGAGATCGCAACTGCATCTCCTCCCAAAGCTTTGATTTGGTTGACTGTTTCAGTCAGTTTATCTGCGTTTCGTGCAACACAAATCACCTTGGCCCCATTCTCCCCAAGCCGGATGGCGATCGCCTGCCCTAGCCCCTGCGATGCACCTGTGACCATGGCAATTTGACCGCTCAGATCCGCGGACAAACCTAGTGTAGGTAGACTCATTTATTTCCTCTGCTCTTCGTCTTTCGAAAAACTATCGTTGCCACCTCCACCAGGAAGCGGTCTGCTGCTTTTTACGGACCCGTGCTCACGCCATGTAATCCGCAGCTCACTGATCAAAAGTTCCATTAGTCGCCAAAGCACTCGCAAGGCATTTTGCGGCTGACTCGTTTTAATGTGCCGGCCAAAACGCGGCCTGCCCCAATTTCGTAGAATTGCTCGACCCCCATGCCAATCAATGTATTGAGGGACTGTTCCCAAAGAACGGGTGAAACCATCTGCCGAGCGAGCAATCCTGTTACTTCTGACGCAGAAATGTGTTGGCCTGCGTCTACATTAGCCACGATCGGCATTCGCAGATCCTGGAAATTGGTCTTAGCAATCGCGGCCGACAATCTTGTTACGGCTGGCTCCATGATCGCAGTGTGAAACGCGCCTGCGACGCTCAAGCGAATAAACCGACTCGCACCCAACTCCATCGCGATGGCCTCGGAATCCTCCAGAGAGCCTAAGTGACCGGAAATCGCAATGTTTCCTGGGCAGAGTAAATTCGCAACCTGAAGGATTTCTCCTGAACGCCTCGCTTTATTGCATATCTCGTCGACCACGCTCCGTTCGCAGCCAAGAACGCTCGCCATCCCACTGGGAACGGCCGACGCGGCATCCTGCATGGCCGCGCCTCGCTCCATAACCAAACGAACACCATCCTCAAACGAAATCGACCCGGCACAGCATAAAGCCGAATATTCACCAAGACTCAATCCCGCGACCGCCACGACATCTGACTCTGCACCCGGGTGTTGCTCTCGGAAATCATGAAGAGCGGCCATCGAATGAACGAACAAAGCAGGCTGACTATTGCTGGTAAGATTGAGCTGGACTTCCGGACCATCCACGCACAATTTCGCCAAATCGAACCCGAGGATCTCGGACGCCGATGCAAACAGCGCTCGCGCCTGGCTGCTTCGCTCCAGCAACCCGCGAGCCATCCCTACTGCTTGAGCACCCTGGCCAGGAAAAAACAAAGCGGTCTTAGGCACGGTATTTTCTTACTTCACAATATGCCGAGCAAGCTCTAGACGCTACAAGCAGCCCTCGAGGATGTAAATGCATCCCTCGAAAACTAACTGCCGCAGCCTAGTTGTCGCTCATCTGAACAACATTGCGACCCATGTAGAATCCGCACTTGCCGCAAACGTGGTGGGTCAATGCTACGTTACCGCACTTTGGGCAAGTCATGATTTGCCTAGGTTTTTTAAAGTGGTGTGCTCGTCGTTTGCCGGACCGGGAATTGGAATGTCGTCTCTTTGGGACTGCCATCTCTATTACTCAAAAATTGAAGCAAAACTAATGTTTTTGGGATCGAAGAGGGTACCGAGCCCCCTAAATTCTGTCAAGGCTCTCATGGCGCAAAACTTGTTAGTTCCTGTCCACCATCCACTTTGGGATTGCCAAGATCTACGTCGATTTGGTTTAGCCAGCAAACTTGCGAACCAACACCCCCGCTGCTTGCCCTTGACTGGAATAGGACAAACTAACAAAGGAACTGCCAGGTGAATCACCGGGCTTAGCCGGCTTGATCGGGCACTCCGGGTCGATATCGTCAAAACCGGCGATTGGAAATAGAGTGTCGTTCTCAAGAGCCAGGCAACTTGAGATCAATTCTACGGTACCGCTACCTGCCCCGATATTTCCGAACAAACTTTTTGCGGATGTTACGACCGGCGAGCGATCACCTACGGAATCCTGGATGCCTGCAGCCTCCGAACGATCGTGCCCCACTTCGCTCTTGCCACATGCATGGATGTGCCAACTCTCTGGCGAAAAGTCGACGCCGGCAGAGTTTCCACGCTCGATCAAGTTTAAAAGAACATTTTTTGTGGCCAGACGAATGCTATCTGTTTTCTTGCCGTGCAACTCATCGCACACTGCAGATCCCGAACCGGCAACGATTTCACCCCAGATCTTGGCACCCCGTTTCCGAGCATTGGCTAACGACTCGATAACGATGGCTCCGGCGCCCTCACCCAAGACCGCGCCCGTCCGACGATTTCCGAATGGCCGAGACATGACGGCAGGATCCGAATCATCAGCTAGTTTCTCTGAAATCGAAAAATGAATGGCTCGAAGCGGCTCCAGTCGGGATCCTGTTGCCCCCGCCAGCATGACATCCGCCGCACCCCGCCGAATGGTAGCAACCGCCTCAGAAATCGAGGCAGCACTACTGGCCTCTCGAATGGTCACAGAGTTGCTCGGGCCTCGTAAATCGTTGTATATAGCTACGTGACTGGCCGGCATATTGGGCAAATACTTCAAAAGCCAAAGCGGGTTGACTTGCGGGCGGCCTGTTCCTGGCCAAGCTGGCATTTGGTAGCTTCCCTCGCTATCAAAGCAAGCCTTAACGCCGTCGGCAAACTCCTCCGGACGGGTGAGAATGTAGTCACTGCCATAAACGATCCCAGTTCGCTCGGGGTTGCGAGTCGCAGGGTCAGCCAAACCGCTGTGATGCAAAGCCATCTGGCATGCTGCAACCCCCATTTCGATCTCGCGACACATGACCTTTTGGTTCTTCTTGATCGCACGCTGCAACGTCTTTTCCAGCGGTCCAAAATCTCCAATATCGCCGGTAAAACACTTGGACTCACCACCATACCGAACCGTGTTACCCGCTGCTGGCAAACAGCTTAATTCCGTGACGCCGTTCACGCCGGCGATCAAGTTTTGCCAAAGGATTTGCAAGTCACGACCGAGTGGGCAGACGACCCCCATCCCGGTGATGACAACTCGTTGGTGTTCTGGCAGCCCTTGGTTTTCCGGCATCGTGGTGGGTGACATGGAGGATTATTGTTGAAAAAACTAAGTTAGAAGCATAACGCTACTTCCATTTTTTACAACCAATCCTGAGCCCCACGCCGCCTTTAGCTGCCTTTACGACGAAATTGCAACTCGTGAAACCAAAGGTCATCGTTGGGTACATTTAGCTTGAGCTCGATGAACTCCCCTTTTGCGTTGGGAATAAACAATGCCGAGCCTTCATCAAACCAGGCAAACTTATTTCGCCAACGAATGACAAACGTGTCGTAATGCAGGTGCTCCAGATCCGCGACCATATTCGGGTTGGCTGCGATTCGCAAAACCAGTTTGCCGTTCTCCACGCTGACGCTCGCCTCTCCCATGAGAGGACATTGAAATGATTTGGCGTAATCAGCCAGGGGGTGGCTCGGGTTTGTTCCAGTTGCTACCTGAGTGATCTCTTCATCAATCCGCTTTCGAAACTCTTTGCGTGACTCAATAAACTTGATCAAGCTCTCGGAACTGCGATTACCGATTGGTCTCCCGGTTGCCCAGTCCATCGCCATGTTGCAGATCGTGTTGGGTAGGGAGGTCATGCTGTTGGAAAGGACGATAATCCCGAAACCCTCGCCTGGCATAAGCATTTGATGGGAGTACATTCCGTCGTAACCGCCACCATGCCCGACTACTTTGCGACCGTTGTAATCAGAAAGGGACCACCCAAGACCATAGGATCGGTACAACGTTTGTGGAATTCGTTGCGAAACGGTACTCGGTACTCGAATAGGCGTATAAGGTTGGGTCATTTCATGCATAGCTTCGGCGCTGATGAGTTGCTCCCCATTCCAATTTCCTTGTCGAATTTGAAATCGCATCCATTGCGCCATGTCCCTTGCACTAGAGACAATCCCACCTGCCGCGGCCATGGTATCCCAATTCACCCAGGCAATCGGTTCGGAACGATCCAGATGGGTTTTATGAGGAGTCGCAAAGTTCCCTTGAGAGATGAGATCCCTAACACTAGTTACCGATCGGTCCATGGCGATTCGTTTTAGAATTCGACTCTGAATAAATGCGCCCCACGATTGGCCACTTACTTTTTCTATGACCAATCCCGCCGCGAGAAACATCACGTTGGAATACCCATAGTGATGCCTAAACGGCCCCTCTGCTGGCAAGTGCTTACAACGCTCGAGTACATCTTTGGGACTGTATGGTGTTCCATACCAGAGCAGATCACCACTAAAGGTCCCGAGCCCGCTTCGATGACAAAGCAGATCGCATATCAGCATGTCATGACTTACATCAGAATCATAAAGTTGAAACCAAGGAAGATGATCCTGCACCCGATCGGTCCAGGATAATTTTTTCTCGTCGACCAAAATCGCGATCGCTGCCGCGGTAAAAGCTTTGGAGTTGGACGCTATCGCAAAGAGGGTGTCCTCATCGACTTTAGACTCGAGCCCACTTTCCTTAACACCGTAGCCTTTAGTAAGTAGCACTTTATCTTTGTGAACGATTGCGACGGACAATCCAGGCACTTGCCATTCCAACCGTGCAGCCTCGATGCGTGAATCGAACTCCGCAAGCTTGGCCTGCAGTTCTGCCTCAGTCCATGTGGAGATACCTCGCTCGGCATTGTCAGCTGAGATAGACGAGGCTGCGGCATCTTGCCCGACAACTACCGCCACTGGAGTTATGGTCAACCAGAATGCGACAAACAAAAAGCTGCACTGAACAAATAAAACAAGACTATTCAACAGAACGAAGACATCCCGTCCGAATTTTTTTCCTGATGGCCGATTAACCGAGGGGTTCGATTTTAGGAACGAGCTTAGCATATCGCTTTACTTTGCGTACTGATTGAAGATAGGGAACTAGTTATCAAAGTAACCGTTCCCATGTTAATCAGTTCCAGGCGAAATTGCTTATTGAACCCCGAAAAGTGAAGCGGAAACCTGCTCCGCTATTCTGGGGCAGGGGTTAGCATGTTACGTTTTTGTACCCTACGCGTTTTAGCACCCGATTCCTTGGCGTCCTGCGGCTTAGTATTCCGTGGTTCCCTTCGCTTAGTACCCTGCGGCCGATGTCGAGCCGGAAGTGGTTTGTATCGGAGGCAGGTTTAATCGCGTTCGGGCTTCTCCTAACATTTCGGCTGTTCGAGAAGCACCAACTCGGGTGACCCCCATCTTCCATGCTCGAATCAAGTTTTCACAATCACGGATTCCTCCCGCCGCTTTTACTTGTACTGGCTTTTGAACATGATCGAGCATCAACTGAAGATCTTCAAAGGTCGCGCCACCTGTCCCATATCCGGTGCTGGTCTTAACCCAATCCGCTCCAACGTCGCAACAGATCTTGCAAAGTTGGATCTTGTGCTCATCCTTCAAGTAGCAGTTTTCGAAAATTACCTTCACTCTTCGGCCTGCAGCATGTGACAGCTTGGTGATCTGATCGATCTCGGTTTGTACTAGCGACCAATTTCCACTTAAGACGGCGCTAATGTTTACAACCATGTCGAGTTCCAAACATCCCTCGTCGATTAACTGCTCCGCTTCAATTAGCTTTGTCCGTGTGTGATTGGCTCCATGAGGAAACCCTACGGTACTACTCGGAGCGACCGTCGTCCCCTTTAACAATTCGACGCATCGTTTGTGATAGTGGGGCATGATGCAGATGCTGGCTACATCGTAAGCAATCGCGAGCTGAATCCCAGACTCGAGCTGCTCCACGGTCAGTGTCGGATTCAACAGAGAATGGTCGATCATCTTGGACAGATCGGAATATTGGAACTCTGCCATCTTCGGCTCCATGTTACGGTTTTAATTGGGAAGCATTCTGCCAGAAAACGAGTCGCAGTTCCCTGGGGGCTGTTTTTTGCTGAACGCCATCAGTTCGGATTGAGGGTACCAATCATCTCAACTAGCGATGAATCAACAAGCCGTAATGGAGTATCTCTTCGGCAACAATTCCAAGCAGCCCTCCAGGCGACGAATTTCCATTTACTGGGATGGGATCAAGAGTTGGCGATTGCAAGCACGGATTTCAGATCGAGATGCCCCTCGTAAAGAGCCCGACCAACGATCGCACCGTGAGTCCCCTGCGCCACGAGCCTCTGAATATCTTGCATCGTCGTCACGCCTCCCGAACAGATCACGGGAAAGGGGCTTGTTTTCTCTAGCGCAGAGAGCGATTCAAAGTTCGGCCCTGCCAACATGCCATCTTTGGCAATGTCTGTATAGACGACGGCAACACAGTTCTGGGTGAGCTCGCCGATCTGCTTCACAAGATCCGAAGCAGTGGTCTCCGAGGTCTTGAGCCACCCCTCAGTGGCCACTTTCCCATTCCAAGCGTCCAGCCCCAATACCATATGCCCCGGGAAGAGATCGCACATCGACGCAAACCACTTGGGATCCTTTAGAGCCGCCGTACCAGCAACCAATCGGGAAACCCCTAACCCGATGAATCGCTCGATGGTTGCTTGATTTCGCACGCCTCCACCGAGTTGGACCGGACGACCTCCGGCGGCGGCGACGATCGCTCTAATCGCTTGTTCATTGACGATACTGCCTGATTTTGCACCATCTAAATCAACGCAGTGGAGACATTGGGCGCCAGCACCAAACCATGCCGCAGCGGTCGCGCCGGGATCGTTTGAGAAGACCGTATCCCGGTTGTAATCACCCTGTTGCAGTCGAACGCAATTCCCCCCTAACAGGTCTATAGCTGGCCAAATCTCCACTTGCAATTACTTTCTACGTTGTCCCAGGATTCTTCCCGCGCTTGGAGCCGGGCTTTCGTTCACTTCACGGGCGGTAACGTGCCTGCCATGTTGCGGTGGTACGAGTCTGTGCAATACGACGGGAATCGGGTTTGTATGAACGATAACCTCTTTGCCATTAACGATTTTCTTGTACTGAGTTGCTTCGGAACTGCTCGGTAAGGAACCGGTTATCGCAACGGCAACGAGAGCCAATGCACCTTTCGTTATGTTTGACTTCATGAGTGGAACCTCTGTTTATGGTGGGAAACAAGCACACAGTTCGATTGGAGTGCAGAACCATGCCTTTTTTTGCTCCATCGAGCACAAACATACAACCCTTTAGATGATTGTCCAGGCAATTCCAAAATGGGAACGAGCGAGTAGGGAATGAATCGAAGTTACTAGCCGTTCGGATGAATCAACTCGTCCGCCCCGAGCTCGCGAAGATCGCCTGCGGCAGATTCACCGAGCATGACCGCTTCCTCTTCCACACTAGCTGAGTTGGCAGGCCAAACCCATTGTTGCTCGATCATCTCGGAAAAGTCTTCAGAAAAAACCCTGCAGGATGCTTTCAGCTTATCACCATCAAAGACAGCGTGAACCGCCAAAGGTGCCAAGCAGCCCGCCTGCATCGATCGCAGGATAGCCCGCTCCAGGGATACGCAAAGCTGCGTCGGTAAATGGTTTATGGCTTTAACAGCCCCAGCAGTTTCCGAATCATCGGAGCGAGTCTCTAGGCCCAAGGCGGCTTGTCCCACGGCAGGTAGCATCTCTTCAAAGGTGAATTCCGCGGTGGCATGTTCCAGGAGACCCAATCGATGTAGCCCCGCATAAGCTAGAACGATCGCGTCATAATCGCCCGATTCCAATTTCCTTAGCCGCGTGTCTACGTTCCCACGAATCTCAGTAACCTGAAGATCGGGTCGCAGTCGCAGCAATTGCGCCCGGCGTCTGGGGGATCCAGTGCCGACGCGTGCGTTTTCCGGTAATTCTGCCAGAGACGCCCATTTTTTGGACACGAAGCAATCGCTCGGACGTTCGCGCTCCGGAACGGCTGACAATTTCAGGCCTGGAATCGGCGCCGTCGGTAGATCCTTGAGGCTATGCACCGCCAGGTCGCAGCGTTTGTCCTGTAGTGCGCGTTGAATCTCCTTTGTGAACAGACCAACCCCTCCGGCAGCTCCCAATGGCAACGTAGAAACGTCGCCCGTTGTGACAATCTTTACGATTTCTACCTCGTGACCAGCAGCCTCGAGCAACGAGGAAATGTGTGTTGCTTGCCACATCGCGAGCGGGCTTTGTCTGGTTCCTAAACGAATGTGCATGAAACGGGGACTCGTCGCTGGCTTTGAGGGGTGGGAAAGTTGGAGGAAATGACTCGGCAGAGAACGATTTCCTGTTACCATAGCGGCCGATACTCTACCAACCGCTCTCGATAGGAACAGATGCTAATTCTAAATGCCTTTTTCGCCCAGACCGACGCCGTTGATGACGGTGTCGTGAAAGCCTCCGATGGCTTGGCCGAACCGGTTGGGCAAATCGTAGAGTCTGCGTCTCGCGCTGGCGAGACGGCAGGCCCGCTCGATTGGCTTATCATGGCTTCAATCGTCTTGGTTATTCTTGGAATTGCATCGTCCGTTACGCACTATCTTACTAAGCAACAGTCGACTTTCATCAATCCGGCTCTCGTCAGGCGATTTGTTCATCGACTTTGGGCCTGGTGGCTGATGTTCGGGATTCTGATCGTCGGTTTGTTGTTTCACCGCTCGGGAACGATTTTTCTTTTTGGAATGGTCTCTTGGTGGGCTTTTCGTGAATTTATTACGATGACACCAACCAGGCGGGGCGATCACCGCGCCCTTTTCTGGAGCTTGGTGGTGTTTACGCCATTGCAGTATGTGTTGATCGGCTTGTCTCACACCAGCTGGGTGTCCAACGCGGATTTGTATGGGATTTACAGCATTATGATCCCCGTATACGCCTCACTTTTCATCCCGGCGAGAATTGCCATGGCGGGGGATCACAAACGCTTTCTGGAGAGATCAGCTCAAATCCAAGCAGGTTTATTGGTTTGCGTTTACTGCCTGTCATTTGCCCCAGCACTTTTAGATCTAAAACTTACCACAACAGAAGGAAAGCCCTGGCAAGGCAGCAATGCCGGGCTCCTTTTTTTCTTTGTCTTCATTACCCAAATTTCCGATGTTTTTTCGTGGGCGTGGAACCATATCCATGGCACTAGAATCATCGCCAAAGATGTCAGCAGCTCGCGTACTTGGGAGGGAACTATCGGCGGGGCACTGTCGACCGGAGTTGTGGGGGCTCTTCTTTTTTGGGTTACTCCCTTTACTCCCTGGGAGGCGGCGGCAATCTCGATTACCGTGGCTTTTATGGGGTTTGCAGGGGGCATAACCATGAGCGCCATCAAGCGAGACCGAGGGGTTCACGATTATGGCTCCCTCGTTATTGGGCACGCTGGTGTTTTGGACCGAATCGATACCCTATGTTTCTCGGCACCGATTTTCTATCACCTGATCCGACTGTTTTTTAGCCAGTTCTAGAGGCCTCAGCCTAGCTCCAGGGGCTAACGTCACTTTTTGACTACAAGAACACACTGCGAAACCATCAGTCGAAAAACCAACTTGGAATCTACATGGGCTGGATCGATACCCACGCACACCTTAACGACCCGAACCTATTGGTGCAGCTCGATGACGTGATCGCTCGGGCCAAGGAATCAGGTTTGGAGGGGGTGCTGTGTGTTGCCGTGGATGAAGCGACCTCAAACGGCTCCATTGGGCTCGCAAAACACAACGATTTCCTGAGAGCTTCGGTCGGAATTCATCCCAACTACGCTCACCAGGCCTCCCCTGATGCTTGGCATTCGATTGTTAATCTTTCTCAGACTCCGACCGTCGTAGCACTGGGAGAGACTGGCCTAGACCTCTACTGGGACGATTGCCCATTTGAAAGGCAGCTCGATAATTTTCACAACCATTGGCAACTAAGCAGGGAAACCGGCTTACCGGTCATCATCCACATGCGCGATTGCCAAGAAGAGATGCTATGTGCTCTACGACAAGAGCATCAACACGGGGGCTTACGAGGCGTAATGCACTCCTTTACCGGCAGTTTAGACGCCGCTCTGGAATGCATCGACCTGGGGCTTTACATTAGCTTCGCCGGAATGATCACCTTCAAAAAGTCCGTCGAGCTACGTGAGGTTGCGGCACGCCTTCCCGCCGATCGACTCTTAGTCGAAACCGACTCACCTTACCTTACCCCCGAACCTTTTCGCAGCAAAAGACCAAATGAACCGAGCTATGTAGTCCGGACTGCCCAAGCCGTTGCAGAAGCGCAAAACATGAGCTTGCAAGCATTTATGAATTGCTCGCGAGATAACACCCGGCGTCTCTTTTCCCGTTGGTAGGTGCGGCGAATGATTCCCAATTCGCCGTTTCGGCTTGGAAGATTTTCTCTTTCTGAGATACTTTGAAAAAGGGATGGAGAACTCTGGCAGCGACTACCCACCCATACGGTGGGGTTGCGAGGGTGTTTAAATAACCGTGGGGAAACGCCACCACCACGATTACGTGTTTGCAGCTAAAGGCTACTTATCTGCCTTTGGCTCAATTTAATGATGAGAGGTATGCAATGTACAAAAACTTAAACGCGACCGTTCTGGGTGTTTCAGGACGTCAGAGCGAATTGATCGAGTTGGCCATGACCTACGGGTTTAAAGGCCTAGATATCGACATTGTTGATCTTGTGAAGCGAACTCAGCGAAGCGAATTCGATAAGGCTTCTAGATATTTGCTGAGCTCAAAAATGCACGTTAGTGGATTCGAGACGCCCATCGATTTGGATACAGACGACGCGTCGTTTGCCAAGTCGTTGAGCTCACTGCACGCAACGATCGAAATCGCGGGCAAAGTAGGCGCCAGAGCCGGTTTCCTACGACTGCCTGCTGCGACGGACCGTCTTCCGTTCCATGAGTATTTCGAAGTTCTGCGCAAACGAGTGGAACAGATTGCTGCTATCTTCGAGAAAAACGGCGTTCTGCTCGGACTATACTTCTCGACCGCACAGGAAAGCCGCGAAAGCCGTCAATTCAAGTTCGTTCAAGACGTAGATAGCTTCTTGGCATTCTTCAAAGCTTGCACCTCGACCAGTGTCGGGCTCGTCATAGACACGTTTAACTGGGTCGTAGGCGGCGGGACATTCGAGCAATTGGCTACCATCCCAGGCAATCGCGTCGCTGCACTGCGATTGGTCGACACCGAATCGCTTCCAAGTTTGGCGGACGCATCTCTCAACATGCGTCACATGCCAGGCACATCCGGTGTAATTGACAATGTTCGATTTGTTTCCATGCTCAGCAAAGCTGGATTCGATGGTCCGATTACTTCCTTTGCTCATGCCAGCAACTTCGAAAACATGACTCGCGACTCCATCGTTGCGAAGAGCCAAGATGCTCTCGACAGTGTTTTGGCGAGTGCCGGATTACCAACCTTCACACGCCGACCTGAAATGATTGTCGAATCGGCTGCCCACATCTCCGAGGATATCGGACTAGAGGCATAATCCAAGTACTGGTTCTCGCGATCAACGGAAAACTTATCCGATGATCCAATCCTTCGGGTAGGCTTGTGTGATTTCACAAGCCTGCCTTTTTTTGTTGCTATTTCACCCCCGCACTCTCAAACGCGGACATCTTGTTGGTATAGACTGAAGGCGCCCTTGATTGACACACCAAGCACCATAAAGGAATTCCGTTTTGAGCCTTGTCGTTAAATGCCCGAAATGCCAGGGAACGATGAGCCTCCCCGAAGGTAGCCAAGGCGGTACATTTCTGTGCCCGAGTTGTCGTTCGCCACTAACGATTACGATTGGCACACCATCCCCCCCTCCACCATCCCCGACCCTGTCGTCTTGGCAATCTCTTCCTCCTCCTGTCAGGCCATCTGCCCATGCAACTCAGGTGGGAGGTCAAGTTTGGCGAGAGGCGTCTGAACAATTCGTCGATGCGGAACAGCGACGGTTGCGAGAGGAAGCAAGACGATATGAGGGCAGAAATACCCCGACTCACGCAGGCACGAGTTATCGAACAGGAAGAAAACATGGCTCTAGTAACATCTGGTCTGGCTGCCTGCTAGCAGGTGCAATTCTTGGCGGATTGTCAGTTCTAGCGGTGATAGCTATCGTCGTCGGCATTATGTTCCTAGGTGGTTCCACAGAACTAGCGTTGGAGGGTTACAAAGCCGTTGCTAATGGCAGCCGTCGCATGGAACGAAGCGAAGGCGACCGCAGAACTGTCGCCGTAGAAAATCGATTTACCAAGTCGGGTTTTTTAATCGTAAGTCGTGATTTTCCCCCAGGGGTAACCATCGACCTCTCGGGTTACCTAGATAATTTGCGAGGTGTCGGATCTGTAACGGAATCAAGCCCCATCGAAAGAGCTGGGCTAAGAGGAATGCGTTATCGATTCCGTAGCAACACTGCCGCATCCCCTCCTCATATCGGTGAGATTTTCACCAGCGGTAACAAAGCAATTATCGTGATGTACATCCCTGGCGATGAGTTTCAACGGCTTCAGGGGAAAACGTCCCGTTATAGTACGGAACAACAAACCAAAGTCGACGCCCCCGAGGAATTCTTCGCCTCGTTTCAAAAAGCGAATTGATCAGCAGGTAGTCTCTAGCTTCTATGCCTTGATCGCATCGGCAACTAGAATGTGGCAACAATTTCTTCTTACAAATTCCTCAGACTCTACCTCTCCTTATGGTCTCTCCAGTTGTTAAAACGCTCTTGTCTCTTTGCTTAGCAACCTCGTTTCCCGGACTGCTAGCCGCTCAACAAGAATGGACGGTACCAGCGGGTGGTAACACATACCTTCTATCCGTCCCTCTATCCAGCGAACAAAGTCGAGGTGGACTGCAGAGAAATGGGAGCTTGAGCTGGCCCAATCCCGATGCTGTATTTGCACTCTACGTGCATGTCGATCGAGCCGCATCGCTTGAGCTCGCAATCGAAGCTCGCAATACCGATGGTTCATCGAAACTGAACGTCAGCGTGCTGGACACATCCAAAGAGATAGACGTCTCCAATAAGGAATTTCAACAACTGTCATGGGGAAAGCTTAATGTCAAAGAATCTGGTTACATCCAAGTTCAAGTTAAGGGGATCGAAAAATCTGGTCAGAGCTTTGGTGAAATTAAGGGGCTTGTAATCAAGTCCTCAACACCAGATGTAAAAGTCACCTCGGTCGCGACGAACGAGGGAAACATGTTCTACTGGGGACGACGCGGGCCCTCGGTACACATTCGCTACTCAGTCCCAAAGGATACTGACATCGAATATGCCTACAGCGAAATCAAGGTAGAAAAAGGTGATGATCCCATCGGCTCTTACTTTATGGCAAACGGATTTGGAGAAGGTTACTTTGGTATTCAAGTCAACAGTGAAGTCGAGCGACGCGTTCTATTCTCGGTCTGGAGCCCATTCCAAACAGATGATCCAAAATCGATCCCTGAAGATCAGCGCATCGAGTTGCTCAGGAAAGGGCCCGATGTTCGAACCGGTGAGTTTGGTAACGAAGGCTCAGGTGGCCAAAGCTATTTGGTTTACCCATGGGAAGCAGGACGCACCTATCGCTTCTTGACGAGAGTCACACCAGACGGCAAGGGCAGCACCATCTACACATCATGGTTCGGCGATAAAGAACGAAACGAATGGCGACTTATCGCGAGCTTCCGCAGGCCCAAGACCAATACGCACTTGACGGGCTTCCATTCATTTCTTGAAAACTTCACGCCGTCGACGGGACATATCACCCGAAAAGGTCAACATGGAAACGCATGGGTTCAAGTTACGAACGGTGTATGGCATGAATGCTTATCTGCGAGGTTTTCAGTCGATGCGACCGGTGGGGGCGGCCATCGTTTGGACTTTACCGGTGGCGCGACCGGAGGGATGTTCTACCTTAAGAATTGCGGTTTCTTTAACGAACCGGTGAAGCCAGGAACTGTATTTACGCGTGATTCAAGCGGCGAGAAATCACCCGGTATCGATTTGGAATCTCTACCGGGTGAATAGTCAGCGAATTCACACTCAATCTAGATTCACGACCTCGGCGCCGTCGCGAGAGAAGAGCGCGAGCCAAGTTTCCTTCGGCAAATCAAGCTTCACATTGGCGACAAATCCATCGAACAGCGCTATAACCGCCTTGCCATTGTAGTTGCGAAGCTTGTCGGTCGGGTTGGATTCGTCGAACGGATACTCTTCGGGACTGGTCCATGGAATGGCATGTTCTGTTTTAAGTTCGACAAAGGCAATCGTGTTGCTGAGGCCATCGGTGACATTGCGGAAACGAATCGGCTCCGATTGTCCGAAAACTGTCTTACTCCC
The DNA here is from genome assembly GCA_046318795.1 of Pirellula sp. GTDB lineage: Bacteria > Planctomycetota > Planctomycetia > Pirellulales > Pirellulaceae > JBKCUI01. The sequence continues at coordinate 36,595 of JBKCTT010000199.1, forward strand.
GACAGGTGCAACGTAGGTGGTGTGATACGGTTTGATGTCCACTGTTTCGTTCATATCGGCTACTGGACTGTAAATCTTTGGCATCTTGGGCAGCAGCTTGATGTTGTGTGGACTATCCCATGGTTCATCGAGCTTAAACTCTTGATACAGCTCGGGGAATCCAATAAAAGGCAAGATATGTACGCGCCAGCTGAGACCGCTTTTGGCTTTGGTCTTAGCTAAATTCGCGTAGGTAGGGATGATTTCATATGCACTTTCATAGTTGTGCAATCCCAATACGAATTGCTTTATGCGATTCGACGTTGTATTCGCCGATATGGGAGTCATGATAGAACTTGCTATCACAGCTCCAAACTGTAGAAAAGATTGATTGCTCTCATCGTCAGTTAGTGATACGACAACTCGATCGCCCATTTGTTTCGGTTTGGTCAATCCGATAAACACCGTAAGTGCTAGGGATGATTCCTTATCTGGGACCGCTTTGGTCACGATCGATCTCAGGAGCTTGGGCAAATTCTTGGTAAGGGTTTTCGCACTTTCCTCGGAACCGGATTGGATGATGATTTGAGCGGTTGCTTTTTTGGTATCCAATCCGAGGGAAATCCATTTAGCCCCATCTAGCAACCATTCTGCCGAACCACCACCAAGCGCCTCGGGCAGTTCCGGTTTGATCTCTTCAAACGTCTTGCGCACATAATCGGGCAAAAGCATAACGCACTGGACGGGAAACTCTTTCGTCGCTTCTAAGGCTGCCTGCCACTTAGCAGCTTGCTCGGCGGACATCGCAACCGCTCCGCTTGCTGACTCAAGTTCCAGATTGGTCCCGATGTCGAGTTTGGTTACTTCTAATGTGGATCGATCTGCAACTGCAATTTCAGGTGCCAAGTATTTCGCAATCTTTTCGAAATCGGTTGCTAGAACCGTTTTAGGAGCAGTGGCACGTAGGAGAATTGCATTGGTATGGGGCATATCGAGCGACATGAAGACCGTCTGGCCTTTGGTAAGCTCGCGAAATGACGAAATATTGCGTTCCGACATTTCGACCATGGTCGCGATGGGTTTGTCTTTTTGCTCCATGCCAATCTGTTTTATCGACTCCGGAATAGCCAGTTGATTGGAATCTACTTTTAACAAAATCACGGATGATGCGTTTAGAGATTGTTGCTTCAAATCTGGCCCCTCTTGGCCCACGCAACTCGCAGCGCAGCCCAAGGACAGTGCGGCAGATAAAAGACAGCGGGGATACATTTTTTTGTGGTTCATAGTAGTACACTCTCTCTTCAATTGTATTTTCAGGAACGGTAATTGGATTCGAACTAAACTCTGAGATCAATGCTTCGTCGGCGCGGTACGTAACTCGAGTTGATATCGCAAACCAGGATTGGCAGCACCCTTAAGAGTTGCACCTGCAGTGTGTACCGTATAATCAAACGGCTCGTTGGTGAGTGGATCGTATGGTGCCGGTAGTTCGAGTTCCGCAAGTGTGGCCGGGAGCTTGTTATCGTGCGTTGCCAAATGGTGACGAATTGATTCTATTGTCTGCCACATTGCTAGTTGCTGTTGAGTTCTTTGTGAAGCCGCCTGTGCCGCTTGTACTGCAGGAAGAAACGTAGATGTAGGAATTGTGAATACTCCGTATCGCTTTATCAACTCACCAAATTCGGTCGACGCTGAATTGTTCTTATTGCGTGCATGTTCAGGCAGAAAGCTATACTTGAATTCCTCATCGCGATAGCGTTCATAAAATCGCCGCATAGCAAGAAAGAAGATCTGAGCATTTGGCAACTTATCTAGTGTTTCTTTGCTCATGCCTTCGATCTCAATCAAGTACTCGCGAGCTTTGGGAATGTTAGCCCCGATGGCAAGCGTTATTCCCGCTTTCCCTAACTTTTCAAGCTCGTCAAATGGAGAGCCGACACCCTTTATAGAAGCAGTAAACCGATCGATGAATTCACTCCAGTATCCGTCTGGTTTTGGAATATCGTCGACTTCGCGTAACACTTTCACCTGCTCAAACAAAAACTCACGCTCATACGCTAGCGATTGTTCTAGATTGATAAATGGATTAGGCAATTGAGCTATGGCCCAATATAGGTTCGGTGCATCAGGATGCTCGGGAAGATAGTACGCTTGTTGCAAACCGATGTTTACACACGCGGTCCCAACGAGATTCGATACCAAAAAGGGCTCTTGGCAAAAGTGCGGCCCCATGGAGATCATTTGCCCGAGAATTTTGATGGCGTCGTCCGTTCTGTTTTCCGCCATCGCCACTAAGAATCTCATGGCCTGCATCCGGGCAACATCGCGAATTACCTGAACTTCTGGCAACAAATAGCCAACAGGATTGTCAACGGTCTTTATCTGGCGATCAAAATCGCAAAACAACCGGGCTGCAGCCTCTTCGAGAAAAAGAGGTTGGAAAGAGGTATAGACCAAATACTCTTTTACCTTCTCGATTGGTAGATCTTTCAGTTCGGTATCGAGCCAAACATAAGGGGCGTACTCCGCATTACCTGCAGCCGAACGGGAATCCTCCTCAAATTTTCGCTTGGCCTGCATTGCAGCTTGCTGCTCGAAAAAACCGCCTGCTTTGAGGTAGTAGATCGCGGCATTACCTGGTTTGGCGTTAAAGGGATCGGGAATGAATCGAATAGAAAGTGCAGGTTTTTGTTCCGTTTTCGGAGCTAGCGTGACGGTTCGACGAGCAAGACCCCGACTGTACTCCCACGCACCCTCGCGGTTGAAGATCTCATCTGCGGAGGTTGTTGTTGATTCTTGCGCGTAGCTAATACTCGGGCAAGCTGCGATCAACATCGCAGCCAGCATGTTGTGTTTCAAAAGTTTTGTTACGTGTGATTTCTTTTTCATATAGGAATCTCCAACTGGGGGGTAGAAAAGGTATTTTGAAATGGCCGCTAGCCGGTTGTAGTAAATAACCTGTGGATTTAAACGAGTCATGAAGCGAGGTCGAATCACAACCCGAAGCGTAAGTTTTGAAGTTGCGATTTTTTGGATTTAGGGGCAAAGCCCAGTTCGTTTACCTAGCCAGGCCTGGAGGGCCTGGACCGCGATTCACCAAGATTTTTCAAGGGCCAACGGCCAGACCGTTTGTTCCCATGCTGAGATCCGAGCCATCCTAAACGGCCGGACCTTTGGCCCTAACATCATCGTTTTCTCAATTCCCAGGCCTTCTGCCTGGGCTAGGCAA
>JBKCTT010000200.1:0-15837 GCA_046318795.1 Pirellula sp.
GGTTTTTCAGTAGTTGAGTGACTCGATCTCGCCACGCATCGGCTTCTGACTTCAGGTCTGGGCTTCGCAACATCAGCTTTCGCATCAGAAGCAACGATGAGAAGAGCCTTTGATTTGACACGGCATTCGCATTCTGGAAATCAGGCTCATGAGGCAGATCTGACTTGACGGACCAGGCTCGATCCCACAATCGACAGTGGTGAGCACACAGATTCCGAACATAGTTCAAATGCAATACCAAAGAAAAAAGCACCTTTGCCGCAATTCCATACTCGGATGAAATATTTTGGCGATCGGATTTCTGCATCGCACGGATCATTCGTGCCAAGCTACCGAACGTCATAATCTCAGTGGCTACCCAAACCGGCAAGTCTGGGTACTGAGAATACTTAGTTTCAAAATGCTTCACGAAAAGCTCTTTAGACCGACTTGCTTCCTTTCCGATTTCCGTCAGCCAATCGCTGTGGAAGATCTTCATGTCAAATTGACGGTGAAAGTTCATCGGGTTTGTATGACCGAAAGCTCCATATCTTTGACCAAAATAATAAGCCACTACAGTTCGCAGATCGATCTCTACGACTTCGAGAGCTTCATTGAACAAATCTCGCAATGCTGCATCGAATTTGCACGATGCTTGAATGTGACCGAAGGTTACACCAACCGGAAAAGAGTGTCGTGGGTTTTCGAACGCTAGACAGTACCCCGTGAATCGGTAATAGTTGACGTGCCGCAGAAATACCTCAGCACCAGCACGATCCACGACTTGTAACCCGCGAGATTCGAGCTTCTTTACTTGATCAGCAACAGACAGCCAAGGTTTGTTGTATAGAACCTTAGGCGGAGGACCACTACTCACGGTGACCTCCTCGACGGGGCAAATTGCCGTCAGGGCATAAAAAAACCTGTCCAAGATGCACTTCACCGACAAGCGGGAGAGGTGGGACAGGTGTGATAATTTCATTATCGGTTGTGTCTTGACAAAAATCAAGAGGAATCGGTCGAGAACCACTGGCAGATTGTCCGTTACTCGAGTCATACATGTAGTTTAAGCCGAATTTTCCACGGTTTAGGCTTTGGGCAGCAACTCGAACGATAGCGAGCATAGAATTCGATCTCTTCATTCGTGTGATTCGTTCGATTCGTGGTTTATCGACACCTCCGAGCGTCATTTGCAGTCCTCCAAGGTCCAGCGAATGGCGAATAGCGGCGAAAGCGATTGTTGCTGCTGAAGCTGACCCTCAATCTGCTGAATCAGTTCATCACGCCGACTATCGATCTCGTCCTGAGCTTCGTAGAGCCTCTTGCGTCTTTCTTTGCGATTGGATTCCAACGTCTTAATGTTCTTCTGAGCTTCGAGTTTATCTGCTAACGAGCCAGCCAACGAGGCGGTCTTGCGAGCCTCTCGGATCTCTTTGTCGAGCTCCTTTATCTCCCGTTCCAGTCCTTGCTTGAGATCGTCCGACCAATGGTCTAGCTTCAGCACCTCTTCGTCAAAGTGCTTCATATTACGTTGCTCGACCTCTTTGACACGTTTGGTCACTTCTGCGGATCGATTCGAAGAAAAATCAGGAATCTGACCGATTGGCTCTCCCGAAACCTTGGCTGGCAGGGAAAGTAGTTTGGCACAAATCTCGGCATCCAAAACCACCGCATCGTCTGACATGCCTGTCAGTACGATAAACTCCTCAGTGTCAAGCGAGGAGATTGTAAGCTTGGATAACTCCAGCCATCCCGATTTACCAATAAAGGGTTCCAGTAGGCTTACGACAGATCCATAGGCTGCGTAGTCGAAAGTGATGCAGACGGATTTAAGGTTCCGCTGAATGGCTCGCTCCACAAGAGCCGAGGCAAGTGGATGACCCAATCGATAAAAGGCATCTCCATTTTCGTTCGCCTTTTTCCAGTCGAAGTGATAATGACCTCGCTGAGCAAGCGAACCATTGTAGTAAAATCGAGGCTCATCGGAATCAAACGAAGCGTCTCCGTTGAGTTCACAACGGGTGAGATTGAACAGCCAGCGTTCACGTTCTCCGAGGCTCTCCAGTGTTTTATCTCGGTGGACACGAAGCCGGGATGCTACCTCTTCGTCGAAGTTTTCTAAGAGTACTTGCCGGGTATCGTCCATGCGGACTTGGATTTGGTCATCCAGTTCGGATTGCAGTTGATCGAATGCAGCCGTAATCTCGGTCGGCGTTCGGCATGTTTGATAAACGGCAGCGATACGACGTTCGATATCGACACCAGACTCCAATGCTCCGAGGACTTGATCACTCGCACCAAACACACCATCAAACAACTGAAACTTTTCGCTTAGCAACTCAAAGACTCGCTCGTCCGCTTCGTTTCTTCGATTCAGGAAGTTTACGACAACAACATCATGCTTTTGTCCGTAACGATGACAGCGACCAATGCGTTGTTCAATGCGTTGCGGATTCCAAGGTAGGTCAAAGTTCACGACCAAGGAACAGAACTGCAAATTGACTCCTTCGGCAGCCGCTTCGGTTGCGATGAGGATCGATGCCCGTTCTTTGAACTCTTCCACGATGGCGGCTTTGATATCAACAGGCTTGGAGCCACTGACACATTCCTGACCAGCATGCCGCTTGATCCAGTCCTCGTAGATTTGTTTGGACAAGGGATCGGTGTTCGAGCCGTTCATTAAAACAAGCTGACCGGCGTAGCCGTGAGATGACAATAGATCAAACAAGTAGGTTTGTGTTCTGCGGCTTTCGGTAAAGATGACGGCTTTACGTTCTGCACCCAATTGACTTGCACGGTTGAAAGCAATCTCTAGTGCTGGGAGTAATGCCTCCCCTTTTGCATTCGTGGTGATGCGACTCGCTAGCTCGGAAAATCCTAATAGCTCTTGGAGTTCGTCTTCAAGGGCGACTGGATCAATTTGCCCGGCTTTCGGGGTTGGTTCTTCACGCCGCAACTCCATTTCTGGAGCGGGTTCGGTTTGGGGTTCGATTGGAGGCTCTGCGGATTCATCGGATTCCCATTCCTCTTGAAGTTCCAAGATGGGCTCGAAATCGGACTGGTCTATTAAAAGGGACTCAGTATCGAAATCAATGGTAACGGTTGCCCCAGACCTTGAGGGCTGGATAGTCTGGCTTTGTTGTATGTTTCGAAGTCGCTTTACAAGCCCTTGTAATGTTCCAGCGATAGCAAAGGTCGAGGAGGCAAGCAGTTTTCTTAAAACAAGGGTGATTAAATGACGTTGGCTGGCAGGTAGGGAGACCAAGTTCTCTCGCTGTAGAAATGCCGATACGGATTCGTATAAACGATGTTCGTCATCGCTTGGTGTAAAGTCTTGCGTGATGGGAATACGTTTGGTGTAAGGCACGTATTCAATGACTTGTTGCCGGAGTGTGCGAATGCAGATCGAATTCAAACGACTCCTGAGTTGCGAGTTTCGTTCGGCGTCGTTTGCCGATTTCACGAATTGGTCTCGGAAGGAAGCAGCGTCACCGAAAACATGCTCATCGATGAGGCTAACCAAGCCATACAACTCCATCAGGGAGTTTTGTAATGGAGTCGCTGTTAGTAAGAGTTTGTGAGCGGGTCCAATAGCATCCGCAATACGTCGAGCCATTCGGTTTTGTGGCTTGAAGACGTTTCGCAGCCGATGTGCTTCGTCGATTACGACCAGATCCCACGGAACGCCATGAACGCTAGCCGCTTTGGCGGAAACAAAGTGGTAGGAGCAGATGACGATCTTGTCTTCCTGCATGAATGGGTTTGCTTGTCCTTGGGCACGCAGTCGATTAAAGGACGCTCCGTCCAGAACGGTGGAAGGTAAGTAGAACTTGTCGTCGAGTTCTTGTTGCCATTGTTTGCGAAGCGTTGCAGGGACTATTAGAAGGATTCTTCGCTTTCGCTCAGCCCAACGTTGAGATAGGACAATACCCGCTTCGATGGTTTTTCCGAGCCCGACTTCATCCGCTAGGATCGCTCCTTTGGACAGGGGTGAGCGTAGAGCGAAGAGAGCCGCATCTACTTGATGCGGATTTAGATCTACACGAGCGTTTGAGATCGAACGAGTCAAATTCTCAATGCTTCCGCCAGCACCTTTGAGTGTGAGCAAATGTGCCCAGTATTGGCTCTGGTACGGAGTCATTGAGCGTGTAGGTTCCTTTCGAAGTGTTAAATTGGTTGACCAAAACACCAAAAGAAGTTTACGATAATCTCCTGTTTTATTCAACCATCTTAGCCCGCATGAGACAACTATCAAAACAGCTCTTCTTGTTTTGTAGTTTACAAGACAAAACGCGAGGCGTTTAACTCTTGCCAGCTATCGGACAATTCAAAATTGAATGTTTAATGGGCTGTAATGACCTCTCATTCAGCCAGTAAAAAATAGACATACGACGTGCACTCAAGTCATACGAGAAGTGACATTACCGCGACGCAGAAACAGGAAAAAATTGCAATCCTCGAATGCTGATTCTTGATCGAAAAACGAGCCCCAAAAACACTTATTGGGCGATAGGCTAGCTGCCATGATCATGCTACACCGATACAACTCCCAATCGACGAGACACGCTGTCGTCTAGGAAATCCCAAATGTTGGCTCAATGCAGTTGTCTACTAGTCACTGAGGAAGACCTGCACCGAGCGAAGACCGTAACCAGCGTCGATTTTACCGACGCGAAAACCGACGCTGTTGAGCGATAAACGAGCGATAAAACCGTCGCTGCAAAAGTCGGCAACAATACGCAGCGATGAGCAAATGACCAAGGAAAACATTGGTCAAAACGCAAAAACCCAAGGAAACCTTGGGAATATCCAACGGATGGGGAGGGATTCGAATTAGCATCAAATTCCCAGGGAAATCAACACTTCTCAACCGACCCGAAGCACAACCCGAAGCACGGCAGGCAGATGCCTAACAATGAGGCAGGGGAAATGGACCCCCGATTAGCCGCATTGATCGAAGCTTGGCCATCCTTTTCCGAAGCGACCAAGGGCAAAATCGCGAGGCTCGGCGGACTTTCCTGAACGGTAGGTAATTATCAACGGGATCGCTAAAAAGGGGCCCCACGCGTGCACCGGGCTGAAAAGCAGTAGACGTTATCCCCGACCAATGCCTGGAGCACATTCAGGACGGTTGTTTTGCCGGTCCCCGAGGTACCGCGAAGAATGCGGACTCCACCAGGCTCGTGATCTGATAGATCAATATCCATGGCCGAAATCGGCCCTACGTTTCGAATCTCGATAGCACTCATGCTTTCCCTCGTTAGTTGGTGAACTGGTCACTTAACTAGACGAATGGAAAAGGTTGATCGCACCGCGATTAGGAAGAAATTGGATCTGTATCTGTCTGATCTGGCGGGACCAATGCGACACGAACGAGCTCGCATCGCGTTGTGATCTCAAAACCATTTCCGAACTCGATTTCCACTGTTGCAACCGTAACGGCTGGCTACATGCAATGGACTGACGTGCTTAGCTCAATGTCGACGAAAGTGCCATCAACGTCGGCCTGGATGCCGGATTCTTTCCGATGCAAACGTCTGTCCCATCACAACCGGAATCGGCTCGTGCACAACGATCATGCCATCTGGATCAACGATCGTCTTGTCGTATTTGGAATTGCGGTTCAGAATTTTTACTTGCTGTGACATGTTAAATCAGACCATACAAAGCTCACATGGTCATCAACGGCAATTTAGCAGGGGGGGCCTCAAAAGACTGCTCGAGCATTTAAAATTGGCTCCAAGCCAAACTATGACTCGAGGACCGACTATCGTCGCAAGTAGTTGTCGATACTTCTTCTAAGCTCTATCGCTACTTCGTTACATCTTTCGAACGAATATTCTCCTTCCTTCACATCGCCTAACGGTTGCCACCTAAACTCCGTTGTCTGCTTGTTAAGAAAGCTCGCTCCCGCATCCTTAATCATCTTCTTCTTTTCAATGCTCGCCGGAACAATGCACTTTTTACCTGATTCGGAATCAAGCTCCATCCACTTAGTGTAGGTCGAGATAATCTGCCTAGGTTTCAATTGAGATTCAGAGACATAATCGGCTGAGAGTTCTTCTGGTTTCATATACCCTTCATGGACCTCAGCTACCAGACCTTTCCCCACGCCGTCGAGCGCAACAATTATCCTGTAGCAACAAGCCCCTGGCTCTTTTGCTTTAAAGGGTCGTTTTACCCTAAAGACACGAACCTCTCGTCCATCTTCGGTTTTCTCATCCGACGATTTCACGTTGCTTTCGTCGCCACTCTCAACAATAAAATCAATCATTTCGAGAGTTGATTGATCAGGCATTTCTTGAGAGCATAACAACGAAAGTGGAAACAGCCGGATGCTGTTCTGCATCATTGTCAACTGGAGGCCGTCAAAATACGGTCTTGGAGAATCGTCCTCAAGAACGGTTTTGGGGCCATTCAGCATGCGAAGAACAAATTCCTCTTGATTTCCAAGAGCAAAATACCCAAAATCGCCCTCTTCATTCACAACCTCTGAGTCGCTTCTGATCATTAACGAGCTAAGCCCCTGAACAGTTGCTATTCGATACTTACCAAGTTTTGCATCAAATAATGCATCTGAAATCTGTATCGAATCCCGATGGGTCTCCGTCCCTTTGCTGTCGGGTGCCTTCGTAGTCCCTGCGGTCACGGTTGTCGTCATCCGAAGATGGTGTCCGCCAATTCCTTGCCCCCAGTCTAACGACTTCAAAATTGCTTCGGCGCAATTAGGGTCGGCATTGGCATGCGAGTAATCGCAAAACAGAACCAGGGATACCAAAACTGTTTTAACCAAAAAGCAATTCATTACTTTGCCCCATTACTTACGAAATGCAATAATCACAAGAAATCGATTTCAAAGCAAAAGCGGATCGATTTCCCGACCTCAATCGGCGCAATTGTCGCCCGAATTTTGTCGAGTTTTGACTTTATAGGGCCCAACAAGACTTCTTTCACAAAAATACTCCCCGTTAACTTCATAACAGACGCTAGAGCAGGAATATATCTCGCCGCACGTCACTTCATTCCCTTCCGTGAATGCCTTTTTTCCACTACTTGGACTGGGTTTGACCCACGGGTATTTCGTAGCGAAGTTTGGATGGGAACTTGGATGTGTATAAATCCCATTTAAGTCAGCGACAGGACATACGTATTGCTGAGGGGTGACGTTTGGCTTAATGTAGCAAGGACCGCACCCTCTCAGAAGCGGCTGTTTATAATCGTTAATAAGGGAAGTTAGTATATTTGCACAGTCGTATTCGTCGTTCCTGTAACAAACTGGCGCTGGATCTTCACCGGGCCCGCCGACAGTTCCACCTCCCTGCGCCAACACTTGGCCTTGTAAAAATAAACAAAAAGATACAAACGTCATTAATGCAAATCTCATATACATCTCCCTTGAAACAAATTACAAATCTAAATCAACGACTGTACTTATTGACTCCCCGATAAGCTTTATCGAGGCTTCTTTGAAATCAGGTGGAATCTTAATTTCCAACTCGCTCAGACCGCGTGTAATCGTACGGACACTGACTTCAAGTTCTACGCCAGCCAAAGTTGTAGCCTTTAGCCCGCTTACTTCATTCCCTCCTCGACGATAGACTTTGAACACCACCGTTCCGCTCGAAACAGCGGGACGCATGGGAATGATTTTGAGAGCCTGAGCATCTAAAAAATTCACTATCAACTTGTCGTTTATTTTCCAATGTTCATCCGTATATTTCAATCCAACAACTAGCGATCTTTCTGATAGCGCAACATCTCCATTCCCTGAGATTGTGATTTGCTTCTGATGCTCGCCGTCTTCTATCATGGCAACTGTGAAATTCGCGGAAGAAACCGAAAGTAAAACCTCGTCCGCATTTACGGTTGGATCGACTAAGATCGGGAGAGTTTTATTAAATTTTTTCGATGAATCGAGCGTAATCGACAAAGATTCTTGCTGAACGAATACCGGTCGAGATAATGTGCCTTTGATCTTCAATAAAGCAATTGGGTTCTTTGAGTCGTCTCCAAAAATGCTAATCTCGCCGATAACCGCATTTTGAACCTTAATATGCGGCGTTTTGACTACAATTTCTGCTGGCGAGCTAGAGTGGTTGCCTGGCAGAATGTCTTCAGCGATTAATTTGAACGATGCGCACGTACAGCTTGGCCGTACGCTTTTGAATGACAATTCATGCGATGTCTTATTGATCAATCGAAGATTTGCTCGATACTCATCTCCGGCATTAATTTTGCCAATATCGAGGATTCCAATTGTGATAGCTTCATTGCCGACGATAGACTCCTCAAGTCCCACGGACACCTCGCTGTCTTTCAGCACCACCCCGTCGTCGATGGCGAGACAAAAATTACTGTGGGCATTTAGCAAGCAAACAATAACTAGAATTTGCGAAACCAAGCGAATCGTCGGTGTGCAAAGTACTGAGCACAATTGAGGCCGTAGCGTGCATCCACAAAACATTTGGCGTAACTCCGTGGGCAAGGCAGAAAATGATTTGTTTGAGCCTTGAGTGTAAGGTCTCGCGGAACTGCGTCAAGTTTTTTTAAGGAATTTTTTACTTCTTGAAAAATGATCACTTTTACCTTGCCGCTCTACCCTGTGGTCAGCGATTGAATGCACAAAATCTGCACTGGAGTCGAATGTTCGTTTTGAAGCATTCATTTTTAACACGATAGAGGACCATAAGTTGGTTGCTTGGTAGCTTCGTATCGGATGATTTTTGCTGTTGACGACCCGGCTATTTTTGTCATTCAACAGGTGGCAAACACAGCATGGGGTACTATCGCTTGCGATTATCGTCATGTAGGCAATTGCGCCATGCATTCGCGAGTCTTCGCGCAGCGATGCAAGCCTGAGATTGAGACACTTCACCAGCCGCTTTAAGATAATGTTGGCTCAATACCAAAGTAGGCGTTCGAAAGCGGAAATGTTCATTTCTCCGATTTACCGATTCGAGAACAACGATTTCCAAATCGTCAATTGGGCTTGCTGTTCCATCGATGGGAAGAAGGACCAGGACGGGACACGCTCCAAAGTACTTTCCGGACGTGGGCGCAACGGCTTGTTCTTATCCAAAAGATCGGTGCAACTGCTGGTTAAAGGCGAACCAACAAAGGAAACCATCGTTGTTAGGGTCGAAGGCTTCTCGGATTACCGCACTTAACGAGCATCTCGACGCAACTTGGAAAGCGATTGTTGCATTAAGCCGTTTTGGTGGTTTACGCTGCCCCTCCGAGACGCTTTCCCTCAAATGGTCTGACGTTGATTTCGAAAAGGGTATGTTGCATATCCCCGTTCCAAAGCTTGAACACCACGAGGGCCGAGCTGTTCGCGTATGTCCGCTGTTCCCAGAGCTGCGGGAAGTGCTGGAAGCTTTATTCAACGAGATCACCGAGACGCAAGGGTACTACCCAAAGGGGGACACGTTCGTAATCGACAAGCAAGCTTACCGAGACGCCGCCAATACCGGGGAAGGCTGGAAGAATGCAAACCTCCGAACTCAGTTTCTAAAGCGACTCAAAAAGGCAAAGATCACCCCTTGGGCTCGGTTGTTCCACTCGATGCGAGCAAGCCGTCAAACTGAGCTTGAGCGACAATTCCCAATTCACGTAGTTTGCGCTTGGCTGGGAAATCCTCCCAAGGTGGCTCAACGCAGTTACCTACTTGTCACCGATGACGACATACACCGAGCAAAGACCGAGAACGGCTCGATTTTACCGACGCGAAAACCGACGCTGTTGGACCACAAACCGACGCTGCAAGAGTCGGCAACAATACGCAGCGATGAGCAAATGACCAAGGAAAACATTGGTCAAAACGCAAAAACCCAAGGAAACCTTGGGAATATCCAACGGATGGGGAGGGATTCGAACCCACGGTAGCCTTACGACTACTCCGGTTTTCAAGACCGGTGCATTAAACCGCTCTGCCACCCATCCAGGTTTGCATTTTCCCAATGTTTTCATTGGTGAACATGCGTTTAACGTCGAGAGCTTGACCGACGGCAGAAAAGTTTGTACCCTTTTCTGTACCCTTTTGGGTGTTTCTGGCACCAAAAAAGGTGCTCCTCTGTCGCGGTAACGACTCGGGAGCTAACCCACCATCCACAGTTCAACGCAAAAGGTGAGTCTATGGCGGATTCTAACCGCAAATCGGCAGCAAAGCGACCCCGAAAAACGGAGACGCTTTCTTTTCACAAGGGCAGGGGCTACTGGTACAAAACCATCGGTGGCCGTCGTAAATATTTCCTAAGCTATTCCGACGATCCCACTGGGCAGAAATCGCTGGAACAATGGTTCGCTTGCAAGGACGATCCCTTTGGTACTCCAAAAAGTGTACAGTCTGAGGGCTGTACCCTTTTGGACATTTGCAATGCGTTTTGTGCATTCAAAAAAGAGCGGCTGGATTCCGGTGAACTGTCGCAACGGATGTTTGACGAATACCACTCGGTTTGCGAGTTAGTTCTAAAGGTAATCGACAAGCAAGCTATCGCCGAAAACATCGATGCGGCCGCGTTGGGCAAAGTCAGAGCGAAGCTAGCCCAGCGTTACGGAGTCAACGGCATATCCAAACGGATTCAGCAAGTCCGCTCTATGCTCAAATGGGCATATGAGAGCGGCTATTTAGACAAGCCTATCCGTTACGGCCAGAGCTTTTCTAAACCGTCTGCTAAAGCCATGAGGCAGCATAGACTGGAACGGGGGGCAATGGACTTCACAGCGGACGAAATACGCCGACTGCTACAGGTAGCGACTCCCATAACGAGAGCCATGATATTCTTGGGACTTCAAGGGGGCTTAGGAAACTCTGATATTGCCGACCTGCCGCTAAAGGCTGTCGACCTGAAAAGCGGGTGGCTGGATTATCCAAGAGCAAAAACAGCGACCCATCGCAGGATACCACTATGGCCAGAAACGATTGCAGCGTTGCAAGTAGTGATTGACGCTAGGCCTGAAACCGATTCAGAGCTTTTCTTTATCTCGTCGCGAGGGCAGGACTTTACCGACGATTCTAGAACGGGTTGGCGCGTCACAGGGTATTTCAGGCAGACTCTCAAAAAGGTCGGCATACAGGACGGCAGGGGCTTCCATTCGCTTCGCAGGACGTTTCAGACACAAGCAGAGGAGTCTGGCGACCTAGTGGCTGTCCAAGCGATTATGGGCCACATTCCGAGCGAAAGAGATATGAGTGCTCGTTATAGGCAACGCGTATCTGATAACCGACTCAGAGAGGCAGTTGAGGCTGTCCGTCAATGGTTGCTCCCCATCGAGATTGCAGACGATGAGGTGGCGCAATGAGCGACAGTTTGACACCAAAAGAAATCGATGGCCTTGAGCAAATCGCGGAATGGCTGGACATGCTTTACATTCGCCTACAGGGGGCGGAAATCATCTTTGCAATGCAGGTTGGTAACGAGCGTTACTGCGAAAGTCTCCAGGCTGACATCGCAACGGCAGTGGAAACTGGTATTGCGATGAATCGACCTATGGAGAGCTGCGGTTGCTTGTTTGAGGCATTGAATGGAGATTGCGAGCCACAGCAATTCTTGATGCGAGCTAGGCAGGAAATCAACGCTCTTGCTATTGCAGTTCGGCAAATAGCACTTTATGAACATTTTGCGTCAAAAACATCGAGCAACACTGTCGCTCGGTCCAAGTATCCAGGCCTTACCGAGCTTTACCGTGAGCGAAAGGCGAATCCGAAGCTGGCCGACAGTGAAAAGACCTACGGCAAAGCAGCGGAGGCCTACAAAAAGACTCTTGATAGGAACGACAAAACAACGATAGCTCAGTTACGTAAATGGCTCACAAGGCCTGAGAACCACTAAATCCCCAAAACAGCAACTTGTTGACCCTACCAAAAGGTCTACCAAAACACTGGTAGGCCTTTTTTTATTGAAAATTCTTCGCAGGAAAACAGAACGGAAGCAAGCTAAAAACCATGCCGTCAGGTCTACCAAAACACTGGTAGCCTTCGACCCAAACATATACCCATGCAAAACTTGAACATCGGTTTTGAACATATAGTTGCACATGGGAGATAAGTTTATGCAGGTCGAAAAACACTACTCCGCTCAAGAGGCTGCGGAGCTGTTGGGTATCTCTGATGATGGCGTGGTGGGCTTAATCCACGCGGGTGAGATAGTCGCGGTAAATGTCGCGAGAAGCAAGGACGCCAAGAAACCGCGATGGAGGATTCCCGAGAGTGACTTAGGACGCTTTCTTTTGTCGCGTCGACATCCAGCAAGCATGGAGCGACCGGCCAAACGTCAGCGAAAAACGGCTGCAACAGAACCCACCTTTTTTTCCTAGGGCTTGATACGAAATCAGCCCGCGTTTCCGCAGGCTGTTTCGCTCATTCTTATGTTATCCGTTGAAGGAGTATTTATATGGTAGGCAATGGAGCCAACAAGACAAGCACGAATAAGCATCAGTATCCAATTCACGAAGCGGCAGCGATTTTCCCAATGATGGGAGATCGAGAGTTTGCTGATTTCAAAAAGGACATCGAGACTTACGGCGTCAAGGAATGGGGAACGCTCTATCGAGGTCAGGTTCTAGACGGTCGCAATCGATACAAAGCTTGCCAAGAGCTAGGTATTGAAATGACGTTTTGCGAAATTGAAGACGATGACAAGTTTGATCCAGTCGCATACGTGCTTAGCCACAACTTGCACCGAAGACATTTGACAGAGAGTCAGAGGGCAATGGTTGCCGCTAAGGTAGCGACCATGAAGCAAGGTGCCAGGACAGACCTCAGATCAATTGAACCGAAGTCTAACGAGGATGCGGCATCGCAAATGAAAGTTTCGCCTGCATCCGTTAAGCGGGCCAAGAATGTAATCGCCAAAGGTGCCGTCGAAGTACAGCAAGCCGTCGAGCAAGGATCATTACCTGTCTCAGTCGCTTCCGAACTTGTCAAGGCAGTACCAGACAAGGATCAACAGACAGAGATCGTCAGCAAAGGGACTGATGCAGTTCGTCAGGCGGTTAAGGAAAAACCCCTCGCGCAAAAGCGACTGACTAAACAACAAGCTGCGGAAAAACGCAAGCAAGCTAGTGCTGGTCCTTCTGCTGGATTAGATGATTTACGAAAGGCATGGCTTCAGGCAACGGAGCAAGCACGTAAGGAGTTTCTGAAGGAGGTGCAGCATGAGCAAGCCTATTAACGTGCTCTCTGTCGTCGAGGGCGACAAGTTCATTCGATTTTTTGCCGATTCGCCAGTGGTTGTCAAGGCGGTGCAGGTGCCATTCTATCTGACGCAAGAATGCGAGTTAGCACTAGAGCAACTGATTGCACAGAAGTTGCCGTACAACTGGCGAACCATTTACGAGAGTCACCCCGTTGGCTTTCATAACATACGCGACATATCAGTGGCAGACATTGCCATTCGCGATTACGAGATGGGATTACTCAAATCGCTCAATCGAGTAGAGCACGCATTTAAGGAGGTCGGCAAGTGAGTCTAAGGAATGATGGTAGTCTGATTGCTCAATTGATCACACCGGACAGCCGGACGGAAAACACGCTAGCCACCATGTTTATCGACGTGCATGGTGGAAAGTTTCGATATGTTCGTGAGTGGAATCGATGGCTTTATTGGGATGGATCACGATGGTTGCATGATGCAAGTGAAAACCTAGTCACGCGAGAAGCTAGGCGATTCGGCGACATGCTTATGGATCAATTGGCTGGTAGCTTAAAGCGATTGCCAGATGATGAGTTGAACAAGATCGTTACCTTTGTTCGACATGCTAATGGCTCGCGAGGAATCATCAACTTTGTATCGCTTTCACAATCGGATGAAAGAGTCTCGATAAGTTACAAAGAGTTGAACCGGGGTAAGCTGCTATTTAACGTCAAGAATGGAACGGTTGATTTGTCCACTGGAATGTTGCGTGAGCATAATCCAGACGACTTGATGACACAGTTGGCAGAAGTCAAATATGACGAAGCTGCTGATTGCCCAAGATGGAAAGCAGCGGTCCAGTTGATTTTCGGAGACGATAATTCCCTGGTTCGCTATGTTCGCCAGTTGATTGGCTACTCGATATCTGGCTTGTGTGGTGAGCATATTTTGCCGATCTGCTATGGATCAGGTGCCAATGGCAAGTCAACAGTGTGGAATGCTGTGCTCCGCGTAGTCGGTGACTATGGATTTCTTGCCAATGATTCGCTTCTGCTCGGTGAGAAACACAGTCACCCAACAGAAAAAGCAGCGTTGTATCAAAAGCGATTCGTTCCGATATCTGAGCCGGACCAAGATAGTCGATTGCGAGAGTCGCGAGTTAAGGAGTTGACCGGCGATAGCACAATCACAGCTAGGCGGATGCATGAGGATTTTTGGTCATTCGACAGAAGCCACACGTTTTGGCTGTCATCGAACCACTTGCCGAAAATCGCTGGCACCGATGAAGGCATTTGGCGCCGAATCAAGTTGATTCCCTTCACGGTTGACCTTAGACAGAAAGTTGCACCGATTGCGAACTATGACGAAGTGCTCGCACGCGAGGAGGGACCTGGAATCTTGAATTGGGTAATCGGTGGATTCTTGGATTATCAGGAGCATGGATTGCAAGAACCGAGTGTCGTAAGCGATGCAACCAAGCTTTACCGCCAAGACTCTGATGAGGTCGCGTCTTTTGTTGACGAATGTTGCGTGGTTGGTCCATCAGTAATGGCACCGGCGAACAAACTTTTTAACGAGTTCCAACGATGGGGTGGTAAGGCAACACGGACCTCTTTTGGTCTCAAGATGGCGGAACGATTCGTCAAGGATAAGCCTAACGCGGGTGAGTTTCGCAAGCAGACTTTATATCACGGAGTTGGTCTACCAGGAGATGATTCCTACTAGGTCAAAAGTCAGTTTGCCACCAGTTGCCACCAGTTTGCCCGCTTTTCCTATAGAAACGGTTTTCCATAGAGCAACCGGGGTAACTAGGGGCAACTAGGGGCAATTTCAAAAAACCCAATGTTTTTCGCACTTTTCGAATTTACCGCCTAGGGAGGGGGAATCATGCCAGAGTTGAAGATTGAGGACTTAACGGTGGTTATCGACACGAGGGAGCAAGACCCCTGGGATATGGAACCATGCCGCGTGGTAATCGATGGACTGAGTGTTGCTGACTACTCGGTGCGCGGTCTCGAATCAGTTGTTGCCATTGAGCGGAAATCGCTTGCCGACTTCGTTGGTTGCTGTGGTTCTGAACGTGAGCGATTCCAGCGAGAGCTTGACCGGCTGCGTGGTTGGTCAGTGTCGGCCGTAGTTATTGAGGCGAGCTGGGGGGACTTCGAGTTAGGACAGTGGCGAAGCAAGTTGACGTCAAAGCAAGTTATGGCGTCCTTCTGCAGTTGGATTAGCCAAGGTCACAGATTGATTTTAGGACGCGATCACGCAACAGCGGCGACGATTGCACGGGGCATCCTATTTTATGCAGCACGCTATCGATTGCGAGAAGCTGCGGAAATCGTCAACGCAAACATAAAGGTCGGCAAGCCATGAGCACTTCCGAAATAACACTCCTGCTCGCCTTGATTCTTAACGAGCCACAGAAAGCCGCCAGCATCGCATTGGAAGCGTTCAGATGGTTGTGTCGTATTGTTCGAGGGAGGGCGTAGAATGGACGTTAGAGAACCAATGGCGCCCTCTCAAGCGGGTCCCAAAAAACAGAGGGTTTTCCAAAGGGGATGTCAAAAAGCCGAGTGCGTTCTACAGAGAGTCCGACCGTCCAGAAGTTTTGATCTGTCCTGCCGTACGCAGGGGGGGATGGGGGGCGGTGCGCCATGAGACCTAGAATCTCGACTCTCGAATGTTGCGGGCAACAGATGTTGGTCACGCATACCAGACGCACGTT